>NZ_JBXAQQ010000001.1:0-773794 GCF_058807395.1 Hylemonella sp. GW821-FHT12C09 | reverse complement strand
CAGCAGCTCAAGGCCGCCGGCACCATCGTGTGGAACGGCCCGGTGGGCGTGTTCGAGTTTGCGGCCTTCGAGAACGGCACCAAGGCCATCGCCAAGGCGATTGCCGAATCGAGCGCCTTCTCCATCGCGGGTGGCGGCGACACCCTGGCCGCGATTGCCAAGTACGGCATCGAGAAGCAGGTGGGCTACATCTCCACGGGCGGGGGCGCCTTCCTGGAGGTGCTGGAGGGCAAGACTCTGCCGGCCTTCGAGATCCTGGAGAAACGCGCCAGGGGCTGATTCATTTCCGTTCGGTTGACGACGACCTCCACGCGAGGTCGCAGGGGACTGTTTTTCAAAATTTCTTACACCACAGGACGACACCATGGCATTCGCATCTCTTCGACAGGTTCTCGATCACGCCGCCGAGCACGGTTACGGCGTGCCGGCTTTCAACGTCAACAACCTTGAACAGGTGCTGGCCATCATGGAAGCCGCCCAGGAAACCGATAGCCCGGTGATCCTGCAGGCGTCGGCCGGCGCGCGCAAGTACGCGGGCGAGCCCTACCTGCGTCACCTGATGTTGGCGGCCGTGGAGTCGCACCCGGACATCCCGGTCGTCGTTCATCAGGACCATGGCACTTCGGCGGCGGTCTGCCAGCAGTCGATCCGCTCGGGTTTCACCAGCGTGATGATGGACGGCTCCTTGATGACCGACGGCAAGACCCCGGCCAGCTACGACTACAACGTGGACATCACGCGCCGCGTCTGCGAGATGGCGCACCCCGTGGGTGTATCGGTGGAAGGTGAGCTCGGTTGCCTGGGCTCGCTGGAGACCGGCGAGGCGGGTGAAGAAGACGGCGTGGGTGCCGAGGGCAAGCTCACGCACGACATGATGCTGACCGACCCGGTGCAGGCCAGGGACTTCGTGGCGAAGACCGGCGTCGACGCGCTGGCCATTGCCATCGGCACCAGCCATGGTGCCTACAAGTTCACGCGCAAGCCCACCGGCGACATCCTGGCCATCGACCGCATCGCGGCCATTCATGCGCAGGTTCCGAACACGCACCTGGTGATGCACGGTTCATCGAGCGTGCCGCAGGAGTGGCTGGCCATCATCCGCCAGTACGGCGGTGACATCAAGGAGACCTATGGCGTGCCGGTCGAGGAGATCCAGCGCGGCATCAAGAGTGGTGTGCGCAAGATCAACATCGACACCGACATCCGCCTGGCCATGACCGGCGCCATGCGTGAGATCTTCGCCAAGCAGCCCGGCGAGTTTGATCCGCGCAAGGCCCTGGCCGCGGCCAAGAAGGCCGCACGGGGTGTGGTCAAGGCGCGTTTCGAGGCTTTCGGTTGCGCCGGCATGGCCTCGAAGATCAAGCCCATCGCGCTGGAGGCCATGGCGGCCCGTTACGCCTGAGCATTTTCAACAACCGATCCGAGGAGACCCCATGAAATTGATCCACATCGCCCTGGCTGCCGTCGCACTGGTGTCCATGCCCGCCTTCGCCAGCAAGGAAATCGCCAGCAAGAATGCCTGCATGGCCTGCCACGCGGTTGATCGCAAGATGGTCGGCCCGTCCTTCCAGGACGTGGCCAAGAAGTACAAGGACCAGAAGGATGCCGAGGCCATACTGGCAGGCAGCATCAAGAAGGGTGGGGCCGGCAAGTGGGGCCCTGTGCCCATGCCGGCGCAGGCAGCCCTGGCCGAAGCCGATGCCAAGACCCTGGCGTCCTGGGTGCTGGCCGGCGCCAGATAAGTTTCGTACAGAGACGGAAAAGAAGAAGGGGCGGTCCTGCGGGACCGCCCCTTGCATTTCAGCGCTGGCTCAGCCGAATCTTTCCAGGAGTCGGGCCGACTTCTCGACTTCCTGCATGGCGTGCTCTTCGTTCTCGGCGTCGTAGACAGCTTCCATCACCGTGCAGGCCATCATGCGGTAGAAGGCCTTGTCCATGGCCTTGCGGGCGGCGGACATCTGCAGCGCGACGTCTTCGCAGCTGCGGCCTGCCTGAATCATCTCCACCAGACCACGCACCTGGCCTTCGATGCGGCGCAGGCGATTGACCACGTCCTTCTGGTGATCGGCGCGATAGACGGCGGACTTGGAGACTTCTGCTGCGGGGGTGGCTGGCTTTCTGGGCATGGCGGCAGTCATTTGAGGCTAAGGGAATGCGCAGTGTGCCAGATTCAGACAGCCCCATCGCCGGGTGACGGTCTGCGTGGCTTACCCCTAAGGGTATAGGGTTCGTCCCTATGGCAAGCGCGTGCTTCGTGCTGCACCATTGCCTCCAAGCAACTACCCTAGGGGGTAGGGTAATCATCAACACCCTTTTTGAAGGATATGAACGTGAAGTTTTTCACCCGAATTCTGCGTGGCCTGCCCCTGCTGGCCCTGGTCGTCTTGACCACTGGTTGCGGCACGATCAGCACCATCGGCAAACTCGAGGATGGCGCTGGCGCTGAGGCCAGCAGGATGTGGGACCGCTGGGTGGACGCCGAAGGCGACATCGCCGTGGCCACCACCTGGGAACGCAAGGTCAAGGCCGGCGTGACCATCAATGACATCGAGCAGGCGCTGACCCAGATCGCCGCCGAACGCAATATGAAAGGCGTGGGCGACCTGCCGCTGTCCAAGGAGCTGGAGGCGCGCACCGGCAAGCCCCAGAAGTTCCTCAAGGTCTATTCCTTCTGTACCCCCGCCACCGCTCGCATGATGGTGGATTTCAGCCCGCACATGGCGGCCTACCTGCCCTGCCGCATCACCGTGGTCGAGAAGGAAGACGGTCTGTGGATGTACACGCTGAACATGGACATGATGGTCAAGATGGGTCGCAAGCTGCCGTCCCCCTTGAAGGAAGAAGCCTGGAAAGTGCGCGAAACCATCTGGGACATGATGGAACGCGGCTCCAAGGGCGAGTTCTGAGAGCAAGTGCCAGCTGAAGAATGAATTTTTATAACAGGAGACAAACTTGAAGCAGAGTCATATTTTCCGCAAGACCGCCTTCGCCCTGGTCATGGCCGGTCCGCTGACAGCCGCCATGGCCACCAACGGCTATTTCTCGCACGGCTATGGCATGAAAGCCAAAGGCATGGGCGGCGCGGCCGTGGCCACGACCGACAGCGCCTTTGCGGGGGCCAACAATCCGGCCGCGGCCGCTTTTGCCGGCAATCGCCTGGAACTCGGGGTAGATGTCTTCATGCCCAAGCGTGGCTACAGCCGTACCGGCAGTGCCGGTGTCGGCGCGGGCAGCATCGACGTGGCGCAGGACAGCGACAGCAACACCTTCTACGTGCCCGAGTTCGGCTACAACCGTGCCGTCAGCGACACGATCGGCGTCGGCCTGGCCGTGTATGGCAATGGCGGCCTGAACACCGAATATGCCGGCGGCAAGATCAACTGCGGCTCCGGTGCAGGTACCGCCAACGGCATGTGCGGTTCGGGCAAGCTGGGTGTGGACATGATCCAGCTTGTGGTGGCGCCGACGTTTGCCTACAAGCTCAATCCCAGCCACTCGCTGGGCGTCTCGCCGCTGCTGGTGCATCAGCAGTTCAAGGCCGACGGCCTGCAGGCATTCGACAACGCTGCCGGTTTCCCGGCCATGACGAGCGCCAAGGGCAGCGTGACGAACAACGGCTATGACTCAAGCAACGGCTTTGGCGTTCGCCTGGGTTACCTGGGCAAGCTCAGCAACACCTTGAACGTGGGCGCCTCTTATTCGCCCAAGATCAGCATGTCCAAGTTCGACAAGTACAAGGGCCTGTTTGCCGATGGTGGCAATTTCGACATTCCGGAAAATTATTCGGCAGGCCTCAGCTTCCAGGCGACGCCGGCAGTCCTGGTGGCCTTCGACTACAGCTTCATCAAGTACAGCGGTGTTCCCTCGGTGGGCAACCCCAGCAACAACACCGGCTTGCTGGGCACCGCGGACGGCAAGGGTTTCGGCTGGTCCGACATCAATGTGTACAAGCTGGGCATCGAGTGGCAGCAGTCGGGCAACCTGACGATGCGTGCCGGTGTCAACGTGGGTGACAACCCGGTCAAGAGCCGCGATGTCAGCTTCAACATCATCGCGCCGGGCGTGATCACGACCCACTACACGCTGGGCGGCACCTACGCGCTGTCCAAGCAATCGGAAGTGACGCTGGCCTACATGTATGCACCGGAGAATTCTGTTTCCGGCTCCTCGATGTTCAACAGCATCGCCGGCGCGGGCGCCGGCGGCAACGAGACCATCAAGATGTCGCAGCAGTCCCTGGGTATCCAGTTCGGCTGGAAGTACTGAGCAGGTCTGAGGCCCAAGGTCAAAGGGCCGGGCTTGCCCCGGCCCTTTTTTCCATCGGCACGACCGGCCACTCTGGTGGGTGCTTGCCCCCAGTCGCCGTCTTCGCTAACCTAATGACCATGCACAAATACCTCGCCATCCCGTTTTTCATGCTCGGCAGTGTGGCCGGAGCCCAGGTCCCCCCGGTGTTCCAGGGTGCCGATCTCAAGCTGGGCGAGAAGCTGATCGCCGAGAGCAAGTGCGTGGCCTGCCACCAGCAGAAGGTGGGCGGTGACGGCAGTGCCATGTACAAGCCGGCAGGACGCATCAACACGGCGGGTTACCTGCGTGGCATGGTCGAGCAGTGCAATACGGAGCTCAATCTGGGCTTTTTCCCGGAAGAGGTCACGGCCGTTGCCGCTGTCCTGAACCGGGACCACTACCGTTTCACAAAGTAAAAAATAAACCCCCCAGGGTTTAGTCGAGATACGCGTAAACACCTAGGGGTATATTTCGTGAAATCTATATATTCGCGTATGTGAATATTTAGAATCAGCAAATGAATAACGGGGCGGCAGCAAAAACGACGATCGCCGGCTACGAAGCCGCCGCCGAGCTGTTCGGTGTGCTGTCCACACCGATCCGGCTGCGCATCATCGGCGCGCTGTGCGGGGGTGAGAAGAACGTGACGCAACTGCTGCAGGAGATCGCGGTGTCGCAGCCCAATATGTCGCAGCAGCTCAATGTGCTGTACCGGGCAGGCGTGCTGGACAAGCGGCGCGATGGCGCGCAGATGTATTACCGCGTTGCGGACGAGACGGTGGTGCGGGTGTGCAAGGCGGTGTGTGCGCGCACGGATGAGGGAACAGAGGGGCGCGAGGCTCAGGCGAACTGAGTCGAGCGTGGGCAGAGAAATCGCCAGCTGATGGCAACGATAGCAAGGAGAGTTTGATGCAGGACAACTTGAGTTCGGGCAGGATCCGCAAGGCGCCCGAGAATTATCTGGACCGCGACGGGATCAAGACCGTCGTGGCGGAGGCCAAGCAAGGCCGCCGCAGCTTCATCCGCAACGCGTTTGCGGCTGCCGCGGCGGGTGCCGCCGGTACGGCTGCGCTGGCGCAGGGCAATCCGGTGCCCACCGAGGGCGGGGACCCCAACATCCTGAACCTGCCCGAGCACAGCACGGGCCTGGGCCAGGGCGTGGCCGCCGATGGCGGCTACGGCAAGCCTTCCAGATTTGAATCCAACGTGCAGCGCCGCCAGAGCCCGGGTCTGACCCAGACCACGCAGGCTTCGGTCTCGTTCGCACCCTTGCAGTCGCTGTTCGGCATCGTCACGCCCAGCGGCCTGCACTTCGAGCGTCACCACCAGGGCTGGTGGGACATCGACCCGTCCAAGCACCGCCTGATGGTCAACGGCATGGTCAAGGCCAACAAGGTCTTCACCATGGACGAGATCATGCGCCTGCCGGCCGTCTCGCGTTTCCACTTCATCGAGTGCGGTGCCAACACCGCCGTCGAGTGGGGCAATGTGGCCGTGCCGACCGTGCAGTACACGCACGGCATGATCTCCTGCAGCGAGTTCACTGGCGTGCCGCTGATCACCCTGCTGGAGCTCGCCGGTGCCGACCTGAAGAAGGGCAAGTTCGTGCTGGCCGAGGGCGCCGACGGCTCCTCCATGACCCGTACGATTCCCATGGAGCTGATCACCTCGGGTGAAGTGATCGTGGCCTACGGCCAGAACGGCGAGATGCTGCGCCCCGAGCAGGGCTACCCGCTGCGCCTCGTGGTGCCGGGCGTGCAGGGTGTGAGCTGGGTCAAGTACCTGCGCCGCATCGAGGTGGGCGACATGCCCTACGCCGCCAAGGACGAGGCCGTGCATTACATCGACCTCCAGCCCAGCGGCCTGCATCGCCAGTACACCAGCATCCAGGAATGCAAGAGCGTGGTGACCACGCCTTCCGGTGGCCAGGTGCTGCTGGACAAGGGCTTCTACAACATCTCCGGTCTGGCCTGGTCCGGCCGCGGCAAGATCAAGCATGTGGACGTGTCGGTCGACGGCGGCCGCAACTGGCGTCGCGCCCGTCTGGAGTCGCCGGTGCTGTCCAAGGCGCTGAGCCGCTTCAACATCGACTGGGTGTGGGACGGCAAGCCCGCCATCATCCAGAGTCGCGCGACCGATGAAACGGGCTATGTGCAGCCCACCTACAAACAACTGCGCGCCGTGCGCGGCACGCGTTCGATCTATCACAACAATGCCATCCAGTCATGGCTGGTGCAGGAAAGCGGTGAGGTGAAAAATGTCCAGGTTTCGTAATGCCGTTCTGACGGCCGCCCTGCTGGCGATGGCCGGTGTTGCGCTTGCCCAGTCCGACAAATATCCGGGTGTGGGACGCAACGCCACGCCCAAGGAGGTGGCCGCGTGGGATATCGACGTGCGCCCCGACTTCAAGGGCCTGCCTGCCGGGTCCGGTTCCGTGGCCAAGGGCCAGGACGTGTGGGAGGGCAAGTGCGCTCACTGCCACGGCATCTTCGGTGAATCCGGCGAAGTGTTCAGCCCCCTGGTGGGCGGTACCACGGCCGAGGACATCAAGACCGGCCGCGTGGCCAAGCTGACCGACTCTTCCTTCCCGGGGCGCACGACCTTGATGAAGGTGGCCACCGTCTCGACGCTGTGGGACTACATCAACCGCGCCATGCCCTGGAATGCGCCCAAGTCGCTGAGCACCGATGAGGTGTACGCCGTGACGGCCTTCCTGCTGAACCTCGGCGGCATCGTACCCGACGACTTCGTGATGTCGGACAAGAACATCCGCGAGGTGCAGGCCCGCATGCCCAACCGCAACGGCATGACGACCGAACACGCCATGTGGCCGGGTCCGGAGTTCAGCAAGGTCAGGAAGGCCGATACCAGCAATGTGGCCTGCATGAAGGATTGCACGCCGGAGCCCAAGGTGGCCTCCTTCCTGCCGGACTATGCGCGCAATGCCCACGGCAACCTGGCCGAGCAGAACCGTCTGGTTGGCCCGCAGCATGGCGCCGATACCACCAGGCCCGAGCGCAAGGTGGGCGAGGCGCTGCCGACAACACAGCCTGCGGCGGCCAAGCCGGCGCCGGCCGCCAAGCCCAAGGCCGAGGCCCCCGCCGCTGGCGGCGACAACAAGGCGATCCTGGCGCTGCTCTCCAAGTACAGCTGCACGGCCTGCCATGCCATGGACAAGAAACTGGTGGGTCCGAGCTTCGCGGACATCGCCAAGAAGCATGCCGGCAAGGCTGACTACCTGGCCGGAAAGATCAAGAGCGGCGGCTCGGGTGTCTGGGGTCCGATCCCGATGCCGGCACAGTCCTTGAGCGAAGCGGAAGCAAAGACCATTGCCGCATGGTTGGCTGCAGGTGCGGGAAAATAGCGGGCTAAGTGCAAATACCGATAGGGCAGGGTAGATTTTTTTATTAGCATGTACTTATTCAAGGAGCATCACATGCAAACTCGTCGCGAGACACTGAAACATAGCGCCGTGGTGGCGGGCCTGCTGGCCTCTGCCGGCCTGATCCCGCAGCAGGCTGCGGCTTACGAGAAGGTTGCCTTCGACGCCAAGAGCGCGGCCGATGTGACCAAGGCGCTGGGCGCCGGCGCTCCGGTGGAGAGCAAGGACGTGACCATCGGTGGCCCGGACATCGCCGAAAACGGCGCCGTGGTGCCGCTGACGGCCAGCACCACGCTGGCCGGCGTCAAGCGCATGCTGATCCTGGTGGAGAAGAACCCGGCTGCGCTGGTGGCCATGTTCAATGTCAGCGATGCGGTTGAAGCCAACTTCGCCACGCGCTCCAAGATGGGCCAGTCTTCCGATGTCTACGCCGTGGCCATCATGAACGACGGCAAGGCCTTCTTTGCGAAGAAGGAAGTCAAGGTCACGCTGGGCGGCTGCGGCGGTTAAGCGCTGACAGCCCGTCCATCCACAGCATTCATACAGATTTAGGAGTATCAAAATGGCAGATCCGATGCGCATTCGCGCGCAAGCCGCTGGCGACAAGGCCACCGTGCGCGTACTCATGAGCCACGAAATGGAATCCGGTCAACGCAAGGACTCGGCAGGCAAGGTTGTGCCGGCCTGGTTCATCCAGGAGGTGAGCGCCTCTCTCAACGGCAAGGTCGTGCTGACCGCCGAGTGGGGCCCGGCCGTGTCGAAGAACCCTTTCATGCAGTTCGTCGTGAAGGGCGCCAAGGCCGGTGACAAGATCGCCGTGACCTGGAAAGACAACAAGGGCGACAGCCGTACCGACGAAGCCACGGTATCCTGATTCCCCTGCACTGAACGACGAATGGAGAAGGGTGAGACCCTTCTCCATTTTTTGCTTTCATAACAACCGACGAGGTGACAAAGATGAAACGTTGGACCCTGGCGCTCGCCGCCACCATGATCAGCGGTGCTGCGCTGGCGCAGAAGTCCGCCAGTGACGGCATCGCCGAATACCGCGCGATGCTGGCCGACGGCAACCCGGCCGAGTTGTTCGAAGCCAAGGGGGAAGACCTGTGGAAGCAGAAGCGCGGCCCCAAGAATGCCTCGCTGGAACAGTGTGATCTGGGCAAGGGCCCGGGTGTGGTCAAGGGCGCTTTCGTCGAGCTGCCCCGTCACTTTGCCGACACCAACAAGGTGCAGGACCTCGAGTCCCGCCTGGTGAGCTGCATGGAGACTTTGCAGGGCTTCAACGGCGCCGAGATCGCCAAGACGGCCTATGGTCGCGGCGAGCAGGCCAACGTGACCGCGCTGGCGACCTGGATCGCCGCCGAATCGCGCGGCATGAAGTTCAACCTGCCCAACAGCCATCAGCAGGAAAAGGTCATGTACGAAGTGGGCAAGCGCCTGTTCTTCATGCGCGGCGGCACGCACGACTTCTCCTGTGCCTCCTGCCACGGTGAAGACGGCAAGCGCATCCGCCTGCAGGACCTGCCCAACCTGACGAAGAACCCGGGCGACGGCATCGGCTTTGCCGCCTGGCCGGCCTACCGCGTCTCCAACGGCCAGATGTGGAGCATGCAGCTGCGTCTGAACGACTGCTACCGCCAGCAGCGTTTCCCTTACCCGCTGTTTGGCAGTGACGCCACCATCGCCCTGGGCGCCTACATGGGCGTCAATGCCAAGGGGGCCGAGAACATCGCCCCGGCCATCAAGCGCTAAGTGGAGACCGATACCATGAAGAAACAGACCCAATTCCTCATCGCTGCCGGCGTGGCGGCTGTTGTGCTGGTCGCTGGCTGCTCGAGCATGCCCAGCACGGCCGAACTGGACAGGCTGACCCAGGACATCGCCAAGGCATCCTTCCGCGACCAGGGCCAGGCCAAGGTCGACCGCCTGGTGCTCGATGATGCCAACCTCGAATGCATGAAGGCCGACGTGGCGGGCCAGCCCATCGACGAGAAGACGGCCAAGGCCATTGAGGCGGCGAACTTCGCCAGCATCAAGTGGCCCGCAGGCGGCCAGTACATCGGTGACTGGAAAGAGGGCGAGAAGCTCGCCCAGAGCGGCCGCGGCATGACCTGGACCGATGCAGCCGGCAGCGAGAACGGTGGCAACTGCTACAACTGCCACCAGATCAGCAAGGAAGAAATCTCCTTCGGCACGCTGGGCCCGAGCCTGTACAACTACGGCAAGATGCGCGGCGTCAGCAACCTGAATGCACCCGAGTCCGCCGCCATCATCCAGTACACCTGGGGCAAGATCTGGAACTCGCGTGCCTACAACGCCTGCTCGCAGATGCCGCGCGCCGGTCACAAGGGCATCCTGAACGAACAGCAGGTCAAGCACATCATGGCTTTGCTGCTCGACCCCAAGTCGCCCGTCAACCAGTAAGCGATCTACCATCGGCCCGGGGTGCAGCCCCGGGTTCTTTTTCCCCTAAACATCAGTGGATGCGAAAACATGAATCTTTCCAAACGTGAATTCATGCAGGTGCTCGGCGCGGGCACCATGGCCGGCATGGGCATGGGCACTTACGCCGAGGCCGACGCGGCCACGGCGGCCCAGGGCCTGTACGACATTCCGAAGTTCGGCAATGTCTCCTTCCTGCACATGACCGACTGCCACGCGCAGCTCAAGCCCATCTACTTCCGTGAGCCCAACGTGAACCTGGGCATCGGCAGCATGAAGGGCAACCTGCCGCATCTGGTGGGCGAACACCTGCTCAAGGTGGCCAAGGTGCGTCCCGGCACGGCCGAGGCGCACGCCTTGACCTACCTCGATTTCGAGAAGGCCGCCAGGCGCTATGGCAAGGTGGGCGGTTTCGCGCACCTGGCCACCCTGGTCAAACGCATGAAGGCCAGCCGCCCCGGCGCGCTGCTGCTCGACGGTGGCGACACCTGGCAGGGTTCGGCCACCTCGCTGTGGACCAATGCCCAGGACATGGTCGACGCCTGCAAACTGCTGGGCGTGGACGTGATGACCGGCCACTGGGAATTCACCTACGGCATGGAGCGCGTCAAGGAGATCGTCGAGAAGGACTTCGCCGGCAAGATCGACTTCGTGGCGCAGAACGTCAAGACCAATGACTTCGGCGACCCCGTCTTCAAGCCCTACGTGATCCGCGAGATCAACGGCGTGCCCTGCGCCATCATCGGCCAGGCCTTCCCCTACACCCCCATTGCCAACCCGCGCTACATGGTGGCCGACTGGGCCTTCGGCATCCAGGACGAGAACATGCAGGCCATGGTCAACGAGGCGCGTGGCAAGGGCGCCCAGGTCGTGGTGGTGATCTCGCACAACGGCATGGACGTGGACCTGAAGATGGCCAGCCGGGTCTCCGGCATCGACGCCATCATGGGTGGCCACACGCACGACGGCATGCCCGTGGCCAGCATCGTCAGCAACAAGGGTGGCAAGACCATCGTCACCAACGCCGGCTCCAACAGCAAGTTCCTCGGCGTGCTGGACTTCGACGTCAAGGACAAGAAGGTCAGGGACTTCCGCTACAAGCTGCTGCCGGTGTTTTCCAACATGCTGCCGGCCGACAAGGAAATGGACGCGCTGATCAACAAGATCCGTTCGCCCTATGAAAGCAAGCTCAATGAAGTGCTGGGCGTGACGGAAGGCACGCTGTACCGCCGCGGCAACTTCAACGGCACCGGCGACCAGCTGCTGCTCGACGCGCTGCTGGACGTGCAGGGCGCCGACATCGCCTTCTCGCCGGGCTTCCGCTGGGGCACCAGCCTGCTGCCGGGCCAGGCGCTCACGCGCGAGTGGCTGATGGACATGACCGCCACCACCTACTCCTACGCGACCGTCAGCCAGATGAGTGGCGCCACCATCAAGACCGTGCTGGAAGACGTCTGCGACAACCTGTTCAACCCCGACCCCTACTACCAGCAGGGTGGCGACATGGTGCGTGTGGGCGGACTGAGCTACAGCTGCAATCCGCTGGAGTCCATGGGCAAGCGCATCTACGACATGCGCCTGAACGGCAAGCTGATCGAGGCCGACAAGAGCTACAAGGTGGCCGGTTGGGCCCCGGTGGCCGAGGAAGCCCGGACCGCCGGCAACCAGCAGGTCTGGGACGTGGTCGAGACCTGGCTCAAGGCCCGTGGCGGCAAGATCAGCGCCCGCAAGCTCAACATGCCCAAGGTCGACGGCGTGCTGCCCAATCCGGGCTACGCCGCGCTGTAAGGCCTGGCACCCCCACGACAACGGGCCCCGACGGGGCCCGTTTTTTCATGCCCCGGCGCTCAGCGGATCTGCTCGATGGAAAACTTCTTGTCCTGCACGGTGGCCGGGATCAGCGCATACCCCTGGTTCTGCCAGTGCATCAGCTCGGTGATGGCCGAAGGCGTGACCTCGACGAAGTCCTGCATGTCGGCCGCGCTGTAGCCGTAGTCCTGCAGCGCCAGGCCGCAGACCTTGAATTTCACGCCCATGTCGGCGTAGTAGCGCATGCGCTGCAGCACCTCCTGGTAACGCTCCTGGTTCTTCTTCGCCAGCGTCACGATCTCGGTGCCGTGCATGAGCACGATGATGCTCATGTCCTCCGGGAACATGCTGTAGGGCGCCTCGGTCAGCGGGTTGACCAGGCCGCGCACCCAGTAGAGGGCGGCCCCGAGCTTGGCTGGATCGTCGAGGAACACGTCGACCAGTGCCTTGGGATTTTTGTACGGCGTCTGCACCACCTTGCCCTGGGCCCAGGCCGGTGCCGCCGCGCACAGGTTGAGCAGAAGGGCAGCAGCGCAGGCGAAGCGCAATGCGCGCGGGAACAGCAATCTCGGCATGGTGAACTCCTTGCGGTCCGGAAACGGGACCAGAATGTCAGAATATGCCATCGACCACACGATCGGGATGCAGCGTGATGCAGAGGTTTGTTTTACCGCTAGCCCTGTGCGTTCTGGTGAGCGGGTGCGCGACCTGGTTGCCTGAGGCTTACACCAACACGACGCCGTTCATGAGCTACGACGAGGCACGCCTGGCCGTCGAGGCGCTGGTGCCGATGAAAAGCGACAGGGCGGCGCTGGAGAAAAGCGGCTTCAATCCGGACAAACATCCGAACACGACCCGGTTGACCCATGCTGATGTGGCCCGTCGGTTTCTGCCCAGTGCCATTCTCAAGCGCGAGGATCTGGATACGGGCATTGTGCTGTGCCTGGAGTCGCGTGATGCCTGC
This sequence comes from Hylemonella sp. GW821-FHT12C09, assembly GCF_058807395.1. Taxonomy (NCBI): domain Bacteria; kingdom Pseudomonadati; phylum Pseudomonadota; class Betaproteobacteria; order Burkholderiales; family Comamonadaceae; genus Hylemonella; species Hylemonella sp. GW821-FHT12C09. The sequence continues at coordinate 760,910 of NZ_JBXAQQ010000001.1, read as the reverse complement.
CACGGGCTGGACATCATCGGAGCCAAGATCGCGAAGCAGCGCAAGGGCAGTTTCTGGGCCGATTTCCTCAATTTCCAGCGCCGCACGGAGACGACGGGCTGGCGTTTTAATGCCGTGGTCCTGATGGTGAATGACCTGGTGGTCTACCGCTCGGTGAGCGGCCAGCCTGCGATCGACGAGAAGGAAGTGACCCGCAACCCGCTAGGACCCTTCCAGGACATCGGTCCACCGACCGCGACCAGCGCGGTACCGATCAAGTAGGGGTCTGGTGCCCCCGACAGGAATCGAACCTGTATCTGCCCCTTAGGAGGGGGCCGTTCTATCCATTGAACTACGGTGGCTGGGACCTCGCCATTGTAAATGGCGACGTCCCAGCCACCTTGTGGCCGTATGTGGGCACCTCCCTCCCGGCCTCCCTCCGCCCGCGGAGGGAAGGAAGGTTCAACCGCGTATTGCGCGGGCTGGCCTCTGCTTCCTATTTCGTCAGCAGGCGCATCGCTTCCTCGATGCCCTTGATGGTCAGCGGGTACATGCGGTTGCTGGTCAGCTGCTGGATGATGCTGATGCTCTGGCGGTATTGCCAGACGCCCTGGGGTTCGGGGTTGATCCAGGCGAACTTGGGGAAGGCGTGGGTGAGGCGCTGCAGCCATTCGGCGCCGGCTTCCTCGTTGTTGTATTCCACGCTGCCGCCGGGCTGCAGGATCTCGTAGGGGCTCATGGTGGCGTCGCCCACGAAGATCAGCTTGTAGTCCTTGTTGTACTTGCGGATGATGTCCCAGGTCGGGAACTTCTCGCTGTAGCGCCGGCGGTTGTTCTTCCACATGAAGTCATAGACGCAGTTGTGGAAGTAATAGAACTCCAGGTGCTTGAACTCGGTCTTGGTGGCGCTGAAGAGCTCCTCCACGCGCGCGATGTGCTCGTCCATGGTGCCGCCCACGTCCATGAGCAGCAGTACCTTCACGTTGTTGTGGCGCTCGGGCACCATCTTGATGTCCAGGTAACCCGCGTTTTCGGCCGTGGCGCGGATGGTGTCGGGCAGGTCCAGCTCCAGCTCATGGCCTTCCCGCGCAAAGCGGCGCAGGCGGCGGAGTGCGACCTTGATGTTGCGCGTGCCCAGTTCCTGGGTGTCGTCGTAGTCCTTGTAGGCGCGCTGGTCCCAGACCTTGATGGCGCTCTTGTTGCGGCTCTTGTCCTGGCCGATGCGGATGCCCTGGGGGTTGTAGCCGTTGGCGCCGAAGGGGCTGGTGCCGCCCGTGCCGATCCACTTGCTGCCGCCTTCGTGGCGTTCCTTCTGTTCCTCGAAACGCTTCTTGAGCGTTTCCATGAGTTCGTCCCAGCCCATCTTCTCGATGGCGGCCTTCTCCTCGGGGCTCAGGTTGAGCTCCAGGTTCTTGCGCAGCCACTCCAGGGGAATGTCCTTGGTGAAGTCGGTCAGCATCTCCACGCCCTTGAAGTAGGCGGAGAAGGCACGGTCGAACTTGTCGTAGTGCTTCTCGTCCTTCACCAGGGAGGTGCGGCTGAGGTAGTAGAAGTCGTCGATCGAGTAAGCGGAGGTGGCGGCGTCGTTGTCCGGCACGGCCTTGGGGCCGACCACGCCTTCCTTGAGCGCCTCCAGCAGGGTCAGGTACTCCTTGACCGAGACCGGCAGCTTGGCGGCGCGCAGGGTGTAGAAGAAGTCGATCAGCATGACAAACTCCTCTTCAACGCGGTTTATCCAGCAGGTACAGCAGCTGGGCCCGGACCTCGGGCCACTCGCCTTGCGCCAAGCTGTACATCACGGTGTCGCGGATGGTGCCGTCGCGGCGCAGGGCGTGGCCGCGGATCACGCCGTCTTTTTTCGCACCCAGGCGCTCGATGGCGGCCTGTGAGGCGTGGTTGAAATTGTCGGTGCGCCAGCCCACGACGTGGCAGCCCAGGGTATCGAAGGCGTGCGCGAGCATGAGCAGTTTGCAGGTGGTGTTGACGTGGGTGCGCTGCGCACTTTTGGCGTACCAGGTGTAGCCGATCTCCACCCGTTTCACGGCCGGCAGGATGTCGTGGTAGCTGGTGCTACCCAGCACACGGCCGCTGAGTTCGTCCAGCACGGCGAAGGCAAAGCGGCTGCCGTCCTCGCGCATCTTCAGCGCGGTCTCGATGTAGCCACTGGTTTCCTCGGGCCGGGGCACGCCGGTCACGCGCAGGTTCCAGAGTTCACCGTCCGCTGCTGCGGCACGCAGGCCGGCTTCGTGTTCGGGCCCCAGCGGCACCAGCTGCACGCCACGTTGTGCCAGGGTGACGGGCTCGACGAAAGCCATCTCAGGCTCCGCTGCCCTTGCGGCTGCGCAACCAGCGGCGCGCCAGCTGCAGGCCCAGTCCGCCGCCCAGGCCCACCAGCAGGATGGCGCCGATGCTGGCGTTGCCGTAGCCCTCGGCAAACAGGTCCCAGCCCAGCAGGTGGCCGGCCCAGTAGCCAGCCAGGGCACCGCCGACAAAACCGACGGCGTCGGACAGGCCTTCGAGCAGGAGTTTGTTCGTCATCGCCCGGGCCTCAGCGGTTGTTGCGTTGCATGAAGACCAGCTTCTCGAACAGGCTCACGTCCTGTTCGTTTTTGAGCAGGGCGCCCACCAGCGGTGGTACGGCCACCTTCTCGTCCTTGCTGTGCAGGGCTTCGGCCGGGATGTCCTCGGCCAGCAGCAGCTTGAGCCAGTCCAGCAGCTCGCTGGTGGAGGGCTTTTTCTTCAGGCCCGGCAGGTTGCGCACGTCGAAGAAGGTCTTCATGGCCGCACCCAGCAGTTCCTGCTTGAGGCCGGGAAAGTGCACGGCCACGATCTTGGCCATGGTCTCGGCGTCGGGGAACTTGATGTAGTGGAAGAAGCAGCGGCGCAGGAAGGCGTCGGGCAGTTCCTTCTCGTTGTTGGAGGTGATGAAAACCAGGGGGCGGTGCTTGGCCTTGATGAGTTCACGCGTCTCGTAGCAGTAGAACTCCATGCGGTCGATTTCGCGCAGCAGGTCGTTGGGGAATTCGATGTCGGCCTTGTCGATCTCGTCGATCAGCAGGGCCACGGGCTGGTCAGCCGTGAAGGCCTGCCAGAGCACGCCCTTGACGATGTAGTTGTGGATGTCCTTGACCTTCTCCTCGCCCAGCTGGCTGTCGCGCAGCCGGCTGACCGCGTCGTACTCGTACAGGCCCTGCTGGGCCTTGGTGGTGGACTTAATGTGCCACTGCAGCAGCGGCAGCTTGAGGGCTGCGGCCACTTCCTCGGCCAGCATGGTCTTGCCGGTGCCGGGCTCGCCCTTGACCAGCAGGGGCCGTTTGAGCGTGATGGCGGCGTTGACCGACAGCATCAGATCCTGGGTGGCGACGTAATTCGAGGTTCCTTGGAATTTCATGGGCGACAGGGGCGTTCTGGTGCGGGTAAACCCGGGGAGTGGCGAAAGATATAATGTCAGGCTGATTTATATCAACCACAGGCTGATTGTCCTCGCAAAATGAACAAACTGTTGCTGACGCTCTCTTCCCTGCTTGTCGCTTCTGCGACGGCATTTTCCGCCCATGCCCAGGACGTCAAGGGTGATGCCAAGGCCGGCGAGAAAAAGATCGCCATGTGTATCGGCTGCCACGGCATTCCGGGCTACCAGGCCAGCTTCCCGGAGATCTATCGCGTGCCCATGATCTCGGGCCAGAACGCCAAGTTCATCGCCTCCGCCCTGAACGCCTACAAGAAGGGCGAGCGCAAGCACCCGTCCATGCGCGCCATTGCCGAGAGCCTGACGGACCAGGACATCGCCGACGTGGCGGCCTACTATGAAGACCATGGCACGGGCGGCGCTGCGGCCCCGGCCAAGGCAGCACCCGCTCCCTCGGCCAAGGTGGCCGAGCTGCTGAACAAGGGCGGTTGCGTGGCTTGCCACGGCGACAACTTCAACAAGCCGATCGACCCGAGCTATCCCAAGGTCGGCGGCCAGCCGGCTGATTACCTGTTCGTCGCGCTCAAGTCCTACAAGACCGAAGGCAACGCGACCTGGGGCCGTGCCAATGGCATCATGGGCGGCATCGCCAAGCAGTTCTCCAATGCCGAGTTGAAGGAACTGGCTGGCTACGTCAGCAGCCTGCCGGGTGACCTCAAGACCGTGCCGCAGAAGAAGTTCCGCTGAAACGGTTCTTCGCAGCCCACACAAAAAAGCCGCTCCTTGAGCGGCTTTTTTGATGGGGCCCTGAGGTCCTGGCCCTGGTACTGCGCCCCAGAAGTATCGAAACATGAAAGCGCGCCTTCGCGCGCATGGCCGCGTTGCAAATCCTCGCCATAGCGAACGCTAGGGCTGTGGTTTGCGCCTGGCCCTGCCCACGAATCCATCGCTTTCATCATGTTCCTCTACCTCTGGTTTGCAGTACTAGTCTTTGGTGGCGTGTTGCTGCACGCAATCGATATAGGCCGCGCCATCCGGCGGGCGGCCCGCGCGCTGGCTTTCCCAGACCATGCGGCCCAGACAGTCCATCACCTCGTGGTGGGCCGCGTGCAGGTCATTGCGCCTGGCCGCCAGCAGTTCCACGGCCTGGCGGATGCCGCGCGGCTGGTCGATGCTGCACTGCTCGCTGATCGACAGGTGCATGGACAGGTGCAGGAACGGGTTCTCGCGGCCTGACTCGGCCTGTGCCATGCGCTTCAGGGCCCCGTCCAGGTCGGCGAACTCTGCGTGGTACTCGGGGTGCTCGTCTATCCACTGGCTGGCCAGCAGCTCTATGGCTTCCAGGGGCTGGCCGGCACGGGACTTGGCGTAAACGCCGCAGAAGAAGCGGCGCACATCGGCTTGGGAGGGCTGGAACATCATGGCCGCAATTATCCGGGGGGCTCAGCTGAGGCGTTGCGAGATCGTGCGCGCTGCCTGCAGCAGGGCGGGCAGCAGGGTTTCCTGTGCCACCTTGGCATTGGTGCGGTTGGCCTGGCCGCTGATGTTGAGCGCGGCGATGCAGCGGCCGGCACGGTTCGTGATGGGCGCGGCCAGCGAGATCAGGCCCTCCTCCAGTTCCTGGTTCACCAGGCACCAGCCCTGGCGGCGTACCTGCTGGACCTTGGCCAGCAGGGCGTCCAGGTCAGTGACCGTGTGCCTGGTCAGGGCCTTGGGGCGTGAGGCCTTCAGCCGTTTCATCAATTCATCGTCGCTCAGGTCGGCCAGCAGCACCCGGCCCAGCGAGGTGCAGTAGGCGGGCAGGCGCGAGCCCACGCCCAGGGTGTTGCGCATGATCTTGTGGGTGGGCACGCGCAGCACGTAGACGATGTCCGTGCCTTCGAGGACCGCGGCCGAGCAGGACTCCTTCACTTCTTCCGCCAGCGCCTCCATCACCGGCTCGGCGAGGTTCCAGATCGGCATGGAGGACAGGTAGGCAAAACCCAGGTCCAGGATGCGCGCGGTCAGGCGAAAGAGCCGGCCGTCGCTTTCCACATAGCCCAGCGTCTGCAGCGTGAGCAGGATGCGGCGGGCGCCGGCACGCGTGAGGCCGGTGCGCGCCGCCACCTCGCTGAGCGTCTGTTGCGGCGTCTCGGCGCTGAAGGATCGGATCACCTCCAGCCCGCGTGCGAAGGACTGCACATAGCTGTCGCCGGGCTGGGGCGCTGTCGCGGGCGTGGCAGGGGACATGGGGAAGGTGGCGGGGGCTTGGATTAGAATTCATTATACGAACAAATGTTCGTAATACGAACAGGAGCGGATTCGATGATCAACAAGATTGCGGCCTCGGTGGCTGAGGCGCTGGCCGGCGTGAAGGACGGTTCCACCGTCATGATCGGCGGCTTTGGCACGGCGGGCATCCCGCTGGAGCTGATCGACGGCCTGATCGCGCAGGGCGCGAAAGACCTGACCGTGGTCAACAACAATGCCGGCAACGGCGAAACGGGCCTGGCCGCCTTGCTGGCCACGGGCCGCGTGCGCAAGATCATCTGCAGCTTCCCGCGCCAGGCCGACAGTTTTGTCTTCGACGGTCTTTACCGCAGTGGCAAGCTGGAGCTGGAGCTCGTGCCCCAGGGCAATCTGTCCGAGCGTATCCGTGCGGCCGGTGCCGGCATCGGCGGCTTCTTCACGCCCACCGGCTACGGCACCGAGTTGGCCCAGGGCAAGGAGACGCGCGTGATAGCCGGCAAGGGGTATGTGCTGGAGCAGCCCATCCACGGCGACGTGGCGCTGATCAAGGCCGAATGTGGCGACCGCTGGGGCAACCTGACCTACCGAAAGACGGCGCGTAACTTCGGCCCCAGCATGGCCATGGCCTGCCAGCAGACGATCGCGAGCGTGCACGAGCTCGTCGAGCTCGGCGGGCTCGACCCCGAGGCCGTGGTCACGCCGGCCATCTACGTCAGCAAGATCGTGAAGATTCCCCGTCAAGCGACCCAGGCGGGCGGTTTCAAGAAGGCAGCATGAACATGAGCTATCAAAAACGTAGCAAAGACCAATTGGCTGCGCGTGTGGCCCAGGACATCCCCGAGGGCGCGGTGGTCAATCTCGGCATCGGCCAGCCCACGCTGGTGGCCAACCACATTCCGAAAGCGCGCGAGGTGCTGCTGCACAGCGAAAACGGCCTGCTGGGCATGGGCCCGGCACCGGCTGCGGGACAGGAAGACTACGACCTCATCAACGCCGGCAAGCAGCCGGTCACGCTGCTGCCCGGCGGCTCCTACTTCCACCACACCGACAGCTTCGCGATGATGCGCGGCGGCCACCTGGACATCTGCGTGTTGGGCGCCTTCCAGGTGTCTGCCACGGGTGACCTGGCCAACTGGCACACGGGCGAGAAGGACGCGATCCCCGCCGTGGGCGGCGCCATGGACCTGGCGGTCGGCGCCAGGCAGACCTGGGTGATGATGGATCTGCTGACCAAACAGGGCGAGAGCAAGATCGTGCAGGCCTGCAGCTACCCGCTGACCGGCATTGCCTGCGTCAAGCGCGTCTACACCGATGTCTGCACGCTGGACTGCACGCCACAGGGTCTCAAGCTCGTCGACCTCGTCGACGGACTGAGCCACGCCGAACTGGAAACAATGATCGGCCTGCCGATCGCGCAATGAAAAAGGAACGAACATGAACCAGGCCTACATCTGCGATGCCATCCGTACCCCTTTCGGCCGTTACGGCGGCGTGCTCTCCAGCGTGCGCACCGACGACCTGGGCGCCATTCCGATCGCCGCACTGATGGCGCGCAACCCCAAGGTGGACTGGGCGGCCCTGACCGACCTGATCTACGGTTGCGTCAACCAGGCCGGCGAGGACAACCGCAACGTGGGGCGCATGGCGGCCCTCCTGGCGGGTCTGCCGCCCGAGGTGCCGGCCTCCACCGTGAACCGCCTCTGCGGTTCGGGCCTGGACGCGCTGGGCAGCGCCGCGCGCGCCATCAAGGCCGGCGAGGCCACGATGATGATCGCCGGCGGCGTGGAGAGCATGAGCCGCGCGCCTTTTGTGATGGGCAAGGCCGAGAGCGCCTTCAGCCGCAGTGCCGAGATCTTCGACACCACCATCGGCTGGCGCTTCGTGAACAAACGCATGAAGCAGAAGTACGGCACCGACTCCATGCCCGAGACGGCCGAGAACTTGGCTGACGAATACAAGATCAACCGCGAAGACCAGGACAGGATGGCCCTGGCCTCGCAGCTCAAGGCCGTGGCCGCGCAGAAGGCGGGCTATTTCGACGCCGAGATCACGCCCGTGACCATCCCGCAGAAAAAGGGTGAGGCCATCGTGATCAGCAAGGACGAGCACCCGCGCGAGACCTCGCTGGAGGCGCTGGCCAAGCTCAAGCCCATCGTGCGCGAAGGCGGCACGGTGACGGCGGGCAACGCTTCGGGCGTGAACGACGGCGCCTGCGCCCTCTTGCTTGCCGATGAGGCTGCCGCGAAGCGGTACAGCCTGACGCCGCGCGCGCGCATCGTGGGCATGGCCACCGCCGGTGTGGCGCCGCGCATCATGGGCATAGGCCCTGCGCCCGCCACGCAAAAGGTGCTGGCCCTCACGGGCCTGACCATGGCGCAGATGGACGTGATCGAGCTCAACGAGGCCTTTGCCGCCCAGGGCCTGGCCGTGCTGCGCCAGCTGGGTGTGCGCGACGACGATCCCCGCGTCAACCCCAATGGCGGTGCCATCGCCCTGGGCCACCCGCTGGGCGCTTCGGGCGCACGTCTCGCCACGACCGCTTTGAACCAATTGCACAAGAGCGGCGGCCGTTACGCCCTGTGCACCATGTGCATAGGCGTGGGGCAGGGCATTGCGGTGATCATCGAGCGCGTCTGAACGTCGTAAGCGGGTTTGACCCTAGATAAAGCCGGGCCTTGCCCGGCTTTATTTCATTCACCGGAAAACTGATTTTCCCAGGCCGCCTTGTCCTCGGACCGTCTTTGCTCAACACTGCGGGATTCAGGATGCGACGCATCCACTACGCATGAACGAGGAGACTTTTTGATGAGCAAGAAAATCGGCTGGATCGGCCTGGGCCGCATGGGCGAGGCGATGGTGACCAAGCTGCTGAAGGCCGGCCATGCCGTCCACGTCTGGAACCGCACCGCCTCCAAGGCCGCACACCTGGCCGAGTACGGTGCCAAGATCGAAACGAACAAGATCGACCTGGCTGGCTGCGACGTGGTCTTCACCATGGTCTCCACCACCGACGACCTCAAGGAGGTGCTGTTTGGCCCCGGCGGCCTCGTGACCGGCGCCAAGAAGCCGAAGATCGTGGTGGACAGCTCCTCCATCTCCCAGGAAGGCTCGGCCGAGATCCGCGAGAAGCTCGAAGGCATGGGTGTGGGGTATCTGTGCACCCCGGTCTCGGGCAATGCCAAAGTGGCCAAGGCCGGCAAGCTTCTCACGGTGTCGTCCGGCCCCAAGGCGCTGTACGAGCAGGTCGAGCCCTATCTGCAGGCCATGGCACGCAAGGTCATGTGGGTGGGCGAGGGTGAACTGGCCCGCATCTGGAAGATCGCGCACAACACCATGTTCGGGGTGATCATCCAGAACCTCTGCGAGATCACCGTGCTGGCCGAGAAGGCCGGTATCCCCCGCAACGTGTTTCTTGAAAGCATCAACGATTCGGTGCTGGGCTCCATGTACACGCGCTACAAGACGCCCGTGCTGAGCAATCTGAATTTCGACCAGGTCACCTTCACGCCGAAGCTCCTGCTCAAGGACATGGACCTGGGCATGAGCGCGGCCAAGGCCCACGGCGTGCCCATGCCCTCGGCGGCGGCCACGCGCGAGTCGATCGCACGCATGGTGGGCCACGGTCATGACAACGTGGACTTCGCCATCCTGCTGCAGGAAACGGCCAACGACGCCGGCCTGCAGATCAAGCCGCTGAACCTGCAGATTCCTGACGGCCTGAGCAGTTAAGCCATGTGTGCAGCGCGCACCCTGATCCGCGGCGCGACCGTCATCACCATGGACGCGTTGGGCGACCTGCCACGCGCCGACGTGCTGGTGACGGGTGATCGCATCACGGAGATCGCGCCCACGATCCAGGCCGACGATGTGCAGGTGGTGGATGCCACGGGCTGCATCGTCATCCCTGGGCTGATCAATGCGCACATGCACACCTGGCAGACGGCCTTGCGCGGCCTGGCCGCCAACTGGACGCTGCTGGAGTATTTCAAGAACATGCACGCGGGCCTGGCCACGGTATTCGAGCCGCAGGACCTGCACATCGCCACGCTGGTGGGCGCGCTGAACCAGCTCAATTGCGGCACCACCACCCTGGGCGACTGGTGCCACAACAACAAGACCCCGGCGCACAACGACGCGGCGGTTCAGGGGCTGCTGGAAAGCGGCATCCGTGCCGCCTTCTTCCATGGCACGCCCAAGCCCGATCCGAAACCGGGTGAGCGCCCCTTCTGGGAAGTGCCGCACCCGCGCGCCGAAGTCGAGCGCCTGCTGAAGAAACATCAGGGCCATGCGCTGCTCAGCGTGCATGCGGCTGTTCTGGGTCCGCACTATTCCACGCTGGACGTGGCCCTGCACGACTTCCGCATGGTGAAGGAGCTGGGCATCATCGGTTCCCTGCACCAGGGCGGTGGTGCCGCGCGTACGCCGGACGGCTGGGAAAAGCTCGAGGCCGAGGGTCTGCTGGGCCCGCAGATCAACATCGTGCACGGCCATGCCCTGAGCGACGCGCAGCTCCAGCGCTTCTGCGAACTCGGCATGAGCTTCTCCGCCGCGGCCGAGAACGAGATGACTCAAGGTCACGGTCACCCCATCACGGGGCGCCTGCGTGCCCTGGGCAAGGCGCCTTCGCTGGGCGTGGACCTGGAGAGCGTGCTCAGCGGCGACATGCTGACGCAAGCGCGCGTGGCCCTGGGCATGCAGCGCAGCCTGGACAACGTGGCCTACCGTGAGCTGCACGGCACGATCCCGCCCACCTCCACCGTCACCACGCGCGAAGCCCTGTCCTGGGTCACGGTGGAAGGCGCGCGCATGCTGGGCCAGCTCGATCGCATCGGCACCCTGGCCGCGGGCAAGCAGGCCGACCTGGTGCTGGTCCGCGCTGACGATCTGAACATGCAGCCCGTGCACGACCCCGTGAGCACGGTGGTGATGCAGACCACGCTGGCCAATATCGACAGCGTGATGGTGGCCGGGCGCTGGAAGAAGCGTCACGGGAAACTGGTCGATGTGGACCTGGCCCCCAAGCTTGCCGCGCTGCAGGCTTCGGGCCGCAAGATCACGACGGCGTTGGGCTTGTCGCGATAAGAAAAAAAGCAAGCTGCCTACGCCTGGAGGCCGAGGGCAGCGGTGAGTGTTCGAGCCATACCTATCAAAGGAGACAGACATGAAACGTGTTCTTATTTCTGCAGCGCTGCTGCTGAGTGCCGGCCTGGCGCTCGCGCAGGCTTATCCGAGCAAACCGATCCGCATCGTCGTGCCGTTCACGCCCGGCAGCGCCACGGACATCATGGCGCGCATCGTGGGCGAGAAGCTCGGCACGGCCTGGGGCCAGACCGTGATCGTCGAGAACAAACCCGGTGCCGGCGGCACGGTCGGCTCGGCCTTCGTGGCCAAGAGCGAGCCCGATGGCTACACCCTGCTGGTGGTGTCCACCGGCCATGTGGTCAACCCGGTGCTCTACCCGGGCCTGAGCTACGACACCGTGGGCGACTTTGCCGGCATCACGCCGCTGGCCTCGCTGCCCAATGTGCTGGTGGTCGGCGCGGGCAGCCCCATCAAGAACGTGCAGGATCTGATCGCCGCAGCCAGGGCCAATCCCGGCAAGCTCAACTACGCCTCGGCCGGCACGGGCAGCGCCACCCACGTGAACGCCGAGAAGTTCCGCGCCGTCACGGGCCTGCAGGCCACCCACATCCCCTTCAAGGGCACACCCGAGACCATCACCGAGACGGTGGCCGGTCGTGTCGACTTCATGTTCACGCCCGTGCTCTCCTCCATCCCGATGATCCGCGACAACCGCATGCGCGCCCTGGCGGTCAGCACGGCGCAGCGCTCCTCGGCCTTGCCGGACGTGCCCACGGTGTCTGAAGCCGGCGTGCCCGGCTTCGTGTTCGACTTCTGGATCGGCCTGCTGGCGCCGGCCAAGACGCCGCGTGAGGTCGTCAACAAGCTCAACCAGGAGGTCAGCAAGGCCCTGGCCCAGCCCGATGTGAAGGAGCGCATGGCCAAGCTCGGTGGCGAACCGATGCCGATGAGCCCCGAGCGCTTTGACGCCTTCATCCGTGAAGAGCACACGACCCTCAGCGTCATCATGAAAGACGCGCCCAAGTAAGACCCTGGCCGCCCGTATCCCCCCGTGCCCGAATGCACCGGGGCGTTCCGAACCCATGCGAGACCTCTGCCCATGCAGCTACTGCGCGTCAATATCTTCAATACCTCCAGCAACCTGCCGCTGCTCGCGGCGCAGGAGGCCGGATTTTTTGCGCGGCGCGGCCTGGCGCTGGAGGTCCAGCCCACGCCGAACTCCGATGCACAGCGCGCCGGCCTGGCTGCGGGCAGCTTTGACATCGCCCACGCCGCGGTGGACAACGCCGTGGCCATGGTGGAGGCGGGGCAGGACGTGGTCATCGTGCTGGGCGGCGACGCCGGCATGAACGAGTTCATGGTGCGCCCGGAGATCAAGACCATCGCCGATCTGCGCGGCAAGGTGCTGGCTGTCGATGCGCCCAACACGGCCTTTGCCCTGGTGGCCAAGAAGATCCTCAAGAACCACGGCCTGCTGGAAGGACGTGACTACACCGTGCGCCTGGCCGGCGGCACCGGCCCGCGCGCTGCGGCCATGGTGGCCGATCCGCAGCTGGCGGCGGCCATGATCAATCCGCCTTTTTCCTTCACGGTGCGCCAGCAGGGCCTCAAGAGCCTGGGCAGCCAGTTCGCCTTGCTGGGGCCCTACCAGGCGACCGGCGCTTTCGTGCTGCGCAGCTGGGCGAGCGCCCATGCGGGGCTGCTGCAAGACTATCTGGCGGCGTATATCGAAGGTCAGCGCCTGGTGATGAACCCTGGCCACCGTACGCCGATGATCGATCTGCTGATGCGCAGCTTCAAGCTCGACCCGGTGGCCGCTGCCGGCACCTACGAGGCGCTGCTGACACCGGGCGCCGGTCTCGCGCCGGACGCCCGCTTCAATACAGAAGGTTTTCGCGCCGTGCTGGCCATCCGTGCCGAGATGGAGGGCATGTGGGGCGGCACCCCGCCTGCCGCGGACAAGTACCTTGACCTTTCCCATTTCGAGAAAGCCATCCAGGCGGTTCGCGCCGTCTGAACAAGAAAGGGCATTGAGCATGAGCCATCCGCAGCGCATTCCCTATATCAAGCCGGAAGCCATCACCGACCCGGCGATGATGGCTGAGTTCGAGCGCGCCGCCCGTGAAGGTGCGCCCCGACCGGAGAGCCACGCCATCCGGGCTCACGTGCCCAAGGTGTTCTGGGCCTTCACCAACGCATGGAACGACACCTTTGTGGAGGGCGTGTGCGATCACGCGATCAAGGAGCTGTGCCGCCTGTACGTGTCGCAGGCGGTCAATTGCAACTATTGCGGCAACCAGCGTTCCATGAAAGCGCAGGCGCAGGGCCTGCTGGAAGACGATGTGAAGGACCTGCTGGATTTTGACAAATCCGCGCGTTACACGGCGAGCCAGAAAGCTGCGCTGCGCCTGGCCGAGGCCATCACCTGGGGTCTCGAGTCCACTGATGAGCTGTGGGCCGGTCTCAATGCACACTTCGAAACGCCGCAGATCGTGGAACTGGGTTTCTTCATAGGCCTGACCATGGGGCAACAGCGCTGGAACCGGCTCATCGGCATGGGGCAAAGCCAGTTCATGGCCGGCATGACGGGGGGGATCGCCCCCGCTGCGGTCGCCCGTTGAACCGAGGTCCGGACGTCGGGCCGAAGCATTGAATTTTGTAGTTGTGCCTGTTGCAATCCAAGGAGACAAATCATGAAACATCTGCTTACGGCCATGGTCGCGCTGCTGTTGGCTGGCAGCTCGCTGGCCCAGGGTTACCCGGCCAAACCGATCAAGTTCATCGTGCCCTTTACCGCGGGTAGCGCCACCGACATCGTCGCGCGCACCGTGGGCGAGTCCATGAGCCGCAGCATGGGTCAGCCCATCGTCATCGAGAACAAGCTCGGCACTGGCGGCACCATCGCCGCGGCCCAGGTGGCCAAGAGCGAGGCCGACGGCTACACCATCCTCGTGCATTCCTCGGCCCATGCGCTGAACCCGGCGCTGTATCCCAACCCCGGCTACGACACGCTCAAGGACCTGACGGGCGTGACCGCCCTGGCCGCCATACCCAATGTGCTGGTGGCGCAGCCAAGCAAGGGCTGGAAGACCCAGGCCGATCTGATTGCAGCGGTCAAGGCCAGCCCGGGCAAATTCAACTACGCCTCGGCCGGCATCGGCAGCGGCACGCACATGAACGCCGAGATCTTCCGCCTGCAGGCCGGCATCGACGCGTTGCACGTGCCCTACAAGGGCACCCCCGATGCGATGAACAACGTCATTGGCGGCTCCAACGACTGGTTCTTCGCGCCCCTGGCCTCGGCCCTGCCGCTGATCCGCGACAACCGCCTGCAGGCCCTGTCGGTCAGCACCAAGATGCGCGCCTCCACCCTGCCGGACGTTCCCACCAGCATCGAAGCGGGTCTGCCCGCTTCCGACTACACCCTGTGGGTCGGCATGATCGTGCCCGCGGCCACTCCGGCGGCCGTGATCAAGAAGCTCAACGAAGAGGCGCTCAAGGCCTTGAGCAGCCCCGAGCTCAAAGAGCGCATGGCCAAGCTGGGTGCCGACCCCTTTCCCCTGAGCCCCGAGGCCTTCAATGCCTACATCAGGAGCGAGATGGAGGTGGCCGCACGCATCGTCAGGGCGGCCAACCTGAAGGCTCAGTGAGACGGACCTCCCCATGAAGATCCATTTCACCGGCATCGGCAAGATGGGCCTGCCCATGGCCGGCCACCTGGCCGCTGCCGGGCACGCCTTGACCGTCAGTGACCCCTGCGACGAACGTTGCGAGCTGGCGCAGGAGCAGGGCCTGGTCCTGGCCAGCGATGCATCGGCTGCCATGGCGGCGGCCGACGCCATCTTTTCCTCGCTGCCGCACGACGCGGCCTTGCGCGCGGTCGCCGCCCAGGTGGTGTCCGCCGCCCGGCCCGGCACGGTCTATGTCGATACCAGCACCGTGTCGCTGCAGGCCTCGGCCGAGGTGGCCCAGGCGCTGGAGGGCAGAGGTCTGGCCTATCTGCGCACCGCCGTCTCGGGCAACAACAAGATGGCCGAGGCCGCGCAGCTCACCGTGCTGGCTTCCGGCCCGCGGGTCGCCTACGAGCAGATGCTGCCCTTGCTCAAGACCCTGGGCCCCAACCACTTCTACCTGGGTGAGGCCGAGCAGGCGCGCCTGATGAAGCTGGTGGTCAACCTCATGATCGCCCAGACCAGCGCCATGCTGGCCGAGGCGCTGACCCTGGGTCGCAAGGGCGGGCTGGATTGGCAGGCCATGTGGCAGGTGCTGAGTGCCAGCGCCGTGGCCTCGCCCATCGTCAAGGCCAAGTCCGAGCAGCTGAGCCGGCGTGACTTCACGCCCACCTTCACGGTGGAGCAGATGATCAAGGACCTGGACCTGATTCTGGCCGCCGGTGCCGCCAGCAACGTGCCCCTGATGCAGACAGCGATGACCCAAAAGCTCATGCACGCCGCCGTGGTGCAGGGCAATGGCCTGGACGATTACGCGGCCATCATCAAGGTGCTGGAACGCGGCGCGGGCCTGAACCCGAAACTATGAACACCCCCGTGGCGGCTGCGCCACCTCCCCCCTTGCACGGGGCAACGCCAGTGGCCCGGCGAAGCCGGTTCCACGGCGTTCCCCGCATGGACTCTGGTGCGCGTGGCATATTTGTCGTTTGGAGCTTGCCGTGAAAAATTTCGTCTACACCGCCCAGCCCGCGCGCGTCGTTTTCGGCGCGGGCTCCCTCTCCCAGCTGGCCAAGGAGATCGATGCCCTGGGCTGCAAGCGCGCGCTGGTGTTGTCCACGCCCGAGCAGCGGGCTTCGGCCGAGAGGGTGGCGGATCTGCTGGGTGCGCGTGCGGCCGGTGTGTTCGACCGTGCGGTCATGCACGTCCCCATCGAGACTGCGCGTGAAGCGCGCGAAGTGGCGAAGCAGCTCGGGGCCGATTGCGCGGTGGCCATCGGCGGCGGCTCCACCACAGGCCTGGGCAAGGCCATTGCACTGGATTCGGGCCTGCCCATCCTGGCCATCCCCACCACCTATGCCGGTTCGGAGATGACCCCCATCTACGGCATCACCGAGGCCGGTCTCAAGAAGACCGGGCGCGACCTGCGCGTGCTGCCGCGTACCGTGATCTACGACCCCGAACTCACGCTGAGCCTGCCCGTGGGCTTGAGTGTCACCAGCGGCATCAACGCCATCGCCCATGCGGCCGAAGGCCTGTACGCGGTGGACAGCAACCCCATCATGGACCTGATGGCCGAGGAGGGCATCGCCGCCCTGGGTCGCGCCTTGCCGGCCATCGTGCAGGACGCGCGCGACATGGCTGCGCGTGCCGATGCGCTGTATGGCGCCTGGCTGTGCGGCACCGTACTGGGCCACGTGGGCATGGCCTTGCACCACAAGCTCTGCCACACCCTGGGCGGCAGTTTCAACCTGCCGCATGCCGAGACCCACACCATCGTGCTGCCGCACGCGCTGGCCTACAACAGCCAGCATGCGCCGCAGGCCATGGCGCGCATCCGGCGCTCGCTCGGCGGCGCCAGTGCCGCGCAGGCGGTCTACGACCTGGCGAAAAACAATGGTGCACTCGTGGCGCTCCAGGACATCGGCATGAAGGCCGCCGATCTCGACAAGGCCTGCGACATCGCGCTGCAGAACCAGTACCCCAACCCGCGCCCCCTGGAGCGCACGGCCCTGCGCCAGCTCTTCCAGAATGCTTTTGAGGGCCTTCGTCCGGCGGCCTGATCTGGCTCAGACATCTGGGAAGAACGGTCAGAACCGGGCGATCGACCAGAAACCGGCCGCCATGGCCAGTCCATGCAGCAGCGCGGCGGCGATGGTCAGCACGATGGCCGGGCGCAGTGCCTGTGGTGTCCGGGCCGCTCGCCAGAACAGCACAAAAGCCAGCAGCGACAGGGGCCAGGACAGCAGCCCCCAGAGGGCGGGCTCGGGTTGGTAGAGCAGCCAGACGCCGCCCGCCAGCCAGCCATGGGCCAGCGTGCTGATCAGCAGGTAGGCCAGCGCGGCGCCGCGCGGGCCCAACAGCACCGCCAACGTGCGCTTGCCGACCTGTGCGTCCGACGGCGCATCGGGGACGCCGTTGATCAGCAGGATGTTGCCCACCAGCAGCGCGTAACTGAGCGCCGTGACCACGGGGATGATGAAGAGACTGCCGCGCTGCACGGCATCCGCGCCGATGACCACCAGGCCCCAGACCAGGGCCACCACGAATTCGCCCATGCCGTGTTTCATCAAGGCCAGCGGTGGCGCCGAGTAGGCCCAGGTCAGCAGCACACCGGCCAGCCCCAGCACGATCACCCAGCCCGTGCTCTTGACGGCCAGCAGCAGGCCGAAAGCGCACAGCAGGAAAGCCAGCAGGTAAAAGAGTTCGCGGGTCTGCTGCGGGCTGACGACCCGGTTCTGGATCAGGCGCGAGCCACCGGTGTAGGGATGGATGCCGCCGGTGTTGGCCGCGTCTGCGCCATTCAGGGCATCGTGGTAATCATTCAGCACATTGCCGGCGGCATGGGCCAGACAGGCCAGCAGGAGCGTGGCCATGCCGGTCAGGGCATGGGGGCCATGGCCGCAGGCGGCGGCAATCGCGATGCCCAGCAGCACGGCGACCACGGTGATGCTCAGGAAGCCGGGGCGGGTCATCCGCAGCAGGGTCCGCAGGGGGAGGGCGGGAGCAGGAGCAGGAGCAGGAGCAGGAGCAGGAGCAGGAGCAGGAGCAGGAGCAGGAGCAGGAGCAGGAGCAGGAGCAGGTGTCGACATGGGAGGGCCTTGCAAGAACAGATCAACCCAGACCCGCAGTGTTCGGGGCGCTGTGAACGCCGGGCTGAAACAACCCGCATTCTGACAGGGTTATCCGGCAAATGAATTGCACGCAATTAAATTGCAATCAATAATTCAAGCCATGCCCCATGCCAAGATTTACTCCGACCAGGCCTTGCAACTCGACAAACAGCTCTGTTTTGCGCTGTACTCCGCTTCGCACGCCATGTCCAAGGCCTACAAGCCGCATCTGGACGCGCTGGGCCTGACCTATCCGCAGTACGTGGCCATGCTGGTGCTGTGGGAGCGCGATGGCCTCACTGTCTCCGAGATCGGCGAGCGCCTCTACCTCGATTCGGGCACGCTCACGCCGCTGCTCAAGCGGCTGGAGAGCGCGGGTTATATCAGCCGCCTGCGTGATGCGGCCGACGAGCGTCGCGTCTTGATCCAGCTCACCGCCAGCGGTCGCAAGCTCAAGGCCCGGGCCGCGCCGATACCGGGCTGCATGCTCGAAGCGGCGCAGTGCTCCTTGAGTGAGCTCACCGCACTGACCCGCCAGGTCCAGCAGTTGCGCGACCGCCTGCAGGCCTGACTTCTTCTCTCTTTCAACCACCCCCAGGAGCTCACCATGCCCACCGTACTCGACAAAGTTGTCTATACCGCCAAGGCCCACACCACCGGCGGCCGCGAAGGCCGTGCCACCACTGACGACGGCCTGCTCGACGTCAAGCTGTCTCCGCCCAAGGCCATGGGCGGCGCCGGCGGCGCGACCAACCCCGAACAGTTGTTCGCCGCCGGCTACTCGGCCTGTTTCATGGGCGCGGTCAAGCATGTGGCCGGCATGAAGAAGGTGGCCGTTCCGGCCGATGCCGCGATCGACGCGGAAGTCGACATCGGTCCGATCCCCCAGGGTTTCGGCATCGCCGTGCGCCTGGCCGTGAGCCTGCCCGGCCTGGACCGCGCCGTGGCGCAGGATCTGGTGGACACCGCCCACAAGGTCTGCCCGTATTCCAACGCCACGCGCGGCAATATCGTCGTGGACCTGCGCCTGGTCTGAGCCCATGAAAAAAGCCGCCGGGCTCCTGGAGCCCGGCGGCTTTTTCTTGGCGGTCGGGAATGATCAGCCCGGTTTGATCCCGGCCTTGATCACCACTTCTTTCCAGCGGGCCTGTTCCCTGGCGACGAAATCGCCGTACTCCTTGGGCGTGCCGCCGCCGGGCGTGGCGCTTTCGGCGTCGTGCTTGGCCATCACGTCAGGTGCCTTCATGGCCTTGGCGCATTCCTGCTGCAGACGGGTGATGATGGCCTGCGGGGTGCCGGCGCGGGCGTGGATGCCGTACCACTGCTCGGTTTCGAAACCCGGATAGAACTCGCTGACGGAGGGGACATCCGGCAGCACGGAGATGCGCTTGGGCGAGCCCACGCCGATGCAACGGATCGCCCCGCTCTTGATGTGCGGCAACAGCGCCGGCGTGCCCGCCGAGAAGAAATCAACCCGGCCGGCGAGAAAGTCCGTCAGTGCCGGACCCGTGCCGCGGTAGGGGATGTGGGTCATGAAGATCCCGGTCTTCAGTTTCAGCGCCTCGACGGCCAGGTGGCCCGCACTGGCGTTGCCGGCCGACGCGTAGTTGAGCTGGCCCGGCTTGGATTTGGCGTAGGCCACAAAGGACTTGAGGTCCGTCACGGGCACGTCCTTGTGCACGCAGAACAGGCTGGGGATGCGGTTGAGCAGGGTGACCGGCACGAAGTCCTTGTTCACGTCGTAGCCCGCATCGGGATAGATCAGCGGGTTGACCGCCATCAGGCCGATATGGCTCATGACGATGGTGTAGCCATCGGCCGGTGCGCGCATGAGCTCCTGCATGGCCGGCACCCCACCGCCACCACCCTTGTTGTCGATGACGAAGTTGGCCCCCATCTGCTTGGTGAGTTCCGCCGCGATGCTGCGCGCCACGATGCTGGAGGTGCCGCCGGGTGCGAAGGGCACGATCCAGCGGATGGGTTTGTTGGGCCAGGCGCTCTGGGCCTGTGCTGCGACGCCGGAGCCGGCCAATCCGGCTGCGCCCATCAGCTTCAGGTAGCCGCGGCGGTCCAGCTTGCTAAGGTCTAGGTTCATAGGTCTCTCTCTTTCGTACGGAAGCTTGTTTTATGTCGTAAATGCGGTGTCAGTGCAATCTGTAATAACACTAATGCTGACACAATGGTGCGGTACCCGGCCGGCGAGCCGGGCCGGGCATGAAGCGCAAAGGAGCTGATGATGGAAAAAATTTCGTGGTGTTCGGGTGTGGTGTCGGTGGCGCTGCTGGTCGTATTGACCGGTTGCACGGTGGACTTGCAGAACCGCCACGCCTCGCAGGAGGTCGCTCAGCTTTCCGTCGCACCCGGCTCGGTCTACCTGGGCTGGCGTGTGTTCCAGGACAAGTGTGCCGCTTGCCACGGAGCCGCCGCCACCGGCACGGCCAGCGCGCCTGACCTGCTGCCCCGCGTGCGTGCCATGGGTGAACGCCAATTCGTGAGCCTGGTGCTGCAGCGCTACGACCTGACCCAGCCGGCCACGCAAGCGCGCAGCGGGACGGCTGCGGGCGAGGCACAGATCGAGGTCATCATGCAGCGCAAGGATGCCCCGCTTGCCATGCCGGTCTGGCAGAGCGAGCCGCGCGTGAATGCGCACATCCTCGATCTGTACGCCTTCCTCTCGGCACGCGCCCAGGGCCGTCAGGGAGCGGAGCGGCCCACGCCCTGAGCCTGAGGCGCCAGATGCGCGGCCAGCAGCGCCGCGCAATCCTGCGCATGCGTGCTGATCAGGAAGTGGCTGGCACCGGCCACCACTGCAGCCCGTGCCTGGGGCAGATGGGCCGCCAGCACCTGCGTCATGGTCACCATGGCCGGGTTGGCCTGCTCGCCACGCACCAGCAGCACGGGCCGGGTCAGTCGCGCCAGGTCGGCACCACTGAAGTCGTAGCCAAAGTCGGTGTGCCAGTCCAGCACGTTGGCCGGCGCGCTCTGGCGGCAGTAGTCCTGCACGGCGGGCGGCATGGCTGCAAAGGAGCCGGTCCCGCCCCAGAAATCGATGATGCGGCCCGGGGCGTCGTGCTCGGCCTGCGCCACGGCCTGCTCGAAGGCCTGGCTCATGCGGCGCGTGGCGGCGTGCAGATCGGCGTGCCCGTGATGGTGCAGCAGGGCCAGGGGATTGGCCTCGAAGAGCGCCAGGCTGGCGACCTCGATCCGGCCACTGAGTGCTGCGGCCAGTGCCACCGTGCCCCCAAAGGAATGCCCCACCAGATGGACGGGCCCCGGCACGCGCCGGGCCACGGCTTCCAGCACACGCAGCTCGTGGGACATGTCGGCATCGCCGGCGCGGCGCGTCTCCGCGGTCTGGCCATAACCGCACAGGCTGGTGGCCACGCAGCGCCACTGCGGCGGCAGCAGGCGCTGGATCGGTTTCCAGGCGGCCGGCGTGCTGTAGGAGCCGGGCACGAAAAGCACGGTCGGCCCATGGCCGGATTCGGTGTAGTCGATGCCTGCTGCCGGTGTGCTGCTCATGGGTGGTGACCTGAGGGATGCGTGAGCCCATTGTGATGGACTTGCGCGCCCGGCGAAAACCCGGTGCAGCAGGCATGCAAGGGTCGACCACCGTCCGGTCCACTGTCGTCTCGCTGTGCAGTGAGGCGCCGCGCCTTATTCGAGCTGGATACCCGCGCTCTTGACCACCATGCCCAGGCGCTCGATCTCGGAGGCGATGAACTTGTCGAACTCGGCCGGCGTGTTCGGCGCCGGTGTCACGCCCTGGGCACCGAGCGACTTGAGCACCTCGGGCGAGCGCAGGATGCGGCCGACCTCGGCGGAGATCTGTTCCACGACGGGGGTCGGCGTTCTGGCGGGGGCGACCAGGCCGTACCAGTGGTCGTAGACCACGCCGGGCACGAATTCCGAGATCACCGGGACATCCGGCATGAGCGAGGCGCGCTGCGCCGTGCTCACGGCCAGGGGAAGGAGCTTGCCGTCCTTGATGAAGGGCAGGGTCAGGCCCAGCGGTGACCAGTAGTAGGCCGAGCGGCCGGCCGTGGTGTCGATCAGCGCGTCCGTGGTGCCCTTGTAGGGTACGTGCACGATGTCGAGCCTGGCCATGGCCTTGAACATCTCGCCATTGAAGTGCGTGCCGCTGCCCACGCCGGCCGAGGCGAAGTTGAGCTGGCCGGGCTTGGCGCGGACCATGGCCAGCAGTTCGGGTGCGGTCTTCACGCCCAGCGAGGGCGCCACCACCAGCACATTGGGCACGCTGGTGCCGAAGCTCACGCCGCGGAAATCCTTCAGGGTGTCGTAAGGCAGCTTCTTGTACAGCGTGGGGTTGATGGCGTGCGAGGCCGAGGTGAAAAGCAGGGTGTGGCCGTCGGCGTCGGCCTGGGCCACCAGGCGGCTGCCGATGGTGCCGCCCGCGCCGGGCCGGTTGTCGATGACCACGGGCTGGCCCCAGGCCGCCTGCAGACCGCGGCCGATTTCGCGCGCCACGATATCCACCTGGCTGCCGCCGACGAAGGGCACGACGATGCGGATGGGTTTGCCGGGGAACTTGTCCTGCGCCTGCGCCGGCAGGGCGCCAGCCAGCAGGGCGAGGGTCAACACTTTCGCGAGTCGTATCAGCATGGGGGTCTCCTGAGTGTTTCTGGTCTTTGAGGGAAAGCTGTCAGGCCAGTGCGGCCATGCCGGCGCGTGCCACCTGGGCGTCCTGGCTCGAGAGCACGCCCGAGACGCCGATGCCGCCGACGATCTGCCCGCCCAGCACCAGCGGGAAGCCGCCTTCGAGCGGGGTGATGCCGGGTACGGCCAGAAAGCGCAGGCCCTCGCCGCCGGCGGCGATGCCGTCCTGGAACATCTTGGTCGGGCGACGGAAGTTGACGGCGGTCAGTGCCTTGCCCGTGGCGATGGACAGGCTGGAATGCTGGGTCTGGTCGCGCTTGAGCGCCAGCACCACGTCACCGCTGGCATCGGCGATCACGATGGCCACCGGCCAGTGACAGCGCTCGGCCTCGGCTTCGGCGGCCTGCAGGATGGCCTTGGCCTGCCTCAGCGTGAGTGGCGCGCCGTAGGGCAGGGGGGCGTCCAGTGCGGGTGGGTCAGCAGGGCCAGGCCGGCCCGTTCCTTGACTCATGCAGCGTCTCCTTGTTCTTGTAGGGAGCGGCCATGATAGGAACGATGCGCGCGATGGGGTAATACCGATTTGCGAGAGCCGCTATAAGCCTGGCTTATGGGCCGGGCCAGCTTGCGCGGCTGCAAGGGGCCGTTCGGGAGTGCTCAGCGCTGTGCCGTGGCTTGTGCCAGCACGGCCGTGGCGGTGCTGGCGTCGTGTCCGCGCCAGGCCACGATCTGGTCCGGACGGATGAGTGCCAGGGGGGCCTCGTAGAGGGATGCCAGTTCCGGGGCGGTATGCCGCACCACCTGCAGGTCCAGGCCCAAGGTCTGCGCCGCCTGCTCGAAAGCGCGTGTGTCCGGTGCGTCGGGTCCGAGCGCGAGCAGCGTCCATTCGAAGTGGAAGGTGTCGTAGAGTGAGCGCCCGTCCGCCAGCCAGGCGTGCGGCGGCCGCCCGCCCGGGCAGGCGCTGGGCACGTAGGTGTTCGGTGCATCGGGAGGCGCAGATGTGCCGTCCGCCACGATGATGGGGCTGCCGTCGTAGCGCCCGCCGAAGGTCACGCCCGGGATGTTGAACTCGCGGCGCACGTGGCCGTTCAGGTAGTCCGAGGCGGTCGCCCGGGCCAAGGCGCCGGCGGGGCTGTCTTCTTCGAGCTCGGGGGCCGCGTCGTACAGGCCGATCGAATCCGCAAACTGACGCGCGTAGCCGGTGTTGCGCATCGCCAGGGGCCGGCGTTCACGTTCGTAGCTCTCCAGCAGATCGGCGCCGGCCTGGCCCTTGAGCACGGCGGCCAGTTTCCAGCCCAGGTTGACGGCGTCTTCGACCGCGGTGTTGTAGCCCAGGCCGCCGGTGGGTGTGAACAGGTGCACCGCGTCACCGCCCAGCAGGACGCGGCCGCGCTGGAAGGACTCGGCCACCAGGGCGTGGCCAGCCAGCCAGGTCGCCATGGACAGGATCTCGATCTCGATGTCCTGCCCGTAGGCCAGCGAGAACAGGCGCCGCGCATCGGCTTCGGTCAGCGCCTCGGTGGCGTCGTCATCGGCCATCTGGATGTGGAAGGCGAATTCGCTGACGCCGTCCACCGACATGATGAAGGCGCGCAGCTGCGGGTTGACCACCACATACATCCAGGCCCGGTCGTTGGCGTTGCGGGTGTAGAAGTCGGGCGCCTTCAGGTAGACCGCGAGCATCTTGCCGCCCATGAACTTGCGCTTGAATCCGGTGTCACCGCCCCAGGCGATGCCCAGCTGTTTGCGCACGAAGCTGCGCGCGCCGTCGGCCCCCACGAGGTAGGCCGCCTGCACGGCGAGCGGGTCGCCGCCATCGACGGGCTGCACCACAGCCTCGATGTGGGCGCCGGTGTCGGTAAACGAGCTGAGCTGCCAGGCGTAGCGCACGTCCACCGAGGGCAGCCGCTGCGCATGCTCGCGCAGCTTCACTTCCACGAATTTCTGCGAGACGCGGTGCGGCAGCTCGGCGGCGCTCCATGAACCGGACATGGCCTTGATCGCCTGCGGCGCCGCCGCTGCGGTCGGCAGGCGCAGGCGGGCCAGCTCGGTGCCGGCAAAACGGGTCAGGTAGGCGATGTCGGTGGGATGGTCCGGCGGCAGACCCATGCTGCGGATCTCCTGCGCAAAACCCAGGCGCCGGAAGTGTTCCATGGTGCGGGCTTGCGTGGCATTGGCCTGCGGGTTGAAGGCGGTGCCGGGTTTGGGGTCGACCAGCAGGGAGCGGATGTTGCGCCGCCCCAGCTCGTTGGCCAGCATCAGGCCGCAGGGGCCGCCGCCGGCGATGAGCACGTCTGTTTGCAGCGAGGTGGCCATCAGTTCAATTGACGCCGAAGCGCCCGGTCCATTTCTGTTCGTAATTCATTTTCACGAAATGCTCGGCCATGAAGTCGATGAAGGTGCGGACCTTGGCCGACAGGTGCTTGCGGCTGGGGTAGGCCAGGTTGACGGTCAGGCGCGGCAGGTCCCACTCGTCCAGCACGGGCACCAGGCGGCCGGCCACCATGTCGTCGTAGACGATGTAGGTGGGTTGTACCAGGATGCCCATGCCGTCAAGCGCGGCGGCGCGCAGGATCTGGCCATCGTTGGATTCGAGCAGGCCCTTGACCTGCAGGACGGTGCTCTGCTCATCGCGCGTGAAGCGCAGCTCGCCGGGGTTGTTGGCGTAGGTGTAGATCAGCAGCTTGTGCTGGGCCAGCTCTTCCAGCGTCCTGGGCCGGCCATGGCGGGCCAGGTAGCGCGGGGCGGCGACCAGGATGCGGCGCGTCTGCGCCAGGCGGCGCACGGTGATGTTGGAGTCGGGCTCGAACTCGCGGGTGCGGATGGCCACGTCGATGTTGTTGTCGATGATGTCCAGGTAGCGGTTGGCGGCCTCCACGTGCACGGTGACGTTGGGGTAGCGCTCGGTATAGGCGCGCAGCAGTGGCGCGATGTGCTGCATGGAAAAGGACAGCGAGGCGCTGATGCGCAGCATGCCCGTGGGGTTGAGCGTGTGCGCGTTCACCACGTCCTCGGCATCCTTCAGGTCCGCGAGCAGCGTTTTGGCCCGGCTGAAGAATTCCTGGCCGGTATCGGTCAGGAAGAGGCGGCGGGTGTTGCGCTCCACCAGGCGGGCGCCCAGCCGGTCTTCCAGCGCCTGCAGGTGGCGGCTGGCGGCGGCGTTCGAGAGGCCCAGCACCTCGGCGGCGCGGCTCAGGCTGCCCGTTTCGGCCACCTGGACGAACAGCTCAATTTCGGCAAAACGGTCCAAACCGGTCTCCAGTTTTTTCGCTGCGCGGAAAAGTCATTTGCGGCAGCGCTCTTTCCCAAATTGTCGTGGACTTTTACAGTCCGTCAGCTAAGAAAGAACCCGTAGGAGACCTCCGATATGCGCAACCTCAACGAGGACACCATCACCCAGGCCGTGATCGAACGTTTTTCCAGGACGCCCGATCCGCGCCTGAAGGAGATCATGACCAGCCTGGTGCAGCACCTGCACGCCTTTGCGCGCGAGGTGCGGCTGACCGAGGAGGAATGGTTCAAGGGCATCCAGTACCTGACCGACACGGGCCACATGTGCAGCGCCACGCGCCAGGAGTTCATCCTCCTGTCCGACACCCTGGGCCTGTCCATGCTGACCGTGGCCATGAACAACGACAAGCCGGCCGGCTGCACCGAGCCCACGGTCTTCGGCCCCTTCTTCCTGGAGCAGGCGCCCGAGTACCAGCTGGGCGATGACGTGGCCAATGGCGCCAAGGGCGAGCCCTGCCTCGTGAGCGGCACGGTCAAGGGGCTGGGTGGCGAGCCGATTCCGAATGCGCTGATCAACGTCTGGCAGGCCGATGCCGACGGCAACTACGACGTCCAGTACGAGCACCTGGCCCATCCGCAGGCACGCGGCATCCTGCACGCCGACGCGCAGGGGCGTTTCCATTTCAAGACCATCCTGGCCGAGGCCTACCCGATCCCCAGCGACGGTCCGGTGGGCGCCATGCTCAAGGCCACCAACAACCACCCGTGGCGGCCGGCCCACCTGCATTTCATGATCGAGGCGCCGGGCTACGAGCGCCTGATCACCCATGTGTTCCGCGACCACGACCAGTACCTCGACTCCGACGTCGTGTTCGGCGTGCGCTCCACGCTGATCGCGGACTGGGTCAGGCAGGCAGACGGCAGCTACAGCCTGACCTACGACTTCGTGCTCAACCCCGACAAGTGAGAGATGGCCGCAGAGCCATACAGACCCACCACCAACCCGAGGAGACAGACATGCAGAAGCGACAGATCATCCAGTCCGCGCTGTGCGCGGTGTTGCTGGCCACCGGCGTCATGGCCGCCCAGGCCCAGCAGACCTTCAAGCTGACCATCGCGTCCAGCCACCCGCCGGCCATCCCCTGGGTGGGCCTGATGAGCACGGTCTTCGTGCCCGAGGTCAACAAGCGCGTGGCCGAGCTCAACAAGGGCTACAAGATCGAGTGGCGCGAGGCCTACGGCGGCCAGCTCTACAAGGCCAATGCCACGCTGACCAGCGTGGAGCAGAGCGTGACCGACATCGGCTGGGTCTTCCACAACCTGGAAGCCGCCAAGATGCCGCTGGCGCAGTTCGGTACCGTGACACCCTTCACCACCGACGATGTGCGCATCATCCTGGATGTGGTCAACGCGATGCACGAGACGGTGCCCGCGCTCAAGCGCGAATGGGAGCGCAACAACGCCGTCTTCCTGGGCGCCACCGGCGTGGACAGCTACCACCTCTTCACCAAGCAGCCGATCAAGAGCTACGACGAACTCCGGGGCCGCAAGATCTCGGCGCCGGGTTCCATCGGCCTGTGGCTGCGCAACTCGGGCGCGGTGCCGGTGGACGGCTCGCTGACCAGCTACTACACCGACATCCAGTCGGGTGTGTCCGACGGCACCATCTCGATCGCCACCGGCATCCTGCCCAACAAGATCTACGAGGTGGCGCCGCACATCACCAAGGTGAACATCGGCGCGCTCTACATCGGCGGCATGGCCATGAACAAGGACAGCTACGAGAAGCTGCCCAAGGAAGTCCAGCAGATCGTGCGCGACGCCGGCAAGCTCTATTCCCAGGAACTGGGCAAGGTGCTCATGCAGCGTTATGAAGGCGCACTCAAGACCATGGTCGAGGCTGGCGCCAAGCAGTCCGTGCCGGTGACGCTCACCGAGTTCAGCGCGGCCGAGCGCGCCAAGTGGGTCAAGACCATGCCCAACCTGGCGGCCGACTGGGTCAAGAACAATGCCTCCAAGGGGCCGACCAAGGACATCGTCACGACCTACATGAACGAACTGCGCAAGCGCGGCGTCACGCCCGCGCGCGACTGGGACAAGGAGTTGTGACGCACCCCCAGGCTGCGCGCACTGCGTGTCGCTACGCCACCCCCCTGCAGGGGGCAACGCCAGTGGTCCGGCAAAGCCGGTTCCACGGCGTTCCCCGCCTGGGGTTTCGCGCTCATGGCGTGTCTGACGCTTGCTGAGGTTGACTTGTCTTACGAAACAAATACAGACCTGGAGTCCGCACCGCCACCGTCTGCGCCCGACAGCTGGTTCGGCCGCCTGGTCGATGGCCTGAATGCCGCAGGCTCGGTGCTGATCGGCGCCATCATGCTGCTGATGTGCGCTGACGTGTTGTTGCGCGACCTGGTCAACCGCCCGATCGACGGCGTGGCCGAGCTCGTTGCCACCAGCATCGTGATCATCGTCTTCCTGCAGCTGCCCTCCACGCTGCGGCATGGCCGCATGTCACGCGCCGACCTTTTCATCGATCCCTTCATCGCGCGTCGTCCACGCGCCGGTCTGCGTCTGCGTGCGCTGTTCTCGCTGGCCGGCGTGTTTGCCTGCGGCGTGATCGCCTATGCCACCTGGAAGCCGCTGGCGCGGTCCTGGAGTGACAACGAGTTTCTCGGGGTCGAGGGCCTGTTCACCTTCCCGACCTGGCCCATGCGTGCCGTGGTGCTGCTCGGTGCGGCGCTGGCGGCCATTCAGTACCTGTTGCTGGTCGTCCAGGATCTGAAGGAGTCAGCGCATGACTGATCTCCAGGTCGGCCTGCTGGCCATCGTGCTGATGCTGGCCGGCATCTATTTCGGCATGCACATCGGGGTGGCGTTGATCGTCACGTCCTTCGTCAGTGTCGCGCTCATCAAGTCGCCTGACGTGGCGGCGCGTTTCGTGGCGGCCTCGGCCAACGACGCCATCCGTGACTACCTCTTCGGCGTGATCCCCCTGTTTGTGCTCATGGGCATGCTGGTGAGCGTGAGCGGGGTGGGGCGCGACACTTTCGACGTCTTCCAGTGGCTGATGCGGCGCGTGCGCGGCGGCCTGGGCCTGGCCACGGTGGGCGCCAATGCGGTGTTTGCCGCCATCACCGGCATCTCCATCGCCTCGGCCTCGGTCTTCACCAAGGTGGCCGTGCCCGAGATGATCCGCCACGGCTACACCCGGCGTTTTGCGGTCGGCGTGGTGGCCGGCTCCTCGGTGCTGGGCATGCTGATCCCGCCCTCGCTGCTGATGATCATCTACGGCGTGCTGGCCGAGGAATCTGTGGGACGCATGTTCATCGCCGGCATCATCCCGGGCGTCGTGCTGGCCCTGGGTTTCGCGCTGCTGATCGTGGGCATGGCCTATCTGCGCCCGGGCATGATCATGGAGCAGGGCGCCGAGGCGGCGGTGCGCGAGGAGCACCACGAGACCTGGGGCAGCGCCGCCATCAAGTTCATCCCCATCCTCATCCTCATCACCCTGGTACTGGGCGGCCTTTACGGCGGCCTGTTCACGCCGACCGAGGCCGGAGCGGTGGGGGCGGCCGGTGCGCTGGTGATTGCGCTGGTGCGCCGCCGCCTGGACTGGCGCAAGCTGTGGAAGGTGCTGACCGAGACCGGTTATGTATCGGTCTCGGTGCTGTTCCTCATCATCTCGGCCATGCTCTACAGCCGCATGCTGGCGCTCACCGGCATGCCGGCGGCTGTGACCGAGGGCATCACCAGCCTGGGGCTGGGGCCCTGGGGCTTCCTGGCCGCGTATGTGGGCATCGTCGTCACGCTGGGTTGCATCATCGACTCGGTCTCCATCATGCTGATCATGCTGCCCATCGTGCTGCCGATTGCGCGGGCCTTCGGCATGGACATCGTCTGGTTCGGCGTGATCACCGTGGTGGCGGTGGAGATCGGCCTGCTGACGCCGCCCTTCGGCGTCTCGGTCTACACCGTGAAATCGGCGCTGAACGACGCGCGCATCACGGTGCGCGACATCTTTGCCGGCGCTTTCCCTTTCGTGCTGATGATGGTCGCCGTGCTGGTGCTGCTGGTGATTTTCCCCAAGCTGTCCACCTGGCTGGCTTATATGTAATGGAGTAGATGAGATGCTGTTTGCCTTCATCCTGATTGACAAACCCGACCATGGCGATATGCGCCAACGGGTGCGCCCCATGCACAAGGACTACCTGGCCGCCGTGGCCGATCGCATGGCCTTCGCCGGCCCGTTCACGCACGACGATGGTCAGACCATGCTGGGCAGCCTGCTGGTGATCGACTTCCCCAGTCGCGATGCTGCGCACGCCTGGCTGGCCGAGGAGCCTTTCACGAAAGCCGGGCTCTACGCCAGCACCACCATCCACGCTTTCAAGAACCTGTGGCCCCAGAAGGCCGGGTTCCCGCCCGCTGCATGACCGGAGCCGGTTTGTGATCAAGCACATCGTCATGTGGAACGTGCGGGGCGACACGCCGGCCGAGAAGGCCCAGGGCGTTGCCCGGCTGCAGCGCAGCTTCGAGAGCCTGCGCGGGCGCATTCCGGGCCTGCTGCACCTGGAGATCGGCGTGGACAGCAGCCGTATCGACTACGCCTGCGACGTGGTGCTGTATTCCGAGTTCGAGAGCCAGGCCGCGCTGGACGCCTATGGCACGCACCCCGAGCACCTGCGCGTGAAGAACGAGCTGGCCGACCTGCGCATTGCACGCCACCAGGTCGATTACGCCGCGCCCTGAATTTTCTTTTTTTGATTTCCGAGGAACACCATGAACAACTCTTTCAACGACGAACTGCTGATCCGCCAGATGGTGGAGCGCTGGGCCGTGTGGCGCGATGCCGGCGACTGGGAGCGCTTCGCCACCGTCTGGCACCCCGAAGGCGTGATGATGGCCACCTGGTTCCAGGGGCCGTTTGCCGAGTTCATCCGCGTGACACAAGAGGGCTGGGCCAAGGGCGTGAGCATCCTGCACTTCCTGGGCGGTTCGGCCGTCGAGGTGGCGGGGGACCGCGCCATAGCCCAGACCAAGATGACGATCTCGCAACGTGGCATGGTCGAGGGCGAGAACGGTCCCGTCCTGTGCGATGTGGTCTGTACCGGCCGCTTCTACGACTTCGTGACGAAACACAACGGTGCCTGGAAGCTGATCCACCGCCAGCCCATCTACGAGAAGGACCGCATCGACCCGGTGGACTCCAGCGCCGTGCTCAAGCTCGACACGGCCGCGCTGGCGACCTTTCCCGAGGGCTACCGGCACCTGGCCTACATCCAGACGCGCATCGGCTACACCGTCAAGATGGACATGCCCATGCTCAAGGGACCGGTCGTGGATGAGCTTTACAAGCGTGGCGCGCGCTGGCTGGCCGGCGGTCCGCTGGAGCGCTGAGTCCACGTTCTGGTGCCTGCGCAAATTCCATCTCTGAGGAGACAGACATGAAGAAGATCCCTATGCCCTTGAAGCGCCGCGACATCGTGCGCGCCTTGCCCGCCGCAGCCCTGATGAGCCTTGCGCCCCTGGCCTGGGCGCAGGGCGCCTACCCGAATCGCGCCCTGCGCGTGATCGTGCCGCAGCCGCCAGGCGGGGGTTTCGACTTCGTCGCGCGCGCCCTGGGCGAGCGCCTGAGCAAGCAGATCGGCCAGAGCGTGGTGGTGGAGAACAAGCCGGGCTCGGGCACCCTGGTCGGTACGGACGCCGCCGCCAAGGCCGACCCCGACGGCTACACCCTGCTCATGGGCTCGGTCTCCAACATCGCGCTCAACATGGGCCTGTACGAGAAGCTGTCCTATGACAGCCTGCGCGACTTCGAGCCCGTGGGCCTGGCCGTGAGCTACAGCTACACGCTGATGGCGCGCAAGGACCTGCCCTTCAACACGCTGCAGGACGTGGTGGCCTATGCCAAGGCCAATCCGGGCAAGCTGAACTATGCCTCGGCCGGCAACGGTTCGGGCCAGCACGTGCTGGCCGCGGCCTTGTGGCACCTGGCCGGCGTGAACGTGACGCACGTTCCCTACCGCGGTGCCCAGGCGGCCTACCAGGACCTGCTGGGCGGCCGCGTGGACCTGTTCTTCGATCTCTCGTCCACGGCCCGCGGGCAGGTGCAGGCCGGTACCGTCAAGGCCCTGGCGCTGTCCGGTGCCGAGCGCAACCCCATGCACCCGGAGGTGCCAACCATCCTGGAGAGCGGTGTGGCCCCGCTGGATCTGGAATCCTGGTTCGGTTATTTCGTGCCGGGCAAGACGCCGGCAGCCGTGCAGGAGCGCCTGCGCAGCGAACTGGCCAAGGTCATCGCGCAGCCCGAGCTGCAGGAGACCTTCCGCAAGGCCGGCGGCAAGCCGCTGGCCCTGAACACCGAGCAGACCCGCGCGCTGGTCAGGCGCGACGTGGAGCGCTGGACCCGGCTGGTGCGCGACATCGGCATCAAGGCCGACTGAAACCAGGCAGACCGCCGTACGAAACAGACCCACGCCGGCGCCATTTAGAGCGGCGCCGGATAATCATTTCTTTTCCGCAGGACACCTAGACCATGAAAATCGACCAAGCCGCCCTCGACCAGCTCTTCTTCAACGCCCGCACAGCCAACGGCTTCCTCGACAAGCCGGTGCCGCTCGCGCTGCTGCAGGAGGCCTATGACATCGCCAAGATGGCGCCGACCTCCATGAACACCCAGCCGACCCGCTATGTGTTCCTGAACTCGCCCGAAGCCCGCGCACGCCTCAAGCCGGCGCTGAGCCCCGGCAACCTGGACAAGACCATGGCCGCCCCGGTGACCGTGATCGTCGCGACCGACACCAAGTTCTACGAGCACATGCCGCAGATCTGGCACGGTGCAGGTGCCAAGGAGAACTTCGAAGGCAATGCCACGCTGGCCACCAACACGGCCACGCGCAACGGCACGCTGGGCGGCGCCTACTTCATCATCGCCGCGCGCGCCGTGGGCCTGGACTGCGGCCCCATGAGCGGCTTCGACATCGCCAAGGTCAATGCCGAGTTCTTCCCCGATGGCCGCTACGCCACCAACTTCCTGATCAACCTGGGTTTTGCCGACCACAGCAAGGAATTCAAGCGCAATCCGCGCCTGTCCTTCGAGCAGGCTTGCACCGTGCTTTGAGCACGGTGCAAGCC
This sequence comes from Hylemonella sp. GW821-FHT12C09, assembly GCF_058807395.1. Taxonomy (NCBI): domain Bacteria; kingdom Pseudomonadati; phylum Pseudomonadota; class Betaproteobacteria; order Burkholderiales; family Comamonadaceae; genus Hylemonella; species Hylemonella sp. GW821-FHT12C09. Next base: position 728,451 of record NZ_JBXAQQ010000001.1, on the reverse strand, counting down.
TGACGGCTGCATTGACGGTCACCCCTCCCAACCCTCCCCTTCCAGGGGAGGGCGAGGCCCGCTCCGGGGTCGCGGTCCGCGCCCTGCGGCGACATGAGGCCCACCCCTCCCAACCCTCCCCTTCCTGGGGAGGGCTTCTACCTGGCTGTATCGCTGTAGGACATGCCTGCACAACGCTTGGCGCGCCAGACAGTCGACGGGGCGGGTCGCCCTTTTTAATCGATGAAAATTATTGAGAGAAATTTTATCGATTAATATCCGGGCCCATGAACCCCTGTAGTCCCTCAGCCCTTTTGCAGGCGCCTGGCATTCTTGAGGACGGAGGCGGAGGTTTTGCGGTAATGGTCGGTCAGGCAGCGCACCGCCTCGTCGGCCTTGCCTTCAATAGCGGCGTGGAACAGGGCGGTGTGCTCGGCATGCTCGTTGCGACTGCTGAAATTCCGGGTTGCAGCAATCTGGCGGTAGCGGTAGGCCTCATTGGTGAGCGAGGCACAGAAGTCGCGCAACCAGCGCGAGGGGCAATTGGCCAGCAGCTGCGCGTGAAATTCACGGTGCAGCGTTTCCCAGGCCGGGTTGGGTACGTAATGGCCGCTTGCCAGAGAGCGCGGCGTGCGCGACAGCTTGTGCAGCAGCAGCACCAGCGCGTCTTCCCACTCGGGTGTGCGGGACGCGATCGACTGGCGCAGGCACAGGCTCTCGATGTCGCAGCGGGTCTGGGTCAGGACCTCAAGCTCGTCCCACTGCAGCGGTGCGACGCTGAAGCCGCGTTGATCACTGCGCGCCACCATGCCTTCGGCGGACAGCCGGTTCAGGGCTTCGCGCACCGGACTGGCCCCGACGCCATAACGCGAGCCCACGGCCTCCACTTTCAGTTTTTCTCCAGGCTTGAAGACACCGTGCAGGATGTCGGCGCGCATGGCGTCGTAGACGGCGCTGGCGCGTGTGGTGCCGGAAGCGGCCGACAGCGTGGGCAGGGCGGGTTTTCTTGACATGTCGTTTGATCGATGAATCGAATTTTAGGGGATGCGCATGAGAAACATCACTCAGCACAACGTGACCGACGCCGTCAGAAAGAGTTTCGAGGCCATCGACGACACCCGGCTCAGGTTCCTGATCGAGCGCCTGGTGACCGCGGTCCATGGGTATGCCCGGGACACCGGGCTGACCCACGAAGAGTGGCGGGCTGCGCTGGACTTCCTGAACCGGTCGGCGGCGATCAGCAGCGCCTCGCGCAGCGAGTTCACACTCCTGTCGGATGTGCTGGGGCTGTCGTCCCTGGTGGACCTGCTGGCGGCATCGCCGGGCGCCACCGAGGGCAGTGTGCTGGGCCCCTTCCACAGCCGGGGTTCACCCTGGGTCGAGAGCGGCGCCAGCCTCATCAAGGACAACCCCGGCGAGCCCGTGCTGCTGCGCGGCCGGGTGACGGACACGCAAGGTCTGCCGATTCCTGCGGCGACCGTGGACTTCTGGCAGAACGCCGATAACGGCCTGTACTGGCAGCTCGACAGCTCGCAGCCGCAGGACAACCTGCGCTGCCAGCTGCGCGTGCTGCCAGACGGCACGTTCGAGCTGATGGTGATCCGTCCGCGTCCGTACATGGTGCCGACCGATGGCCCCATCGGCGATCTGCTGCGCGTTTCGCACCGCGATGCCTGGCGGCCGGCGCACTACCACGTCATCGTGGAGGCCCCGGGCTACCGCACGCTCGTGACCGAGATCTTCGATGCCGAAGATCCCTATGTGGCACAGGACGCGGTCTTCGGCGTGCGCGAGTCCCTGGTGGCGGATTTCAAGCCCGGCAACGACCCGGCCGTGCGGGAGAAATACCAGCTCCGTGGCGCTTACCGGGTAGTGGACTTCTCGGTGAAGCTGGCCACGGCGGCCTGAGCGTCAGGCCCCGGGCCGCTTACTGCTCGTCGGCAATGGGGTTGGACAGGATGCCGATGCCCTCGATCTCGATCTCGCAGATGTCACCCGGCGCCATCCAGACCGGCGGCGTGCGTGCGTAGCCGACGCCCGCAGGCGTGCCGGTGATGATCACGTCGCCCGGCTCCAGCGTCATGCACTCGGTGATGATGCGCAGCGATTCGGCGACATCCCAGAGGAAGTCCCTGGTATTGGCGTCCTGCATGACCTTGCCGTTCAGGCGCGACTGGATGCGCAGGCCGGCGGCTCCCGGCGGCAGTTCATCGGGGGTCACCAGCCAGGGACCGAAGGGGCCCGTGTCATCGAAGTTCTTGCCAATGGTCCACTGGTTGGTCTTGCGCTGGTAGTCGCGGATGCTGCCGTCGTTGAAGCAGGCGTAACCGGCCACGCAGTCCAGCGCATCAGCCGCGCTCAGATGGCGTGCACGCTGGCCAATGACAACGGCCAGTTCCGCTTCGTAGTCCAGCTTGGTCGAGGCCTTGGGGCGGATGATGGGCGCCAGGTGGCCGGTCATGGAGGTGGCGCCGCGCAGGAAAAAGCTGGGGTACTCGGGGCGGGCATTGCCGCCCTCCTTGGCGTGGTCGGCATAGTTGAGGCCGAGGCAGACGATCTTGCCCGGGTGGGGCACCACGGGCAGAAAACGCACGCCGGCCAGCGGCTGGAGGGCGGCGGCCGGGGCCTGGGCCGCGGCCTGGCGGGCGGCTTCCAGACCGCCGGCCTGTGCGATCAGCGCACCCATGTCTTTCGGCAGGCCGGGGTCGGCCACGGCCAGATCGACGAACTCCTGGGCCCCGGCGCTTTTGAGCACACCGATGCGGGACTGGCCTTGTGCCTCGAAACTGAACAATCGCATGTCTGTTTTCTTTCTGGGGTGGAAGGGGTTGAATCCTGGACCGTACGAGCTTATTCGACCTTGGCGCCGGTGCTCTTGACCACGGCCCCCCACTTGTCGACTTCCGCACTCAGGAAAGTGCCGAATTCGGCCGAGCTGTTGCGGGTCGACTCCATGCCCAGGCTGACAAATTTCTCTCTGGATTCCGGCAGCTCCATCGCCTTGTTGATCTCGGCATTGATCCGGTCCACCAGGGCCTGCGGCGTGCCGGCCGGCAGGAAAAAACCGACCCAGGTGTAGTCGTCAAAGTCGGTGTAGCCGAATTCGGTGACCGAGGGAACGTCGGGCAGCAGGGCCGAGCGTCTGGCGCTGGTCACGGCGATGGCGCGTATCTTGCCGGCCTTGATCTGCGGCACGGCCGGCGGCATCGAGGTGGAAGACATGGGCGCGTGGCCGGCCACCACGGCGGTGATCGCCTGCGCCGGCTGGTAGGGCACGTGGGTGATGTCCACCTTGGCCGCGACCTTCAGGCGCTCGACCGAGAGGTGGGTGGTGGTGCCGATGCCCGAAGATGCGTAGCTCAGCTTCTCCTTGCGCGCCAGCTCGATCAGTTCCTTCAGGTCCTTCGCCGGCGTGGCCGGATGGACGGTGATGATGTTGGGCGTGCGCGGCCCCAGGGCGAGGGGCACGAAATCCTTGAGGGCGTCATAACCGGCATGGGGGTAGAGCGAGGGGTTGACGGCATAGGCCACGCTGTGTACCAGGATGGTGTAGCCATCGGCCGCGGCGCGCTTGACCTGTCCGGTGGCGATGTTGCCTCCGGCACCGGGCTTGTTTTCCACGGTGAAGGTGCCGCCGGTGGTTTCGCCGAGCTTCTGCGCCACCACGCGGGCAATGACGTCGGTGAAAGCACCCGGGCCGAAGCCGACCACGATGTTGACCGGCTTGGCCTTGGGCCATTCGGACTGGGCCGACGCCATGCCGGCGCCCAGCAGGCCGCAGGCCGCCAGCACCATGCCAAGGCTTTGCACCAGGGTCGGTTTTTTCATGAAGAGTCTCCAGTCGGGATGAAGGGTCGAGGCTAGCGATTGATTATCGATAAAACCAAAGCTAATCGATTAGTGCTTGCCCTAGTACTGCGCCCCAGAGGTAGAGGAACATGATGAAAGCGATGAATTCGTGCGCAGGGCAACGCGGCCATGCGCGCGAAGGCGCGCTTTCATGTTTCGATACTTCTGGGGCGCAGTACCAGCTACCCTTCACGCCGGCCGGCGGCTCTCTCTTACACTTCAGGCCTGCCCGCACCTGGGCAGGTCTGAAGAGAGTTCCTCCTTGAATTTCCCCGTCATCACCGATCCGTACTTTTATCTGGTATCGGTCCCCGCGGTGCTCTTGCTGGGCATCAGCAAAAGCGGCTTTGGCGCCGGCTTCGGCTCGCTGGCCGTGCCCCTGATGGCGCTGGCGGTGACGGTGCCCCAGGCTGCGGCCATCCTGATGCCGGTGCTGCTGCTCATCGACCTCTTCGGGATCACCGCCCTGCGCAAGGACTTTGACAAGGCCCTGCTCAAGTTCATGATTCCCTTCGGCCTGCTGGGCACGCTGATCGGCACCTTGCTCTTCAAGCTGTTGGCGGCCCAGGTCGTGGCCGGCGTTGTGGGTGTGCTCACGCTGCTGTTCCTGGCCCAGCGCCTGCTGTTCCCGCCGCATGCCGACAGCGTGCCGCCGCCGCGCTGGCTGGGAGGCGTGCTGGTCACCGCGGGCGGTTTCACGAGTTTTGTGGCCCATGCGGGCGGCCCGCCCATCACGGCCTATGTGCTGCCGCTCAAACTGAGCCCGCTGGTCTTTGCGGCCACGATGTCCTGGTTCTTCTTTTTCATCAACCTGGCCAAATGGGTGCCGTATGCCTGGCTGGGCCTGCTGGATTGGCGCAACCTGGCCACCTCCATCATGTTGCTGCCGCTGGCGCCGGTGGGGGTATGGATCGGCGTGCGCCTGGCGCGGCGCATCAATCCCAAGCTGTTTTATCGGCTGATCTATCTGGGACTGCTGCTGACGGGCACCAAGCTGGTCTGGGACGCCTTCCACTGAAGGTCAATGGTTTTTCGCCTCGGCCTGGCTGCGCTCGCGCTCGGCACGCTCCTGCGCCATCTGCTCTTCCAGCTGTTGCCGTCCCTGCTTCACCACGGCGATCAGCTGCTGGCGGTCCTTGTAATGCGGGTGCATCTTCTCGAACAGCTCCAGGTTGTGCTGGCGGAAGCGCCAGGCGAAGGCGCGCGCCTGCTCGTGCGTGTGGCCCAGCAGCTCCAGCACGCTGCGCGCGCTGCGCAGGCTGGACTCGAAGAGCTCGCGCTGCACGAGCTGCACGCCCCGTTCGCGCAGCTCGTGCCAGTGCGTCACGTCGCGCGCACGCGCCACGATCTGCAGGCCGGGGAAGTGCTCGCGCACCAGGTCGACGATCTTGAGCGACTGTTCCTTGTCGTCCACCGCCACCACCAGCACCCGGGCGCTGGCGGCGCCCGCGATGCGCAGCAGGTCCAGGCGGGTGGCGTCGCCGTAGTGCACGCGGTAGCCGAAGCTGCGCGCTGCCTCGATCATGTCGGCGTCGTGGTCGAGCACGGTGCTGGGGATGCCCTGGGCCAGCATGACACGCGCCACGATCTGGCCGTAACGGCCGAAGCCGGCAATGAGCACCGGCGCCTCCTGCGGCTCCGAGATTTCGTCCAAGGCAGCGCCGCCACCGGCCGCGGCCAGGCGCGGCGCCAGCAGTTTGTCCACGGCCACCAGCAGCAGCGGGCTGAGCAGCATGGACAGGGCCACCGCGCCGATCAGCAGCGAGGTCGTCTGCGGGCTCATCACGCTCGCGCCGGCGGCTGTCTGGAACACCACGAAGGCAAACTCGCCGCCCTGCGCCAGCAGCAGGGTGATGACCGGGCGCTCCTGCAGCGGCACCTGCATGAAGCGCATCATGACGAGGATCAGCGCCAGCTTGATGGCCATGAAACCGCCCAGCAGTGCCAGCATCAGCCCGGGTGAGGCACGCAGCACCGACAGGTCGATGCTCATGCCCACGGCGATGAAGAACAGGCCCAGCAGTAGGCCCTTGAAGGGCTCGATGTCGGTCTCCAGCTCGCGCCGGTATTCGCTCTCGGCCAGCAGTACGCCGGCCAGGAAGGCGCCCAGGCCCATGGACAGGCCCACCTGCTGCATCAGCCCGGCAATGCCCACCACCAGCAGCAGGGCGGCGGCCGTGAAGATCTCGGGCGTGCGGCTGCGCGCGATCCAGCGCAACAGGGGGCGCAACAGCAGGCGGCCACCCAGCACGATGCCCCCGATGACGAGCACGATCTTGGCCAGCTCGCCCCAGCGGAAGTCATCATTGGTGGCCTGGCCCGGTTCGGCGCCCAGCAGGGGCAGCAGCGCCAGGATGGGGATGGCGGCCACGTCCTGGAACAGCAGGATGGAAAAGCCGGCCTGGCCGCCCGGGGTGGGCAGCAGGTTGCGCTCGCCCATGACCTGCAGGGCGATGGCGGTGGAGGACAGGGCCAGGCCCAGGGCGGCCACCAGCGGTATCTTCCAGCCGCCCAGCTGGGCCGGGAACAGCAGGCCCAGCGCATAGAGACCGAGGAACAGGGCGGCGGCGCAGGCCAGCACCTGGGCGCTGCCCCAGCCGAAAATGGGCCGGCGCAGGCTCCACAGCCGGCGCGGCTCCAGTTCCAGCCCGATCAGGAAGAGCATGAGCACCACGCCGAACTCGGCGAAATGCAGCACGTCCTGCACCTCGCTGACCAGGCCCAGGCCCCAGGGGCCGATGATGAGTCCGGCCCCGAGGTAGCCGATGATGGCGCCCAGCCCCAGGTATTTGCTCAGGGGCACGGCGATCACGGCGGCGCACAAGTAGACGAAGGTGTGGCTGAGCCAGCTGGGGGTGTGTTCCATGAATGAGACGCTCGGGCGGCAAACCAGGCGGTAGAAGCTTGACCCTACGCTAACATAGGGCTTGGTCAGACTACAAGGAGCGCGTGATGCCGGTCGTCGTGGTTGCCAATCCCAAAGGGGGGGTCGGAAAGTCCACCCTCTCCACCAATATTGCGGGCTACTACGCCAGCAAGGGCCACACCGTGATGCTGGGCGACGCCGATCGCCAGCAGTCCTCGCGGCTGTGGCTGGGTCTGAGACCGGCCACAGCCCGTCCGATCCAGCCCTGGGAGGTCGGCGAGGACCGCGTGGCCAAGCTGCCCAAGGGCACCACGCATGTGGTGCTGGACACGCCCGCCGGCCTCAAGGGTGCGCGCATGAAGGACGTGCTGGACCATGCCGACAAGGTCATCGTGCCCCTGCAGCCCAGCGTGTTCGACATCTTTGCCACGCGCAGCTTCCTGGACGAGATCAAGGAACACCGCCACAAGGGCATGAAGGTCGGCATCGTGGGCATGCGGGTGGACGGGCGTACCCTGTCGGCCGACAAGCTCAGGGCCTTCGTGGAAAGTCTGGGTCTGCCGGTGCTGGGCTACCTGCGGGACACGCAGAACTACATCCATCTGGCGGCGCACGGCCTCACGCTCTTCGACGTGGCACCCAGCCGTGTGGAGAAGGACCTGGAGCAGTGGCAGGGCATCTGCCGCTGGCTCGATACCTAGTACTGCGCCCCAGGCGTATCGGAACATGAAAGCGCGCCTTCGCGCGCATGGCCCTGCGCACGAATTCATTGCTTTCATCATGTTCCTCGACCTCCGGGTTGCAGTACTGGCATCGTCACCGGGATGACAGCGCGGCTGGCGCCACGGCCGCTACAGTGAGCACATGAAAACCTTTCAATCCCTCCAGGAGTTCCCCGCCCTCGTGGGCCAGGAGGTCGCGGTCAGCGACTGGCTCACGATCACGCAGGAACAGGTCAATCAGTTTGCCCAGGCCACGGGCGACCACCAGTGGATCCACGTCGACGTGGACAAGGCCAAGGCCGGGCCTTTTGGCGGGCCGATCGCGCATGGCTTCCTCACGCTGTCGCTGCTGCCGAGGTTCTTCGAAAGCACCCTGGAGATCGTCGAATCAAGCATGGGCGTGAACTACGGCCTCAACCGCGTGCGTTTCATGGCCCCAGTGCCTGTGGGCAGCCGCCTGCGCGCGCGCATGAAGCTGCTGGCCTGCGAGCCCATCGACAACCACGGTGTTCAGATGACGTGGGAAGTGACGATCGAGCGCGAAGGCGCGGCCAAGCCGGTCTGCGTGGCCGAGTCGATCGCGCGGCGTTATCCCTGAGGCGGCCTATGCCGTCGAAAATCCGTTCTGACGCCAAGCCTCGAATACCGTCACCGCCACGGCATTGGAGAGGTTGAGGCTGCGCTGGCCCGCCCGCATCGGCAGCTTGATCTGCTGGCCGGGGCCGAAGGCGGCGCGAACGGTGTCGGGCAGGCCGCTGGTTTCCGAGCCGAAAACCAGCCAGTCCCCGGGCTGGAAAGCCACGTCGTGCACAAAACGCGTGCCACGTGTGGTGAGCGCGAACATGCGCTCGGGCCGCGGCTGTTCGTCGGCCAGGAAAGCGTCCCAGCTGGCATGGCGGTGCAGTTCGGCGTACTCGTGGTAGTCCAGGCCGGCGCGGCGCATCAGCCGGTCTTCCATGGAAAAGCCCAAGGGCTCGATCAGGTGCAGGGTGCAACCGGTGTTGGCGGCCAGGCGGATGACATTGCCCGTGTTGGGCGGGATCTCGGGGTGGACCAGGACAATGTGGAACATGCGTGGATTGTCATTCAGTGCGGGCCAATACCAGCGCAGTGATGTGCGAGGCTCCGGCTGAGCGCAAGGCCTGCGCCGCCGTGTAGAGCGAGGCGCCACTGGTCATCACGTCATCGACCAGCAGCACATTCCGGCCTTCGATCTCCTTGGCCCGCCCCGGGGCCACGCCGAAAGCGCCCCGCACATTGCGCAGGCGTGCCGGTCGCGGCAGGCTGCTTTGCGCCGGTGTGTCATGCAGCCGCAGCAGCACATCGGTCCGGGTCTTGCCAGGCGCCAGATGGCGCGCCAGTTCCAGGGCCTGGTTGAAACCTCGTACACGCAACCGTTCGCGCGACAGCGGCATGGGCAGCACCAGGTCCGCGGCGTCCAGCGCCGGCTCGGCCCAGGGCGTGCTGCGCATCAGCAGGGCCAGCGCCTGCGCCCAGCCCGGGCTGGCACCGAACTTGTAGCGGGCGATCAGGCCGCTCCAGGGGTATTCATAAGCCACGGCGCCCAAACAGAGGTCCAGGGGAGGGGTTTGCTTGATGCATGCGCCGCAACGTTCCACACCCTGCGGCACCGGCAGGGCGCAGCTGCGGCAGCGCGGGCGGGGCTGGGCAAAACGTGCCACACAGGCTTCGCACAGGGCCTGCGCAGGCCAGGCGTGGCAGACCGCGCACTGGCTGGGCAGGGCGGTGGTCAGCCGGTCGAGCAGGGTGCGGAACAGGGTCACTTGCGGACGGGGCCAAAGCAGGCGAGGGGAATCAATATACTCGCCAGCTTCGCCCATGACCGACCACCGTCCCCCCACCATCGACCCTCCCGCTGCCGCGCGCTGGGCCCAGCGGCCGCAAACCGCTTCCGCCTGGCTGCACGAGGAGGTGGGGCGTCGCATGGAGCAGCGGCTGGACTGGATCGTGCGCCAGCCGCAGCGCTGGTTGCACTGGGAACCGGTGCGCGGCGGCTTGCAGGTGCAGGCCCTGCTGGCGCGCCGTTATCCCCGCGCGCAGGCGCTGGTCAGCGCCGCGCTGCCGCAGGAAAAAGAGTTGGCCCTGCGCGCGGCGGCCCGGCCCTGGTGGCATCCGGCGCGCTGGCGTGCGGCGCCCGCCGCGGCGCCGGCCGAACTGCTCTGGGCCAATATGTTGCTGCACATGGCGGCCGACCCGCAGGCCCTGATCCAGCGCTGGCACAAGGCGCTGGCGGTGGATGGTTTCCTGATGTTTTCCTGCTTCGGCCCCGATACCCTGCGCGAACTGCGTGCGCTTTACCAGTCCCTGGGCTGGCCGGCGCCAGCACATGAGTTCACCGACATGCATGACTGGGGCGACATGCTGGTGGCGGCAGGTTTTGCCGAGCCGGTGATGGATATGGAGCGCATCGAGCTGACCTTCGAGACGCCGCAGCGCCTGTTGCAGGAGCTGCGCGAGCTCGGCCGTAACCTGCATCCGGGCCGTTTTGCCGGCCTGCGGGGCCGCGGCTGGTTTGAACACCTGCATCAGGCCCTGTTGCGGCTGGCGGATCCGGCGCAGGACGGCCGCCTCACACTGAGCTTCGAGATCATCTATGGCCATGCCCTGCGGCCGTCCCCGCGCCTGCCCGTGGGCAGCGAGACGCGCTTCTCCGTCGAGGATCTGCGATCGACCTTGATCAAAAGCAAAACCGGCAAGCCCGGTGTTTGATCCAGGTCACACCGGGATTACCCTGATTTGGGCTTGGTTACAATAAGCGGTTGCTGAACTTTCGATTCTCACCGCAGCCTGCTTTTTGCCGACCTCAGGGCGGCAGGAACATCGGCCACAAGCCGCATGCAGGCGAGCCTGGGCAGTCCTGGATTATTTAAGACCTTGAAGAAGTGAACATGATGAAGAGCATTTCTAATAAATTGGCTTCACTGCTGCTCATGGCTGGCGCTTGGGCCGGTACCGCGGCCTTCACCGCAGCCCAGGCTGTCAACGACCTGCCCGGCGGGCCGGCCGTCAACCAGCTCAACCTGCATCCCGCGGTCACCAAGATTGCTGCGGAGCAGCAGTGGCTGCACTGGTTCCTGCTGATCATCTGCACCGTCATCTTTGTGGCGGTGTTCGGTGTGATGTTCTATTCCATCCTGAAGCACCGCAAGTCGGTGGGCCACAAGCCGGCTGACTTCCATGAGTCCGTGGCCGTGGAAATCGCCTGGACCGTCATCCCCTTCATCATCGTGATCCTGATGGCCCTGCCGGCCACCAAGACCGTGGTCGCCATGAAGGACACCAGCAACGCTGATCTGACCATCAAGGCGACGGGTTACCAGTGGAAGTGGGGCTACGACTACCTCAAGGGCGAGGGCGAAGGCATCGGCTTCCTGTCCACGCTGGACAGCTCCCACCGTGCCATGTCCGAGTCCGGCAAGCCGGCGCCTACCGACAACTACCTGCTCAAGGTGGACAACCCCCTGGTTGTGCCGGTCGACAAGAAGATCCGCATCATCACCACCGCCAACGACGTGATCCACGCCTTCATGGTGCCGGCTTTCGGCATCAAGCAGGACGCCATCCCCGGCTTCGTGCGCGACACCTGGTTCCGCGCTGAGCAGACCGGTGACTTCTACGGCCAGTGCGCCGAGCTGTGCGGCAAGGAACACGCCTACATGCCCATCCACGTGAAGGTGCTGTCCGCAGAGGACTACGCCAAGTGGGTGGATGGCCAGAAGAAGGCCATGGCCGCCAAGGCCGACGATCCGGCCAAGGTCTGGGTGCTGGACGATCTGGCCAAGCGTGGCGAGAAAGTCTATGCCGCCAACTGCGCCGCCTGCCACCAGGCCAACGGCAAGGGTGCCGGCCCGATCAAGGCGCTGGACGGTTCGGCCATCGTGCAGGACGCCGACAAGGGCAAGCAGATCGCCATGCTGCTCAACGGCAAGGGCGCCATGCCGGCCTGGAAACAGCTGAGCGACACCGAGATCGCTGCCGTCATCACCTACACCAAGAACAGCTGGTCCAACAAGACCGGCCAACTGGTGCAGCCGGCCGACATCAAGACCGCCCGCAAGTAATTAGTCGTCAGACGCTTAGAGTATTGAGAAGGAAATCAGGATGAGTGCCGTTCTAGACCATCACGATCACCACGCCCACGACGACCATCACGCCCCGACGGGCTGGCGGCGCTGGGTCTTCGCGACCAACCACAAGGACATCGGTACGCTGTACCTGCTGTTCGCATTCACCATGCTGATGGTGGGTGGCGTTCTGGCCCTGCTGATCCGCGCCGAGCTGTTCCAGCCCGGTCTGCAGGTGGTGAACCCTGAGCTGTTCAACCAGCTGACCACGATGCACGGCCTGATCATGGTGTTCGGTGCCATCATGCCGGCCTTTGTGGGCTTCGCCAACTGGATGGTCCCGCTGCAGATCGGCGCGGCCGACATGGCTTTTGCCCGCATGAACAACTTCAGCTTCTGGCTGATGATCCCGGCAGCGCTCATGCTGGTGGGGTCCTTCTTCATGCCCGGTGGTGCTCCCGCCGCCGGCTGGACGCTGTATGCCCCGCTGACCCTGCAGATGGGCCCCTCGATGGACGCCGGCATCTTCGCGATGCACATCCTGGGCGCTTCCTCCATCATGGGCTCGATCAACATCATCGTGACCATCCTGAACATGCGCGCGCCCGGCATGACGCTGATGAAGATGCCGCTGTTCTGCTGGACCTGGCTGATCACCGCCTACCTGCTGATCGCCGTGATGCCCGTGCTGGCCGGCGCCATCACCATGACGCTGACGGACCGCCACTTCGGCACCACCTTCTTCAACCCCGCCGGCGGCGGTGACCCGGTGATGTACCAGCACATCTTCTGGTTCTTCGGCCACCCCGAGGTGTACATCATGATCTTGCCGGCCTTCGGCATCATCAGCGCCATCGTGCCGGCCTTTGCCCGCAAGAAGCTGTTCGGCTACGCCTCCATGGTCTACGCCACGGCCTCCATCGCCATCCTGTCCTTCATCGTGTGGGCCCACCACATGTACACCACCGGCATGCCGGTGACCGGCCAGCTGTTCTTCATGTACGCCACCATGCTGATCTCCGTGCCCACCGGCGTGAAGATCTTCAACTGGCTGGCGACGATGTGGAAGGGTTCGATGACCTTCGAGTCCCCGATGCTGTGGGCCGTGGGTTTCATCTTCGTGTTCACCATGGGTGGTTTCACCGGCCTGATCCTGTCCATGGCGCCGGTCGACATCCAGCTGCAGGACACCTACTACGTCGTGGCCCACTTCCACTACGTGCTGGTGGCCGGTTCGCTGTTTGCCATGTTCGCCGGCATCTACTACTGGCTGCCCAAGTGGACGGGCCGCATGTACAAGGAAGGCCGCGGCAAGCTGCACTTCTGGTGGTCGATGATCTCCTTCAACATCACCTTCTTCCCGATGCACTTCCTGGGTCTGGCCGGCATGCCGCGTCGTTATGCCGACTACCCCATGCAGTTCGCCGACTTCAACATGATCGCCACGATCGGTGCCTTCGGCTTCGGTCTGGCCCAGGTCTACTTCTTCTTCTTCGTCGCGCTGCCCGCCATGCGCGGCCAGGGCGAGAAGGCCCCGCAGAAGCCCTGGGAAGGCGCCGAAGGCCTGGAGTGGGAAGTGCCCTCGCCGGCCCCCTTCCACACCTTCGAAACCCCCCCGAAGCTGGACGCCACGGCGACCAGGGTCATCGGCTGAAGAACCGGCACCAGCCTGAACCATGGCCATGACACCTGAACAGAAAAAAGCCAACCTGCGCATGGGGCTGGTCCTGGCCTCCGTGGCCGTGGTCTTCTTCCTCGGTTTCGTGGCCAAGTTCGTGTTTTTCGCCAAGTGACGAAGCAGCCATGAACCTGCGACGCGAAAACGTCCGGATGGTGGGCAAGCTGGCCATCGTGGTGGCCGGCATGTTCGGCTTCGGCTATGCGCTGGTGCCGATCTACAAGGCCATCTGCGAGTTCACCGGTGTGAACATCCTGGCCATCGGCGAGCGTGACGTTCCCGGCCGCAGCAGTGCGGCCCTGGTCAACACGCAGGTCGACACCAGCCGCACCATCACGGTCGAATTCGACGCCAATGTGCGCGGCCCCTGGGGTTTCAAGCCCGCGCAGCGTTCGCTGCAGGTGCATCCGGGCGAGATGGCCACCGTCATGTACGAGTTCGAGAATGTGCAGGACCGCCGCATGTCGGCCCAGGCCATCCCGAGTTATGCGCCGCGCCAGGCAGCAGCGCACTTCAACAAGCTGGAGTGCTTCTGCTTCAACGAGTACACACTGGCCCCGGGCGAGAAGAAAAGCTGGCCGGTGGTCTTCGTGATCGACCCCAAGCTGTCCAGGGACGTGAGCACCATCACGCTGTCCTACACCTTCTTCGAGGTGGGCAGCAAGACGCCGCCCGCGCCCACGGCCGCACGCAAGTCGACGGAGGCCGGCGCATGAGCGACGCACCGGCACCCAAAGGTTCGCTGTGGGCGACGGTCAAGGCCGTGGCCTGGTCCTTTCTCGGCGTGCGCAAGAGCAGTGGTTTCCAGGATGACATCGCCCAGCTCAAGCCTTACCACATCATTGCGGTGGGTCTGGTCGGCGGCATCCTGCTGGTAGTGAGTTTGATTGCATTGGTGAACTGGATCGTGGTCAAGTAAGACCCGGTCCGGGATATCTGAAAATTTGAGAGAAGCAGAATCGGAAGGAATGGAGCAAACATGAGTTCGACTACACACGGCGGCACCCCGTACTACTACGTGCCTGGCCCGTCCCGTCACCCCGTGATGGCGGCGATCGGCCTGTTCTTCGTCATTCTTGGTGCCGGTCAGTGGGTCAATGGCGCCAGCTGGGGCAAGTACTCCCTGGCCTTCGGCCTCATCTGGTGGCTGGTCGTGCTGTTCCAGTGGTTCCGCGAGGCCATTGCCGAGAGCGAAGGTGGCCAGTACGGCCACAAGATCGACATTTCCTTCCGCTGGAGCATGACTTGGTTCATCTTCTCCGAAGTGATGTTCTTCGGCGCCTTCTTCACCGCCCTGTGGTGGGCCCGCGCGCACTCGGTGCCCGCGCTGGGCAGCCTGGACAACGCGCTGCTGTGGCCCGACTTCAAGGCTGTATGGCCCAGCGTTGCCGCTGGCGCTACCGCCTCGCCGGCCGGCATCATCGAGCCCTTCCAGACCATGGGCCCGTTCTGGCTGCCCACGATCAACACCGCCCTGCTGCTGAGCTCCGGCGTCACGCTGACCATCGCCCACCACGCCCTGCGTGACGGCAACCGCGGCAAGACCCTCGCTTTCATGTGGGCCACCGTGCTGCTGGGCCTGACCTTCCTGTTCGTGCAGGGTTACGAATATGCCCACGCCTACAGCGACCTGAACCTCAAGCTCACGTCCGGCGTCTACGGCTCCACCTTCTTCATGCTGACCGGCTTCCACGGCTTCCACGTGTTCGTCGGCATGCTGATGCTGTTCTTCATCACCCTGCGCCTGCAGAAGGGCCACTTCACGGCAGACCGCCACTTCGGTTTCGAAGGCGCCGCCTGGTACTGGCACTTCGTGGACGTGGTGTGGCTGGGTCTCTACATCCTCGTCTACTGGATGTAATCGGGGCGGCTACTGCGCGGGCTTGATCCGTCGTTGCGGGGCCCGTCGGAAGATCCTCACGTACCTCAGGGTACGCTCCGGTCTTCCGCCACCCGCGCCTAGGCTGAAGCCCGCTCGCTACGCCGCCAGGCGTGGGCGAGCCGACAAAAACAAAAGCCGCTCGCAGCGGCTTTTGTTTTTGCTGAAGTCGAGGCCTTACTTGCCGGCCTGGATGCCGGTGGGCTGGATGTAGCCCAGCTTCCAGGCGATCAGGATGCAGATGAAGATGAGGATGGAGAAGCCGACGCGGAAGGCGAGCGCACGGGCCATGTTGCTGGTCTTGGGCTTGCCGTCGCGGCCGTCCTTCATCATGAAGAACAGGGCCGAGCCGAGGCTGGCAAGGATGGCCAGGAAGGCCAGGGCGACGAGGTATTTCATGAACGGGATTATGGCGTGAGTGTCCGGCTGCGTTTCTGGGTGGTGACATTCGCCGCGTTGCTCGGCGCGGCCGTGACCCTGTCGCTCGGGAGCTGGCAGCTTGACCGCGCGGCGGAAAAACAGGCCTGGCAGGCCAGCATCGATGCGCGTGCCCAGTTGCCCGTGCTGGATGCGCGCGGCTTGGCCGGCATGTCCGACAGCGACGAACTGCTGCACCGTCGCGTCGAGGCCGTGGGGCAATGGGTAGCGGAGCACACCGTGTTTCTCGACAACCGGCAGATGAACGGTCGCCCGGGCTTCTTCGCGCTGACGCCCCTGCGCCTGGACAACGGAACAGTCGTGCTGGTGCAGCGCGGCTGGGCGCCGCGCAACTTCGAGGACCGCACGCGCGTGCCGCAGATCGCCACACCCGCAGGCCTGGTGCGTGTCCAGGGCCGCATAGCCCTTGCTCCTTCCAAGCTCTATGACATGGGTGAGGCCGGTACCGGGGCGATCCGGCAAAATCTCGATCTGGCGCAGTTCCGGGCCGAAACGGGCCTGGCCCTGCTGACGGTGTCGATCCAGCAGACCGGGGCGTCGGGCGACGGCCTCGCCCGTGACTGGCCGCAGATCAGCAGCGGGGTCGACAAGCACTACGGCTACGCGTTCCAATGGTTCGGGCTCTGTGCCCTGATAACACTTCTTTATGTCTGGTTCCAAATTGTCAAAAGATACAAGCGCCGCGCCGGATGAAGGCGGCGAGCACGTGCTCGGGCTCACGGTGTACGACCTGCCGGCACCGGGCCAGGCGCTGGCCGACGACATACGCCGCACGCGCAGCGGCCGCTGGAAGATGATCGCCCTGCTGCTGGTCAGCGCGGCGCCAGTGATCGCGTCCTACTTCACCTACTACGTCATTCGACCCGAAGGGCGGCGCAACTTCGGTGAGCTGATCGATCCGCAGCGTCCGCTGCCCGACATGCTGGGCCTGGACCTTGAGGGGCGTACGCACAAGCTCACGGAGCTCAAGGGCCAGTGGTTGCTCGTGAGCGTGGGCAGCGGCAACTGCGATGAAGGCTGTGTGCAGCAGCTCTATTTCCAGCGCCAGTTGCGCGAAAGCCTGGGCAAGGAAAAAGACCGGCTGGACCGGGTCTGGCTGGTCCGCGACCTGCAAGCCATACCCACGGAACTGCAACCAGGCCTGAAGGACGCGACGGTGCTGCGTGTGCCGGACGCGGAACTGGCGCAGTGGCTCGCACCCGCCAGCGGCCATGCGATCGGGGAACACCTCTATCTGGTGGACCCCCTGGGCAACTGGATGCTGCGTTTCCCGGCCCGGCTCGATATCGAGGGGGCCGCCAAGGCCAAGCGGGACCTGGAGCGGCTGATGCGCGCGTCCTCCTCCTGGGACAAGCCCGGCCGGTAGGAGACAGCATGACCGACGTCGCACTTTACGATCTCGCGCCGGCCTTGCGCCTCATGCTCATGGGCCTGGTGCTGGCCGGCGGGCCCCTGGCCTGGGTCTGGCTGCGCCAGCGCCAGGCCTCGACCACGCGCCGCCTGCAAGCCCTCACCGTGCTCACGCTGTTCCTCACCTTCGACCTAGTGCTGTTCGGCTCCTTCACCCGCCTCACCGATTCGGGCCTGGGCTGTCCGGACTGGCCCGGTTGCTACGGCAATGCCAGCCCGGTCGGCGCGCATGCCGAAATCTCCTCCGCGCAGCAGGCCATGCCCACCGGCCCGGTCACGCATGGCAAGGCCTGGGTCGAGATGATCCACCGTTACCTCGCCACCGGCGTCGGTGTGCTCATCCTGGTGCTGGCCGCCGTCAGCTGGCGCGAACATCTGCGCCGCCAGCGTGGCGCTGCCGATGCACTGAGCCCCTGGTGGGCCACGCTCACCCTGGTCTGGGTCTGCGTGCAGGGCGCCTTCGGTGCGCTGACCGTCACCATGAAACTGTTTCCGGCCATCGTCACGCTGCACCTGCTGGGCGGTCTGTTGCTGCTGGCCCTGTTGTGCCTGCAGGCCGTGCGTTACGCGCAGATGCATGACGCCGCCGCTACGCTGACGATGCCGCCGGGGCTGCGCGCCCTGTTGTGGTGGAGCCTGGGCCTGCTGACGCTGCAGATCGCGCTGGGCGGCTGGGTCAGTACCAACTACGCCGTGCTGGCCTGTACCGAGTTCCCGGCCTGCCAGGGCCGCTGGTGGCCCGAGATGGACTTCTCCCAGGGCTTCGAGCTTTGGCGCGAGCTGGGCCTGACGGGCGAGGGTCAGCACATCAGCTTTGCCGCGCTCACCGCCATCCATTACGTGCACCGCCTGGCGGCCTTTGTCGTCATCGCCGTGCTTGCCCTGCTGGCCTGGCGCCTGCGTGGCCTGCCGCAGTGGCGCGCCCCGGCGGGCTGGCTGGCGGCGCTGCTGGCCCTGCAATTTCTTACCGGCCTGAGCAACGTCGTGCTGGGCTGGCCGCTGCTGGCGGCCGTGCTGCATACCGGCGGCGCCGCCGGTCTGGTCGTGCTGCTGACCTGGAGCCTGGCCAGCAGCCGGCGCAGGGAGCTGCAGCCCGGCACTTCTTTTGTTCCCGTTTCGAGTTCTGCCGCATGAGTGCCCCCACCCTTGCTTCCACGATGTCCGTGTTCAGCCAGTTCTATGCGCTGACCAAGCCGCGTGTCGTCCAGCTGATTGTCTTCTGCGCCCTCATCGGCATGGTGCTGGCCGTGCCCGGCCTGCCGCGCTGGCCGGAATTGCGCCTGATGTTCATCGCCTGCATCGGCATCTGGCTGGTGGCCGGTGCGGCGGCGGCCTTCAACTGCATCGTCGAGAAAGGCATCGACGCCAAGATGAAACGCACCGCCTGGCGTCCGACCGCCAAGGGCGAACTCAGTGATGTGCAGACCCTGCTGTTCTCGGCCGTGCTCTGCGCCGCCGGCTCCGTGCTGCTGTACGTCTGGGTCAACCCGCTGACCATGTGGCTGACCTTCGCCACCTTCGTCGGGTATGCCGTGGTCTACACCGTCATCCTCAAGCCGCTGACACCGCAGAACATCGTGATCGGCGGCGCGTCCGGGGCCATGCCGCCGGTGCTGGGCTGGGCGGCACTGACCAACGATGTCGGCCCCGAGGCGCTGATCCTCTTCCTCATCATCTTCCTGTGGACACCGCCACACTTCTGGGCGCTGGCGCTGTACCGTGTGGAGGACTACCGCAAGTCCGGCCTGCCCATGCTGCCGGTCACGCACGGCAACGAGTTCACGCGCCTGCAGATCCTGCTCTACACCCTGGTCCTGTTCGCGGCCTGCCTCATGCCCGTGGCCTACGGCATGAGTTCCTGGCTCTACCTGGCAGCTGCCGTGGTCTTGAGCATCGGCTTCTTTGTCTACGCTTTCAAGCTGTGGCGCAACTACTCGGACGAGCTCGCCCGCAAGACCTTCCGCTTCTCGCTGATTCACCTCAGCGTGCTGTTCGCAGCCCTGCTGCTCGACCACTACCTGCTGTGAGCCCTCCATGAACAAGCGCAACGCACTCCATTCCCTCGCGGCCGGCCTGCTCGCCACTGCGGCCCTGCTGCTCAGCGGCTGTTCCGACAATGGCAAACCCGGTTTCAGCGCGATCGACCTGACCGGCGCCGATTACGCCAAGGATTTCGCGCTGACCGATCACAACGGAAAGGCACGCACGCTCAAGGATTTCCAGGGCAAGGTCGTGGTGGTGTTCTTCGGTTACACGCAGTGCCCCGACGTCTGCCCCACGTCCCTGACCGAACTGGTCGCGGTGAAGAAGTTGCTGGGGGTGGACGGTGACAAGCTGCAGGGCCTGTTCGTGACCATTGATCCCGCGCGCGACACCCCGGAGGTGATGAAGAGCTACATGGCCAACTTCGACCCGACCTTCCTCGCCCTGTATGCCGACTCCGCGGAGAAGCTGGCCGCGCTGGCCAAGGATTACAAGGTCTATTACAAGAAGGTCGACGGCAAGACCCCCAGCAGCTACACCATGGACCACTCGGCCGGCATGTACATCTACGACACCCAGGGCCGGCTGCGTTTGTATTCGCGCTACGGCAGTGGAGCGGGGGCGCTGGCTGCAGATATCAAGCTGTTGCTGCAGGAGAAATAGCCGTCACAGGCGTACGGTGGGCCCGCTTCCGAGCGGGCTTTTCTTTTCTGCAGTCTGGTTTGTGCGCGTTGCGAGCCGGGCGCACATCCCGGCAATGCCACGCAAACAAACAAGGTGACAAGGCTACTCAGCCTTGATCCCACGCTCGGCAATGATCTTGCCCAGTGTGGCTGTATCGGACTTGATGCGCAGGGCCAGCGCCTCCGAGGAGCCGCCCGCCACCTGCCAGCCCTGCTGGAACAGCCGTTGCCGTACCTCAGGGCTGCGCGCGATCTCGCTGAAGAGCGCAGAGAGTCGGGCGACGACGGGCTTGGGCATGGAAGCCGGGCCGGCCACCGCGTTCCAGATCTCGAGCTGGAAGTTCTTCACGCCGGCTTCGGCCAGGCTGGGAATTTCCGGTGTCAGTGTGCTGCGGCCGGCCGACGTGACGCCCAGCACGCGGACCTTGCCGGCGCGGGCCTGCGCCAGGGCCAGGCCCGGCGGCAGCATGGAGAGCTGGATCTGTCCGCCCAGCATGGCCGTCACCACTTGCGGGTAACCGGGGTAGGGCACGTGCACGGGGTTCATGTCCACGCGCGCCTTGAGCAACTCCATGCCAATATGGCCCACGGTGCCCACGCCGGGCGAGCCATAGCTCCACTTGTCGCCGCTGCTGCGTGCCGCGGCCAGGAATTCGGCGGTGGTCCTGCCGGGGGCCTCGACCGGTGCGGCCAGCACCAGCGGCGCGGTGCCGATCAGGCTGATAGGGGCCAGGTCCTTGGCCGGGTCATAGGGCGTCTTCGCGTTCAGCAGCCTGGCGATGGTCAGGTTGCCGTTGATCATCACGCCGATGGTGTGGCCGTCGGTGGCCTTGGCCACCATGTCGGCCGCGATATTGCCGCCCGCACCCGGCTTGTTCTCCACGATCACTGGCTGGCCCAGCGCCTTGCTCAGGGGCTCGGCCAGCGTGCGTGCCACCAGGTCGGGCGAGGTGCCGGCCGGAAAACCGACCATGATCTTCACCGGCTTGCTCGGCCAGGCAGCCTGCTGCTGCGCGTGGGCGCCGGTGGCCAGCGTGAACAGGCCCAGCGCCAGCAGGGCGCGACGCAAGGGGGAGGGGGTCAAATGCATTCTTGTCTCCAGTGAAAAAGCCCCGGACTCTCTCGAATCCGGGGCCTGGTGGCTTGTGGCGAAAGTCAGGCGTATTCTGCCAGCGCCGACTTCATCTTTTTCATGGCGGCCACTTCGATCTGGCGGATGCGCTCGGCGCTCACGCCGTACTCGGCGGCCAGCTCGTGCAGCGTCATGCCACCCGAGCTGTCGTCGTTCACCTTGAGCCAGCGCTCTTCCACGATGCGGCGGCTACGTGCGTCCAGTGTGTCCAGCGCCGCGGCAATGCCGTCGCTGGCCAGGTGGTCGCGCTGGCGCGCCTCAATCATGGCCGTGGGCTCGTGGTTGGCGTCGGCCAGGTAGGCGATGGGGCCGAAGCTGTCCTCGCCATCGTCGCCCGGGCCCGGGTCCAGCATGACGTCACCGCCCGACAGGCGGGTTTCCATCTCGATGACCTCTTCGCGCTTGACGTTGAGCTCCTTGGCCATCAGGTCGATTTCCTGCTCGCTCAGCGTCTCGCGGTGGGTGGCGGCGTCCGCGGCAGCGGCATCGGCCTTGTAACCCTGCTTCTTGGAGCGCAGGTTGAAGAACAGCTTGCGCTGGGCCTTGGTCGTGGCGACCTTGACCATGCGCCAGTTCTTCAGGATGTACTCATGGATCTCGGCCTTGATCCAGTGCAGCGCATAGCTCACCAGGCGCACGCCCTGGTCCGGGTCGAAGCGCTTGACGGCCTTCATCAGGCCCACATTGCCTTCCTGGATCAGGTCGCCGTGGGGCAGGCCGTAGCCCAGGTACTGGCGGGAAACGGACACCACCAGGCGCAAGTGAGAGAGCACCAACTTACCGGCGGCCTCAAGATCGTTCGAATCGCGGAATTTGCGCGCAAACTCCTGCTCTTCCTCGAGGGTGAGCATGGGCAGGCGGTTGGCGGCCGAAATATAGGCGTCGAGATTACCCAGCGGGGGCACGAGCGCCCACGGGTTGGCGACGGTCAGCGCGGAAGCGGAAACTCCAGTGACAGCGGTCATGGCAGAACTCCTTTCGAGGTCATGTTTCTATATTAGCACTCTCTGTGATTGAGTGCTAAACCCGAAGTTCCTGAGGTTTTACACAGTTCCGGGGGATAGCTGCGTCACGGCTAGGGGTGGCCGAAACCGTTTGTCAATTGTATTGCGAACCATTATCATTCGCATAACTAGATGAACTACCACCACCCGCCATGATCGTCTGCGTCTGCCATCGCGTCTCTGACAAAACCATCGAACGTGCCGCCCGTGCCGGTGCCGACTTCGACGAGATCCAGCTCGAACTCGGCGTGGCCACCCAGTGCGGCAAGTGCGAGGGCTGCGCCCGTGCCCTGTGGTCCGAATGCCGGCCCAGCCACAAGATGGCGCACCTGGGCCAGGAGCTCGGCCTGGGGCGCTCCATCCAGCTCGTGGCCGCCTGAATCTCTGCTGACACCCCCATGAAAAAGGGCTACGCCGTGCGTAGCCCTTTTGTTTTGGAGTATGGCCGCTTCAGGAAATCTCGCCCATCTGGCTCTGCAGGTAGTTCTGCAGGCCCACCTTGTCAAGCAGCTCGATCTGGGTTTCCAGGAAGTCGATGTGCTCCTCGGTGTCGTCCAGGATCTCCTGCAGCAGGTCGCGTGAGACGTAGTCGCGCACCTTCTCGCAGTGGGCGATGCCGTCCTTGATGGTGGCCTGCGCGCCGGTTTCCAGCGCCAGGTCGCTGCGCAGGATCTCGGGCACGTCCTCCCCGATATGGAGCTTGCCCAGGTCCTGCAGATTGGGCAGGCCGTCCAGCGTGAAGATGCGGTCCATGAGCTTGTCGGCGTGTTTCATCTCGCCGATCGACTCTTCGTATTCCTTCCTGGCCAGCTTGTCCAGGCCCCAGTGCTTGAGCATGCGGTAGTGCACGAAGTACTGGTTGATGGCGGTCAACTCGTTCTTGAGCTGGGCCTGCAGATGGGAGATGGCTTGCGGGTCGCCTTTCATGGGCCTTCCTGTTCTTGGTTGCGGGAGACACTTGCATTGTCGTGCAAAGCCGTGGCAATGCAAGTGCAGGCCGACGGCCACAGGATTTCAGCGAACGCGGCTGAAAACCCGGCGCAATGCGATCCGTTCGCTCAGGCGGTGGTACAGCCCGGACCGATCGCGAGCATGGCCGTGTTCGCATTTTTCACCTGCACGATCTCCGCGAGGATCGAGACCGCGATCTCAGCCGGGGTGCGGGCGCCGATGCGCAGGCCCACCGGCCCGTGCAGCCGGGCCAGTTCGTCGGCGCTGAGGTCGAAATGCTCGGCCAGGCGCTGCTTGCGTGTGGCCTGGTTGCGGCGTGAACCCAGGGCTCCGACGTAGAAGGCCGCGGACTTCAAGGCCTCTAGCAGCGCCATGTCGTCGAGTCTGGGGTCGTGGGTCAGCGCGACGATGGCCGTGTGGGCGTCGGGCAGCATCTCGCGCACCACGTCGTCGGGCATGCCCGGCAGGCGCTGCACACCGGGGAGCAGCCCGAGGCTGGCGGCGTATTCCTCACGCGGATCGCAGACCAGCACCTCGAAGTCCAACAGGCTGGCCATCTCGGCCACCGCCTGCGAGAGCTGGCCCGCACCGATGAGCAGCAAGCGCCACTTAGGGCCGAAGACCGTCGTCAGTGTGGCGCCGTCGAACTGCAGGCCTTCGCCCCGCACGGCATCGCGCAGCGTGACTGTGCCGCTGCCCATGTCCAGTGTGCGGGCCACGAGGCGGTGCGCGGCCGTGCGTTCGAGCAGCTGCTCCAGCCACGCGGTATCGCGCAGGGGTTCCAGCACCAGGCGCAGGGTGCCGCCGCAGGGCAGACCGAAGCGGGCGGCCTCTTCCTTGTCGACGCCGTAGACCACGAGGCCGGGGCCCTGCGATTCCGGGCCCGCGGTACCCCGGGCCAGGGCCGCCTTGGCGCGCGCGATCAGGTCGTCCTCCACGCAGCCGCCGGAGACCGAGCCGCTGACCATGCCGTCGTCACGCACCGCGAGCAGGGCGCCCGGTGGTCGCGGCGCGCTGCCCCAGGTCTGCACGACCGTAACCAGCTCCACATGATGGCGGGCCCGCCTCCAGGCCAGGGCTTCGCCCAGCACGCGCAGATCAAGACTTTCCATGGTTCATCTCCAGCACAGGTATAGGCAGGGGGCGCAAAGATCAGGTGGCCGCGTAGGCATGCAGGCGGTCATCGCCGGGGCCGTGGATCTGCGCGTTGAAGGAAACAATGATGCGGTCCTGCTCGCCCACATAGGGCATGGCCTTGTGCGGCAGGAAGGACGGGAACAACACCAGCTCGCCTTCTTGCGGGGTCACGTCCAGCGTGGCCTGCTGCAGGAAGGCATTGCCCATGTCGATGTGCGCGCCGCCCAGCAGCGGGAACATGGGGCTGTAGAAACGCGTGGCGCCGTTGAGCGCGCGGAAGTCCGGGTGTTGCGCGCGCTGCGCCACCGGGTCGATCTGCACGTAGTACACGCCCGACCAGGAGCAGTTGCCGTGGGTGTGCACGTCGTGAAAGGTGGCGCCGTTCTGGATCTGGAACCAAACCCCCATCAGCTCCAGTTGCAGGTTGTGCCGACCCGGCGGCCACAGGCCCGCGTTGGCCTGCTGGGCCGTGGTCTGGATGGCCTTGGCGATGAACTGCACCAGCTCGTGAAACTCGGGCAGCTGGATGCGATGCAGCAGGTCGTCCGGGCTGGCGTAGAAGCGTCCGGCCGGCGCGCTGGTGTCGGTCGCGCGCAGGGCCGTGAAGACGCGTGCCAGCAGCGGGTTGACCTCGGTCGCGCGCTCGAAACGATGCACCGCCAGCGGCACCGGCCAGTGCTGTTGCAGCGTGCCGTCGGGGTTCAGAACGGGGCTCACGCGGCGGTCTCGCGCGTGGGCAGCTCCAGCTTCCAGCCGGTGCGCCGGGCCAGTTGCTCCACGTCCTCGCGGGTGTCGAGGTCGGTGATGAAACGGGTGTTGGACGTCTCGTGCACCAGCACCAGCTCGGGGTTGCGCTCGATCAGATGGCGGCAGGCCAGGTTCTGCTCGCTGGCCAGGATCTGCTCGCGCGCCTGCGCATCGAGCACGATGGGGTTGCCGCGCTGGCCGGTCACCACCGGCACCAGCACCTGCCCGCCTTCGCGCTTGCTCGCCTTCTTGAAGGCCGCGATCAGCTCGGTCAGGTCGGCCGCGCCGATCAGCGGCTGGTCGGCCAGCACCACCAGCACCGCATCGAGCTTGCTGCCCAGCGCCGCCAGGCCGGTGCGCACCGACGACTGCTGGCCCTGCGCGTAGTCGGCGTTGTGCGCCAGCGTGACGGGGAAATCCTGGATCTGGGCCTCCACGGCATCGCGTTCGAAACCGGTCACCACCACCACTTCATCGACGCCGGCACCGCTGAGTGCAATCAGATGGCGCTTGATCAGCGGCACGCCCTGCAGGCGGATCAACGGCTTGGCCACACCGCCCATGCGTGCGCCCTCGCCGGCGGCCAGCAGCACAGCACCGATGCGCAGCCTGGCATACAGGCCGCCGCCCTGTTTCATGATGCATCCCATGGTTTGCGTTCCTCTTCAAGATCTCATTTCAACAACTCGGGCAATCGAGCCAGGCTGGCCAGATTGTGCGCCGGCAGAAAGCGTGTCACATGCTGCGCCGCCAGATCCATCGCGGCCGACTGCGGTACCTGCTCCGTGGGGTGCAGCCAGCCGATGCGGGCACCCTTGGATCGAACCTGGGCCAGGACCGCAGCCAGGGCCTCGGGCTCGTCGGTGTCGTAGCCGTCACTGAACACCAGGAACAGGTCGCCGCGGGCCAGCCCGCGCCCCAGGTGCGTGTGCAGGGCCTCGTGCAGGCTGCTGGCGATGCGCGTGCCACCGCCGAAGCCGAAGGTGACGGCGTTGACCTTCTCCTGCACGCGCTCGCTGCGCCGCTTCATCAGCGGTGTGACCTCGGCCACCTTGGTGTGAAAGACGAAGGCGCGCGCGTCCATCACCTCGACGAAAGCGCGCGAGAGGCGCAGGAAGAACTGCGCGTGCACCTCCATGGAGCGGCTCACGTCCACCAGCACCACGACACGCGGCTGGCGGCGCTGGCGCCGCACATGGTGCAGCTGCACCAGTTCGCCGCCGGTCGCCAGGGCCGCACGCAAGGAACGGCGCAAGTGGATCTGCGGGCCGCTTTGCTGGTGCTGCAGGCGGCGCAGCAGCTGGCTGCGCAGGCGGCGCTTGAGGGCTTCGACCAGCGGCTCGAAACGGTCCATGTCGCCGGGCTGCCATTCGGAGAAGTCGCGCTGATCCAGCGGGGCGGTACGGCTGGCGCCGCCCTGGGCGCGCGGCGGGCCGGAAGCTTCTTCCAGTTCGCCGCTGCCGGTCTGGTCGGCCAGGTCGAGTATCGGCTTGGCCGCCTGCTGATCCTGCCGCCCGGCTGGCGGGGACTGCCCCAGCTCGCTGTGCATCTGTTGCACCAGCTCGGGCAGGGAACGGCCCTTGCGCGTCAGCCCCGTGCTGCGCGTGCTGCCCTTGACCTTGTGCGGGAACCAGAAGGCCTGGTGCAGGTCCGGATACTTCTGCCACTGCCTGCGACTGCCGCTGCTGATGCCGCGCCACAAGGCCTGGATGCGCTGCCACTGGTCCAGCGGCAGGGATGCGGCCGCGCGCGCCATCAACTCCACCTCGGCATAACCCAGGGTGAAGCCGTGCTCGCGCAGGTAGTGGGCGAACTCGCCGAGTTGCTGGCGCGGGTCGACGGCGACCATGGCCTACTTCATCGCGCCGGCCACGCCTACGTCCTGGGCGATGCGTGGCCCATCAATCAGCTTGCCTACCCGCTCCACCGTCACCTGCCAGCGGTCGTTGCGCGTCTTGAGCAGCGTGGCCAGCGTGGACACCAGCAACTGCGGATCGACCGGCAGTTCCTTCATGCCCAGCTTGAACAGCACGCGCACCCAGTCCAGCGTCTCGGCCACGCCGGGTGTCTTGTCCAGATCTTCCTTGCGCAGGCGCTGCACAAAGGCCACCGCCTCCTCCACCAGTCGCGTGGCTGCCTCGGGCACCAGGGTGCGCACGATGTCGATCTCGCGGGCCAGCGAGGGAAAGTCCACGTAATGGAACAGGCAACGCCGGCGCAGCGCGTCCGACAGGTCCCGCGTCCCGTTGCTGGTCAGCACAACCAGCGGTTTGGTGATGGCCTTGAGCGTGCCGAGCTCTGGCACGGTGATCTGGTACTCCGACAACATCTCCAGCAGGAAAGCCTCGAAGGCCTCGTCGGCGCGGTCGATCTCGTCGATCAGCAGCACGCAAGGCTGGGGCGAGCGGATGGCCTGCAGCAGCGGACGCTCCAGCAAGAAGGCCTCGGAAAACAGGTTGTCGCGCAGCGCGGACTTGTCACCCTGCCCGGCTTCGGTCAGGCGGATTTCGAGCAGCTGGCGGCTGTAGTTCCACTCGTAGACGGCCTGGTTCAGGTCCAGGCCCTCATAGCATTGCAGTCGCAACAAGTTGCGGCCCAAGGCCTTGGCACAGGCAGCGGCGATGGCAGTCTTGCCCACACCTGCCTCGCCTTCGAGCAGCAGCGGACGCTCCAGCGTGAGGCTCATCCAGACCAGGCTGGCCAGGTCTTCGTCCGCAATGTAGCCGGCCTGGTGCAGGCGTTCGCGCAAGCCCTGCGGGGTGGCGAGCACTTCGTGTGCGGTCATGGTGCTCAGCGTATCAGGATGCCTTGCGGCCGAACAGGCCCGAGAAGAACTGCTTGATCAGGGCCCAGATCAGCCCCAGGGCATTGAGCTCCTTGGCCACCACCGGCGCAGCGGCCACCGCAGGCCCGACGCCGGCTTCGGCGCCCTGCAGGGCCTGTGCCTTCTGCGAGAAGGTCTCGGCAAACTGGGCCAGGATCATGTCGGACACCGAGGTCATCATGCGGCCGCCGAACTGGGCGAACTTGCCGTTCACGATGACCTGCGAATGCCCCCGCAGCGTGCACTGGCCGTTGGCCGCCGGCAGCAGGCTGGCGGTGAGCTCCATGGAAGCGGAAGAGCCACCCTTGTCGGCCCCCTTGCCCATCAGCTTGAGCGTGCGGCTGGCGGCATTGACCTCCAGCACTTCGATGGTGCCGGCAAACGCAGCCACGGCCGGGCCCACCTTCACGCGCACACTGCCCTTGTAGTGGTTGGCATCCACCTGCTCGGTGATGGCGGCACCCGGCATGCAGGTGGCGAGTTCGTTGATGTCGGACAGCACGGCCCACGCAGCGTCCAGGCCGGCAGTGACGGGGTATTGCTTGTCGAGAGTAACTTCCATGAAAACTTTCCAGGTAAAACAAAGAAGCGGCCGCGCCCTCGCGCGACCGCCTTGCACAGACCGCGATCAGCTCGTGGCGATCCCGTTTTTCTTCAATTCCTGCCACACGCGGTAGGCCGTGTGCGGCATGTTGAAGTGCGTGACACCCAGGTGGGCAAAGGCATCGACCATCGCGCTGGTGAAGGTCGGGATGCTGCCCACGTGCGGGGACTCGGCCACGCCCTTGGCACCGATCGGGTGGTGCGGCGAGGGCGTGACCGTGTAGTCGGTCTCCCAGTGCGGCGTCTCCACCGCGGTCGGCAGGAAGTAATCCATGAAGGAGTTGCCCTGGATGTTGCCCTGCTTGTCGAAAGACAGCAGCTGGCCCATGGCCACCGCGAAGCCCTCGGTCAGGCCGCCGTGGATCTGGCCTTCGATGATCATCGGGTTGATGCGGGTGCCGCAGTCGTCCAGTGCGTAGAAACGACGGATCTTGGTCTCGCCCGTGCCCTTGTCGATGTCCACCACGCAAAGGTAGATGCCGAAGGGGTAGGTGAAGTTCGGCGGGTCGTAGTAGTGCACCGCCTCCAATCCCGGCTCCAGACCCTCCGGCGGCTTGTTGTAGGCCGACCAGGCGATGTCCTTCATGGTCTTGAACCTGGCGTCGTTGCCCTTGACCTTGAAGCGGTCGATCTCCCACTCGAGATCGGCCTCGCTCACCTCCAGCAGATGGGCCGCGATCTTCTTGGCCTTGGCGTGGATCTTGCGCGCCGCCAGCGCAATGGCCGCACCGGCCACCGGCGTGGAACGCGAGCCATAGGTGCCCAGGCCATAGGGGGCCGTGCTGGTGTCGCCCTCCTCGACCTGGATCACCTCGCTCGGAATGCCCAGCTCGGTGGCGATGATCTGCGCATAGGTGGTCTGGTGCCCCTGGCCCTGCGTGATCGTCCCCATGCGGGCGATGGCGCTGCCCGTGGGGTGGACACGGATCTCGCAGCTGTCGAACATGCCGATGCCCAGGATGTCGCACATCTTGGTCGGGCCGGCGCCCACCACTTCGGTGAAGGTCACCAGGCCGATGCCCATCAGCGTGGGGCTGTTCGGGTCGGCGCGCTTTTTCGCCTGTTCGGCGCGCAGGCCCTTGTAGTCCACCGCCTTGAGCACCTTGTCCAGCGCGGTCTGGTAGTCGCCCGAGTCGTACTCGAAGCCGAAGGCGCTCTTGTAGGGGAACTGTTCCTTGCGGATGAAGTTCTTGGCGCGGATCTCGGCCTTGTCCATGCCCAGCTTCTGCGCCAGCACGTCCACCATGCGCTCGATCAGGTACACCGCCTCCGTCACGCGGAAGGAGCAGCGGTAGGCCACGCCACCGGGCGCCTTGTTGGTGTAGACACCGTCGACCTTGCAGTAGGCTGTCGGGATGTCGTATGACCCGGAGCAGATATGGAACAGGCCGGCCGGGAACTTGCTCGGGTCGGCGCAGGCGTCGAAGGCGCCGTGGTCGGCGATGACGTTGGTGCGCAGCGCCAGGATCTTGCCGTCCTGTGTGGCGGCCAGTTCGCCCGTCATGTGGTAGTCCCGCGCGAACGCCGTGGAAGACAGGTGCTCGATGCGGTCTTCCACCCACTTCACGGGCCGCCCCAGCACGATGGAGGCCACGATGGCGCAGACATAACCGGGGTAGACGCCCACCTTGTTGCCGAAGCCGCCGCCGATGTCCGGCGAAATGATGCGGACCTTGGACTCGGGCACGCCCGAGAGCATGGACACCACGGTGCGCACCACGTGCGGAGCCTGGTGGGTGATCCAGGTGGTGAGTTCGCCGCGCACCGGGTCGAAGGAGGCCACGCAGCCACAGGTCTCCAGCGGGCTCGGATGCACACGCGGGTAGAACATGTCCTGCTTCACCGTGACCGGGGCCTTGGCGAATGCAGCGTCGGTGCTTGCCTTGTCGCCCGCGTCCCAGGTGAAGATGTGGTTGTGGTGGTAGCGCTTGCCGTGCGCCCCCTCGGTCTTGCCGGCCAGGTCCTCGCGCAGCACGGGCGCGCCGGGCTTGAGGGCCTCGAACGGGTCCACCACCACGGGCAGTTCCTCGTACTCGACTTCCACGGCCTCCACGCCGTCGGCGGCGGCGTAGCGGTCGGTGGCGACGACCACGGCCACTTCCTGCATCTGGAAGTGCACCTTCTCGTCGGCCAGCACGGCGGCCACATCACCGGCCAGGGTGGGCATCCAGTGCAGCTTGAGTGGCTTGAGGTCGTCGGCCGTCAGCACGGCCAGCACGCCCGGAACCTTCAGCGCGGCTTCCTTGTTGATCTTCTTGATGCGGGCATGGGCCAGCGGCGAGCGCACGATGTCCATGTGCACCATGTCCGGCATCTTGATGTCGTCGACGTAGTGGCCCTTGCCCTGGATGAAACGGGCGTCCTCCTTGCGCAGGCGGGACTCACCCATGCCCATCAGGGCCTTTTCACGATCGCTGATCGGTGCGTTCATTGTGTGTCTCCTGGTGGGCCGCTCAGGCGGCCACTTTCTGGGGTTGTTGCAGCGTCCTGGCGGCGGTCATCACGGCCTTGACGATGTTCTGGTAGCCGGTGCAGCGGCACAGGTTGCCGGCCATGCCGGCACGCACCTCTTCTTCGGTCGGGTTGGGGTTGTCCTGCAGGAATCGGTA
The DNA here is from genome assembly GCF_058807395.1 of Hylemonella sp. GW821-FHT12C09. NCBI lineage: Bacteria > Pseudomonadati > Pseudomonadota > Betaproteobacteria > Burkholderiales > Comamonadaceae > Hylemonella > Hylemonella sp. GW821-FHT12C09. Next base: position 697,872 of record NZ_JBXAQQ010000001.1, on the reverse strand, counting down.
GGCGCGGATCAGCATGCCGGGGGTGCAGAAGCCGCACTGCAGGCCGTGCTCCTTGTAGAAGGCATCCTGCACGGCATGCAGCACGCCGCCCTGGGCCAGGCCCTCCACGGTCTTGATGTCGCTGCCTTCGCACTGCACCGCCAGGTGGGTGCAGGCCTTGACCGACTGGCCGTCGACGTCCACCGTGCAGACGCCGCAGTGGCTGGTGTCGCAGCCGATGTGCGAACCGGTCAGGCTCAGCTTCTCGCGCAGGAAGTGGATCAACAGGGTGCGCGACTCGACCGCCTCTTCCACCTTGCGGCCGTTGACGGTCATGGAAACGATGTGCTTGCTCATTCTTGTGACTCCTCTGGTTCTCACTTGCAGCGGGCGGCCGCGGCCTGGATGGCGCGTTTGGCCATCTCGCCGGCCATGGCGGTCTTGTATTCGACGTCGCCGCGCAGGTCTTCGGCCGGGTCACAGATGGCACGCACGGCCGCCGCGGCGGCGTTCAGCGTGGCCGCATCGACGGCCTTGCCCACCAGCGCCTGCTCGGCGGCGCTGGCGCGCAGCGCGGTGGGCGCCACGTTGGTCAGGGCGATGCGGGCCTGCGTGACCTTGCCACCGCTCATGTTCAGGATCACGGCGGCGCCGGCCGTGGCCCAGTCACCGGTCTTGCGCTTGAGCTTGCTGTAGGCGTAGCCGGTGCCGGCTGCAAACGGCGCCACCAGGATGGCGGTGAGGATCTCGTTATCGGCCAGGGCCGTCATGTAGGTCCCCTGGAAGAACTCGGTGGCTTTCACCTTGCGCTCGCCCTTGGGGCCTTGCAGCACAAAGGTGGCATCCAGCGCCATGGCGATGGCCGGGTGGTCGTTGCCCGGGTCGCCGTGGGCGATGTCACCCCCGATGGTGCCGCGGTTGCGCACCTGCGGGTCGGCGATCAGCTGGGCAGCTTCCGGCAGCAGTGGTAGTTTCTGCTGCAGCAGCTTGGAGGCGATCAGCTCGTTCTCGGTGGTCATGGCGCCGATGCGGATCAGGCTGCCTTCTTCCTTGATGCCGCGTAGCTCGGGGATGCGGTTGATGTCGATCAGCGCGCCGGGTTGGGCAAAGCGCAGCTTCATCATGGGCAACAGGCTGTGGCCGCCGGCAAGCAGCTTGGCGTCGTCGCCCAGATCGCTCAGCAGCTTGAGAGCCTCCGGCAGGGTGCGGGGCGCATGGTAGGCAAATGAAGGTGGAATCACGATGTCTCCTCTTGCTTTTGTTGCCGTGCAGCACGGCGTTGCGGTATCAGAGGCCGCAATCTACCGGCGGCCCGCGCGCTTGCGGACTTGAAGAAATCAATGCGCTGCGCGCGCGCACGAACGGCAGCTCCGGTGCACGAACCGGAGTGACGCACCGGCCTGCTCCAGCGCAGGCCTTTATATTGCCGGGGGCTTAATTAAGTGCGCGAGGGTGCGGGGTCTGACAGACCCAACTGCTCAAGCAGGCGCGGCGCGCTGGCGCGAGAGACGGGGATCTCCACGGGCGTGGTGCCCATCATGCGCAAGGTCATGCGGCCGTCGTCGCGCACAATCTCGTCCACATGCGAGAGGTTGACGATGTAGCTGCGGTGCACGCGCAGGAAGAGCTGCGGGTCCAGCCGGCTCTCCAGGTCGCCGATGTTGAGGTTGCAGAACTGGCTGCCCTGGCCCGTGTGCACCCAGGTGTAGTGGCCCTCGGAGCGGATGAAGGACACGGCCGGCACGTCCACCAGCAGCACGCGGTTGGCCTTGATGGTGGGGATCTTGCGCAACTGGCGGCGCTGCTGCTCGTGGTTCTCTCCCGTCTCGCGGCTGCCGCGCGTGGTGCCCTCGCTCTCGTGGCTGACCACGTCCGTGATGTCATAGAACACCAGCGTGTAACCGGTGGTCGCACCCTGCATGTCGCCGATCTTGGACACCTTGATCAGCAGCATGCGATCCGGGATGTTGATCATCATCGCCATCGGCGGCGCATTGTTCACCGGGCACTCGGCCTGGTCGAGCAGGAACTTCACCTTGTTCTTGGCCGCATCCGGGTGGAAGTCCAGCACGTACTTGTCGAAGGGTAGCTTGTCCTGCACCGGCAGGCTGCGGCGTGCGAAGTCGTTCATTCCGGCCACGCGCAGGTCCTTGTCGAGGTGAATCACGCCGACGTCGAAGCGCTCCAGCAGATAAAGCCAGGAGTTGCTATTGGCCGGCTGAGCGTGTTGCATGGGGCAGTTTTTCATGGCAATGTCTCACGAAGCGCAGGGGGAATACCCGGGGCTGGACGCTCATGCACGGGGCCGGGCAATCGTGCAGGCGGGCTGCATTTCGTTCACCGGGCACTGCAGCAGCCCGGTCGGCCCTTTAGAGTGCCGACAGGAGACGAGAGTGTCGGGGACTTGCTGCGCGCACGACCACCGTGTAAACCCGGGGTCCCGATAGCTTTCCTCAACTGTCTTATTAGATAGACCGCACACGCCTGCGACGAACCGTTCCATGAACCTTGCCCCGCAACCCCACTGGCTGGCACGCAGCATAGGCTCGGTCACCCTCACGCCCGCCCTGCTGGTGGCGGCGGTGGCGTTCACCCTCTGGTCGCTGGGCCGCAGCTCGGCCCTGCCCGGTGACGCGCAGCCGCTGCTGATAGCCGGCACCCTGCTCGCGGTGGCCACGGGCTGCGCCGCGCTGGCCTTCATCCGTCCGCAGCGCGCCGGCCTCTCGCCGCCGCACGTCATGCTCTCGCTGGGCTTCGGCGGCATGCTGCTGGGCCTGCTGTGGGACGTGCTGCAAAGCGGCCCGGCGCGGCTCGACAGCCTGTGCCTGCAGTCCACCGGACTGGGTTTTTACGAGAGCCTCGTGTTGCACCTGGAGTTCCTGCCCGGCATGCACATCGGCATGCTGGCCGGAGGCCTGGGCGCCATCCCCAGCCTGCGCGTGCTGCGCCCGCACTGCGGCCGCTACCTCTGCTCGCTGTTCGCGCAGAACCTGATGTGCTCGGGCTGGATGCTGATCGGCATGACGGCCGGTGCGCTCTGGTTGGCGCGCTGGCAGGCGCTGGACACCCAGTCCACCCTGCCCGGGATGCTGGGCGGCATGTTCGCCGGCATGACCTGGGGCATGGTGTTGAGCGTGGCCCTCTACCGCGGCTTCTTCGCCTGGCGCAACCGTCCGTCGCCCGGCTGATTCCCCCGCAACGTCAAATTCCATATACTGTACACATGAACAGTATATGGATCTCTCCCGAAAAGCTGCCAGCCCTTGCCCGGCCGTCTGTGGCCGTCTCGGCGCGGGGTCGGGCGGTTTCCCGCCGCAGGCACTGACAGGACGAGGTGTCGCCATGCACATCCCCGCCCGCCGTCGCCTCGAGTTCGACGAGGCCCGCCTCTACGAATACCCCGAGCACCTGCGCGCGTGCGTGGAGGCCCTGCCGCATCTGCCCGGCGTGTACACCTTCCATGGCGAGCCCGGTGACGCGCTGCCGCTGTACATCGGCAAGAGCGTGAACCTGCGCGCGCGCGTGCTCTCGCACCTGCGCAACCCCGACGAAGCGCGCCTGCTGCGCCAGACCCGCCTCATCACCCATCGCCGCACCGCGGGGGAGGTGGGCGCGCTGCTGCTGGAGGCCAGCCTCATCAAGCAGCAGCAACCGCTCTACAACCAGAAGCTGCGCCGCAGCCGCCAGCTCTGCGCGCTGCGCCTGGGCGCCGCGGGTCGCCCCGAGGTGGTGGACGCGCGCACGCACAACTTCGCCACCACGCCCGACCTCTTCGGCCTCTACGGCAGCCGCCACGCCGCGCTCGACGGCCTGCGCGACCTGGCCGACCTGCACAAGCTCTGCTACGGCGCGCTGGGCCTGGAGCGCCTGGCCCCGGGCCGCGCCTGCTTTCGCGCCGCGCTGCACCAGTGCGCCGGTGTCTGCCGTGGCGACGAAACCCTGGCCGCGCACCAGGCGCGCCTGTGCGAGGCGCTCGAAACCCTGCGCGTGGCCTGCTGGCCGCACGCGGGCGCCATCGGCCTGCGTGAACGTGACGAAGAGGGTCTGGAGCAGATCCACGTCATCCGCAACTGGTGTTACCTCGGTAGTGCGGACAGCCTGGCCCAGGCGCGGGGGCTGGACCAAAGCGCCATCGGCTTCGATGCCGACGGCTACAAGATTCTCTGCCGCCCGCTGCTCTCGGGTACGGCGGATCTCATCGCGCTTTGAAGCTTCGTCATGTCCGCCGCGCTCCGCCTTGTGTTGCCCGCGTGCTCGCCCGACGAACTCGCGGGCGTCTGGCGTGCGGACCAGCTGGCCCCCCAGTCGCAGGCCGTGCTCGCCAGCGGCCATGCCGAGCTCGATGCCGAGCTGCCCGGCGGCGGCTGGCCCCTGGGGCAATTGACGGAAGTGCTGCAGCTGCAGAGCGGCCAGCATGAATGGCGCCTGCTGCTGCCCGCGCTCCAGGCCGCCGTGGCCCAGGGCCCGCTCGTGCTCATCGGCGCGCCGCACCTGCCGCACCTGCCCGCGCTCGTGGCGGCGGGCATCCCCGCCGCGCAGCTGCTGCGCATCGACGCACACACCCCGGCCGAGCGCCTCTGGGCCGCCGAGCAGGTGCTGCGCTGCCGCGATCTCGGCGCGCTGCTGGCCTGGCTGCCGCAGGCGCGGCCCGACCAATTGCGTCGCCTGCAACTGGCCAGCAGCGCCACGCAGGCTCTGGTGTTCGCCTTCCGGCCCGAGGCCGCGCGGCACGAGTCCTCGCCCGCGCCGCTGCGCCTCACGCTGCGCACAGCGGCGGACGAGCCGGGCCTGAGCATTGAGTTGCTCAAGCGCCGCGGCCCGCACATTGACCATCCCCTCACCCTTGCCGCGCCGTTGCCCGTGATGACCGCGCTGCGCAAGCGACGGCCCCTCCAGGACCCCGGCCATGCTGTGGATCGCCCTGCGCCCACCCGCACCGCCCGACGCCAGCTCCAGAGCGCATGAGCCCCTGCCGCCCAGCCCTGAACAACAAGCCCTTGCCTGGTGGGCCCTGTCGTTCAGCCCCCGGGTCTGCGTGCTGGAAGAGGCCGTACTGCTGGAAGCCGGGGCCAGCCTGCGCCTCTTCGGCGGCCAGCGCGCGCTGCTGCAGCGCCTGCGTGACGAGCTGGCTGTAGCTGGCGGCACGGGTCTCGCCGTCGCGCCCACGGCCCTCTCTGCGCTGGCCCTGCTGCGCACGCTGCCGCCGGCGGGTGACGCCGCACCCGTACCCGCCGTGTCCTGTACCGCGCGCCGCCTTGGTACCGCGCTCGACGCACTGTCTCTGCCCCATCTCAGCGCCACACAGGCACATGCAAGCGTACTCGCGCGCCTGGGCTGCCGCACCCTGGGCGATGTGCGCGCGCTGCCGCGCGACGGTGTCTCGCGCCGCTTCGGTGCCGCGCTGCTCGACGCGCTGGACCGTGCCTACGGCCAGCGGCCCGAGGCCCATGAGTGGGTGGCGCTGCCCGAAACATTCAGCGCGCGGCTCGAATTCATGGGCCGCATCGAAGTAGCCGAAGGCATGCTCTTCGGCGCGCGCCGCCTGCTGGGGCAACTGGCCAGCTGGCTGCAGGCGCGCCAGCGCGGTGTGCTCGCCATCACCCTGCACTGGGAGCACGACCTCGTGCGCCGTGGCGAGCTGCACCACGGCCAGCTGCCCGTACGCACCGCCCAGGCCACGCGCGACATCACCCACCTGGCCCGCCTGCTGGGCGAACACCTGGCGCGTTTGACCCTGCCCGCGCCCGTGCTGGCCATCCGCCTGGAAGCCGGCGAGACCGAGGCGCTGCAAACCACGAGCGCCAGCCTGCTGCCTGAAGACGTGAGAAAAGGCGAGCCGCTGCAACAGCTCATCGAGCGCCTGTCCGTGCGCCTGGGCGCAGAGCGTGTACTTCGCGGCCAGCTGCTGGCCGACCACCGGCCCCAGCACATGCAGGCCTGGGTGCCGGCGGGCGAGGGCACGGCGACTGCAAAAGCCCCAGCCCTGCCGCAGCACCTGCAACTGCACCCGCCCTGGATCCTGCGCGAGCCCCTGCGCCTGGCCATGCAGGGCGAGCGCCCGCTTTACCAGGGCCCACTGCGCATGCTGGCCGGCCCCGAGCGCCTGGAGTCCGGCTGGTGGAGCCTGCTGTCAGCCGCAGAAACGGAAGGCGAGGAACTGGCCCTGCGCGATTATTTTGTGGCCCGCAGCCCGCAGGCGGGCCTGCTCTGGGTGTATCGGCGCCGCAGCGCGGGGGAACCGGCGTGGTTTTTGCAGGGCGTTTATGGCTGAGGGCGCAGCCAGCTCACCAGTAGCGGCGCCACGCAGAGGAAGAGCAGGCCGTAGAGCAGGTAATTGCCCGTGCCAGGGTTGAAGTCCGGCCAGAGCTTGTGCCACGCCTTGCGCATCACAATGCGGCCAACGGCCAGGTCGAACCCGGCCATGAAAGCCGCAAGCACCAAGCCCAGCTGCCCGTGCGCCAGCGCGCCCTGCAATGCCATGGGCGGCACCAGCAGCCAGCAGATCACGAAGGCCAGCACCGAGCCCGTGAACGCGCTGAGCTTGAGCGCGCGCTCCTTGCCCAGGTGCGGCACCACCCACACCGTGCGCGCGATGCCGTGCAGCATTTCTGCGCCGGCGAGCACGATGCAGAGCGAGACGATGCGGATCAGGGTGTCAGTACTCACAGGGCGAATGATGGCTGTGCAGTGTTACGCCGACGTGGGCTGCACAACCAGCTGCACCCCTAGCGCCTTCGCTACCTTGACTACGGTGTCAAAGCGCGGCTTGGCCCCCGGTGTCAGCGCCTTGTAGAGGCTCTCGCGGCCCAGCCCGGCGTCCTTGGCCACTTGGGCCATGCCGCGTGCGCGCGCCACGTCGCCCAGCGCGAGCAGCAGCAGATCGGTGTCGCCGGTTTCGAGCACGGCATTCATGTATTCGGCAATGGCCGCGTCGCCGCCCAGGTAGCGGGCGGCATCGAAGGGGACCAGCTTGGTCTTGGCTTTGGTGGTGCTCATGGTTCCAGCTCCAACTGTGTGAGGAGCTTTTGTGCTCTCTTAATATCCCTGGCCTGTGCGGACTTGTCGCCACCTGCGAGCATGACGATGACGATGTTCTGTCGTCGCGTGAAGTACAGCCGGTAGCCCGGCCCCACAGCCACGCGCATCTCCGACACGCCCGCGCCCACCGCCTTCCAGTCGCCCAGGTTGCCCGCCTCGGCCAGGCGCAGCCGCGCAACGATGCGTACCTGCGCCTTCAGGTCCTTGAGAGCGTCCAGCCAATCCCGGAACTCTTCGGTCTGGAGTACGGTGTGCATAAGAGAATTGTATCCATATGGATACTTATGTCAAACGCGCCCTTGATGGTTCAGGCCGGTCGCGCATACTGGTCGGACCCGAACGGCTGGGGCTCGGTGGATGGAGTTTGTTGTCAGCTGCGAAAGAGGATGTCAAATGTAATGTCTGATCCCGAGCCAGGGTGTGGGAACGCGCCGCGCCCGGTGACGATAGCCTGGGCAACCCCCTGCGCCTGCGCCGCGCGCTGGAACACGGCGTCACCGTCATCCTGGCGCACTGCGCCTCCATGGGCGAAGACCGCGACCTGGACAACGCGGGCGGCAAGGCCGACGGCGGCCCCTGGGTGAGCAGCTTCTCGCTCTTCGAACGCCTGATGGACGAACTCGCCCACGTGGGCCGGCTCTATGGCGACCTCTCCGCCATCACCCAGACCGCCCGCGCCGGCCAGCCGCTGCGCCGGGTGCTGGAGCGCGCGCACGAGGGGGGTGACTGGGCCGCTCGCCTGCTCAACGGCTCGGACTACCCGCTGCCCGCCTTCATGCCGCTGTATTCCACGCGTGGTTTTGCCGAGGCGGGCCTGCTCGATGCGGCCGCCGTGCCCGTGCTGGTGGCCATCCGCCGGCACAACCCGCTGCTGTATGACTTTGTGCTCAAGCGTAGTCTGCGGTTGGATGGCAAGTCGCTGGCCAAGGCTGTGTTCGAGACGCGGCGGGTTTTTTTGCGGCAGGGCTGAAGTTCGGCGGATGGAGCTTGCTGTTGGCTATGAGGCCGAAGGATAGGAAGTGGCGCCACGCGAGGGCTCGCTGTGGTCGCACCGGCAGCGTTGTTTCCGCAGCGGAGCCATAGCGTTTGATCTAGCTGGCCAACGCCTTGAGGTTGACGTTGAATTCTTTTTCGACGAAAGCGAGAGTAATGGGCTGGCGTTCTAGCGAAGCGCGTACTAGTTGTGTGGTGTAGAGACCTGATTTCGGCTTCCACTTTGCCTCATTACGTGGAACCGATGCCACCCACTCAACACGAAGAACATATTCAGACTTGGCGGGGTCATCAGAGTTCTCCCACATGTGTGGCGCTGCTAGGTTGAAGTCTTGAAGAAGGCGCCCTTTGTAACGAAAGTCGAGATAGGGTACTGCACGAGCCACAACTTTTCCAACGCCTACATAACCTTTTCTTCTCAGAAAGGCAACGACAACATCTCCTTCGGAGAGTTCAAGAATCTGATTGCGCCACCTGGGCCCTTGTCCAGCAGAAAGAAACCCAAGGCGACGACAGTCATCCCAATTGCGATGTGGTCCCTCTCCGACGTTGACGTAGTAAATGCCATTCTGAAAATCGAAGCGCGCAAGTTCCCGGTGGAGAGTGTTGTGCGGCCTGAATAGCGAAACGAAGCGGCCTGCCGCCTTGTTCGTGAGTCCGCGGCCAAGCTTCCAAATCAATGTTGTCTCAATGAGATGCGCTTCTTGCTCCGCGAGGCCAGCGGCGACCGTACGAATAATAGGCAACAGCCCTTCGGCTTCGATGGCACGAATGCGCGCTGTTTTCTCGGAATCATTACTGTCGGATAGGTGCGCGAATCGACGCGAGCCCTTTCCCTTCCCGTAATAGAACTCCTCAAGATTCCGAGGATCGATATATACGTAGACGTAATAGGTGCGATCTGCCATGGACTAACTCGCGTAATAGTATTCGACACATGTTGAACTGTCGCGAGGCGCAACGGCTCAATTAAGGCTTCGTGCGGAAAGAGAAGTTAGACCTTCGTGAGTTCTCCAGCGAGCGTCTGAGCGGCCTTCTGAATAGCGATAACCGCTGCATTCATTTTGGCCAAGTGTTCTGAGTACTTGTCGCAGTGAGCTTGCGAAGGCGCAGCCTTCTGTCCCGTTCCTTTCCATGTATCCAATCGCTCACGCATACCTTGTGCAACCCAAGACGTGAACTCCGCAGTGGCCCCGGAAAGTGCCGCATGAGGGCCGGCCAACTCTGGCAAGTAGAGGGTCTGCAGCATCGTCGCTGTCTTCCACGGGTCATCGCCTACCGGTAGATCTGCATCAAAGAATCGGTGCCGCATTTCTTCAGAGTAGTAGTCCACCGTCTTCAGAACTGCCACAACGTATTTCTCTAGCTTTTCTTGTTTTAGCCATCGCAATTTTTCCGAACGGTCAGATAGCCGCTTCACGTCAGTCTTGATGGATTCTGTAAGCACAGTGGTGTCGTGCAGCTGCCTTTTTACGGCGTCGAAATCCGCTTCAAGCGCGGCATGCTCTGCTCTTCTCTTGATATAGGAGCCCAAGAATGCTCCTCCGGCAGACAGCAGGATCGTTAGGCACGCCAATACGGCATAGAAAGTCCAATTCCCAACAATCGTCTGGGAAACGATTTCAGATGCGAGCGCTCGAATCGTCTCCGGGCTCATAGTCGACCCACCAATTTCGATCGCAAAACTTGCGATCCGAGTTGGCGAACACGAAACAAACCGGTCATCCCATCCTCCCGTCCATGGCTTGCCTACAGCGCTTGCGGCAACTATACTGTACAAAAATACAGTCATTGATTTTGACCCTGTAACCACGCGCCTTGTAGACCGCCACCCCGTGACAGCAAGGCAGCCGGCCGGCGTGGCCACAGCGTCACCAATATAGCCCGCAAGACCGCGTCTGACCAGAGCCGTTTTCCCTGCCTGCGCCGGCTGACCCGCCATGAACCCCAGCCAATCCCTTGCATCTTCGGCCGCGTTGCCGGCCTACGCCGAGCTGCATTGCCTGAGCAACTTCAGCTTCCAGCGCGGGGCCTCGAGCCCGGAGGAGCTGGTGGCGCGTGCGTTTGCGCTGGGCTACAGGGCGCTGGCCATCACGGACGAATGTTCCATGGCCGGGGTGGTGCGCGCGTTTGGGGCGGCCCAAGAGCTGGGGCTGCAGCTGCTGATCGGTACCGAGCTGCGCGTGGAGGCCGAGGGAGCGGAGGAGAGTTTCACCCTGGTGCTGCTGGCGCGCAGCCGCGCGGGCTACGGCGAGCTGTGCGAACTCATCACCCAGCTGCGCGCGCAGCCGGACAAGAAAGCCAACCGCCGCTACCGCGTGCACGCGCAGGACTGGGATGCGCTGGCTTTCGACAGCCGCGAGGTGCTGGCCCTGCTGGTGCCGAACCGCCAAGCGCTGCGCCCCGAAGACGCGGCCTTTGCGCCAGCACTGGCCGCGCGCCTGGCCTGGCTGAGGTTGCGCTTTGCAGCCTGCTGGCTGGCCGTGGAGCTGCTGCACCGGCTGGACGACGCGCTGTGGCTGGAGTGCCTGGGCACGGCGGCGCAGGGTGCGGGTGTGCCGCTGGTGGCGGCGGGCGGTGTGCACATGCATGTGCGTTCGCGCAAGCCGCTGCAGGACGTGATGACGGCCATACGCCTGGGCCGGCCGGTGGCCGAGTGCGGTTTTGCGCTGCAGCCGAATGCCGAGGCACACCTGCGCTCGCGCCAGCGCCTGGCCGCGCTCTACCCGCCCGAGTTGCTGGCCGAGACGCAGCGCGTGGCGCAGCTCTGCAGTTTCAGCCTGGACGAACTGAAGTACGAGTACCCCGAAGAGGTGGTGCCCGCGGGCGAGACGCCGGCTTCTTACCTGCGCTGTGCCACGCTGGAGGGCGCGCTGGTGCGTTACCCGCAGGGCGTGCCGGCGCAAGTGCAGCAGCAGATCGAATACGAGCTGGCCCTCATCAGCGAGCTGCACTACGAGAAATACTTCCTCACGGTCTACGACATCGTGCGGTTTGCGCGTGACCAGAAGATCCTCTGCCAGGGCCGCGGCTCGGCGGCCAACTCGGTGGTCTGCTACTGCCTGGGCGTGACCGAAGTGGACCCGGCTCGCACCAGCGTGCTGTTCGAGCGCTTCATCAGCCGCGAGCGCGCGGAGCCGCCGGACATCGACGTGGACTTCGAGCATCAGCGGCGCGAGGAAGTGATCCAGTACCTTTACAAGAAGTACGGGCGCGACCGCGCCGCGCTCACCGCGGCCGTGCACACCTACCACGCGCGCGGTGCCATTCGCGACGTGGGCAAGGCGCTGGACATGGACGAGGCGCTGATCGACGCGCTGGCCAAGGCGCACCAGTGGTGGGACGGGCGCGAGGTGAACGCCGAGCGCCTGCAGGAACTGGGGCTGGACCCGGGCAGCCGGCAGATCCGCCTGCTGATCGAGCTCACGCGGCCCCTGCTGCGCTTTCCGCGCCACCTCTCGCAGCACAGCGGCGGCTTCGTGCTCACGGGCGACAAGCTCACGCGCACGGTGCCCGTGGTGCCCGCGGCCATGGAGGGGCGCACCACCATCGAGTGGGACAAGGACGACATCGACGCGCTGGGCCTGTTGAAGGTGGACGTGCTGGCCCTGGGCATGCTCAGCGCCATCCGCCGCACGCTGGACTTCGTGGGCCAGTGGCGCGGGCAGGGGATGCGCATGCAGGACATCCCGGCCGAAGACCCGGCCACCTACGAGATGATCTGCCGCGCCGACACGGTGGGGGTGTTCCAGATCGAGAGCCGCGCGCAGATGAGCATGCTGCCGCGCCTGCAGCCGCGCTGTTTCTATGATCTGGTGATCGAGGTGGCCATCGTGCGGCCCGGGCCCATCCAGGGCGGCATGGTGCACCCCTTCCTGGCGCAGCGCGAAGCCCGGCGCCGCGGCGAGCCGCTGACCCTGGCCAAGGAGGCGCTGCGCCCCGCGCTGGAGCGCACGCTGGGCGTGCCCATCTTTCAGGAGCAGGTGATGCAGATCGCCATCATCGCCGCGGGTTTCACGCCGGGCGAGGCCGATCAGCTGCGTCGCGCCATGGCGGCCTGGAAGCGCCGCGGTGGCGTGGACAAGTTCCGGGACCGCCTGATTGAGGGCATGACGGCGCGCGGCTACGAGCTGGCTTTTGCCGAGGCCATCTTCCGGCAGATCGAGGGCTTTGGCGAATACGGTTTCCCTGAAAGCCATGCGGCCAGTTTTGCGCTGCTGGTCTATGCGAGCGCCTGGCTCAAGTGCCACGAGCACGCGGCCTTCCTGGCCGGCCTGCTCAATTCCCTGCCCATGGGTTTCTACGGCCCCGCGCAGCTGGTGCAGGACGCGCAGCGCCACGGCGTGACGGTGCGGCCTGCCGACGTGTTGCACAGCGACTGGGACTGCACACTGGAGCCCGATGAAGACGGCAAGCCCGCCGTGCGCCTGGGCCTACGCCTGGTGGCCGGGCTGAAGGCGGCGAGCGCCTTGCGCATCGTGGATACGCGTGCCGTGGCGCCCTACCGCAGCACCGAAGACCTGGCCCTGCGCGCAGGGCTGGACGCGCTGGACCTGAAGGCCCTGGCCAGTGCCGATGCGCTGCTCAGCCTCAGCGGCCACCGCCGCCAGCAGGTGTGGGACGCGTCGGCGCTGCAGGCCGCGCCGGCCCTGCTGCGCGGCGCACCGGTGCACGAGGCAGCGCTGGCGCTGGCGCCCGCACCCGAGGGCGAGGAGATCGTCTTCGACTACGCGGCCACGGGCCTCACGCTGCGGCGCCATCCGCTGGCGCTGCTGCGCGAACGGCTGGGCCAGCGCCGCCTGCAGACGGCCGCCGAGCTGCAGGCCTGCCCCAACGGCCGGCCCGCGCGTGCCTGCGGCCTGGTGGTGGCCCGGCAGCAGCCGGGCACGGCCAAGGGGGTGGTCTTCGTGACGCTGGAGGACGAGACCGGTTCGGTGCAGGTCATCGTCTGGAAGGCGCTGCGCGACAAACAGCGCGAGACCCTGATCTCGGCGCGCCTGCTGGCCGTGCACGGCACCTGGCAGCGCGAGGGCGCGGTGTGCCACCTGATCGCGGGGCACCTGGAAGACCTGACGCCGCTGCTGGGGCGGCTGGCGACGCAGAGCCGGGATTTTCACTGAGGGCGGGCCGGCCGGGCTTGAAATGGCCGACGACGCCACTATCTCGCCCGCCGAGGAGCTCTTTTATGAATGCATCGCATGTGAACGACGTGGCCCGGGCCATGGTGGTGGACGAGGTGGACAGCCTGGACCCGGAAGACAAATTCAAGCTCAGCCTGCAGGAAAAGTTTGCGGTGCACCGCGTCATGCACGACAGCGCCATCACCGACGCCCACCCCGAGTTCTACATGGCCCTGGCCAAGGCGCGCCGCCGGCTCGTGGTGCAGGTGGAGAACAAGGGCGAGCGCCTCCTGGTCGACGTCGAACAGCTGTATGAGCAGGCTCGCCGCCTGGGTACCCTCGACGCCGCCTTCCGGCAGGTCTTCGAGCTGCGCTGCACCGGGCATGTGGTGCAAGGGCCCTTCCGCTGCAACTTCGCCTACGCGCACTGGGCCGAGGGCCCGATGGACTGAGGCGCGCTCAGCCGGCGGGCCACTGGCCGCCGCTGCAGCGTTCGATGCCCGCCAGGTCGCGGCGCGACTGCACCTGCGCAAAGCCGGCCTGCGTGAGCAGGGCGCGCACGGCCTCGGCCTGTTCCCAGCCATGTTCCAGCAGCAGCCAGCCGCTGGGCTGCAGATGCGCCGGTGCCTGCGCGACGATGGCGCGGATGGCGTCCAGGCCGTCGGCGCCCGAGGTAAGGGCCAGGCGCGGCTCGTGTCCCAGCTTCTCCAGGTGCGGATCGTCCTCGGTGATGTAGGGCGGGTTGGAGACGATGAGGTCGAACGTCCCTTGCAGGCCTTCGAGCCAGCTGCCGAGATGGAAGGCCACGGCCAGACCGAGGCGCTGCGCATTGGCCTGGGCCACGGCCAGGGCTTCGGGGCTGGCATCCACGGCCTCGACGCGGGCGCCGGGCCGCTGGCTCTTGAGTGCCAGGGCGATGGCGCCGCTGCCCGTGCCCAGGTCCACCACCGAGCCCTGGGGGCCCAGGTGTTCGAGCGCCCAGTCGACCAGGGTCTCGGTGTCGGGGCGCGGGTCGAGCACACGCGCATCGACCTGCAGCGTCAGGCCGTAGAACTCGCGCTGGCCCGTCAGGTAGGCCAGGGGCGTGCCGGCGGCACGACGGCGCGTGAGGTTGATGTAGCGCATCTCCGCGTCCGGGGCCAGCGCGTCGCCGTCGTGCGCCACCAGCCAGGCGCGGTCGTTCTGCGGGCGGCCCAGCGCGTGCAGCAGCAGCAACTGCGCATCCAGCCGCTCCAGCCCGAGGGCGGAGCAGGCGGCGGCGAGGGCTTGCTGGATCTGCATGGTGCTACTGAAAATGTAGCTGCATTGTAGGACTGCAAGCCCATTCCGGGGGGATTCAGGCGCTCAGTTGTTGCCTACTTCCAACTCCGCCAGCTGTTCGGCCTCGCGCGCATGGCGCAGGGCGCTCACCACGTCGTCCAGTTCGCCTTCCATGATGCGGTCGAGCTTGTAGAGCGTGAGGTTGATGCGGTGGTCGGTCAGGCGGCCCTGCGGGAAGTTGTAGGTGCGGATGCGGTCGCTGCGGTCACCGCTGCCGATGAGCCCTTTGCGCAGGGCGGCGTCCTTGGCGGCGCGCTCGCTGCGGTCCTTTTCCTGGATGCGGGCCGAGAGCACCTGCAGGGCCTTGGCCTTGTTGCGGTGCTGGCTGCGGTCGTCCTGGCACTCGGCCACGATGCCGGTGGGGATGTGGGTGATGCGCACAGCCGAGTCGGTCTTGTTGATGTGCTGGCCGCCGGCACCGCTGGCACGGTAGGTGTCGATGCGCAGGTCGGATGGGTTGATCTGCACGGCCTGGGTCTCGTCGGGTTCGGGCAGCACGGCCACGGTGCAGGCGCTGGTGTGGATGCGGCCCTGGGTCTCGGTGGCGGGCACGCGCTGCACCCGGTGGCCACCGGATTCGAAGCGCAGGTCGCCGTAGACGTGGTCACCCGTGATACGCAGCACCACTTCCTTGTAGCCGCCGAGCTCGCTGGGTGATTCGCTGATGAGCTCGGTCTTCCAGCCGCGGCGCTCGCAGTAGCGCGTGTACATCCGCAGCAGGTCGCCGGCGAACAGGGCCGATTCGTCGCCGCCGGTGCCGGCGCGGATTTCCATGAAGGCGTTGCGCGTGTCGTCCGGGTCCTTGGGCAGCAGCAGGCGCTGCAGCTCGTCTTCGAGCTGGGTCAGCTCGGCGCTGGCTGCGTCCACTTCTTCCTGGGCCATGGCTGCCATATCGGGGTCGGCCAGCATCTCGCGCGCGCCGGCCAGGTCGGCTTCGCGCTGCTGGTAGCGGGCGTAACGGCCGGCCATCTGCGTGACTTCGTTGTGCTCGCGCGAGAGCGCGAGGAACTGGCCCATGTCGGCCATGATGTCCTCGCGCGAGAGCAGGAAGTTGAGTTCTTCCAGGCGCTGGGCGTAGCGTTCAAGTTGTTGCCGGAGAAACGGTTTCATGATGGGGCGGGTAGGGGCTTCGACAGGGGCTTGCCCGGGTGGGCAAGCGATGGTGCGGACTGTGAAGCCAGCTAGCGCAGCGCAGGGCCGCCCCAAGCAAGCGCGGCCCCCTCGGGGGGCAGAGAGCTACACGCAGTGAGCGAACGTGGGGGCACCATTACTTCTCTTTGCGCAGGAAGAAGTGCTGGATGGCCGCGCTGGCGCGTTCGCGCGCGGCGGCGTCGCCGGCATGCAGCTCGGCCAGGGCGCCGTGCAGCATCTTCTGCGTGAGCCCTTTGGACAGGGCTTCGAGCACGGCATCCACGTCCTCGCCCCGGGCCAGCAGCTTGCGCGCGCGGGCGATCTCGGCGGCGCGCCACTCGTCGGCCTGGGCGTTGAGCTGCTGGATCAGCGGCACGGTGCTGCGCTGGTCCATCCAGTGCATGAAACTCTGCACGCCCGCATCGATGATGACTTCGGCCTGGGCCACCGCGGCCTGGCGGTTGGCCTGGCCGGTCTGTACCACGGCGGCCAGGTCGTCCACGGTGTAGAGGTAGACATCCGAGAGGCCCTTGACTTCGGGTTCGATGTCGCGCGGCACGGCCAAGTCCACCATGAACATGGGGCGGTGCTTGCGTTGCTTGAGGGCGCGCTCCACCGCACCCAGGCCGATCAGCGGCAGGGTACTGGCGGTGCAGCTGATGACGGCGTCGAATTCGTGCAGGCGCTCGGGCAGGTCTGCCAGGCGCATGGTTTCGGCGCCAAAGCGGCTGGCCAGCTTTTCGCCGCGGTCCAGCGTGCGGTTGGCGATCACCATGGCCTTGGGATGTTTGGCGGCGAAGTGGGTGGCCGCCAGTTCGATCATCTCGCCAGCGCCGACGAAGAGGATGCGCACCTGTTGCAGGTCTTCGAACAGATTTCCGGCCAGGCGCACGGCAGCGGCCGCCATGCTGATGGAGTGCGCGCCGATCTCGGTGGAGCTGCGCACTTCCTTGGCCACGGCAAAGGAACGCTGGAAGAGCTGGTTGAGCGTGGTGCCCAGGGCGCCGGCTTCTTCGGCCACGCGCACGGCGTCCTTCATCTGGCCCAGGATCTGCGGTTCGCCCAGCACCATGGAATCCAGGCCGCTGGCCACGCGGAAGGCATGGCGGGCAGCTTCATTGCCCTGCAGCGTGTAGGTGTGCGAACGCAGCTCCTCGGCCGAGACGCCGCCGCTCTTGGCCAGCCAGTCCAGCGTGGGGGCCAGCTCCATCTGCTCGCTGGCGCAATAGATCTCGGTGCGGTTGCAGGTGGAGAGGATGGCAGCCTCGGGTGGGCGCGGGAGCGCACCGCGCAGGCCGTGTAAGGTGGGGGGGAGCTGGTCGAGCGCAAAGGCAAACCGGCCGCGCAGATCGAGCGGCGCGGTCGTGTGATTGATGCCCAAAGCCCAGACTGCCATGGCGGGATTATAAAATTTATAGATACATCAATGGTTTGCGCCATTTTTTACCGGCGCCGGCCTGTTCCATGAACTTCCAAGACATCCTCTTACACCTGCTCAACTTCGTCGCTCCGGCCTTCGCGCTGGCCGTGCTGCTGCCCTTGCTGGCCTGGCCTCTTTTCAGGAAGAGGACCGCCATGCCCTGGTGGGGGCAGGTGCTGGTGAACGTTGCGGTGGGGGTGGGTGTGCTGCTGGCCAGCCTGTGGTGGCTGGGGCGCGACGGCAAGATGACGGCGTATGCCCTGCTGGTGCTGGCCGTGGCCAGTTCGCAGTGGCTGCTGGCGCGGGGCTGGCGGCGTTGAACCACCGCGTGAGAAGCCGGGCCCAGCCCGGCTTTTTTGTGCCCTGCGCTCAGAAGTTGTAGATGACGCCGACGGACAGGCGTGTCACGTCGGCCTTGCTGTTGGACGACGGGATCTTGACCCGACCCAGGTTCTCGTACTGCACACGCATGCTGAATTCTCTGTCGAAGCGGATCTGGGTGCCAAAGCCGTAGATCAGGTCATCGGGCAGGCCGTTCACCTCGCCGTCGTGCAGGCCCACGCCGGCTTTGCCGAACAGGTGGACCTGGCTGTTGAGCGGCACCTTGCCCACGGCCACCGCGCTCACGATGTTCTGGTTGATGCTCACGCGCCCCGGGCCGGGCACATCGGCTGTGGCGCTGCCGATCATCGTCAGGCCGGCTTCCAGGTCAAGGTTGTCGAGGTAGTGGTAACCGCCGGAGAGCGTCAGGGCGCCGGGGCTGGAATAGGAGCCCGGCCCGCTGAGGCTGACGATGCCGTAGGCGGCGGCGGCGTAGTAACGCGCGTTCTGGGCCAGGGCGGGGGCCATGGCGGCGCTGCAGAGCAAGGCCGTGGCAAGGATTTTTTTCATGGTGCGAACCTGTCGTTGCAATGGAGGACCCGCCGGGTGGCGGGGACGCGGTCGGAATTATGGGAAGGCCGCGGCCACGCCTTGTAACGAGGTGTTATGCCCCTTTTCGCCTTGGGCGTAAAAAAGCCGGGCAGGGCCCGGCTTTTTTTGAAAGGGGTGCGACTTCAGAAGTTGAGCACGCCGCCGATGGACACGCGGCTGATGTCGGCACCCGGATCGCTCGGGCTGCTCTTGGACTTGCCCAGGGCTTCGTACTGCAGGCGCAGGCCGAACCGGGAGTTGATGTTGAACTGGCCGCCAAAACCGATGATGGCATTGGTGGTGGTTTCCTTGTTGTAGGTGCCGGCGTAGGCGCCAGTACCCGTGACTTTTGCGGTGTGGAAACCGATACCGGCCTTGCCGAACAGATCGAAGCTTTGCGACAGCGGCAGGATGCCGACCGCCAGGAAGCGCGCATCGCCCTGTTCGGCCGTGGTGGTGCCGTTGTTGTAGACCAGGGTGGAGTCGCCGTAGCCGGTCAGGCCGCCTTCAAGCGCAAAGTTGCGGTTGAAGCGGTAACCGCCCGAGACGGTGAGCGAGCCCGGGTTGGCGTAATTGCTGTTCTGCATCTTCAGCGTACCGGCATCCAGTGCGAGATACCAGTGGCTTTCCTTTTGCGCCAGGGCGGGCGTGACGACGGCGGCGCAAAGCAGGGCGGCGGCGATGATTTTTTTCATGGGACTCCCGGAAAAGTTGAGGCAAAAAACGGTGCGTTCCCGCAAGGGAGACGCAGGGTGATTCTAGGTGCCTCTTTTAACGTCACGGGCTGCGTGCGGGTTGACGGCCACGCTGTCGGCCTGCGAGGGATCGAAGAAATCCACACGGTCGGTGATCAGGCCGTCGAGGCCCAGCGCCAGCAGGTCTTGCGCAGCGCTGGCGTCGTTCACCGTGTAGCACAGGCCGCGCAGGCCGGCTGCGCGCGTGCGCGCCAGCAGGGCGGCGTCCCATAACGTGTATTTGCAGACCACGGCCACGCAATCCAGTCTGCGCGCGGTGTCCAGCCAGCCCTCCCACAAGCTGTCCAGCAGCAGGGCGCGCGGTAGTGCCGGGGCCGCAGCCTGTGCGCCCAGCAGGGATTCGGGCTGGAAGGAACTCAGCAAGGGCGGTACCGCTGCCCCTTGCCACAACTGTGCCGCGGCCTGCGCCACGACCTCCCCGGTCTGGCGCTCGGTGCCGGGGGTGGGTTTGATCTCGATATTGAGCAGGCTGTCGTGGTCCAGGCAGAAACCTGCGATGGCCTGCAGCGTGGGCAGCGGCTCGCCGGCATAGGCGGGCGCCAGCCAACTGCCGGCGTCCAGCCGGGCCAGCTCGGCCCAGGGCCACTGGCCCGCCGTGCCCTGGCCCTTGGTGGTGCGCTCCAGCGTGGCGTCGTGCAGGAGAAAAGGCACGCCGTCGGCGCTGAGCTTCACATCGCATTCGAACATGCGCCAGCCGTGCGCGTGCCCGAGCCTGAAGGCGGCCAGGGTGTTCTCGGGGGCCAGCTTGCCGGCGCCGCGGTGTGCGACCCAGCGCGGGTAGAGCCAGGCGCCCGATGCCGGGCTCACAGGCGCTTCCCCGTGGCCTCGTCGAAGCGGTGCAGGCGCCCGGCCTGCGGCTGCAGGTGCAGGGTGCTGCCGATGGCGGGGACCGAGCCCTGGTCTTCGTTGACGCGCACGATGATCTGTTCGCTGTCCAGCCGTGTGTAGACCAGACGCTCGGCGCCCAGCATCTCGATGGCCTCGACCTGCACGCTCCAGCCTTGAGCGGCCGCTTGCGGCACGATGTCCAGATGCTCCGGGCGGATGCCCAGGATGGTGCCAGGCTGCACATGGGGAGCGCTGGACAGCAGGTTCATGGGCGGTGCGCCGATGAAGCTGGCCACGAAGGTGGAGGCCGGGCGGTGGTAGACCTCCTCGGGCGTGCCGAACTGTTCCATCCGGCCGGCATTCATGACGATCATGCGCTGGGCCAGCGTCATGGCCTCGACCTGGTCGTGCGTGACGAAGAGCGAGGTGATGCCGAGTTCGCGGTGCAGCTTCTGGATCTCCAGGCGGGTCTGGGCGCGCAGCTTGGCGTCCAGGTTGGAGAGTGGTTCGTCGAACAGGAAGACCTGGGGCTGGCGCACGATGGCGCGGCCCATGGCCACCCGCTGGCGCTGGCCGCCCGAAAGCTCGCGCGGTTTGCGCTCCAGGAAGGGGCCCAGTTCCAGGATGCGCGCGGCCTTGTCCACGCGTGCACGGATCTCGTCCTTGGGCACCTTGGCGATCTTCAGGCCGTAGGCCATGTTGTCGAACACGCTCATGTGCGGGTAGAGCGCATAGTTCTGGAACACCATGGCGATGTCGCGTTCGGCCGGCTCCAGGTCGTTGACCACGCGCGGGCCGATGCGGATCTCGCCGCCGCTGATCTCTTCCAGCCCGGCCACCATGCGCAGCAGGGTGGACTTGCCGCAGCCCGAGGGACCGACGATGACGATGAACTCGCCGTCGGTGACGTCGGCGTTGACGCCATGGATGACCTGGTTGGCCTTCGGGCCATGGCCGTAGCGCTTGATGACGTTGGAGAGGGTCAGGGATGCCATAACTTCTGTCTCTTATTTTTCCGTGTCGACCAGGCCCTTGACGAACCATTTCTGCATGAGGATCACGACCAGCGCGGGTGGGATCATGGCCAGGATGGCCGTGGCCATGACCACGTTCCATTCCACATAGACCTCGCCGAAGATGGCGCGCTTGATGCCCAGCACCACGGGGTACATGTCCTCGTTGGTGGTGACCAGAAGGGGCCAGAGGTACTGGTTCCAGCCGTAGATGAACTGGATCACAAAGAGCGCTGCGATGGAGATCTTGGACAGGGGCAGCAGCACGTCCCAGAAAAAGCGCATGGGCCCGGCGCCGTCCATGCGCGCGGCCTCGACAAGTTCGTCGGGAACGGTCAGGAAGAACTGGCGGAACAAAAAGGTGGCCGTGGCCGAGGCGATCAGCGGGATGGTCAGGCCGGCGTAGGTGTTGAGCATGCCCAGATCGGACACCACCTCATAGGTCGGACCGATGCGCACCTCCACGGGCAGCATCAGCGTGACAAAGATCATCCAGAACACCAGGCCGCGTGCCGGGAAGCGGAAGTAGACGATGGCAAAGGCCGAGAGCAGGGAGATGGCGATCTTGCCCAGCGCGATGACCATGGCGCTCACGAAGCTGACCCAGAGCATCGGAGCCACCGGGGCGATGGTGGAGCCGCCCGAGGTCTTGCCGCCAAACAGGGCCAGCTTGTAGCTCTCGATGAAATTGCCGCCGGGCCACAGGGACAGAGGGTTGCTCGTGGAGATCTGTTCGGCCGTCTGGGTCGAACCGATGAAGGTGACCAGCACAGGGAACACCACCACCAGCACGCCGAGGACGAGGATGGTGTGGGCCAGGGCGTTCAGCCAGGGGCGTCGTTCGATCATCTCAGTACTGAACCTTCTTCTCGACGAAGCGGAACTGGATCACGGTCAGCGCGATGACGATCAGCATGAGGATGACCGACTGCGCAGCCGAACCGCCCATGTCCAGGGCCTTGAAGCCGTCGTAATAGACCTTGTAGACCAGGATGGCGGTGTCCTTGCCGGGGCCACCGTGGGTGGCCGCGTCCACGATGGCGAAGGTGTCGAAGAAGGCGTAGACCACGTTGATCACCAGCAGGAAGAAGGTGGTCGGCGAGAGCAGGGGGAAGACGATGGTCCAGAAACGGTGCCAGGGCGAGGCACCATCGATGGTGGAGGCCTCGACCAGCGATTTCGGGATGGATTGCAGCCCGGCCAGGAAAAAGAGGAAGTTGTAGGAGATCTGCTTCCAGACCGCGGCCATGACGATCAGCGCCATGGCATGGTCGGGGTTGAGCAGATGGTCCCACTCCACGCCCATGGCCTTGAGCGCATAGGCCACCACACCGTAGGGCGAGGCGAACATCAGCAGCCACAGCACGCCAGCGACCACGGGGGCGACAGCATAGGGCCAGATCAGCAGGGTCTTGTAGACCATGGCACCACGCACCACACGGTTGGCCATGACGGCCAGCAGCAGTGCGATGCTCAGGCCGCTGACGGCCACGAGTACCGAGAACAGGGCCGTGGTCTTGAACGAAGCGAGGTAGCTTTCGTCGTTGAAGAGGCGTTCGAAATTCTCCAGCCCCACGAATTCGACCGAGGTACCAAAGGCATCCTGCTGCAGCACGCTCTGGTACAGCGCCTGGGCAGCCGGCCAGAAGAAAAAGACCAGCACGATGGCCATCTGCGGCGCCACCAGCAGCCAGGGCAGCCACCAGGATTTGAATCGGACCCGTTTTTCCATGCCGAGATTGTGCGTTAACCGAAATCAAAAAGCCCTCCCCCGCTTGGCGGGGGAGGGTTGGGAGGGGGTGCCGTCAGTACAGCCAGAGGCTGGGCAGGGCCCTGCTCAGCCCTTGTTCGCTTTCTGGAAACGCTCCAGCTGTTCGTTGCCACGCTTGGTGATGGTCTGCAGGGCTTCCTTGGCGCTCTTCTTGCCCGACCAGACACCTTCGAATTCCTCGTCGATGATGGTGCGGATCTGCACGAAGTTGCCCAAGCGTACGCCGCGCGACTTATCCGTGGTCTTGCGGATCATCTGCGTGACCGAGACGTCGGTACCGGGGTTCTTTTTGTAGAAACCTGACTTGTCGGTCACCTCAAACGAAGCCTTGGTCACAGGCAGGTAGCCGGTGCGCTGGTGGCTGGCGGCGGCAATCTCGGGCTTGGAGAGGTGGGCGAAGAACAGGGCCACGCCCTTGTATTCCTCGGCCTTCTTGCCGGCCATGACCCAGAGGCTGGCGCCGCCGATCACCGTGTTCTGCGGCGCGCCGGGCACGTCCGGGTAATAGGGCAGGGTGCCGATGCCGTAGCCGAACTTGCCGTTGCGCGTCACGTTGCCGTACAGGGCCGAGGAGCCCGTGGCCATGGCGCATTCGCCCGAGACGAAGGTGGCGTCAGCGGCGTTGCCGCGGCCCTTGTAGACGAACAGCCCTTGCTTGGCCATATTGGCCAGGTTCTCGATATGGCGCAGGTGCAGGGGTGTGTCGATGGCCAGGCGCGTGTCCAAGCCGCCGAAACCGTTGTTCTTGGTCGCGAACAGCACGTTGTGCCAGGCCGAAAAGCTCTCAAGCTGGGTCCAGCTGACCCAGCTGGTGGTGAAGGGGCACTTGTGGCCGGAGGCCTTGAGCTTGGCGGCGGCCAGGGCGACTTCGGGCCATGTGGTCGGCGGCTTCTCGGCGTCCAGGCCGGCGGCCTTGAAGGCATCCTTGTTGTAGTGGAAGACCGGGGTGGAGCTGTTGAAGGGGAAGCTCAGCATCTGGCCGTTGGGGGCGGTGTAGTAGCCGGCGACCGCGGGCACGTAGGCGTCGGGGTTGAAGCTCACGTTGGCTTTTTTCATGACCTCAGCCACGGGAACGATGGCACCCTTGCTGGCCATCATGGTGGCGGTGCCCACTTCGAAGACCTGCAGAACGTGGGGCGCATTGCCGGCGCGGTAGGCGGCGATGGCTGCCGTCATGGATTCGTCATAGCTGCCCTTGAAGGTGGGCACGATCTTGTAATCCTTCTGGCTGGCGTTGAAGTCCTTGGCCAGGTCATTGACCCATTCACCCAGGGCGCCACCCATCGAGTGCCACCACTGAATCTCGGTCTGGGCCTGGGCCGGGGCGAGCAGCAGAGCCGACAGGGCGGCGACGCTCAGTTTCACGGAAAGTTTCATGCGGGGCTCCTTGTGGACAAGCTCGCCAGCCTAGGCTGGCAATGTGACAAACACATTAAGCCTCGGTTACGGTCCTCTCAGGATGCGGGGTTTCCATGATGCGGGCAGGGCTCCAATGCGCTTGTCCACGGGGCTATGTTGCACTGCGGTAACATCTCGCCTCAGCCGGTGGCTCCGTTCTGGCTGAAATTCCGGATCTCCCATGAACGCACCGACTCCGCTAGATCAATTCGTGGATGCAGCCGGCCCTGCGCCGCACGGCCACGAGCGCATCCGCGAAATCCCCTACAACTACACCTCCTTCTCCGACCGCGAGATCGTGATCCGCCTGCTCGGCGCACGCGCCTGGGAGGTACTGAACCAGCTGCGCGAGGAGCGCCGCACCGGCCGATCGGCCCGCATGCTCTACGAGGTGCTGGGCGACATCTGGGTGGTGCAGCGCAACCCCTATCTGCAGGACGACCTGCTGGACAACCCCAAGCGCCGGGTGCTGCTGGTCGAGGCCCTGCACCACCGACTGGGCGAAGTGCAGAAGCGCCGCACGCCGCAGGCCGACCCGCAGCGCGATGCGCTGGTGGGCGAATTGCTGGAGGTGGCCAGCCGCGCCGTCGAGGCCTTTGATGCCTCTTTCCAGAAGATCGCTGCCCTGCGCCGCAAGGCCCAGCGCGCGCTCAGCCGCCTGACCGCCAAGGACAACGTCAAGTTCGACGGCCTGTCGCGCGTCTCGCACGTGACCGACGCCACCGACTGGCGCGTCGAGTACCCCTTCGTCGTACTGACCCCCGACAGCGAGGCCGAGATGGCGCGCCTGGTCAAGGGCTGCATCGAGCTGGGCCTGACCATCATCCCGCGCGGCGGTGGCACCGGCTACACCGGCGGCGCGGTGCCCCTGAGCTGGAAGAGCGCGGTCATCAACACCGAGAAGCTCGAGGCCATGACCGAGGTCGAGATGCTGCAGCTGCCCGGTCTGGACAAGCCCGTGCCCACCCTCTGGACCGAGGCCGGTGTGGTCACCCAGCGGGTGGCCGACGCGGCCGAGCGCGCCGGTTTTGTGTTTGCCGTGGACCCGACCTCGGCCGAGGCGTCCTGCGTGGGCGGCAACATCGCCATGAATGCCGGCGGCAAGAAGGCCGTGCTCTGGGGCACGGCGCTGGACAACCTGGCGAGCTGGCGCATGGTCACGCCCGACGCGGGCTGGCTGGAAGTCACGCGCCTGAATCACAACCTGGGCAAGATCCACGACGCCGACGTCGCCAGCTTCGAGCTCAAGTACTTCGAGGCCGACGGCAAGAAGCTGGTGAAGACCGAGCGCCTGGACATCCCGGGCCCGAGTTTCCGCAAGGAAGGCCTGGGCAAGGATGTGACCGACAAGTTCCTCTCCGGCCTGCCCGGCGTGCAGAAGGAGGGCTGCGACGGCCTGATCACCAGCGCGCGCTGGGTGGTGCACCGCATGCCGGCGCACACCCGCACGGTCTGCCTGGAATTCTTCGGCCACGCGCGCGACGCGGTGCCCAGCATCGTCGAGATCAAGGACTTCATGTTCGCCGAGCAGAAGCGCAGCGGTGTGCTGCTGGCCGGCCTGGAGCACCTGGACGACCGTTACCTGAAGGCCGTGGGTTATGCCACCAAGAGCAAGCGTGGTGGCCTGCCCAAGATGGTGCTGATCGGCGACATCGTGGGTGACGATACCGACGCCGTGGCCCGTGCCACCAGCGAGGTGGTGCGCATTGCCAATTCGCGCAGCGGCGAGGGTTTCATTGCCATCAGCGCCGAGGCCCGCAAGAAGTTCTGGCTGGACCGCAAGCGCACGGCCGCGATCAGCAAACACACCAACGCCTTCAAGATCAATGAGGACGTGGTGATCCCGCTGCCGCGCATGGCCGAGTACACCGACGGCATCGAGCGCATCAACATCGAACTCTCGTTGCGCAACAAGATCAAGCTGGCCGACGAGCTGGAGCACTTCTTCGGCGAGGGCAGCCTCACCCATTTGCTCACGATCGGCAAGCCGGACGATGCCAACGAGGCGCCGTCGGTTGAGCTGATGGAAGAACGCGTGACCCAGGCCCGCGAGCTGGTGCGCACGGTGCGCGCCCAGTGGCAGGACTGGCTGGACCGGGTGGACGGGTTGTTCCCCCAGCTGCAGGACCATTCCTTGCGCGCCAGCTGGAAGACCCAGATCCGTACACCGCTGGAGGACATCTTCACCGGCCGCGCCTTCGAGCCCATGCTGGCCGAATGCAATGCCATCCAGCAGCGCGTGCTCAAGGGCCGGGTCTGGGTGGCGCTGCACATGCACGCCGGTGATGGCAATGTGCACACCAACATCCCCGTCAACAGCGATGACTACGAGATGCTGCAGGCCGCGCATGGTGCGGTCAAGCGCATCATGGCGCTGGCGCGCTCGCTCGACGGCGTGATCTCGGGCGAGCACGGTATCGGCATCACCAAGCTCGAATTCCTGAGCGACGCCGAACTCCAGCCCTTTGCGGATTACAAACAACGCATCGACCCCGAGGGTCGCTTCAACCGCGGCAAGCTGCTGCGCGAGAGTGCCCATCCGGCCGACCTGACCAACGCGTACACGCCCAGCTTCGGTCTCATGGGCCATGAGTCGCTGATCATGCAGCAGAGCGACATCGGCGCCATCGCCGACAGCGTCAAGGACTGCCTGCGCTGCGGCAAGTGCAAGCCCGTGTGCTCCACCCACGTGCCGCGCGCCAACCTGCTCTACAGCCCGCGTAACAAGATCCTGGCGACCTCGCTGCTGGTCGAGGCCTTCCTCTACGAGGAGCAGACCCGCCGCGGTGTTTCCATCAAGCACTGGCAGGAGTTCGAGGACGTGGCCGACCATTGCACGGTCTGCCACAAATGCCTCTCGCCCTGTCCGGTGAAGATCGACTTCGGCGACGTGTCGATGAATATGCGCAACCTGCTGCGCAAGATGGGGCAGAAGACCTGGCGCCCGGGCAATGCGGCGGCCATGTTCTTCCTCAATGCCACCAACCCCGAGACCATCAAACTGATGCGCACGGCCATGGTCGGCGTGGGCTTCAAGGCCCAGCGTCTGGCCAACCAGCTGCTGCGGGTGGTGGCGAAGAAGCAGACCGCCCGGCCGCCGGCCACGGTGGGCCCCGCGCCCATCAAGGAGCAGGTGATCCACTTCATCAACAAGAAGATGCCCGGTGGCCTGCCCAAGAAGACGGCGCGTGCCCTGCTGGACATCGAGGACGCCGACTACGTCCCCATCATCCGCGACCCGCAGGCCACCACGGCCGAGACCGAGGCGGTGTTCTATTTCCCGGGCTGTGGCTCCGAGCGCCTGTTCAGCCAGGTCGGCCTGGCCACCCAGGCCATGCTCTGGCATGCCGGTGTGCAGACGGTGCTGCCGCCGGGTTACCTGTGCTGCGGCTACCCCCAGCGCGGCAGCGGTCAGTTCGACAAGGCCGAGAAGATGATCACCGACAACCGGGTGCTCTTCCACCGTGTCGCCAACACCCTGAACTACCTGGACATCAAGACCGTGGTGGTCAGTTGCGGCACCTGCTACGACCAGCTGCAGGGTTACAAGTTCGAGGAGATCTTCCCGGGCTGCCGCATCATCGACATCCACGAGTTCCTGCTGGAAAAGGGCATCAAGCTCAGCGGCGCCCAGGGCGGCTACCTGTACCACGAGCCTTGCCACAACCCCATGAAGCTGGGCGACTCGATGAAGACGGTGCGCACGCTGCTGGCCGGGGACTCGAAGGACAACGTGCTCAAGAGCGACCGCTGCTGCGGCGAGTCCGGTACCTTGGGCGTGAGCCGGCCCGATGTCTCGACCCAGGTGCGCTTCCGCAAGGAAGAGGAGATTCGCAAGGGCGAGACCGAGCTGCGCGAGGCCGGCCTGGTGGGGGCGAAGGACAACGTCAAGATCCTGACCAGTTGCCCGAGCTGCCTGCAGGGCCTGACCCGCTACGGCAACGACCTGAGCAACGGCCTGCTGGAGGCCGACTACATCGTGGTCGAGATGGCGCGCCAGATCCTGGGTGAGGACTGGATGCCGCAGTACGTGGCCTCGGCCAATGCTGGCGGCATCGAGCGCGTGCTGGTATGACCCTGCTGGCGGCTGTGCCGCCAGTCTGGGGATAATCCGCTGATAACAGACGAGGTGAGTTCCATGGCAGGTTTGCAAACCGGCGCGCCGACGCCGCAGGATCTGACGGTGCATAGCAAGTCGCGGGTGCTGGAAATAGCCTTTTCCGATGGCAAGACCTTCCGCATCCCCTTCGAGCTGATGCGCGTCTATTCGCCCTCGGCCGAGGTGCAGGGCCACGGCCCGGGCCAGGAGGTGCTGCAGACCGGCAAACGCGAGGTGGAGCTGGCGGGGCTGGAGCCGGTGGGCAACTACGCCGTGCAGCCTGCGTTCTCGGATGGCCACGACAGCGGCATCTTTTCCTGGGATTACCTCTATTTCCTGGGTTCGCAGCAGGATCAGCTCTGGGCCGACTACGAGGCCCGCCTGAAAGCAGCCGGCGTGGACCGCGACGCGCCCATGCCCGAAAAAGCCGGCCACGCCTGCGGCAGCCACTGACCATGAGCAGCACCCATTTCGGATTCGAGACGGTCGACGAGGCCGAGAAGGCCCGCCGCGTGCGCGGTGTATTCGATTCGGTGGCGTCGAAATACGACGTCATGAACGACCTCATGTCCGCCGGCCTGCACCGCGTCTGGAAGGCCTATACCGTCACGGTGGCCAACCTGAAGGAGGGCGACCGCGCGCTCGACATCGCCGGCGGCACCGGCGATCTGGCCCTGGCTTTTGCCAAGAAAGTCGGCAAGACCGGCCAGGTGGTGCACACCGACATCAACGAAGCCATGCTGCGCGTGGGTCGTGATCGCCTGATCGACGCCGGCGTGGTCCTGCCCACCGTAGTCTGCGACGCCGAGAAGCTGCCTTTCCCGGACCGCCATTTCGACTTGGTCAGCGTGGCCTTCGGCCTGCGCAACATGACGCACAAGGACCAAGCCCTGGCCGAGATGTGCCGCGTGCTCAAGCCCGGCGGCAAGTTGCTGGTGCTGGAGTTTTCGAAAGTGGCGCCGCCCCTGGCCAAGGCCTACGACTGGTATTCCTTCAAGATCCTGCCCCAGCTGGGCAAGCTGGTGGCCGGCGACGCCGACAGCTACCGCTACCTGGCGGAGTCCATCCGCATGCATCCGGGCCAGGAAGAGCTCAAGGCCATGATGAAAAAAGCCGGATTCGGGCATGTGGATTTTCACAACATGAGCGGCGGTGTGGTGGCACTTCATGTTGGAATCAAGTGCTGACGTACCGGATTTGAGTTAAGTTCGGCATACGCGGGCACGTACAGTATTTTTGGAGCAAGCATGAAACTTTGGTCTTTGGCCCTTTCCCTGGTCCTGGCGCTGGGTGCCGTGGACGTCGAGGCCAAGCGTCTTGGCGGCGGCAAATCGGTCGGCAAGCAGTCCAGCAATGTGACGCAGCGTGAAGCCGCGCCTGCTGCTCCGGCGGCCCCGACACAGAATGCGGCGGCGACCAAACCCGCGGCGCCGGCCGCGGCACCTGCCGCTGCTCCGAAGAAGCCCTGGGGTGCCATGCTGGGTGGCCTGGCTGCCGGTCTGGGCCTGGCCTGGCTGGCCAGTTCGCTGGGCCTGGGCGAAGCCTTCGGTCAGTTCATCCTGATCGCCCTGGTGGTGTTGCTGGCCATGATGGCCTTCGGCTGGTTCATGCGCAGCCGGCGCCCGGGCGCCACGGACCGCAGTCCCTATGCTTTCCAGGGGGCTGGTGCCGGTGAAGTTCCGACCGCCAAACCCGGCTATCGCCCGGAAAACGTGGGTAACGATGCCTCGGCACGTCCCTGGGAGCGCAGCCAGACGGCCTTTGACGGTTCGAGCGGCACCTCCGGCATCGTGATCGGCTCTGGCCTGTCCAGCAACTGGAGCGTCCCCGCCGGTTTTGACGCCGACGGCTTCCTCAAGGCCGCCAAGAGCAATTTCATCCTGCTGCAGGCCGCCTGGGACCAGGCCGACATGGCCACCCTGCGCTCCATGATGACGGACGACATGCTGACCGAGATCAGCGCCCAGCTGGCCGAGCGCGAGGCCCACACGGGCGGCGCCGTGAACCTGACCGAGGTGCAGATGCTGCAGGCCCAACTGCTGGGCATCGAGGAACTGGGCGACGGTTACATGGCCAGCGTCGAGTTCTCCGGCATGATCCGCGAGACGCCGCAGGCCGGCCCCAGCCCCTTCCGCGAGGTCTGGAACATGGTGAAACCCAGGGATGGCAGCCGCGGCTGGCTGGTCGCCGGGGTGCAAGCCCTGCAATAACAGCGCGCTTTCAATCAATAATCGGGGACTATGGCAACACAGTCCCCTTTTTCATTGCTGGAAGACGTTTTCCAGAAACTCGGCACGACCCTGCAGCCACCCGAGTGGGCCGTGCAGGAAGTGCAGCGGCGTATCGTGCTTCTGCTCAACCATGTGCTGATGCAGGAGCCCGAGGCCATGAATCGGCTGGTGCGACAAAAAGGCCGGGTGGTGCTGTTCCACTGGCGCGAGTTCCAGTTCAAGCTGCAGCTCACGCCGGCCGGTCTGCTGGACCTGGCCGCGGCCGATGCCCCGTCCGACCTGACGCTCTCCGTGACCGAGGCGTCCCCGGTGGCCCTGATGCAGGCAGCACTGGCGGGCGACAAGCCGGCCGTGCGTATCGAGGGCGACGTGCAGCTGGCGGCCGAGATCAACTGGCTGGTCGACCATGTGCGCTGGGACATCGAGGAAGACCTGGCGCGCATCATCGGCGATGCACCGGCGCATGGCCTGGCCCAGGCAGCACGCCGTACCCTGGACGCCCTGCGCCAGTGGCTGACGTCCAGACGCGGAGGCCAGGCATGACCCGTCTGCTGCGCGGCAGCTACATCGTCTGGATCGTGCTGCGTTATGGCCTGGACGGACTGGTCCTGACCAGCTTCCAGAAGCCCTGGCTGCGCGTGATCGCACGCATCGTCTCGATCGGCCGCAACCTGGACGCGCCGCGTGGCCAGCGCCTGCGTGAGGCGCTGGAACGCCTGGGCCCGATCTTCGTCAAGTTCGGCCAGGTGCTCTCGACCCGGCGAGACCTGCTGCCGGCCGACATGGCCGACGAACTGGCCAAGCTGCAGGACCGCGTGCCGCCTTTCCCTTCCGAGGTGGCGGTGGCGACGATCGAGCGGGCCTTTCGCAAACCGGTGGCGCAGATCTTCAGCGAATTCGAGCGTGAGCCGGTGGCCAGTGCCTCGATTGCGCAGGTGCATTTCGCCAAGCTGATCGACCGCGAAGGCCGTGAACGCGAGGTGGCCGTCAAGGTGTTGCGCCCTGGCATGCTGCCGGCGATCGAGAAGGACCTGAGCCTGATGCGCCTGATGGCCGGCTGGGTCGAGGGCCTGTCGTCCGACGGCAAGCGCCTCAAGCCGCGCGAGGTGGTGGCCGAGTTCGACAAATACCTGCACGACGAACTGGATCTGGTACGCGAGGCCGCCAGCGCCGCCCAGTTGCGCCGCAACATGGAAGGCCTGGACCTGGTGCTGATCCCCGAGATGTTCTGGGACTACTGCCACAACGACGTCATCGTGATGGAGCGCATGAAGGGCATCCCCATCAGCCAGACCGCGCGCCTGCGCGAGGCCGGCGTGGACATGAAGAAGCTGGCGCGCGACGGTGTCACCATCTTCTTCACCCAGGTGTTCCGTGACGGCTTCTTCCACGCCGACATGCACCCGGGCAATATCTTCATCAGCACCGACCCGGCCACCTTCGGGCGCTACATCTCGCTGGATTTCGGCATCGTGGGCACGCTGACCGAGTACGACAAGGAATACCTGGCGCAGAACTTCACGGCCTTCTTCCGCCGTGACTACAAGCGCGTGGCCGAGCTGCACATCGAGTCGGGCTGGGTGCCGCAGCGTACGCGGGTGGATGAGCTCGAATCTGCCATTCGCTCCGTGTGCGAGCCGTATTTCGACCGCCCGCTCAAGGAAATCTCGCTGGGCATGGTGCTGATGCGACTGTTCCAGACCTCGCGCCGTTTCCAGGTCGAGATCCAGCCGCAGCTGGTGCTGCTGCAGAAGACCCTGCTCAACATCGAGGGACTGGGTCGCGAGCTGGACCCGGAGCTGGATCTCTGGAGCACGGCCAAGCCTTTCCTGGAGAAGTGGATGGCCGACCAGATCGGCCCGCGCAGGCTGCTGGAGGAGCTGAAGAACCAGGCCCCGCGCTACGCCAAGATGCTGCCCGACCTGCCGCGCCTGCTGCACGATTACCTGAAGCACAACGCCGGCGGGAACCGGCGCGAACTGGAAGAACTGCTGATGGAGCAGCGGCGCACCAACCGGCTGCTGCAGGCGCTGATCTACGCAGGCATCGGTTTTGCTTTGGGATTGATCATCGTCCAGATGGTGATCCGCTTTCAGCTGTTTTAGGGCCCGCTTCTGGGGATAATCCTGGCCCATCGCGTACAAGGAGATACAAGGTGCTGCTGACCCTCGTCATTGTTTACCTGCTGGTGACCATTGCCATCGGCCTGTGGGCTGCCAAGCGGGTCAAGAACTCGGCGGACTTCGCCATCGCCGGGCGCCGCCTGCCCCTGGTCATGATCGTCACCACCACCTTCGCCACCTGGTTCGGTTCGGAGGTGGTGCTGGGCATTCCGGCCAAGTTCGTGGGTGGCGGCCTGGGCAGCGTGGTGGAAGACCCCTTCGGCGCCGGTACCTGCCTGATCCTGGTCGGCATCTTCTTCGCCGCCAGGCTCTACCGCATGACCCTGCTGACTATCAGCGACTTTTTCCGCGAGCGTTATGGCCGCAGCGTCGAAATCGTCTGTTCGCTCATCATCATGCTCAGTTATCTGGGCTGGGTGTCGGCCCAGGTCACGGCCCTGGGCCTGGTGTTCAACCTGCTGTCAGGCGGCGCCATCAGCATCCCCTTGGGCATGTTGATCGGCGTGGTCTCCGTGCTGGCCTACACCCTGTTCGGGGGCATGTGGTCGGTGGCGCTGACCGACTTCATCCAGATGATCATCCTGGTCGTGGGCCTGAGCGTCCTGGCCGTGTTTGCCGGCGGCCTGGCCGGTGGGGCCGACAAGGTGGTGGCGCTGGCCGTGAGCCGCGACATGTTCAATTTCCTGCCCGAGCCCAGCTTCAAGGACGTGGTGTTTTTCATCGCCGCGGCCATCACCATGATGCTGGGCTCCATCCCCCAGCAGGACGTGTTCCAGCGCGTGATGTCCGCTGACAGCGAGAAGTCGGCCTCGCGCGGCGCCATCATCGGCGGCGCGCTCTATATCCTTTTTGCCTTCGTGCCCATGTTCCTGGTGGTCAGCGCCCTGATCATCATGCCGGAGCAGGCCGACGCCTTGATCAAGGAGGACCCGCAGAAAGTGCTGCCCACCCTGGTCATGGAGAAGATGCCCTTCATCATGCAGGTGCTCTTTTTTGGCGCGCTGCTCTCGGCCATCAAATCCTGCGCCTCCGCCACCCTGCTCGCGCCCAGTGTGACCTTCGTGGAGAACATCTGGCGCCAGTTCAACCCGCACATGAGCGACAAACAGGAGTTGAAGACCATGCGCATCACCGTGCTGCTCTTCAGCGCCCTGGTGCTGCTGTATGCGATCAAGATGCAGGGCACCTCGATCTATGAAATGGTGTCCGGTGCCTACCAGGTGACCCTCGTGGGCGCTTTTGTGCCGCTGACCTTTGGCCTGTACTGGAAGCGGGCGACGACCCAGGGCGCGCTGTTTTCCATCGTGCTGGGCCTGCTGACCTGGGGGCTTTTCCTGGCCACCCCGGCGGGCCAGGATTTCCCGGCCCAGCTGGCCGGTGTGCTGGCGGCGCTGACGGGCATGCTGCTGGGTTCGCTCGGGCCTCAGACCATCGTCAACCGGCATGCCGGCCACCACAAGCTCGCGGGACTGGAGTAGCGGCGTGCACCCCGGCCCCCGGGCCAGGCACCGGCCTTGATTCCGGGGTGGCCGCCTATAATTGAGGGTTTCCTGCCGCTTGCCCTGTCACAGGACGGGGTGCGTGCAGGGCGTTCACCTGATTTGACCTCTTCCACCTCCTTCGAGCCATGCCAATTTACGCCTACAAATGTGAATCCTGCGGTGCCGCCAAGGATGTGCTGCAGAAGATCTCCGACCCGACCCTGAGCGACTGCCCGGCCTGCGGCCAACCCACGTTCCGCAAGCAGGTGACAGCGGCCGGCTTCCAGCTCAAGGGCAGCGGCTGGTACGCCACTGATTTCCGCGGGGGAGCCACCCCTGCGGCCGCTGCCACTTCCACCGCCGCTGCGGCCCCGACCAGTGAAGCCCCGGCTGCTGCTGCGCCGGCCAGCCACAGCTGTGGCACGGGCTGCGGTTGCGCTTGAAACCCATGGCCAAATTCCGCAAATGGCTGTTCGCGGGCCTGCTGGTGCTGGCCCCGCTGGGCATCACCGTCTGGGTGCTGGAATGGGTGGTGTCCACGCTGGACCAGACCCTGCGCATCCTGCCCGAGGCCTGGCAACCGGACCGCTGGCTGGGTCTGCACATTCCCGGCCTGGGTGTGCTGTTCGCTCTGGCCGTGGTGCTGGCCATTGGTGCCCTGGCTTCCAACATCATTGGCAACCAGCTGGTCGGCTGGTGGCATGCGCTGCTGCACCGCATCCCGGTGGTGCGCTCCATCTATTCCGGCGTCAAGCAGGTCTCGGACACCCTGTTCTCCGAGAAGGGCAACGCCTTTCGCCAGGCTGTGCTGGTGCAGTGGCCGCGTGAAGGCATGTGGACCATCGGTTTCGTGACCGGTACGCCCGGTGGCGACCTGGTCAACCACTTGCCAGGCGAGTACCTGAGCGTCTACGTGCCCACCACGCCCAACCCGACCGGCGGCTATTTCGTGATGGTCAAGAAGAGCGACTGCATCGTGCTGGCCATGAACGTCGACGAGGCGCTGACCTATGTGATTTCCATGGGGGTGATCGTTCCTGGAGCTGCCAAGCACACCCCACTGCAGCCGGCCGAACCCGGCCAGCAAACCCTTCCCTGAGTTCCTGAAAGAGTAAGCCAAATGGCCATGCGTTCCCACTATTGCGGTCTCGTGACCGAGGCCCTGCTGGGCCAAACCGTCACCTTGTGCGGCTGGGTCAACCGTCGGCGCGACCACGGTGGCGTGATCTTCGTCGACGTGCGCGACCGCGAAGGTTATGTGCAGGTGGTCTGCGATCCGGACCGTGCCGAGATGTTCAAGGCCGCAGAGGGCCTGCGCAACGAGTTCTGCATCCAGGTCAAGGGCCTGGTGCGTGCGCGCCCCGAAGGCACCACCAACGACAGCCTCAAGAGCGGCAAGATCGAAGTGCTGTGCCATGAGCTGAACGTGCTCAACCCCTCGGTCACACCGCCCTTCCAGCTCGACGAGGACAACCTGTCCGAGACCACGCGCCTCACGCACCGCGTGCTGGACCTGCGCCGCCCCTACATGCAGAACAACCTGATGCTGCGCTACAAGGTGGCCATGGAGGTGCGCAAGTTCCTCGACGCCAACGGCTTCGTGGACATCGAGACCCCCATGCTCACCAAGAGCACCCCGGAGGGCGCGCGCGACTACTTGGTGCCCAGCCGCGTGCACGACGGCCAGTTCTTCGCGCTGCCGCAGTCGCCCCAGCTCTTCAAGCAGCTGCTCATGGTGGCCGGCTTCGACCGCTACTACCAGATCACCAAGTGCTTCCGTGACGAAGACCTGCGCGCCGACCGCCAGCCCGAGTTCACGCAGATCGATATCGAGACGTCCTTCCTGAGCGAGCAGGACATCCGCGACATGTTCCAGGGCATGATCACCACGGTGTTCAAGAACACCATCGGCGTTGACCTGGGCGAGTTCCCGGTCATGACCTACCAGGATGCCATGCACCTGTACGGCTCCGACAAGCCCGACCTGCGCGTGAAGCTGCAGTTCACCGAGCTCACCGATGTGATGAAGGACGTGGATTTCAAGGTCTTCTCGGGCGCCGCCAACATGGTGGGCGGTCGTGTGGTGGCCTTGCGTGTACCGGGCGGTTCTGTCGAAGGCGGCGGCATCAGCCGCGGCGAGATCGACGCCTATACCGAGTTCGTCAAGATCTACGGTGCCAAGGGCCTGGCCTATATCCGTGTCAACGAAGTGAACAAGGGGCGTGACGGCCTGCAGTCGCCTATCGTCAAGAACCTCCACGACGCTGCACTGGCTGAAGTGCTCAAGCGCACGGGCGCCCAGGATGGTGACCTGATCTTCTTCGGTGCCGACAAGGCCAAGATCGTCAATGACGCCATCGGTGCCTTGCGCCTCAAGGTCGGCCACAGCGAATTCGGCAAGAAGAACGGCCTGTTCGAGGCCCGCTGGGCGCCGATGTGGGTGGTGGACTTCCCCATGTTCGAGTTCGACGAGGAAAACCAGCGCTACACCGCCGTGCACCACCCCTTCACCGCGCCCAAGGCCGGCCATGAAGACTGGATGGTCAGCGCGCCCGAGAAGTGCATCTCGCAGGGCTACGACATGGTGCTCAACGGCTGGGAAATGGGGGGCGGCTCGGTCCGTATCCACCGTGCCGACGTGCAGCAGAAGGTGTTCGACGCCCTCAAGATCACCCCTGAAGAGGCCCAGATGAAGTTCGGTTTCCTGCTGGACGCGCTGCAGTATGGCGCGCCGCCGCACGGCGGCCTGGCTTTCGGCCTGGACCGCATCGTCACGCTGATGACCGGTGCCGAGTCCATCCGCGATGTGATCGCCTTCCCCAAGACCCAGCGTGCCCAGTGCCTGCTGACCCAGGCCCCGAGCCCGGTGGACGAGAAGCAGTTGCGCGAACTGCACATCCGCCTGCGCAACCCGGACGGCGTCAAGGTGGCCTGAGGGGCCTTGGTGCAGAATCAAAGGGCGCTCTGGTAGCGCCCTTTTTCCATCCATGGCCCCGATCTACAAAATCCCTCAGTCCGTGCTGGTGGTGATCCACACGCCCGACCTCCAGGTGCTGCTCATCAAGCGTGCCGATACCGAGGACTACTGGCAATCGGTCACCGGCGCCAAGGACCACCTCGACGAATCCTTCGAGGCCACGGCCATGCGCGAGGTGGCCGAGGAGACCGGCATCGATGCCCGTGCGAGTGGTCATGCGCTGCTGGACTGGGGGCTGGAAAATGTCTACGAGATCTATCCGCGCTGGCGACACCGCTACGCGCCGGGGGTGATACACAACACCGAGCATCTGTTCGGCCTGCTGGTGCCGGCGGCCACGGCCGTGACCTTGAGTCCCCGCGAGCACACCGACTACCAATGGCTACCCTGGCGCGATGCGGCCGAAGCCTGCGCCTCGCCCAGCAATGCCGAGGCCTGCCTGATGCTGCCGCGTTTTGCCAGGGCATCGTCCGTCCTGCCAGAATGATGGCCATGAAGACCCTGCGCGTTGCCACCTACAACATCCACAAAGGTGTGCAAGGCATGGGTCCGAGCCGGCGCCTGGAGATCCACAACCTGGGGCTGGCGGTGGAGCAGCTCGACGCCGACATCGTGTGCCTGCAGGAGGTGCGCAAGGTGCACCGACGCGAGGAGCAGTACTTCAGCCGTTGGCCCGAGATGCCGCAGGCCGATTTCCTGGCACCCGAAGGCTACGAGGCGGTCTACCGCACCAATGCCTATACCCGGCATGGCGAGCATGGCAACGCCATGCTGTCACGCTGGCCGGTGGTGTCGCACCAGCACGAAGACATTTCGGACCATCGGTTCGAGCAGCGCGGCTTGCTGCACAGCGAGGTCATGGTGAACGAGCGGCCGGTGCATGTGGTCGTGGTGCACCTGGGCCTGATCCGTGCCAGCCGCGTGCGCCAGGTGGATCAGCTGAGCCGTTACATCGAGCGCGAGGTGCCGGCCGGCGCCCCGCTGATCGTGGCGGGCGACTTCAATGACTGGGGGGACCGCGTGCGCCTCATGCTCGAAGGCATGCAGATGCAGACCTGGCACCCGGGCCGCAACCCCACCTTTCCGGCCCGCCTGCCCCTGGTGCAGCTGGACTACGTCTATGCGCGCGGCCTGCGGCCGCTGCATGTGGACGTTCCGCGCGGGCGCGCCTGGTGGCGGATGTCCGACCACCTGCCGCTGATCGCGGAATTCAGTCTGCCGGTATGAAGGATCGTCACCTCCCCACCTTGCGTGCTGCGCATCACGTGCAACTGCTGCAGGGCGGGCAGGAACTGTTTCCCGCCATGGTGCGGGCGATCGACCGGGCGCTGCACGAAGTGCGCATCGAGACCTACATCTTCCATCCGGATGCCGCTGGCGAGCAGGTGGCCGCGGCCTTGGTGCGGGCGGCGCAGCGCGGGGTGGAGGTCTACCTGGTGATGGATGGCGTGGGCACGCCATCGCTGCCGCCAGAATGGTCCGGTCGTTTCGATGCGGCTGGCGTGCAGTGGCGGATCTTTCTTCCTTTGGGGCGGCTTGGCCTGCTGATCCCCAGCCGCTGGCGCCGGCTGCATAGAAAGCTGTGCGTCGTCGATGGCCGGGTGGCTTTCTGCGGTGGTATCAATGTCCTGGATGACAGGAACGATCCTAACCATGGCCCTCTTGAGGCGCCGCGCTTCGATTTTGCGGTGCGTGTCACGGGGCCTCTGGTGCGTGCCGTGCACGAGGTGACGGTCCAGTTCTGGTGGCGTGTGCAGGCGGGTAGCAAGGTCCGGGAAGTGGATCTGCCGGCGGCCTGGCATCACGTGGAAGAAGCAGTCCGGCAGGCGCTGCAGAAAGGTGCGGCCGACAGTGCCGAGCTGGACGACGTGCATCGCGGCGGTGCGGGAACCCGCGCGGCCTTGCTGCTGCGCGACAACTTGCGGAATCGCAGCCGCATCGAGCGGGCCTATCGCAAGGCGATCGCCGAAGCGCGTGAAGAGATCATCATTGCCAACGCCTATTTTGCGCCGGGACGCAAACTGCGTCAGGCGCTGACACATGCCAGCCAGCGCGGTGTGCGGGTGCGCCTGCTGCTGCAGGGGCGCTACGAGTATTTCATGCAATTTCACGCCGTGCGCATGGTCTATGGTGTCCTGTTGGGCGCCGGCATGGAGATCCATGAGTACTCGCCCAGCTTCCTGCATGCCAAGG
The DNA here is from genome assembly GCF_058807395.1 of Hylemonella sp. GW821-FHT12C09. NCBI lineage: Bacteria > Pseudomonadati > Pseudomonadota > Betaproteobacteria > Burkholderiales > Comamonadaceae > Hylemonella > Hylemonella sp. GW821-FHT12C09. The sequence continues at coordinate 659,090 of NZ_JBXAQQ010000001.1, read as the reverse complement.
TGGCGGTGATCGATGGCCACTGGGCCACCGTCGGCTCCTCCAACCTCGATCCATTGAGCCTCCTGCTGGCCAGGGAGGCCAATGTGGTGGTGGACGATGCCGGTTTTGCGCGGGATCTGCGCGCTCGCCTGGTCCGTGCCATGGAGCACGAAGGGCGCCGCGTGGACCCGACCCGTTATGCCGAGCGGCCCTGGCATCAGCGCCTGCTGGATCGCATGGCCTTCAGCCTGATGCGGGTGGGCGTGTTCCTGAGTGGTAATCGCTACTGAATTGATAGCGTTATTTGATGATGGCAAAGGGTTTTTCGCAGATAACCCTCATGTTGAATCGCTGTTACCATAACGGCATGCTGAAGAAAAGTCAGAGCCTTATGAATCCGACAGATGCTGCCGACGAGGGCACCCCGGTGTCCGTGAAGATTCGCGAACGCCTGCTGGCGGCGCGCAAGCGCTTCTACGCGAACGACAACATTGCCCCTTACATCGAGCCTGGCGAGCTGGAGCAGTTGCTCGACGAGGTGGAGCACAAGATGCAGCATGTGCTCGACAGCCTGGTGATCGATACCGAGAACGATCACAACACCGACAACACCGCCAGGCGCGTTGCCAAGATGTACCTCAACGAGGTGTTTCGTGGCCGTTATGTGCATGCGCCGACCATCACGGAATTCCCCAATGCCGAGCACCTCAACGAGCTGATGATCGTCGGTCCGATCACGGTGCGCAGCGCCTGTTCGCACCATTTCTGCCCGGTCATCGGCAAGATCTGGATCGGTGTCATGCCCAACGAGCACACCAATGTCATCGGCCTGTCCAAGTACGCGCGTCTGGCCGAGTGGATCATGGGTCGGCCGCAGATCCAGGAAGAGGCCGTCGTGCAGCTGGCCGACCTGATCCAGGAAAAGACCCAGCCCGATGGCCTGGCCATCGTCATGGAAGCCAGCCACTACTGCATGGCCTGGCGCGGGGTGAAGGACATGGACAGCAAGATGATCAACTCGGTCATGCGTGGCGTGTTCCTGAAGGATCCCAACCTGCGCCGCGAATTCCTGTCACTGATTCCCCGGAGGAACTGAACATGCTGGTCCGCCTGCTCTACGCCAGCCGCGCCATCGATACGAGCCCGGAAGCCATCGAGAACATCCTCGCGCACTCGCGCCAGTACAACCCGAGCTGTGGCGTCACCGGCATCCTGTGTTACGGGGGCGGCATCTTCCTGCAAGCCATCGAGGGTGGACGCAATGCGGTCAGCGACCTGTATGGCCACATCCAGCGCGATGTGCGCCACAAGGACGTGGTGCTGTTGCATTATGAGGAAATCACCGAACGGCGCTTTGGCGGCTGGACCATGGGGCAGGTCAACCTCTCGCGCATCAACACCTCGATCCTGCTGAAGTACTCCGAGAAGCCGGAGCTGGATCCTTACTCGGTGTCGGGCCGCGTTTCGCTGGCCCTTCTCGAAGAGTTGATGGCCACAGCCTCCATCATCGGCCGCAGCTGAAAACTGGCGAATAAATCTACTGCGCAACCCGATCGCGACGTTGGGCGGTGCTCGAAATCCTCACGTACCTGAAGTACGTTCCGGTTCCTGCGCTCCGTCCGCCTTGCGCTCGGGCTGCTCGCTACGATTTCTTCGCCAGTTTTGGCTTAGCGAGGCGGGGCCTCAGCCGTTCTTGGGGATGACGGTGTCTTCGACCTTGCCGGCCAGCTGGACCAGGGCCAGTCCGGCGGGACAGCCCGGCGTGACCTGCATGAGCAACTGGCGGCGCATGATGGCCTGGCGCACCGAGGTGTCGACCGGGATGTCACCCAGGTGCACCAGCTTGACCGGTTTGCCCGGTTCCCCGGGTACGAAGCGGTCCACCACCTGTTGTAGCTGGACCGTGATGGCCCGGCCGTCGCCCGGACGGGCGGTCTGGTTGACGATCATGCGGATGGTCTGGCGCTTCTGCTGGCCGACCAGCACCTTGATGGTGGCGTAGGCATCGGTCAGCGAGGTCGGTTCGGGGGTGACCACCAGCAGCACTTCGGATGCCAGCGAAACAGCGAACAGCACCACGTCGGAAATGCCGGCGCCGGTGTCGAGCAGCACCACGTCGAAACGCGGCACCAGGCTCTCCATCACACGCAGGAATTCGTCGCGCACTTCGGGGGTCAGGCGTGAGTACTCGACCATGCCGGAGCCCGCCAGCAGCACCGAGAAGCCACCCGGCGCCTTGATGATGGCCTCATCCAGCTTGGCCTTGCCGGTGAAGACATCGTGCAGCGTGGTCTTGGGGTAGAGGTTGAGCACCACGTCCAGGTTGGCCAGGCCGAGGTCGGCATCCAGCACCAGCACGCGCAGGCCACGCCGCGCCAGCGCGGCGGCCAGGTTGGCCGAGACGAAGGTCTTGCCCACGCCGCCCTTGCCGCTGGTGATGGCCAGCACCTTGCCCAGGGGTTTGAGGGGCACGGGCGGTGCCGGCTTGTCCTTGTCGGTCTTCACTTCATCACTCATCAGCTGAACCTCTGCGTGCTGCTGTCGGTCAGGTCACCCCAGGCGGAGTCGGCCAGGGCCAGGTTGCCGAACAGCAGGCTTTTCTCTTCCGGACTGACGGAAATGACCTGTTGGTGATCGATGCACACCCGGTTGCGCCCCTGGGCCTTGGCCAGGTAGAGCTGGGTGTCGGCGCGCTCGATCCACAGATCGGCCGTGGAGCGCACCCAGACCGGGGCGAAGGCGCCGCCCACGCTGGTGGTGATCTGCAGGTTGACCAGTGGGCTGGCCGGTATGGACAAGGCGGCGACCGACTGGCGCACGCGCTCCGCGACGGTTTCGCCATAAGCGGCCTGGCAGTCGGGCATGACGATGGCGAATTCCTCGCCGCCATAACGGGCCACGGTGTCTTGTGGGCGCACGCAGCCGGCGATGCAGCGTGCCACGGCCTGCAAGACCTTGTCACCGGCCAGGTGGCCATGGGCGTCGTTGATCTTCTTGAAGTGGTCGATGTCCAGCATCAGCAGCAGGGCCGAGTTGCCGGAGCGGGCCACGATTTCTATCTCGCGCGAGAGTACGGCCCTGAAATGGCGCCGGTTGGCCAGACCCGTCAGCGGGTCGCGCAGGGACAGCTCGCACAGCCCGTCGATGATGCGCTGCAGGTAGGCGGTCGGGCCGTCCCCGGGCGCCGGCAGCTCGGTGCCATCGTGCTCGAGCAGCGCGCGCGCGTCGTCCAGACGCAGCGCGTTCACGTCAAGCGAGGGAGTGGCAGCCGAACTCACAGGGGGTATCCATCATTTACTATCAAAGTCTAACAGGAGCCCTGCGGGGGAAGTGGCCAAATTTGACAGGCTCCGTCCTTTAAGTCCGGACTTGGATGGATCCGGGGCAGAAACAAGGAAAAACAAGGTGAAGGAACTTCAGTCGGGCCGCCAGGCGGCGTCCCGCATGGGCCGTCTGGTCTACGGCTGGTTGGTGCTGTGCTTGGCACTCCCACTGGCTGCACAGGGCGCGAAGTCGAGCTGGTCCGGTACGGTGACCCATGTCAGCGATGGCGACACGCTGTGGGTGCGGCCGCAGCGCGGTGGCGCGCCCCGTGCGGTACGCATCGACGGGATCGATGCCCCCGAACTTTGCCAGACCCATGGCGAGACGGCACGGGCCGCCTTGGTGGGCCGGGCGCTGGGGCAGGCGGTGCAGGTCAGCGTACGCCGGCATGACGATTACGGCCGGGCCCTGGCGCGGGTCAGTCTGCGCGGGCAGGACCTGGGGGCCTGGCTGGTCAGCCAGGGCCACGCCTGGTCCTATCGCTACCGGGGGTATAGCGGGCCGTATGCGCAGCAGGAAGACCAGGCGCGGGCGCGTCGGCTGGGACTGTCCCGCCAGGGGCGTGCCGAATTGCCACGGGAGTTTCGCCGCCGCCACGGTCCCTGCCATTGAGGCGGGATGGTTTCAGTGGGCGGTTTGGCCGCATACCGGGCAGGCCGGGTTGCGCGGTATCTGGATCTCGCTGAAGGCCATGTGTCGGCCGTCCAGCATGAGCAGGCGGCCAGCCAGCGGCGTGCCAGCACCGCTGAGCAGCTTCAGGGCCTCGGCCGCCTGCAAGGTGCCGATGATGCCCACCAGTGGCGCGAAGACGCCCAGGGTGGCGCAGCGGGTTTCCTCGAAATCGTCCTGTGGGGGGAAGACGCAGGCGTAGCAGGGGGAGTCGGCCGTGCGCGGGTCATAGACCGCGAGCTGCCCGTCAAAACGGATGGCCGCGCCCGAGACCAGTGGCTTGCGCAGACGTACGCAGGCCGCATTGACGGCCTGGCGCGTGGCGAAGTTGTCACTGCAGTCCAGCACCACATCGGCTCGGGCCACCAGCGCGTCGAGGAGGGCGGCATCCGCGCGTTGCGCCACGGTGTGGACCTGCACGTCGGGATTCAGGGCGGCCACGGCCTGGCGGATGGAGTCGACCTTCGGTGCGCCCACACGCGCCATGCTGTGGGCGATCTGGCGCTGCAGGTTGGTGACGTCGACCGTGTCGTGGTCGACCACGGTGAGCTGGCCGACACCAGCCGAGCCGAGGTAGAGCGCAACCGGAGAGCCCAGGCCGCCGGCACCGATGATCAGGGCGTGGCTGTCGAGGAGGCGCTGCTGGCCTTCGATGCCGATCTCTTCGAGCAGGATGTGGCGCGAATAACGCAGCAGCTGATCGTCGGTCATCGTCTGCTCAGAGAGGGCTGGCGTCTCGACGGACGCCGCCGCCCAACTCAGTTTTCCTTGGGTTCTTCCTTGCGCTCGGTCTGGGTCTTGCTGACCAGAACGGGCAGACCCTTGAGCTGGTTGATCGCCTGCATCAACTGGAAGTCCTTGTCGGTGCCGAATTCAGGCAGCTTGCGCTCGGCCGCCGGCTTCTTGGCCTCGTCTTCCAGCTTCTTGAGGGCGGCATCACGAGCTTTTTCGCGGGCCTCGTCCTTTTTCTCGGCGCCCTGGCCGTTGCTCAGGTGCTTGTCGAGGTCCGCTTCGCGCGTGCGCAGCACCGAGAAGACATTGCCTTCGGCGGTTTCGTCCACCATGACGTCGGGCAGGATGCCCTTGGCCTGGATCGAGCGGCCCGAAGGCGTGTAGTAGCGTGCTGTGGTGATCTTCAGACCGGTGTCGGGGCCCAGCGGACGCACCGTCTGCACCGAGCCCTTGCCGAAGGTCTGGCTGCCCATGATGGTGGCGCGCTTGTGGTCTTGCAGGGCGCCGGCCACGATCTCGCTGGCCGAGGCCGAGCCTTCGTTGACCAGGACGACGAGCGGCACCTTCTTGAGGCTGGCGGGCAGGCGCTTGAGCGGGTCGCTGTTGCCGCGACGCTGGTAAAACTCGGGCGCGGCCTTGAAGGTGTATTTGCTCTCGGCGAGCTGGCCGTTGGTCGAGACCACGGTCACGTTCTCCGGCAGGAAGGCGGCCGAGATGGCCACGGCGGCGTCGAGCAGGCCCCCCGGGTCGTTGCGCAGGTCCAGCACCAGGCCCTTGAGCCCGGACTCCTGCTTGTAGATTTCCTCGATCTTGCGGGCGAAGTCGTCCACCGTGCGTTCCTGGAACTGGCTCAGGCGGACCCAGGCGTAGCCGGGCTCGATCACCTTGGCCTTGACCGACTGGGTCTTGATTTCCTCGCGCGTGATGGTGACGGGGAAGGAGCGGTTCTCGTCCTTGCGGAAGATGGTCAGCATGACCTTGGTGTTGGGCTCACCGCGCATGCGCTTGACCGCTTCATTGAGCGTCAGGCCCTTGACGGCGGTGTCATCGATGCGGGTGATCAGGTCATTGGTCTTGAGGCCGGCGCGGTGGGCGGGCGAGCCCTCGATGGGCGAGACCACCTTGACCAGGCCGTCTTCCTGCGTGATCTCGATGCCCACGCCCACGAAACGCCCGGCCGTGCCCTCGCGGAATTCCTTGTAGGACTTCTTGTCGAAGTACTGCGAATGCGGGTCCAGGCTGGAGACCATGCCGGAGATGGCGTCGGTGATGAGTTTTTTCTCATCGACCGGCTCGACATAGTCGGTCTTGATCATGCCGAAGACGGCGGCGAGCTGCTGCAGCTCCTCCAGCGGCAGCGGCGCTACGGCATTGCGTGCCACGGTTTGCAGGGAAACGGTGGTGAGCGCGCCGGCAAGCACGCCCAGCGAAACCCAGCCGGCGATTTTCAATTTCTGACCCATGGATAGACCCTCGTCGCTTCAATATACACGGTTGGAAGCGAAATTGCCGCCGGGGTTCCGGCGGCTGGTGACAAATTGTTGGGCCGTTCCCGGCCCCGGTGTGCTCTTCCAGTTGGGGGTGGAAGCGCCAGGGGCAAGGGCCGCTTGCTCAGGCCTTGCCCTGGGTAGCGACGGCGGCCGCCGCCCGGGCGGCCGCTTCGGCGTCGCCCAGGTAATAGTGGCGGATGGGTTTGAGGCTGGCGTCGAGCTCGTAGACCAGGGGGATGCCGTTGGGGATGTTCAGGCCCACGATCTCCTGGTCGGAGATGCCGTCCAGATACTTGACCAGGGCGCGGATCGAGTTGCCATGGGCTGAAACCACCACCCGCTGGCCGGACCGGATGGCCGGGGCCAGGGATTCGTTCCAGAAGGGCAGCACGCGGGCTACGGTGTCCTTCAGGCACTCGGTCAGGGGGATCTGGTTGGGCTGCAGGCTGGCGTAGCGGCGGTCGCCCCGTTCGCTGCGCGGGTCGGTCGGCTCCAGGGCGGGGGGCGGGGTGTCGTAGCTGCGGCGCCAGACCAGCACCTGTTGCTCGCCGTATTGCTTGGCCATGTCGGCCTTGTTCAGGCCCTGCAGGCCACCATAGTGGCGCTCGTTCAGGCGCCAGCTCTTGACCACCGGCAGCCAGGTGCGGTCCATCTCGTCCAGGCAGTACCACAGGGTGTGGATGGCGCGCTTGAGCACGCTGGTGTAGGCCACGTCGAAATCGTAGCCCTCGGCCTTGAGCAGCTTGCCGGCCGACATGGCCTGGGAGACGCCGGTCGGGGTGAGGTCGACGTCGGTCCAGCCGGTGAAGCGGTTTTCCAGGTTCCAGGTCGATTCGCCGTGGCGGATGAGCACGAGTTTGTACATGGTGGTGGGGCGGTTACGGAACGGTTACGGGGGCAGGGCAGGGGCAAACCGGCCGGATTCTGCAGCAATCAAGCTGTCATTTTAAAATCAGGCTTTTGCACTTACCGTCTCCAACAAGGAATATTGTGAAATTCATCCTCGACAACTGGTCGCTGATCCTGGTTTGCCTAACTTCCGGCGTCTTGCTGGCCTGGCCGGCCATCAAGGGCGCCGCGGGCGGATCCCTGACGCCGGTCGCCGCCGTGCAGCTGATCAACCGCGAAAAAGCCGTGGTGATCGACGTGTGCGAGGCCGGCGAATATGCCGCCGGCCATGTCGCCGGCGCCAAGCACATCCCCCTGTCCCAGCTGGCCAACCAGCTGCCGGCCGTGGTGAAGAACAAGGAACTGCCCGTGATCTTCGTCTGCCAGAGCGGGGCGCGCTCCAGCAGCGCCGCCCGTGTTGCCAAAGGCCTGGGCTACACCCAGCCCCTGTCCCTGGGCGGCGGGCTCTCCAGCTGGCGTGCCGCCAGCATGCCGGTCGAGAAAGGTTGAACCCATGCAAGCAGTGAAGATGTACACCACGGCCGTTTGCCCCTACTGCATGCGTGCCAAGCAGCTGCTCAAGTCCAAGGGTGTGGAGCAGATCGAGGAAATCCGCATCGACACCGATCCCCAGGCGCGCGAGCACATGATGAGCATCACCGGCCGGCGCACCGTGCCGCAGATCTTCATAGGCTCCACCCACGTGGGCGGCTGCGACGACCTGATGGCGCTGGATGCCCAGGGGGGGCTGGTTTCCCTGCTCCAGTCGGCCTGAGATAATCGGCGCCAACCCGATCGTGAGCCCGCTCGGTCTCCGCCGGGCGGGCTCTCATTTTTTGACCCCTGTCCATCTCACAAGGCAAGTCCATGGCCGACCAGCAAGAACCCGTTTTCCAGATCCAGCGCGTCTACCTCAAGGAGGCTTCGCTGGAGCAGCCCAATTCGCCCGGCATCCTGCTGCAGGGCGAGCAGCCGTCGGTCGACATCCAGATCGGCGTCGAGGCCCAGCCGGTGGCTGAGGGTGTCTACGAGGTGTGCGTGACGGCCACCGTGCACACCCAGATCGCCGACAAGACCGTGTTCCTGGTCGAGGCCAAGCAGGCCGGCATCTTCGAGATCCGCAACCTGGCGGAAGACCAGATGGGCCCCATCGTCGGTGTGGTCTGCCCGCAGATCGTCTTCCCCTATCTGCGCGGCAATGTGGCCGACATCGTGCAGCGCGCCGGCTTCCCGCCCGTGCACCTGGCGGAAATCAATTTCCAGGCCACCTATGAGCAGCAACAGCAGCAGGGCACCGAACTCAAGATCCAGTAAGGCTGGGCCCATGCCTCGTCACTGCTGTCCTTCGAGACCATGAAAATCCTCGTGCTTGGTGCCGGTGCCTGGGGTACGGCGCTGGCCATGAGCGCCAGCCAGAACCCGCAGACCCGCCACGACGTCACCTTGTGGGCACGGGACGGGGTGCAGGCGCAGGCCATGCGGGCCGCCCGTGTCAACGCGCGTTATCTGCCCGGGCTGGTTCTGCCCGAATCCCTGCAGGTGATCGACGGGCCGGCCGATGCGCTGGCCGGCCTGGTGCAGGGCCAGGACCTCGTGGTGATCGGCACCCCGATGGCCGGCTTGCGCGGCGTGCTGCGGCAGATCCACGCTTGCGATCAGCCCGTGGCCTGGCTGTGCAAGGGCTTCGAGCCGGCCGGGCCGGGCGCCCAGGGCCTGCTCGCGCACGAAATCCAGGCCGAAGTGGCGCCCGGACTGCAGGCCGGTGTGCTCAGCGGCCCGAGCTTTGCGCTGGAGGTGGCCAGGGGCCAGCCTACCGCCCTGGTCGCCGCCAGTCGCCATGCGGTCGTGCGTGAGCGCTTGGTCCAGGCTTTCCACAGCCCCACGCTGCGCATCTATGACAACGAGGACATCGTGGGTGTCGAGGTGGGTGGGGCCGTCAAGAACGTGTTGGCCATCGCGACGGGCCTGTGCGACGGCCTGAACCTGGGCCTGAACGCCCGGGCGGCGCTGATCACCCGTGGCCTGGCCGAGATGACGCGCCTGGGGCTGGCCCTGGGCGCACGGGCCGAGACCTTCATGGGTCTGTCGGGGCTGGGCGACCTGGTGCTCACTGCCACCGGCGACCTCAGCCGCAACCGCAAGGTGGGTCTGCTGCTGGCCCAGGGGCAGACGCTGGCGCAGGCCGTGGCTTCGCTGGGTCATGTGGCCGAAGGGGTCTACTGCGCCCGCACCGTGGTGCAGCGGGCGCGAAGCCTGGGCGTGGACATGCCCATTGCCCAGTGCGTGGTGGCCCTGCTGGATGGCCACATGCAGCCGGCCCAGGCCGTGGCGGCCCTGATGGGCCGCACGCCCGGTTCCGAAGCGAAATAAGACCGGGTCCGGACCAGCCTGTCGTCAGGCGCCGTCGCGGGCGATGCGCGCGCTGATGTGGGCGATGGCTTCTTCCACCTGGTCCACCAGGATCAGGCACAGGTCTCCCTCGCCCAGGCGATCCATGGCCGTGTCGATGGCCAGGAACTCGCCGCGGATCTCGTTCACGTCACGCGCGCGCTTGGCCTCGGCCAGGCCTGAGCGCAGCAGCGCCAGCACCTCGCCGTCGGCACGGCCACGCTGGCAGGCGTCCTCGAAAAGCACGATCTGGTCGAAGGCATCGCCCAGGATGCGGGTCTGTTCGCGGATGTCCTCGTCGCGCCGGTCGCCGGCACCGCTGATGACCACCGAGCGGCGCTGGGCCGGCATGGCCCCCACGGCCTGGACCAGTGCCAGCATGGCGTCCGGGTTGTGGCCGTAGTCGGCGATCACCGTGGCGCCGCGGTAGCGGAAGAGGTTGAAGCGGCCCTGCGCGTTGTTGCTGTCGTTGTCGAACGTGGCCAGGCCCTGGCGGATCAGCGCCCAGTCCAGGCCCAGTGCCCAGGCAGCACCCACGGAGGCCATGACGTTCTCGACCTGGAAGCCGATGGCGCCGCCCAGGGTGAGAGGCACACCAGCCAGCGGCAGCCGGTGCTGGACCTTGCCTTCGGCCGCCACCAGATGTCCATCCTCGACATAGACGGCCCGCTTGCCCTGGGCCAGGTGCGTGGCCATGACCGGGTTGTGGCGGTCGGCGGCGAAGTAGGTCACCAGGCCGCTGCGGCATTGGCTGGCCATGGCCGCGACGATGGGGTCGGTCGCGTTCAGCACGGCGGTGCCCTTGTCGGAGATGTTCTGCACGATCACGCGCTTGAGCACGGCCAGGTCTTCCACCGTGGTGATGAAGTTCAGGCCCAGGTGGTCGCCGGCCCCGACGTTGGTGACCACCGCCACGTCGCAGCGGTCAAAGGCCAGGCCTTCGCGCAGCATGCCGCCGCGTGCGGTTTCCAGCACCGCTGCATCCACGTCGGGGTGCTGCAGCACATTGCGCGCGCTCTTGGGTCCGCTGCAGTCGCCGGTGTCGATGCGCTCGCCGGCGATGTAGACGCCGTCGGTGCTGGTCATGCCCACGCGCAGCTTGTTCTGCGTGAGCAGGTGCGCGATCAGGCGCACGGTGGTGGTCTTGCCGTTGGTGCCGGTCACGGCCACCAGCGGGATGCGGCCATTCTCATGTTCCGCGAACATGGTCGAGATGATGGCCTCGCCCACCGCACGGCCCTTGCCATAGGAAGGCGAGAGGTGCATGCGCAGGCCGGGTGCGGCGTTTACTTCGACGACGCCACCACCGGTTTCCTCCAGCGGCTGCAGGATGTTGTCGCAGACCATGTCCACACCACAGATGTCCAGCCCCACCATCTTGGCGGCAATGATGGCGCGGTGCGCCACCTCGGGATGCACGTCGTCGGTGACGTCGGTGGCGCTGCCGCCGGTCGAAAGATTGGCGTTGTGACGCAGCGCGACGCGCCGGCCGCGCGCCGGCACCGAATCGGCGTTCAGGCCCTGGCCCGCCAGGCAGGCCAGAGCGATGTCGTCGAAGCGGATCTTGGTCAGCGAGGTCGAATGACCGGTGCCGCGGCGCGGGTCCAGGTTGACCTGGTCGACCAGCTGGCGCACGCTGTGCTCGCCGTCGCCCACCACGGTCGGCGGGTCGCGGCGCGCCGCGGCGACCAGCTTGTTGCCCACCACCAGCAGCCGGAAATCGTTGCCGGGCAGGAAACGCTCGACCAGGATCTCGTTGTCGAACTCGGAGGCGGCCGCATAGGCCTTGAGCAACTGCTCGCGGGTGGTGATGTTGACCGTGACGCCCTTGCCCTGGTTGCCGTTCTTGGGCTTGATCACCACGGGCAGGCCGATCTCGCCGGCAGCGGCCCAGGCCTCTTCGGCCGACGTGATCTCACGCCCCAGCGGCACCGGCACGCCTGCGCTGGCCAGCAGCTTCTTGGTCAGTTCCTTGTCCTGGGCGATCGATTCGGAGATCGCGCTGGTCACGTCCATCTCGGCGGCCTGGATGCGGCGCTGCTTGCTGCCCCAGCCGAACTGGATCATGCTGCCCGAGGTCATGCGGCGGTAGGGGATGCCGCGTGCGGTGGCCGCGTCGGCGATGCAGCCGGTGCTCGGGCCCAGACGCACGTCCTCGTCGAGTTCGCGCAGCTGGCCCAGAGCGGCGGCCAGGTCAAACGGTGTGTCCTCCAGGGCAGCGCGGCACAGGTTCTGGGCCATTTCCAGGGCCATGCGGCCGACGGCTTCTTCGGAATACTCGACCACCACCTGGTACACGCCGGGTTCGACCGTGGGCGTGGTGCGGCTGAAGGTGACCGGGCAACCGGCCTGCGCCTGCAGGCCCAGCGTGGCCAGTTCCAGCACATGGGCCAGGGGCACGGTGTCGTCATGACCGGTCGGGTTCAGCGGCAGGATCTGCGGGAAGCGCGTGCGCAGGCGCAGACCGAAGTTCTGGCGCGCGCTGAGTTCGCATTCCGCCGGCGTGCAGTGCACGACGGCCTCGATGGCGGTGTGGTGGCTCCACAGATTGGGGCCGCGCAGGGCGCGTATGCGTTTGACTTCCATATCAGTGGTCGTTGGTGAGGTTGGCCTTGAAGGTGCGCAGGCCGGCGCCGATCAGTTCGGGGCGGACGTCCAGCGCCCAGGCGGTGGCGACGGCGGCCATCACCATGTCGGGTTTGGCCGCCTTGGTCGGGTTGAGCGAGTCCAGCGGTACTTCGCTGATCTCGTCCATCCCCTGGGCCAGCACGATGTGGCGGTCGCGCAGGAACACGGTGCGCTCGCCCTGCTGGCGATGCTGGGCGATGGCCGGCAGCTGGGCGTCGGAGCCGTAGAAGATGACCTTGCCGTCGCACAAGGCGGCCATCTCGACCACGCGCGGATCGGCGGCGTTGAGCACCGCCGTGCCGCTGGGCAGGATCACGTCGACCTGGGTGCGCACCACGTTGTAGAGCTTGTCGGCGTCGTCGATGTAGAACTCGGCCAGGTCCTCCAGGCCGTCCAGATCGGTCACCACGCCGACCGTGCAGCGGTCATAGGCCAGGCCCTCGGAGAGGATGGCGCGATGGGTGTGCTCGAACACGGCCGCTTCCAGCGAGCGGTTGATCAGCAGGCGCTGGCCGGTTTCCCAACCCGAACCATCACGGGCTTCGACCTGGCGCGGGCCCAGGAAGAAGCCGTCGCGGCAGGCCAGGCCGACCTGGGTGCCGTTGATGTGCAGCAGCCAGTTCACCATGCGCGCGATGCGGGTGGTGTTGCGCGTGCCTGTGATGCCGACGATGGGGATGCGGCCCTGGTCTTCGCCAGGGAAGAGGTGAGCCACGATGGCCTGGCCGACGTTGCGCGGCTGGCCTTCGGCGGGCTTGAGGTGCATGAGCAGGCCGGGGCCGGCGTTGACCTCGATGATGGCCCCGCCCTGCTCGGCCAGGGGCCTGGAGATGTCGGGTGTGACCAGGTCGATACCGGCGATGTCCAGTCCGACCACCCGCGCGGCCAGTGCGGCGGCCGCAGCCACCTGGGGGTGCACCTGGTCGGTCACGTCGTAGGCGAGGTCACCGTGGCGGCGGATCAGCACCACCTGGCCGGGCGGCGGCACGGAGTCGCCGTTGTAGCCCTGGCGCGAGAGTTCGAGCTGGGCGATCGGCTCCTTGTCCAGGATCAGCGGCTCGAGGGGGAATTCCTCTTCCTCGCCGCAGCGCGGGTCGCTGTTGATCTGGCTGTCGATCAGCTGCAGGATGGTGGAGCGGCCGTCGCCGGTGACGACCTGCTTCTTGCCGCGCGTGGCGGCCACCACCTGCCGGCCTACGACCAGCAGGCGATGGGCCTCGCCCTCGATGTACTTTTCCACCAGCACGCCGCTGCCTTCGGCATCGGCGGCATGCCAGGCTTTCTCGACGTCCTCGCGCGTGTGCAGGTCGGTGAACACGCCGCGGCCGTGGTTGGCGTCGGTCGGCTTGACGGTGATCGGCACACCGATATCCTGGGCCACGCTCCAGGCCTGCTCGGGACTGTCGACCTCTTCGCCTTCGGGGACCGGAACGCCGCAGGACTGCAGCAGCTCCTTGGTGAGCTGCTTGTCGCTGGCGATGCTCTCGGCGATGGCACTGGTCTGGTCGGTCTCGGCGGTCCAGATCCGGTGCTGGCGCGCGCCATAGCCCAGCTGCACCAGATTGCCTTCGTTCAGGCGGATGTGCGGGATGCGGCGGTCGGTGGCGGCCTCGACGATGTGTGCCGTGCTCGGACCCAGGAAGAGCCGGTCGCACAGCTCGCGCAGGCGGGCGACGGTGGCGGACACGTCATAGGGCCGGTCCTCGATGGCGGCCAGCAGCAATTCGCGCCCGGCCTCCAGCGCTGCCCGGCCGACTTCTTCCTGCCGGGTCCGGAAGGCCATCTTGTAGACGCCATGTTTGGAGGTCATGCGCGTCTTGCCAAAGCCGGTCTGCATGCCGGCCTGGGTTTGCAACTCCAGCACCACGTGCTCCAGGATGTGCCCGGCCCAGGTGCCGTCGCGCAGCCGCTCCAGGAAGCCGCCGGGTTCGCCCACCCCGCAACGATGCTGCTCCAGGCCGGGGAGCATGCCGGTCAAACGCTCGTAAAATCCGGGGATGACATTGGAAGGCCGGTCTTCCAGGTCCCCCAGGTCCAGCCAGGTCTCGATGACCGGGCGATAGGTCCAGATGTTGGGACCGCGCAGATGGCTGACCCGCAGAATTTGAAGGTTTTTTTGAGTCATGAAGCTAGGCAGGGTGAACTATCGGTCCCTGCGTTGGTCTTGCTCGCTGGCAGGGCCAGATCGGGCGATGGCTGCGGTATGTCTCCAAGGTGCCGTGCATAAAACGGGGACAATCGACATCAGCAAATCCTTACCCAGGTTCCGGACTCCATGACTCGCTCCACCCCGTCAGCAGCTCTATTATCTTTCAGCGACGTTCCGGCGGAATGGCTGGCTGAAATACGCACACAACTGCACCCTGATGAGAACGTCCAGGCGGTGCTGGAGGTTGACCTCGACACCCGCCTGCAGTTTGGTCGCGGCCTGCTGGTGGCCACCGAACGACGCCTGCTGGCACGGGCGCCGGGCCAGTCTGCCTGGCAGGCCTGGGCCTACCACCCCGCCCTGAAACTGAACCAGCACGACCACGCCGGTGTCGGCCACCTGGAGCTGCTGGACGGCCAGGGCCGGCTGGCGCACTGGTGTTACACCTTGGGAAAAAATCTGCAGGCCGTGCGCTTGGCCGAGCAGGTGGGTCGCCAGCTACGCAGCCTGATCACCGGCCAGCCGGTGCCTGTCCCGGTCGGCCACGACTGCCCGATCTGCAAGGCCCCCCTCGATCCCGGCCAGGACGAGTGCCCGATCTGCGCCAAGGTCATCCACACCCCGCCCTCGACCTGGACCCTGCTGCGCCTGTGGCGCTTCGCCAAGCCGTACAAAGGCCAGTTGCTGCTGGGTTTCGTGCTCACGCTGCTGGGCACGGCCGCCAGCCTGGTGCCGCCCTACCTGACCATGCCGCTGATGGACGAGGTGCTGGTGCCGCTGGAGGCCGGCAAACAGGTCGACCCCATGCTGGTCGTGCTCTACCTCAGCGGCCTGCTGGGGGCGGCCGTGCTGGCCTGGGGTCTGACCTGGGCCAAGACCTATATCCTGGCCCTGGTGTCCGAACGTATCGGCGCCGACCTGCGCACCACCACCTACGACCACCTGATGCGCCTGTCGCTCGAATACTTCGGCGGCAAGCGCACCGGCGACCTGATGGCACGCATCGGCAGCGAGACCGACCGCATCTGCGTCTTCCTCTCGCTGCATCTGCTGGATTTCTTCACCGACCTCATCATGCTGCTGATGACGGCGGCCATCCTCTTCTCCATCAACCCCTGGCTGGCGCTGGCCACGCTGATCCCGCTGCCCATCATCATGTGGATGATCCATGCGGTGCGCCACCGCCTCAAGACCGGCTTCGAGAAGATCGACCGCGTCTGGTCCGAGGTGACCAGTGTGCTGGCCGACACCATCCCCGGCATCCGCGTGGTCAAGGCCTTTGCCCAGGAAAAGCGCGAGTCGGCGCGTTTCCACGAGGCCAACCGCCAGAACCTGCTGGTCAACGACCGCATCAACAAGATATGGTCCCTGTTCGCGCCCAGCATCTCCTTCCTGACCGAGGTCGGTTTGCTGGTGGTCTGGGGCGTGGGCGTCTGGCTGATCGCAAGAGGCGAGACCTCGGTGGGCGTGCTCACGGCCTTCATCGCCTACATCAGCCGTTTCTACGGGCGCCTGGACTCCATGAGCCGCATCGTCTCCTGGACCGAGCACTCGGCCTCGGCCACCAAGCGCATCTTCGACATCCTGGACCACGTCTCCAGCGTGCCCGAGCCGGCGCAGCCGGTGCACCTGACGCAGGTGCAGGGCCGCATCGAGGTGCGCGATGTGGGTTTCCGCTACGGCAACCGCGAGGTCAACCGGGGCATCAACATCACCATCGAGCCCGGCCAGATGGTGGGCCTGGTCGGCCACAGCGGCTCGGGCAAGAGCACCCTGGTCAACCTGATCTGCCGTTTCTACGACGTGACCGAGGGTTCGATCCGCATCGACGGCGTCGACATCCGTTCCCTGCCGGTGGCCGAGTACCGCCGCAACATCGGCCTGGTGCTGCAGGAACCCTTCCTCTTCTTCGGCACCATCGCCGAGAACATCGCCTACGGCAAACCCGACGCCACGCGCGAGCAGGTCATGGCGGCCGCGCGCGCCGCGCATGCGCATGAGTTCATCCTGCGCCTGCCGCAGGGCTACGACTCCATCGTGGGCGAACGCGGCCAGGGCCTGTCGGGCGGCGAGCGCCAGCGTATCTCGATCGCACGCGCGCTGCTGATCGATCCGCGCATCCTGATCCTGGACGAGGCCACGGCCTCGGTGGACTCCGAGACCGAGAAGGAGATCCAGAAGGCGCTGGACAACCTGGTGCAGGGCCGCACGACCATCGCGATTGCCCACCGCCTGTCCACCCTGCAACGCGCCGACCGCCTGATCGTGCTGGACCGCGGTCAGGTGGTGGAAGAGGGCACGCACGACGAGCTCATGGCACGCCAGGGCGCCTACTACAACCTCTACCAGGCGCAGGCGCGCAACGTGGACACCGACATGGATGATGCCGAGGCGGAAGTGAACCCCGAACGCAAGGACGACGCCAAATGAACTCGCGCCCCATCCTGAACCAGATGCAGCTGGTCGCGGCCCTGTCGCGCAATGCCTACGGCAAGCTGGCGCTGACCCTGGCCGATGGCCAGATCCGTACCGGCGTGGTGCCGGTGCGCGCCTTCCCCATCCAGGCGCCCGAGCGCGACATCTCCCTGCTGGATGCCGACGGCCACGAGGTGGCCTGGATCGAGGAGCTGGCGCGTGTGCCCGAGCCGGCTCAGGCCCTGATCCGCGCGGCGCTGGCCGAGCGCGAGTTCATGCCCGAGATCCAGGCGATTCTCGGCGTCAGCAGCTTCTCCACGCCCAGCACCTGGCAGGTGCGCACCGACCGCGGTGACACTTCCTTCGTGCTCAAGGGCGACGAGGACATCCGCCGTCTCGCGGGCAACACCCTGCTGGTGACCGACTCGCACGGCATCCAGTTCCTGATCCGCGACATGACGGCGCTCGACCGCGAGAGCCGCCGCCTGCTCGACCGCTTCAAGTGAACCCGGCTTGGCTGGGCTGATTCGCAGATGAAAACTGTCTCCGACTATTCCGAAACCTTCCTGCAGCAGCTGGCGCAGGCCGATGTGGCCCGCGCCCTGCAGGAAGACGTGGGCAGCGGCGACCTGACCGCCGGCCTGATCGATCCGGCGCGCCGGGCGCACGCGCGCATCCTGGCCCGCGAGAGCGCCGTGATCTGCGGCGCGGCCTGGGTGCAGGCCACCTTGCAGCAGGTAGTGCCTCAGGCCAGTGTCACATGGCACGTGCGTGACGGTCAGCGCTGCGAGGCCGACCAGGTGGTGCTGGAAATGACCGGGCCCGCGCGCGGCCTGCTGACGGCCGAACGCACCATGCTCAACTTCCTGCAACTGCTCAGCGCCGTGGCCACGCACACCGCAGCCTATGTGCAGGTGGTGCAGGGCGTGCCGGGCAGCCGCGCGCAGATAGTAGACACGCGCAAGACCCTGCCCGGCCTGCGCCTGGCGCAGAAGTACGCGGTGCACTGCGGCGGGGGGACCAACCACCGCATCGGCCTGTACGACGCCGTGCTGATCAAGGAAAACCACATCGCTGCCGCGGGCGGCGTGACGGCCGTGCTGCAACGCGCCGCCGCCGTGGCGCCCACGGCCGAGTTCGTCGAAATCGAGGTCGAGACATTGGCCCAGCTCCGAGAAGCCCTACAGGCCGGTGCCACCATGGTGCTGCTCGACAATATGGACTTGCCGACCTTGCGCGAGGCCGTGCGCCTGAATGCCGGGCGCGCCATCCTGGAGGTTTCGGGCGGGGTGAACATGGGCACGGTGCGCGAGATTGCCGCCACGGGCGTGGATCGCATCTCGATCGGGGCCCTGACCAAGGATGTGAAGGCCGTTGATTTCTCCATGCGGTTTACGGAGTTGTGATGAACACGACCAGTCAGGTGATCGACGTCGAATACGAACAGCCCGAGATAGCGCAGGGTGAGGGCGTGGCCTGTTCCACCCACCACGCCTGGGCGCGCGTGCCGGTGGAGCCCGGCCCGGCCGAGCGTGCTGCGCTCAAGGACAAGATCCGTCGTCTGCTCAAGGAAAAGAACGCGGTGATGGTCTCGCACTACTACGTGCACCCGGACCTGCAGGACCTGGCCGAGGAAACCGGCGGCATCGTCAGCGATTCGCTCGAGATGGCACGTTTCGGTCGCGACCACGGGGCCCAGACCCTGGTGGTTTCGGGCGTGCGCTTCATGGGCGAAACCTCCAAGATCCTCTCGCCGCACAAGCGCGTGCTCATGCCCGACCTGGACGCGACCTGTTCGCTGGACCTGGGTTGCCCGATCGACGAGTTCTCGGCCTTCTGCGATGCACACCCGGACCGTACGGTCGTGGTCTATGCCAACACCAGCGCGGCCGTGAAGGCGCGCGCCGACTGGCTGGTCACCTCCAGCTGCGCGCTGGACATCGTGCGTGCGCTGAAAGATCAGGGCCACAAGATCCTGTGGGCGCCAGACCGCCACCTGGGCGGCTACATCCAGCGCGAGACCGGGGCCGACATGCTGATGTGGAACGGCTCCTGCATCGTGCACGACGAGTTCAAGAGCTTCGAGCTGGAAGAGCTCAAGAAGGAACATCCCAAGGCCAAGGTGCTGGTGCACCCGGAGTCGCCCGCCGCCGTGGTGGCCCTGGCCGACGCGGTGGGCTCCACCTCGGGCATCCTCAAGGCCGCGCAGAAGATGGATGCGCCGGAGTTCATCGTGGCCACCGACAAGGGCATGATGCACAAGCTGCGCACGCTCAACCCCGGCAAGACCTTCATCGAGGCGCCTACCGCCGGCAACAGTGCCACCTGCAAAAGCTGCGCGCATTGCCCCTGGATGGCCATGAACGGCCTGGCGGGCGTGGCGCGGGTGCTGGAGAGCGGCGCCAACGAGATTCATGTGGACCCGGCATTGATCCCGCGCGCCCGTGTGCCGATCGACCGCATGCTGGCCTTCACGGCGGCGCTCAAGGCTGGCCGACCGGTCGCCGGCCTGGTGCCCAACATCGGCGCGGCCTGATCGGCGCCCCCCAGACGCTTTGGGTCTCCCCCTCAAGGGGCGCTCCCAGCGGACTGGCGAAGCCAGATCCGCGGGAGCCCTGGTCTTTTCCTCGCATGCCTCGGGCGTGGGACGGCATAATCGGCGCGAACAAGGAGTTGATCCATGTCCCGCAACGTGTTCGCCGTCTATCCCGGTACCTTCGACCCCATGACCCTGGGCCATTCCGACGTGATACGCCGGGCGGCCCAGCTGTTCGACCGTGTCCTCGTGGGCGTTGCGGCGGCCCATCACAAGAAGACCATGTTCACGCTGGAGGAGCGCATGGGCATGGTGCGCGAGGTCATGCACGACCAGCCCAATGTGGTGGTCGAGAGTTTCTCGGGCCTGTTGCGTGATTTTGTCGTGGGGCGCGGTGCCAAGGTGGTCATCCGCGGCCTGCGCGCGGTAACCGACTTCGACTACGAGTTCCAGCTGGCTGGCATGAACCGCAGCCTCATGCCCGAAGTGGAGACGGTTTTTCTCACGCCCAGCACGAGCTACCAGTTCATCTCCAGCACCCTGGTGCGCGAGATCGCCATCCTGGGCGGTGAGGCCGAGAAGTTTGTCGACCCCGTGGTGGCGCAGCGCCTGGCTGAAAAAGTGCGCAGCCCGGGCCGTGCGTAGGGCCTTGCCGCTGTCGGCCGGGGCGCTGCTCCCGGTGACTGCTGCTCCAGGATGACCTTGTGTTTCCAGATGAAACCGCCACGTTGCCGTCATGCGTGCGCCGCATAATTGCCATATGACCGAACTCATCCTGATTCGCCACGGCGAAACCGACTGGAACCGCGAACTGCGTTTCCAGGGGCAACTGGATGTGCCGCTCAATGCCACCGGACTCGAGCAGGCGCGTCGCGTTGCAGCGCGCCTGGCCCGGGAGTCTATGCACCAACTGGTCAGCAGCGATCTGCAGCGTGCCTTGCAGACGGCCCAGGCCGTCGCCGGACAAATTCCTGCGCAACTGGAGCCGGTGCTCGAGGCTGCGCTGCGCGAACAGCATTTCGGTGTGGTCGAGGGCCTGTGCGTGCCAGATATCCAGCAGCGCTACCCGCAGGCCTGGGAGCAGTGGGTGCGTTTCGACGCGCACTATGCTTTCGAGGGGGGCGAATCCACCCATGATTTCCATGCCCGTGTCCTGGCAGCCTTGCATGCCCTGGCGCAGCGCCATGCGGGCCAGACAGTGGCGGTGGTCACGCACGGTGGTGTGCTGGACATGGTCTACCGCAGCGCGCTGGGCCTGTCCTTGTCCGGCCCGCGTGTCAGCGAGATTCCCAACGCCGGCATCAACCGGGTGCGCTTGTCGGGTGAGCTCATCGAGATCGTTGATTGGGCCGACACCCGCCACCTGGCCGATCTGCCGCCGCAGCCGGTCTATGACCAGCAGCGCCTGGCCCGTGAACGCGCTGCCGCCAACGCCGAAGTCGGCACGGCCTGAGGGGTCTCTCGCCCCGGGGTTTTTGGGCGAGCGGGGATAATCGGGCCCACCATGGCCCTGATGATCACCGACGAATGCATCAACTGTGATGTCTGCGAGCCCGAGTGCCCCAACCAGGCCATCTATCTCGGGATCGAGATTTACGAGATTGATCCGACCCGCTGCACCGAGTGCGTGGGCCATTTCGACCAGCCCCAGTGCGTGCAGGTCTGCCCGGTGGCCTGCATTCCCGTGAATCCGGACCGCGTGGAAGACCGCGATACCTTGTGGCAGAAATACCGGCGCCTGCAGGCTGAGGCCACTGCGGCTGTCGCCAGCAAACCACCTTCCGCCTGAGTTGCCGGCCTTACTTGGGCGAGGCGGGCACGCGGTAGGCTGGCAGCTTTTCCTTGGTGTTCTTCCTGGCGGCGGTCTTCTGTGCTGCCTTATCGGCATCGCGCTGGGCCTTGTCGGCTTTTTCAGCAGCACGTTGTGCGGCTGTTTCTTCCTTCAGCCGGGTCTTCTCCAGCGCGTCGCCGGCACGCTTTTCATGTTTCACGCTGGCCTCGTGGGCCTTGCGTTGCTCGGCTGTGCGGCTGTCCGTGGTGTCTACGGTGCCGCCGCCGGGACAGGGTGTCTGGCTGTAGCTGCTGCCGCAGCGGTAGACGGTCTGCGCCGACAGTCCGGTGCACAGCGACATGGCAGCGATCGCGAGGATGAGGGACACAGTCTTCATGCGGGCTCTCCTTCCTTGGGGGGCAGATCGGCCGGGCGCGGCGGCTTGGGCCGGGGTGGTTTGCTGGTATGGATCAGCATGGTGGCCTTTTCCATCTCGCCGGCCAACAGCTCGGGCAGGGCCTTGATCGAGCGTGCGATGCAGTCCTCGATGGCGGTCCGGTGGTCCGGCGAGGGTTTTTTGAGCACCCAGTTCACCACTTCGGCTTTCACGCCCGGGTGGCCGACGCCGATGCGCAGGCGCCAGTAGTCGTCCGTGCCCAGCCTGGCATGGATGTCGCGCAGGCCGTTGTGGCCGGCATGGCTGCCGCCGAACTTGAGCTTGACCTGGCCTGGCACGATGTCGAGTTCGTCGTGTGCGACGAGGATCTCCTCGGGCTGGATCTTGAAGAAGCGCGCCAGCGCTGCCACCGATTTGCCCGATTCGTTCATCCAGGTCTGCGGCTCCAGCAGCCAGACGGTCTGGCCCTTGATGGTGGTGCGTGCCATGAGGCCGTGGTAGCTCTTGTCCATGGTCAGGCCGAGCTTGAGTTCGCGCGCCACGGCGTCGATCCACCAGAAACCGGCGTTGTGCCGGGTGGCCTCGTATTCGGGGCCGGGGTTGCCCAGGCCGACAAACAGTTTGATCATGCGCGGATTATCAATGCATCGCGGGGCAGCGTCCTGCAGGTCGGACTCCAAAGAAAAACGGCCCACCGAAGTGGGCCGTTGACGCAAAGCCGGGTGGCTTATTTCTTGGCGGCGGGCGCCTTGGCAGCCGGAGCGGCGGCCTTGCCGGCAGCCGGGGCCGCAGCGGGAGCAGCGCCTTCGGCGGCGGGAGCAGCCTCGGTCGCATCCGCGCCGGCCACCATCACCACGGACACCACGACCGGGTTGGACTTGCCGTGGGTCACGGCAGTCACGCCCTTGGGCAGCTTGATGTCAGACAGGTGCAGGGAAGCACCCTTCTTCAGGCCGCTCAGGTCCACGGCGATGAACTCGGGCAGATCGGCCGGCAGGCAGAGCACTTCGATTTCGGTCAGCACGTGGTTGGCGATGCAGCCGTCGTTCTTGACCGCAGGCGAATTCTCGTCACCGCTGAAGTGGAAAGGCACCTTCATGTGCAGCTTGGTGTTGGCGTCCACGCGCTGGAAGTCGATGTGCAGCACCAGGGGCTTGAAGGGGTGCATCTGCACGTCGCGCAGCAGCACCTTGTTGCTCTTGCCGTTCACTTCCATCTCGAGGATGGACGAGTGGAAGGCTTCCTTCTTCAGGGCATGCCACAGCGCGTTGTGGTCGAGCTCGACCAGTTGCGGCTCAACCGTGCCACCGTAGACGATACCGGGCGTACGGCCCGTATTGCGGAGACGGCGGCTCGCACCCGTGCCCTGCTTGGCGCGCTCAAAAGCGACGAATTTCATAGTTCACTCCATAAAGAGTCCACCGCGACCAGTGAGACTCCGTTTCAACAAAGGCCTGCGGCTGTAGGCGTGCAGGCCGGCTTTTTGCCCGGGTCAGAACAGATCGTCCTGGTCCGAGAACAAACTCATGACCGACTCGCCCTTGGCGATCCGGTGGATGGTTTCCGCAATCAGCGGTGCCACGTTCACCTGCCGGATCTTGGCGCAGCCGGTGGCGGCGGGGCTCAGCGGGATGGTGTTGGTCACCACCACCTCGTCCAGGGCCGTGCCCTTGGACAGGCGCTCGATCGCCGGACCCGAGAAGATCGGGTGCGTGCAATAGGCGTAGACCTTCTTGGCACCGCGCTCCTTGAGCACCTCGGCCGCCTTCACCAGCGTGCCGGCGGTGTCGATCATGTCGTCCATGATCACGCAGTTGCGGCCTTCGATTTCGCCGATCACGTGCATCACTTCGCTCACGTTGGCACGCGGGCGACGCTTGTCGATGATGGCCAGGTCGCAACCCAGCTGCTTGGCCAGCGCGCGCGCGCGCACCACACCGCCCACGTCGGGCGAGACCACGATCAGGTCTTCGTACTTTTTCAAGCGCAGGTCACCCAGCAGCACCGGCGAAGCGTAGATATTGTCCACCGGGATGTCGAAGAAGCCCTGGATCTGGTCGGCATGCAGGTCCATGGTCAGGACGCGGGCCACGCCCACGGTCTGCAGCATGTTGGCGACGACCTTGGCCGTGATCGGCACGCGCGTGGAGCGCGGGCGGCGGTCCTGGCGGGCGTAGCCGAAATAGGGGATGACGGCGCTGATGCGCTCGGCCGAGGCGCGCTTGAGCGCATCAACCATGATGAGCAGCTCCATCAGCGAGTCATTGGTCGGCGCGCAGGTGGACTGCACGACGAAGACGTCGCGGGCGCGCACGTTCTGGTTGATCTCGACGGTCACTTCGCCGTCGGAGAAGCGACCGACCGTAGCGGCACCCAGCGAGATGCCGAGGTGCTTGGCGATGTCGGCGGCCAATGCCGGGTTGGCATTGCCCGTGAAGAGCATGAAATCGGGGGGCGGAGCGACCTGCATGAACGATCCAGCGATGAGTGACTATTGACCCAGAAAAATTTGGCAGGGGAGAAAGGATTCGAACCTTTGCATGCTGGAATCAAAATCCAGTGCCTTAACCAACTTGGCGACTCCCCTACACAGGTCAACAGCTGAGTACAGCTGCCCACCGACTAACTCTTTTCGCTGGCCGCCCAACCGCTAAGCGGGTGCGCTTCCAGGCTGCAACACAACCGGGCCTGCAAGGTTTCCGGCGCCTTCGGAACACGCAGGTCAGGAGGTGCCCACGCAAACACAGCACTTCCCGAGCCTGTCATTCGTCCCGCGAGTCCCAGGGTGGCGAGCCACTCCAGAGCTTGCGTGACACCCGGGCAGAGCCGCTGGGCGACAGGCTGCAGGTCGTTGCGAGCTTCCATCAGAAAAGCTGGCGGGTCTGCAGCAAAGCCTGAAATTGTAGCAGGAATACTGTCGCGCTTCAAAGCCGGGTCCGAAAAAATCGCCCGCGTCTCCAGCCCGGCCTGCGGTTTGACCACCAGCACGTGGCGGCGCGGCAGTTCGACCGGGGTGATGGACTCGCCGATGCCCTCGACCCAGGCGTTGTGCCCGCGCAGGAAGAAGGGCACGTCGGCGCCCAGCTGCAGGCCGATGGCGCACAGCTGCTCCAGGCTGAGCCCGAGTTGCCACAGGCGGTTGAGTGCCAGCAGCGTCGAGGCGGCATCCGAGGAGCCGCCACCCAGGCCGGCCTGGGCCGGCAGCCGTTTCTCGATGGCAATATGTGCACCATGGGGTGTGCCGGTAGCGGTCTGCAGGGCCCGCGCGGCCCGCAGGATCAGGTCATCGGCCGGCAAGGGCGTCAGCAGGTCCTCGCGGCTCAGCCCGGCGGCGCGCTTTTCGAAATGCAGGGTGTCGGCCCAGTCGATCAGCATGAAGACCGATTGCAGCAGGTGGTAGCCGTCGGCGCGCCGGCCCGTGATGTGCAGGAAGAGGTTGAGCTTGGCCGGGGCCGGGATGTCGTGGAGCGACTGCATGCCCGGGATTATGGTTCGATGATGAGCCGCAGCTC
Source organism: Hylemonella sp. GW821-FHT12C09 (assembly GCF_058807395.1). NCBI lineage: Bacteria > Pseudomonadati > Pseudomonadota > Betaproteobacteria > Burkholderiales > Comamonadaceae > Hylemonella > Hylemonella sp. GW821-FHT12C09. Next base: position 634,212 of record NZ_JBXAQQ010000001.1, on the reverse strand, counting down.
GGCGGCCGGCGCAGGCTGGCTGCGTCGGGCCACCAGGCGGCCGGCCTCCAGTTGCGACAGGTCTGCCAACCAGCCGTCGGCGACCGCAGGCCGCCCCTGCAGCCACTCGAACAGCGCTGCGATCGGGATGGCCGTGCCGGTGGCTTCGGTGGCCAGGGCGTCCAGCGAATCAAAGGCGCGGGTCTGGCCGTTGTTGCGCAGCAAGGCCTGCTGCGGGCTCCAGCGCAGCTGGGCCAGTGTGGTGCCCAGGGGGGAGGACAGCATCAGCTCGCCGGCGCGGGGCTGGCCGCTGAGTTCGAAGCTGGCGAAGAAGGACGTCGGCTCCGGGCTGTTGTCGACCTTCAGAGCGAGGCGACCGCGCCAGTAGGTCTGGGCCTGGCCATCGGGGATGGGCGGGCGCAGGTTAGGCTGGGCACAGCCGGACAGCAGGGCCGCCAGGACGCAGAGCAGGCCGGCCGCGAGGATGCGCAGCGCGGACTTCACGGCTTGACGCGCAGGCGCTTGAGCGTCTCGACCAGCGTGTCGTTTTCGGCGTTGAGCTGCAGCCCCTCGCGCCACACGCTCAGGGCCTGTTCGCGCTGGCCCATGCTCCAGAGCACCTCGCCCAGGTGGGCGGCGATCTCGGCGTCGGGGCGCGCGCGATAGGCCTTCTGCAGCACGCGCAGAGCCTCGGCCTTGTTGCCTTCGCGAAACTCGACCCAGCCCAGGCTGTCGCTGATGAAGGGATCGTCGGGTGCGAATTCGAGCGCCTTGAGGATGAGCTGGCGTGCCTCGCCCAGGCGCACGCTGCGATCGGCGAAGGAATACCCCAGCGCGTTGTAGGCGTGGTGGTACTGGGGTTTTTCAGCAATGATCCGGCGCAGCAGGCGTTCCATCTCCTCCGGCCGTCCCAGCTTCTCGGCCAGCGTGGCCTGGTCGTAGACCAGGTCGTAGTCTGTCGGATCGCGTTGCGTGGCCTCGGCCAGCAGTGCGTAGGCCTGCGCATAGAGCCTGTTGTCGCGCAAGAGCTGGATCTCGCTGGAGAGCTTGACGCGTGCGTCGGCCGGTGAGCGCTCGGGCAGGTTGCGGATCAGTTCGCGCGCCTCGTCGATCTTGCCCTGGCGCGCCAGGATGCCGGCGCGCCGGCTCTGGGAGCGCACCAGGTCTTCTGGGCTGCTGATCCTGGCCAGCCAGGCTTCGGCTTGTTTGTAGTCCTTGCGCTGTTCGGCGATCTGGGCCAGCGAGAGGTAGGCCTGGGCCAGCGCACGGCTGGGCTCATCGACGCCGTTGCCGCGGCGCGCCTGCATCAGCTCCAGGAACTGCTTGAGCGAGCGCTCTGAGGGGTCGAGCCGGTTGTCTTGCAGCTCCAGCGTGCCACGGATCAGCCAGGCCTCGGCGTAATCGGGTTTTTCGCTGGTGACGATCTGGACCTGGGTGCCTGCTTCGGCGTAGCGCTGGGCATCGAGCAGCGCGCGCGCATAAGCCAGGCGCACTTCCACGAGGGGGCGGCCCTCCAGGTATTTGCGTACGACGGCTTCCGCCCCGGGCTGCTGGGGGGACATCAGTGCCAGGGCGAGCAGCACGGGCCCTTCGGCGCGTGCATCCTGTGACTGGCCGCGACGTGCGGCCTCCAGCGCGCCCGTGTTGTCCCCGTTCTCCAGGCGCATGCGGCCCACGGCGCTCCACGCGGCAGCGCCTGTGCTGCTGTTGCCCAGGTGCTCGGCCAGGGCCTGTTCCAGCATCTCGGTGGCGAGCTTCTTGTCGCTGCTGCGTGCGAAGTAACGCGGCAAGGTGAGAATGGTGAGAGCGCGTTCCTTGGGCTCGGCCAGGGCGATTTCGCGCTTGAGCGGCTCCACCGTCTCGTTCAGACGGTTCAGTCCGATCAGGATCTGCAGCACATAGCGGTTGGCATCGCGCGAATTGGGCTGGGCCTGCTTCCAGGCGCGTGCGGCCTGCAGGGCCGAATCGCCGGCGCGCGCCTGCAGCGAGATGTCGATGGCACGCTGGTACAGCCGCGCGTCGTTGGTCTTGCGCGCGGCATCCAGGATCAGGGAGTAGCCAACGCCGGCGTCGCCGCGTTGCGTGCTGAACTCCCCCACCAGCAACTGGTAGAAGAGCTCACCGTCGAGTGCCGAATTGGCCGGTGGCGTGATGGGGGCCGGGCCCGGCTGTTGCGCATGGACCGTCAGGGCGGCCGTCAACAGCAGGGGGAGGAGACGTAGGCGTGGGAACATCGAACCATAATAATCCAAGCCAGCTATCCCCCTGCCTGCCTACTGCCATGCCTGAATTGCCCGAAGTCGAAGCCACGCGCCTGAGTTTTGCCGACCGCATTACCGGGGCCGGCATCGTCTCGGCCTGGTGTGGCAAGCCCCTGCGCTGGCCGCTCGGATTGCCCGTTGCCAGACTCGCCGGGCGCCGCGTGCGGGGGGTGCGCCGGCGCGGCAAGTATTTGCTGCTCGATCTGGACGCCGGCCTGCTGCTCCTGCACCTGGGCATGTCGGGCAGCCTGAGTTTTGGCGCCAGCCTGCCGCCCCGTGGTGCGCATGACCACTTTGAACTCACCACCACCCATGGCACCCTGCGCCTGAACGACCCGCGCCGCTTCGGTGCCGTGGTCTGGGCGCCGGACCAGGACGCACCGCTGGCGCACAAGCTGCTCGGAGGCCTGGGCGTGGAGCCGCTGTCGGAGGACTTTGATGCCGCGGATTTTCATGCTGCCCTCAAGATGCGCAAGGCCGCGATCAAGCAGGTGCTGCTGGCCGGTGATGTGGTGGTGGGGGTGGGTAATATCTATGCGTCCGAGGCCCTGTTCCTGGCCGGCATCCGCCCCACCCTGAGTGCAGCCCGTCTGAGCCGGCCGCGGGCGCAAAAGCTGCATGCCGCCGTCCGCGATGTGCTGGGGCGGGCCCTGGCGGCGGGCGGCACCACGCTGAGGAACTACTCCAACGCGGTGGGTGAGCGCGGTAATTTCCAGTTCGAGGCCATGGTCTATGGCCGCGAGGGCCAGCCCTGCAGGGTATGCGGTACGCCGGTCAAAGCCATGCGGCAGGGGCAACGCGCGACATTTTTCTGCCCAAGCTGCCAGAAAACATGAAAAAACGCCGCTAACTCAGTGTTATATTGGAAAATCTGGCCTGAATACTAATAAGGCGAGGGGGATACCTTGGCGACGTCTTTCAACGAACAATTCGATCAGCACGGCACGTGGCGGCGTGAATTCGCCCTGCGCCTGAAGTTGCTGGGCGAATGGATGAAAGACCATGACCTGCTCGACGCCGCTGTCGAGGAGCGTCTGCATCGCCTGGAGATGCAGGTGCGCGCCGACAAGGTCATGGTGGCCTTCGTCGCCGAGTTCTCGCGCGGCAAGTCCGAACTGATCAACGCCATTTTCTTCGCCGGCTACGGTCGGCGCATCATGCCGGCCAGCGCCGGGCGCACCACCATGTGCCCGACCGAGATGGGCTACGACGCCGAGGTGCCGCCCTGCCTGCGCCTGCTGCCCATCGAGACCCGCCTGCAGCCCCAGTCCCTGATGGAATGGCGCATGGTCCCCGAGAAGTGGACCCGCGTCGACCTCGACGTCAACGACCCGCAGCAGCTGGCCATGGCGCTGGAGAAAGTCTCCGAGACCCGTCGGGTGACGCTGGAGGAGGCGCGCGCCCTGGGTTTCTGGAGCAGCCAGTCCCCGAACGACAGCCCGCTCATGGACGCCCAGGGCAAGGTCGAGGTGCCCAAGTGGCGCCACGCCCTCATCAACATCGCCCACCCCCTGCTCAAGCAGGGCCTGGTCATCCTGGACACCCCGGGTCTCAACGCCATCGGTGCCGAACCCGAACTGACGGTCAGTCTGGTGCCGCAGGCGCATGCCGTGGTCTTCATCCTGGGGGCCGATACCGGCGTCACCAAGTCCGACCTCGAGATCTGGCGCGAACACCTCATCACCGAGTCCGCGGTCGGGACCGACACCCGACTGGTCGTGCTCAACAAGATCGACTCGCTCTGGGACGCGTTGAGTTCGCCGGCCCAGATCCAGATGCAGATCGACCGCCAGCGCGCCACCACGGCCGAAATCCTCGGCCTGTCGCGCGAGCAGGTGCTGCCCGTCTCCGCCCAGAAGGGCCTGGTCGCCAAGGTCACCGACGACACCAAGCTGCTGCAGGCCAGCTGCCTGCCAGCGCTGGAAGAGGCGCTGGCCCAGCGCATCATGGGCCAGCGCCAGCGCATCCTGGGCGCGGCCGTGGCGGTTGGCATCTCGGACCTGCAGCTCGAAGTGGGCCGGGTGCTCAACATCCGCCGCCGCGACCTCAACGAGCAGATGCTCGAGCTCAAGGGCCTGCAAGGCAAGAACGCCGCCGTCATCAAGCACATGCGCCTGCGCATCTCGCAGGAGCAGGCCGAGTTCGACCGTGCCGGCGCCAAGATCCATGCCGTGCGTTCGGTGCATCTCAAGCTGCTGCGCGACGTGTTCGCGCTGCTGAGCACCAAGAGCCTGCGCGCCGAGATGAACCAGCTGATGCAGTCGCTGCTGCAGACCGGCCTCAAGCTGGGTGTCAAGAAATCCTATGGCGACACCTTCGATCGGCTGCGCGAGAACCTGCGCCGGGTGCAGTCGCTGATGGGCGAGATCCAGATCATGCTGGCCACCTCCTTCAAGCAGCTCAATGCCGAACAGGGCTTCTCGCTGCAGCCTCCGGCCGAGCCTTCGTTGCAGTCCTATATCGACAGCCTCGACCAGGTCGAGCGTGGTCATCTGCAGTACCTGGGTCTGGGCAACGCCTTCCGCCTGGCCCAGCCCGAGTTTGCCGACCGTCTGGTGCGCGCCCTGGCCACGCGCCTGCGCAGCGTCTACCAGTCGGCCCTTGGTGACGTGGAACTGTGGAGCAAGTCGGCTGCGGCCCAGCTCGACGCCCAACTGCGCGAGCGTCGTCGCAACTTCAGCCGCCGGCTCGAGGCCATCGACCGCATCCAGCAGGCCGCTGGCGGTCTGGATGAGCGCATCGCAGAAATCAACGAGCAATTCCGTGCGCTCGCCCAGCTCGATTCCAAGCTGCTTGAACTCACGGCCTACCTGATCCGGGCGCAGGACGTCACCAAGCCCAAAGACACGGTAGCTGCCGAACTGCAGGCCTCGTGAGCCGGCCTCGGCGCCTGTCTGCGGCGGCTTCTTCTGCCATGCCGGCCGATTGGAGTGCCCGGGTGCTGCGCTGGCAGGCCGTGCACGGCCGCAAGGACCTGCCCTGGCAGGGTACGCAGGATCCCTACCGGGTCTGGCTTTCCGAGATCATGCTGCAACAGACCCAGGTGGTCACGGTGCGCGACTATTACGTGCGTTTCCTGCAGCGTTTCCCCGATGTCAGGGCCCTGGCGGCCGCAAGCCTTGACGACGTGCTGGCCCTGTGGAGCGGCCTGGGCTACTACAGCCGCGCGCGCAATCTGCACGGCTGCGCCATCCAGGTGATGCAGGTCCATGGTGGCGCGTTTCCCCGCACGGCGGCTTTGCTCCAGACCTTGCCGGGCATCGGCCCGTCCACGGCCGCGGCGATCGCTTCCATCTGTTTCGGTGAACGGGCTGCCATCCTCGATGGCAACGTCAAGCGCGTGCTCACGCGCGCCCTGGGCTTTGGTGCCGACCTGGCCGTGGGCGCCAACGAACGTGCCCTCTGGGCCCTGGCCACGGAGCTGCTGCCGCAGCGCGACCTGGCGCATGCCATGCCGCGCTACACCCAGGCCGTGATGGACCTGGGCGCCACCGTCTGCCTGGCGCGCAAGCCCCTGTGCGAGACCTGCCCCATGCTGGGCGTCTGCGTGGCGCGGCGCGAAGGCCGGCCCGAAGGCTATCCGGTCAAGACACGCAAGCTCAAGCGCAGCGCACAGTCACTCTGGCTCCTGTGGGCGAGGACCCGCGACGAGGCGGTCTGGCTGCGCCAGCGGCCCACGCCGGGCGTCTGGGCTGGACTGTATTGCATGGAGCTGTTCGACAGTTTTGAGGCCTTGCAGGCGGCTGTGCCCGTGGCTTACCGGGACCGGTTACAGGAGTTGGCCATGTTCACCCATGTGCTCACGCACAAGGACCTGCACCTGCATCCGGTGTGCGTGCAGTTGCCGGCCCGCACGAAGCTGTCGCCAGAAGGTGGTTGGCAGGCGGTGGATGTCTGGCCCAAGCTGGGGCTGCCGGCCCCGGTGCGCAAACTGCTGCAGGGCTGAGGCGGGGGGTCAGCCGCCGATTTCGCGGTGGCGCCGCAGCGTGGCCCAGCGTGTGGCAAAACGGCGCGCCAGTTCCTCCACCAGATAGACCGAGCGATGCTGGCCGCCGGTGCAGCCGATGGCCACAGTCACGTAGCTGCGATGGTTCTGCGACATGGCGTCGAGCCAGTGCGTGAGAAAGGCCTCGATGTGTTCCAGCATGCGGGTCGCCTCGGGCTGGGCGCGCAAGAAGTTTGCCACCGGCTCGTCGCGGCCGGTCAAGGGACGCAACTCGGGCTCGTAATGCGGGTTGGGCAGCATGCGCACGTCGAACACATAGTCGGCGTCGACCGGGATGCCGCGTTTGTACGCGAAGGACTCGAACACCAGCGTGAGCTGGCTGCCGGGCAGCCGGATCACTTCCTTGATGTAACCCTGAAGCTGCGAAGGACGGATCAGGCTGGTGTCGATCACGTGGGCCTGTTCGCGCAGGGCTCCCAGCAACTCGCGTTCAAGCTCGATGGCTTCCACCAGCACGCGATTCAGGTCGACGTCTTCGCGCATGGCCTGGGAGAGCGGGTGCTTGCGCCGGGTTTCGGAATAACGGCGCACCAGGGTGTCGGTGGAGGCGTCGAGGAACAGCGGCTTGATCGCGATGCCTTGCCGGCGCAGCGTGGCCAGCAGCGCCGGCACCTGCGGCAGCGAGGTGGCGCTGCGCACGTCCATGGCAATGGCCACACGGCTGGCCTGGTGTTGCTGCTCCAGCGTCACGAAGGGCAGCAGCAGCTCGGGCGGCAGGTTGTCTACGCAGTAATAACCGGCGTCTTCCAGCGCATTGAGCGCCACCGACTTGCCGGAGCCGGACATGCCCGTGATCAGGACGATTTCCATGGCCATGGTCTTGCGCCCGCTGCACTCAGCTGCCGGACTGCAGCATTTCCTTGGCGTGGGCCAGTGTGGTGCTGGACAGGCGCTCGCCGCCGAGCATGCGCGCGATCTCGGCCACACGCGCCTCGCCCTGCACCGGTGTTACCGTGCTGAGCGTGACCTGGCCCTGGCGCTGCTTGGCCACCACCAGGTGGTGGTCGGCGCAGGCCGCCACCTGCGGCAGGTGCGTGACGGCCATGACCTGGCGGTCGCGGCCCAGCTGTTTCATGAGGCGGCCCACGGTCTCGGCCACGGCGCCGCCCACGCCGGCATCCACCTCGTCGAAGATCAGGGTTTGCGCCGTGCCGAGCTGGCTGGTGGTCACGGCAATGGCCAGGGCGATGCGCGAGAGCTCCCCGCCTGAAGCCACCTTGCCCACGGGGCGCGGCGTGCTGCCCGCGTGCCCGGCCACCAGGAAGCTCACCTCTTCCAGGCCGCTTTGCATGGGGTGTTCGGCCCTCTGCAGCGTCACTTCAAAGCGTCCGCCTTGCATGCCCAGGCCCTGCATGGCCTGGGTGATGGCCTGGGCCAACTTGGGTGCGGCCACGGCGCGTGCCTTGGAGACGGCCTGCGCCTGTTTCATATAGGCGGCCTGGGCCTGCTGCTCGGCGCTTTCCAGTGCGGCCAGATCGGCGGCGGCGTCGAGCTTGGCGAGTTCTTCCTTCCAGCCGGCGAGGGTGGCGGCCAGTTCCTCCGGGGGGCGCTTGTAACGACGCGCCAGCGACATCCAGGAGGTTATCCGAGTGTCGAGCTCGGCCAGGCGCTCCGGGTCCAGGTCGGTGCGGCGCAGATACGCGCGCAAAGTGTGCACACTGTCTTCCACCTGCGCCAGGCTGGAGTTCAATACCTCCGCCAGGGATTTGAATTCAGGCTCCAGATGCTCCTGATTTTGTAGCGTCTGGCGGGCGCTGCCCAGGGCGTGTGCGGCACCGCCGTCCTCGCCCTCGAGCGCGTCCAGTGCACCCTGGGCGGCATCGAGCAGGGCCTGGGCATGGGCCAGGCGGCTGTGGTCGGTGTTGAGCGTTTCCCATTCGCCGGCCTGGGGTGCGATTTTTTCGAGCTCGCTGATCTGCCAGCCCAAGCGCTCGCGTTCGCGCTGCAGGCTGTCCTGGGCCTTGCGGGCTTCGTCCAGCGTGGTCTGGGCCTCGCGCCATAGCCCCCAGCTGTGGCTCAGGGCGCTGGTGTCGAGCTGGGCATAGGCGTCGAGCAGGCCGCGCACAGCCTCGGCGCGCGTCAGGCTCTGCCAGGCATGCTGGCCGTGGATGTCGAAAAGGCGCTCGCCCAGCTCGCGCAGCTGGGTCGCGGTGGCCGGGCTGCCGTTGATCCAGGCGCGGCTTTTGCCTTGCGTGTCCACGGTACGGCGCAACAGCAGGGTGAAACCGGGGTCGAAGCCCGGGTCGAAACCGGCTTCTTCCAGCCAGCCCAGCAGGGCAGTGCATTCTCCGAACTCGGCGCTCACGTCGGTGCGGTTGGCACCTTCGCGGATCAGACCGGTGTCGGAGCGGGCCCCGGTGACGAGCTGCAGGGCGTCTATCAGGATGGACTTGCCGGCACCGGTCTCGCCGGTCAGCACGCTGAAACCGCTCTCGAGATCGAGCTCGAGTTCGCTGATGATGACGAAATCCCGCAGGACGATGCGCTTGAGGCTCATGAGCTCGTGATCCCTTCGTTCCAGTGCAGCTTCTGCCGCAGGGTGTCGAAATAGCTCCAGCCGCGCGGGTGCAGGAATCGCACACTGTGCTCCGAGCGGCGCACGATGATGCGGTCGCCGTGGTGCAGCGCGGACAGGGACTGCATGTCGAAGTTGGCAATGGCTTCGCGGTCCGATGCGATCTCGATGGCGACCTCGGACTGGCTGGACAGCACGATGGGGCGGTTGGACAGGGTATGCGGCGCGATCGGCGCCAGCACCCAGCCGGCGATGGCCGGGTGCAGGATGGGGCCGCCAGCCGACAGGGAGTAGGCCGTGGAGCCCGTCGGGGTGGCGATGATCAGGCCGTCGGCGCGCTGGTTGGCCACGAAGTGGCCGTCCACCTCGACGCGCAGCTCCACCATGCCCGAGGAGTTGCCGCGGTGCACCACCACATCGTTCATCGCCAGGGTATCGAACACGCAGTTGCCCTGGCGCAGCACGCGGGCGTGCATGAGCTGGCGCTTTTCCTCTTCGTATTCGCCGCGCAGCATGGGCGGCAGCACGGTCTCGAAGCTGCCGAAAGGAATGTCGGTCATGAAACCCAGCCGACCGTGGTTGATGCCGATCAGCGGCACGCCTGAGCTGGCCAGCTGCCGGCCGATGCCCAGCATGGTGCCGTCACCGCCCACCACCAGGACCAGATCGCATTGCTGGCTTATGGCGGCCAGATCCAGCACCGGGTGGCCGTCCAGCCCGGCGTTGGTCGCGGTCTGTTCTTCCACCACCACGGCACAACCCTGCGACTGCAGGAAGGCCGCGATGTCGGCCAGCGCCGGGCGCGCGCGGCTGCCCTGGCTGCCGCCGGCGACGGTCTGGTACTTGCCGATCAGGGCTACCTGGCGGAATCTGGAGTTCATTCGCAAATTACATCATTAAAATGATCCCATGCTCGATGACCGCGCCAAGTTGTTGTTGAAAACGCTGGTGGAACGCTACATTGCCGAAGGGCAACCCGTGGGCTCGCGTACGCTCTCGCGTGCGTCCGGTCTGGAGCTGTCGCCAGCGACCATCCGCAACGTGATGTCCGACCTGGAGGAGCTGGGCCTGATCGCCAGTCCGCACACCTCGGCCGGGCGCGTGCCCACGGCGCGCGGTTATCGCCTGTTTGTCGACACCATGCTCACCGCCCAGCGCGAGCAGATCGCCACGCCCAGCCTGACGCCGGACCAGCCGCAGAAGGTCATCTCCAGTGCCGCCAACCTGCTGTCTTCGCTGTCGCAGTTCGTCGGGGTGGTCATGTCGCCGCGCCGCTCCTCGGTGTTTCGCCACATCGAATTCCTGCGCCTGGGCGAGCGCCGCATCCTGGTCATCCTGGTGTCGCCGGAGGGCGACGTGCAGAACCGCGTCATCTTCACCGAGACGGACTATTCACCCTCGCAGCTGGTCGAGGCATCCAACTACCTCAACACCCACTACATGGGCCTGACGCTGGAGCAGGTGCGTGAACGCCTGCAGGGCGAGGTGGATACGCTGCGCGGGGAGATCGCCAAGCTGATGCAGGCGGCGGTGACGGTGGGCACCGAGGCCATGACGCAACCGCAGGACGAGGTGGTGATCTCAGGCGAGCGCAACCTGCTGGCCGTTTCCGATTTTTCCAGTGACATGAGCCATCTGCGTCGCGCTTTCGACCTGTTCGAGCAGAAGGCCCAACTGATGCGCCTGATGGATATTGCCGGTCAGGCCGAGGGCGTGCGCATCTTCATCGGCGGCGAAAGCCAGGTGGTGCCTTTCGAGGAGCTCTCCGTGGTCAGTGCCCCCTACGAGGTGGATGGCCAGGTGGTGGGCACGCTGGGCGTGATCGGCCCCACGCGCATGCCCTACGAGCGCATGATCCAGATTGTGGACATCACGTCCAAGCTGCTGGGCAACGCCCTGAGCCACCAGAAGTAGGCCCGTACAATCGTCTATTCGGTCGGGGCGTTAGCTCAGCTGGTTAGAGCAGGGGACTCATAATCCCTTGGTCGCAGGTTCAAGTCCTGCACGCCCTACCATTTGTACACAGGAGAACGGCTGTCATGGTCGTTCCCCTTTTCCAGATGGCGTAGCCAAAGCGTAGCCTGAAAGCACATTATCAAGCCTACTTGCGGCTTGCTGCAAGCCCTCCGGGGCAATGTGCGCATACCTCTCCACCATTGCCAGCGTTTTCCAGCCGCCTAGGCGTTGCAGCTCATGGGTAGGCGTGCCTGCCTGCCGGTGCCAGGTCGCGAAGGTATGCCGCAGGTCATGCCAGCGGAAATTTTCGATCCCAGCCCGTTCCAGAGCACCCCACCATGCCTTGGTGGACACGTTGACCACAGGCTTGCCGTTGTAGGTGAATACGTGGGTCGGATGCTTGCCGACCTGAGCGACCAAAACCGCCATGGCCACCTCGTTCAACGGGACGGCATGAGGCTTGCCGTTCTTGAACTTGCTGGCCGGTATCCATGCATGCCGACGATCCAGACTCACCTCGACCCATTCCAGCTGGGAGACGTTGGCCTGACGCAGACCCGTGGCGACCGTGAACAGCGCCATATCAGCCAGGTGAGGGGGTAGCTCCGAATGCAGCCGGTTGAACTCTTCGAAAGTCAGGGAGCGCACGCGACCCTCGGGTTCCTTGAAAAGCGAAACCTTCGGGATGCGATCGATCCACTCCCATTCGAAGTGGGCTTTGCGCAGGACGGAGCGGATCAGCGCAAGGTAACGATTGGCCGTACTCTCTGAACCGACCTTGAGTCGTTCAGCCTTGATACGGTCGATCAACTGGCGGTTGACCTCATCCAGATGCTTGTCGCCAAGGATGTGGTGCAGCCAACTCATGATGGCAATGTCTTTCGACTGCGAACGCTTGTGCGTCGTCTCGCTCAGAAACTTGCCTGCTGCCTCCTGCCAGGTCCGGCGCGATTTGACGCCGAGCTTGTCCTGCTCCCAGCGTTCGGCTTTGAGTTTGTCGTGGAACTCTTGGGCCTTGCGTTTGTTCGCAATCCCAGTGCTGACCTGTAGAGGTCCTGATTCGCCAGTGATTGGCGGTAGCTTGACCCACCAGTAGGGGGAGTCTTTTCTTCTGTAGAGGGACATTCAGGTTTCTCCTGAGTACCGGCTACAGACACACGCGAGAACGATTGTGCCACCAGATACTCGATCAGCAAAGATTCGACAAAGACCCAAGCCTTGCCCACCCTGCAGCCAGGTATGAAGCCAGCTCGCGCCCGCTCCTTGAGAGTCTGCGGATGGATGTGGAGCAGCTGGGCGGCTTCCGCAGCGTTGAGGGTGCGGGTGCTCATGGCGGTGACCAGGTCGAGTACGCGCCGTCGTGGAATCTGTCCGGTATCTCCCGGATGAGTGAGACGCTCAAGCCGTAGGGCATCAGCTTGACGAGGTAGGGAGACTCCAGCACTTCGCCGGTGGCATGAACAATCAGCCGACCGGAACGCCGTGCCAGCTCACCGACGCCGTAGCTGCGTTTTGCCCACTCAGGGAGGTTGAACCAGCCGCGCACCTTGCGCCCCTGTTCGGTGAGGCCGCCCACCCCGTAGAGGCGCAGACCCTTCGGAAAGCGGGTCAGCTCACCGAGCTTGGAGAGGTACTTCATGAGGTAGCCCACCCCCGCTCTGGCCTTCTCGGTATTGCTCATGCCGTGCTGCCAGAAGGCGCGGCGGCGACCTACCGGCCGGTCCCAGTGAGGCATGCTGATGCCGCGGGGAAGCCACGCCAACAGGTGGTAGTGGACGGCCCCCCTGCCTTGAAGCTCAGCCACCCATGTGTAGCGGCAAGGAATGCCTTGCTTGGTGCACCAATAGCGGTATCGGTCTAGGGAGCTTGCGATGTGCTGGGCGCGCCAGTCATCGACCCCGGCATAGGTCAGGGTGACGAACCAGCAAACGGAAGGTCTGGAGCCGTTCTCGGCCAAGCCGTGAAGGTGGCCGGAAGCCCAGACCGAACGCTTTAACCGTTTGACCCGCCGTTCGGCCACAGCCGAGGGAGCTAGGTTGATGGCCAAGTCGTGAGGACTTGTTTTAGATGTGACAAGCCCGGCGGCTGCGCCGCCAGGAGGCGCCCCGCAAGCGGGTGCGCTTCCTGACTGGGCAGGGTCGGGGGATGGGCATGAAACAACGGACGCAGACGCACACATGCGAACTCCAAGAAGTTGGGAATTCGCGACAGATGCGGTTGCGTCTGAAGAATTTGCCTATCGTGGTATCAACCGGCTGAGTACCTCGATCCCTGGCTGTGCTTCATTCCAGCGTGACTGGAGAACTCACTATTCGGGTGCCTGTGTGTAGGCTGTCGCTAGGGTGCAATGTAGCAGCCTACTGAATTGCATGTCAAGCGCAAGACCGAACGCTGCACGCACCCTTGACATGGTGCCCCTGTCCGGAACGCCGACCGCTACGCCCCCCGCCCCGTGCCCTCCGGTCCCGGTCGCGGGTGTCGTGACGGTAGCATCCCGTCCTACCCCATATCAAGGGCAAGCGCTACGCGTTGCGCGCAGCCTTGCCAGGTGAAGCGCGCTGAAACTCAGCCTCAAAGCGTGCGGCTTCTCTGCTGAGTGCAAGAGATGCGAAGTGGGACACAGGCAAGCCCATGGTTTCGCAGATAGTGCGAAGACGCTCGGACAAAGCTGGTTCAATCGAGACATGCAGAGTCGCTTTCTTGCGATTAGGCTTGTTATTCATCTGCATCTCCCATGTTGACAGCTGCGTCTGCAGCTGTCTCGCGCGCTGCATTCAGCGCATCCCGGAGCGTCCCGGACAGACCTGACTGAGCGGCAAGCGCGCCGTTACGCATGATGGTGATGGTCCAGTCTCCGTCGTGGTGGTCGTCCAAGTTCTGGCCGTCAATGGTGATTTGGATAGATTGATTCATGGCGATGAGAAAAAGAAAAGGCTTGGCAGGACGCGCTGAGAACTGATGTAGCAGGCCAGCAGAGCGCACGCGAAAAAGATGACTTCAATGCGGATGTTCATGGCTTTGCATGGGGGCACGCCCCCATACCCCGTTGGGCCGGGTCATAGCCACCTGCGCAGGAAAATGGCCTGCCGATGACTCAGCCAGTCCGTCACTGGTTCGGTCGCCCGGCCGTACCAGGTCGAGAGTCTCTCCAGCCCAAGCCGGTCTAGCCAGTAGCCGATCCAGTGAACGGAACGGTAAAGCCTGACTGACCAATGCCGCTGCAGCTGGGAACGGGCATCGTCGGCTCTCATGCGGGCCGCCACACGTTCAATATAGGGGTTCTCCATAGCGTAGCTCCTTCGTAGCTTCTGACAGCTGTTTGGGGCTACGCTTGGCACCCTGTGGCGCGGTGCGTGTGTCTGTAAGCCTTGGGTTTAGGGAAGCCAAAAGATCACGAGTCGCCCTCATAATCCCTTGGTCGCAGGTTCAAGTCCTGCACGCCCTACCATTTCATCCGGGTGCCAGGCGCAACTGGGGGAAAGTCATGCTACAATTGCGCTCTTCGCGGCTGTAGCTCAGTTGGATAGAGTACTTGGCTACGAACCAAGGGGTCGTGGGTTCAATTCCTGCCAGCCGCACCAAAACGGAAAAGCCTGCAACTGCAAAGTTGCAGGCTTTTTTCTTGAGTCAGACAATTTCCGGTCCACAGGACGATGCCATGAGCAAAGCCTTTACCCGAGAATCCGACAGCGAAGACGACGATGAAGCGCAACTGCCCGCCCTGCCGGTTGGCGGTAAGAACTACATCACGCCCGCCGGTTATGCGCGCCTGCGCGCCGAGTGGATGGCGCTGATCGACGACGAGCGGCCCAAGGTGGTGGAGATCGTGCATTGGGCGGCCAGCAATGGCGACCGTTCGGAGAATGGCGATTACCTCTACGGCAAGAAGCGCCTGCGCGAGATCGACCGGCGCATCCGTTTCCTGACCAAGCGGTTGGAGATCGCCGAGGTCACCGATCCCAGCGTGCACCATGGCAGCGACCAGGTCTTTTTCGGCGCCACCGTCACCTATGCCGATGGGGCCGGCCTGGAGCGCACCATCACCATCCTGGGCATCGACGAGGCCGACAGCCTGCAGGGCCAGGTCAGCTGGGTGGCGCCGGTGGCGCGCACCCTGCTCAAGGCGCGCGTGGGCGATGTCCTCAAGCTGGTGACGCCGGTCGGGGTGGAAGAGATCGAGGTGCTGGCAGTGCAGTACCCGGCGCCGGTCGCGGCGGGCTGATCAGGCGCCTGTTGCTGTGCTGCGTCGGGCCTGCAGCACCGAGGAGGTACGCTGCAGGTTGCGCAAGGCAGTTGCCAGGTGCTGGCGGTCGCGCACCGCGATGACAAAACGCAGGTCGGTGGTTTCCTGGGCCGCTTCCTGGCCCATGTCGATGTGGATGATGTCCGCTTCCGAGGCCGCCAGGGCCGACGCCACACGGGCCAGCACGCCCTTGCCGTTGTGGACCGTGACCACGATGCCGGTTTCGAAGGCACGCGCCGGCTCATCCGACCACTCCACGCCGATGAAACGTTCACTGTCCTTGTTGTGCAACTTGCGCGCCACGGCGCAGTCTTCAGCATGCACCACCAGGCCCTCGCCACGGCCAAGGTAGCCGACGATGACATCGCCCGGGATGGGGCGGCAGCAGCTGGCGTACTGGACCGAAGCGTTCTCGCTGCCATCCACGATCACCGTGCTGTGACCCGATGATTCGGCATTGAAGCGTTCGCGGGTCATCAGTACGGCATTGGGCTTCTCGCCGCTTTCACTCAGCAGGGTGGCCATGCGCTTGGCGACGATACCGGCAATGCGCTTGCCCAGGCCGATGTCGACCAGCAGTTCAGCGCGGTTGCGGTTGCCTGTGAAGCGCAGCAGCTTGTCCCAGATGCCGGCGCTCGTACCGTCGTCGGTGGGGAAGCGTTCGACGCCCTCGGCGCGCAGCGCCTGCAGCAGCAGTTTTTCGCCCAGCCCTTCGGACTCGGTCTGCGCCAGGGTCTTGAGGTGGTGGCGGATCTTGGAGCGTGCGCGGCCGGTGCGCACGAAACTCAGCCAGGCCGGGTTGGGCGCCGACACCGATGCGGTGACCACCTCGACCACGTCACCGTTCTTGAGCTCGGTGCGCAGCGGCACCTGTTCGCCATTGACCCGTGCGGCCATGGTGCGGTCGCCGATGTCGCTGTGGATGGCGTAGGCGAAGTCGACCACGGTGGCGCCGCGCGGCAGGGCCATGATCCGGCTCTTGGGCGTGAAGACGTAGACAGCGTCGGGGAACAGGTCCACCTTGACGTGGTCCCAGAATTCGGCGGCGTCGCGGGTTTCGTTCTGGATGTCCAGCAGGGACTGCAACCACTGCGCACCCAGGCGTGCGGTCATGGGGCTGTCGGGTTCGTTGGCCTTGTAGAGCCAGTGCGCCGCCACACCCGACTCGGCCACCACGTGCATGGCCTCGGTCCGGATCTGGAACTCGATGTTCACCCCCGAAGGGCCGACCAGGGTGGTGTGCAGGGACTGGTAGCCGTTGAGCTTGGGGATCGCGATGTGGTCCTTGAACTTGCCGGGCACCGGCTTGTAGAGCTGGTGCAGGGTGCCCATGGCGGTGTAGCAGTCGGACTGGCTGGGCACGAGCAGGCGGAAACCGTACATGTCGGTGATCTGCGCGAAGCTCAGGTGCTTTTCGTCCATCTTGCGGTAGATGGAATACAGCGTCTTCTCGCGCCCGCCGATGCGCACCGACATGTTGGCACTTTCGAAGGCGGTTTCGACTTCCTTGCGCACCTTCTGGATCAGGTCGCGGCGGCGGTTGCGGGCTCGCTCCAGCGCCTTCTCCAGCACGGCGTGGCGCCAGGGGTGCAGGTGGCGGAAGGACAGGTCCTGCAGTTCGCGGTAGGTCTGGTTCAGGCCCAGGCGGTAGGCGATGGGGGCGTAGATCTCCTGGGTTTCCGAGGCGATGCGCGCCCACTTGGCGCGCGGCACGTCCGCCAGGGTGCGCATGTTGTGGCTGCGGTCGGCCAGCTTGATGAGGATGACACGCACATCGCGCGCCATCGCCAGCAGCATCTTGCGGAAGGATTCGGCCTGGCTTTCCTCGCGCGTGTTGAACTGCAGCTTGTCCAGCTTGGTCAGGCCGTCCACCAGTTCGGCCACCGGTGAACCGAAGCGCTCGATCAGCTCGGCCTTGCTGACGCCGCAGTCTTCCAGGGCGTCATGCAGCAGGGCGGCCATCAGGGCCTGGGCGTCGAGTTTCCACTCGGCGCACTGGGCGGCCACGGCGATCGGGTGGGTGATATACGGTTCGCCGCTGTTGCGCAGCTGGCCCAGGTGGGCCTCGTCGGCAAAGCGGTAGGCCTGGCGTACCTGTTCCAGGTCCGGGGGCGAGAGGTAGTCCAGGCGGGCCGTGAGGCTGGCGAAGCTTGCCGCCGCCGCATTGGCCGCAGCCGGTCCGGCCGGGCCAGGGGGACTCGGGTTATGGGGACTGGCGGCTGGGGCCTGGAGGATGGCGCTCACCCCTCGAATATATAGCGGCGCGCTCTATTCAGGGGCCGGGCAATAAAAAAGCACCGCTGACGGTGCTTTTTTGGGGGGAGGCGGTAACGGCCTCAGATCGGGACTTTCTTGAGCATTTCCAGGCCGATCTTGCCTTCGGCGATCTCGCGCAGGGCGGTCACGCCCGGCTTGTTCTTGCTCTCGATCTTGGGCGCGTGGCCCTGGCTGAGCATGCGGGCGCGGTAGGTCGCGGCCAGCACGAGCTGGAAGCGGTTGGGGATCTGCTGCAGGCAGTCTTCGACGGTGATACGGGCCATGTGTTTACTCCAGTGGACCGGGAGAATCCGGCATCAGGGCAGGCGCAGTGCCTGGAAAGTGTCGGGCCGGGCCCGGCGCTGGGCCGGATACCGGAGCCGCTGGGCATGGACCACCAATTGGAGGTCGGCCAGCGCGCGCTCGAACAAGTCATTGATTATAACGAAATCGAAGTTCGGGGCCTGGGCCACCTCGGTGGTGGCATTCTCCAGCCGCAGGGCGATCACTTCGGCGGCGTCCTCGCCGCGCTTGACCAGCCGGGCACGCAGTTCTTCCCAGCTCGGCGGCAGGATAAAGATGGTGACGGCGTCCGGGAACAGCTTCTTGATCTGCATGGCGCCCTGGTAGTCGATTTCCAGCACGATGTCGGCGCCGGCCCGGATCTGGTCCTCGATGGCCTGGCGCGAGGTGCCGTAGCGGTGGCTGTGCACATGGGCCCATTCGACAAAGGCGTCGGCCTGGACCATGGCGTCGAAGGCGGCAGGGGAGACGAAGTAGTACTCGCGCCCGTTCTGCTCCTGCCCGCGCGGCGAGCGCGTGGTGTGCGAGACCGACAGCTGCAGGCGGTCGTCCTGCGCCAGCAGGGCCTTGACCAGGGTGGACTTGCCGGCCCCGCTGGGGGCGGCGATGACGTAGAGGTTGCCGGGGTGTTCCATGGATGAATCTTAATGCGGCAGGTTTCGCCGCCGGGCCGCCCCAAGGCGAAACGTGCTCCCTCCGGGGGCAGCGACCCGCGTGGCGGCGGAGCGTGGGCGCATCATTTCATTCCAGGTTCTGGACCTGCTCGCGCATCTGCTCGATCAGCACCTTCATGTCCACCGAGATGCGGGTCAGGTCCAGCGCGGCCGATTTGGAGCCCAGGGTGTTGGCTTCACGGTGCAGTTCCTGGATCAGGAAGTCCAGGCGTTTGCCGACCTCGCCGCCTTTCTTGATCAGGCGCTCGATTTCGTCCAGGTGAGAGGCCAGGCGCGTCAGTTCCTCGGCCACGTCGATGCGGATGGCATAGGCGGTGGCTTCAGTGAGCGCCCGCTCCTGGGCCGCCTGCGGCGGCGTGGCGCCATCGGTCAGGGCCATGGCCTCCTGCCAGCGCTCCAGGAAGCGCTGACGCTGTTGCTCCACCAGCAGGGGCAGCATGGGGCCGGCCTGGGTGGCCAGCTGGCGCAGCTGGGCGATGTGGCCCAGCAGCATGGTGGCCAGGCGCGCGCCTTCGCGCGCACGGGATTGCACCAGGGCGTCCAGCGCTTCGGTCGCCAGGGCCTGCAGGGCCGGGCCCCAGTCCTGGCCGGCGCCCTGTTCGCCGGAGGCCAGCTTGAGGATGTCGGCCACGCTCAGGCCCCGGGCGTCAGGCAGCCAGGACTTCACGCTGTCCTGCAGGGTGTTGAGGCGCTGCAACAGGCGCGGGCTGGGCTCGGCCACGTTGCCAGCCACGGTGGATTCGACGAAGGCGCGCAGTTCGACCTTGCCGCGCTTGAGCCGGCCCTGCACCAGTTCGCGCAGGGCGGGCTCGTGGGTGCGCAGTTCTTCGGACAGGCGCAGGCTGAAGTCCAGGAAGCGGCCGTTGACGGAGCGGATTTCCAGGCCGAGGCGCACCGGCGCCGCGGTGCTGTCTGTGCCGGTACCTGCGCCTTGTTGGGCGCTGGCGTAGCCGGTCATGCTGTAAACTGGCATGGCGTTTTCTTGATCTGTATAACGACCCCGAGAATAACCGGATTGGGCCCGGTCATCGGAGTAGCCCAACGAGAATGATGTCCAAGGTCAAACCAGCACCCTTATCTCCGGAGACCCTGATCGGCGGTTACCGTGTCGTCCGCAAGGTGGCAGCCGGAGGCTTTGGCGTTGTGTACCTGGCCATCGACCCGGAGGGCCAGCAGGTCGCGATCAAGGAATACCTGCCGGCTTCCCTCGTGGCCCGTGGGCCCGGCGAACTGCTGCCCCAGGTCACGACCGAAAAACTCTCGCTCTATCGTCTTGGCCTTAAGAGCTTTTTCGAGGAAGGCCGCTCGCTCGCACAGATCTCCCACCCCTCGGTGGTCAGCGTGCTGAACTTCTTCCGCGAGAACGAGACCGTCTACATGGTGATGAACTACCTGGAGGGCGCGTCCCTGCAGGATTTCATCATCACCGCGCGCGACCAGAAGCAGCAGAAGGTGTTCCGCGAGTCCACCATCCGCTCGCTGTTCGACGAGATCCTGCGCGGTTTGCGCATCGTCCACCAGCACAAGATGCTGCACCTGGACATCAAGCCGGCCAACATCTTCATCACCGACGACAACCGCTCGGTGCTGATCGACTTCGGCGCCGCGCGCGAGGTGCTGAGCAAGGAAGGCAACTTCATCCGTCCCATGTACACGCCCGGTTTTGCGGCGCCCGAGATGTACCGGCGCGACGCCGCCATGGGGCCGTGGACCGACATCTACGCCATCGGCGCCTGCATCTATGCATGCATGCAGGGCTACCCGCCCAACGAGGCACCCCAGCGCCTTGAGAAGGACCGCCTGACCACTGCACTGGCGCGCCTGCGTGGCGTCTATTCCGACAACCTGATCGAGGTGGTGGAATGGACCATGGCGCTGGACCCCCTGTCGCGCCCGCAATCGGTATTCGCCTTGCAGAAAGAACTTAGCCGCGAGGGTGAGCGTCGTTACACCAAGCTCAGCATGGCCGAAAAGATGCGCCTGCAGTTCGACACCATGGTGGCCGATACCAAGAAGAGCGTCAAAAGCGTGACCGGCGCGCCCGTCGCCCGACAGAAATGAAATTTTCCGTTTTCCAGATCAGTCGCAGGGGCGGGCGTGGCACCAACGAAGACCGCATGGGCTACTGCTACACGCGTGACGCTGCGCTGTTCCTGCTGGCCGACGGCATGGGGGGCCACCCGGAAGGCGAGGTGGCGGCCCAGCTCGCGCTGCAGGTGGTCTCGGCCGCCTTCCAGCAGGAAACCAAGACCGGCATCAAGGACCCGCGCGCCTTCCTGGCGTCGTCGATCCTGCTGGCGCATCGCCAGATCCTGACGTATGCCGCCAGCAAGAACATGCTGGATACCCCGCGCACCACTTTCGTGGCGGCACTGATCCAGGGCGACAGCGTGTGCTGGGTGCACTGCGGCGATTCGCGCCTGTACATGGTGCGCGACGGCGAGATGCTGGCGCGCACCCGCGACCATTCCTATATGGAGCAGCGTCAGGACGAAGTGCCGCCCGGGGCCAAGACCGGCGAGAAGACCAATCGCAACGTGCTCTTCACCTGCCTGGGTTCGCCGGCCAACCCGGTGTTCGATGTCATGGGGCCGATCAACCTGCAGCAGAGCGACCGCATCCTGCTGTGCTCGGACGGCCTGTGGAGCGCCTTGTCGGACATCGAGATCACCTATGACCTGGGACTCAAGCCGGTCGCGCGCGCCGTGCCCGACCTGGTCGACAAGGCGCTGGAGAAAGCCGGCGCCAGCAGCGACAACGTGACCGTGATCGCCATGGAGTGGGAGACACCCGACGGCTTCGAGGAGACCCGTGGCAGTGTCACCACGGACAGCATCAACGACGGCGTCTTCGCCTCCACGGTGCAGGCCGGCGGCGTGGAGGGCCTCGTTGAGGACCTGGACGACGAGGCCATCGAACGCTCGATCGCCGAGATCAACGAAGCGATCCGCCGCACCGCCGCGCGCCGCAACAACTGAGTGCCGCGCACCCGGCGGCATCGCCCTTTCTTCTTCAGGTGAAGCCATGACTGAATTTGCACGTAGCGGCGGTCGCGCTGCTGGCCAGTTGCGCCCGGTGCGCATCACGCGCAGCTACACCATCCACGCCGAAGGCTCGGTGCTCATCGAGTTCGGCAATACCAAGGTACTCTGCACCGCTTCGGTGGAAGAGCGCGTACCACCGCACAAGAAGGGCAGCGGCGAGGGCTGGGTGACGGCCGAATACGGCATGCTTCCGCGCGCCACCCACACCCGTAGCGACCGCGAGGCCGCGCGCGGCAAGCAGACCGGTCGCACGCAGGAGATCCAGCGCCTGATCGGTCGCTCCCTGCGTGCCGTTTTCGATCTGAAGAAGCTGGGCGAGCGCACCATCACCCTGGACTGCGACGTGTTGCAGGCCGACGGCGGCACGCGCACCGCCGCCATCACCGGCGCTTTTGTCGCCGCGCAGGATGCGGTCAACACATTGCTGGCCGCCGGCAAACTCACCGCCTCGCCCATCACGGGTCACGTGGCCGCCATCTCGGTGGGCATCGTGCAGGGCACGCCCTTGCTGGACCTGGAGTACACCGAAGACTCGGCCTGCGATACCGACATGAACGTGGTGATGACGGGCGCGGGCCACTACATCGAGGTGCAGGGCACGGCTGAGGGCGCGGCCTTCAGCCGCCAGGAGATGGACCGCCTGCTGGCGCTGGCCGAGTCGGGCGTCAAGGAGCTGGTGCGCCTGCAAGACGAGGCGCTGAAGTCCTGATGAACAAGATCGTCCTCGCTTCCAACAACGCCGGCAAGCTGCGCGAGTTGCAGGACATGCTGGCGCCGCTCGGCCTGGCGCTGGTGCGCCAGGGTGAACTGAACATCCCCGAAGCCGAGGAGCCGTTTCGTACCTTCCTGGAAAACGCCCTGGCCAAGGCCCGCCATGCCGCGAAACTCAGCGGCTTGCCTGCCATCGCGGACGACGCAGGCCTGTGCGTGGACGCCTTCGGCGGCCTGCCCGGCGTCGACACGGCCTACTACGCCACGCAGTTCGGTTACGCCAAGGGTGACGACAACAACGTCACGGCCCTGCTGGAGCAGATGAAAAATATCAGCAACCGCCGCGCCGCCATGGTCAGTACCCTGGTCGCCCTGCGTTCGGCCGACGATCCCGAGCCGTTGGTGGCCGTGGGCCGCGTAAAAGGCGAGATCGCGCGTGAGCGCCTGGGCACGAACGGCTTCGGCTTCGACCCGGTGATGTACATCCCCGAGTTCGGCAAAACCTTTGCCGAGCTGCCGATCGAGGTCAAGAACGCCAACAGCCACCGTGGCCGCGCTGCCAAGGCCATGGTCGAGCTGATCCGCGAGCGTTGGTTGACATGAAACACCCCTGTGCCGGCTGTCGCCGTCTCCCCCTCAAGGGGGCAACACCAGTGGCCCGGCAAAGCCGGTTCCACGGTGTTTCCCGGTTAGATCATTGCGCAGGTTGCGCGCTTCCAGTCCTCGTGGCACAGGGCTGACTCTCAACATGCACGACATCCAGCACTACCTGCGCCCCGGTACGCTGCAGCTGGCGAGCCTGCCGCCGCTCTCTCTCTACGTGCACCTGCCCTGGTGTCTCAAGAAGTGCCCGTATTGCGATTTCAACTCGCATGAGATGCGCGCGGCCGACATGCCCGAGCAGCGTTACCTCGACGCGCTCGTGGCCGATCTGGAAAGCGCGCTGCCGCTGGTCTGGGGGCGTACCGTGCACAGCATCTTCCTGGGTGGCGGCACGCCCAGCCTGTTTGCGCCTGAGTCCATCGCCCGCCTGCTGTCCGACATCCGTGCGCGGCTCAAGCTCTCGGCCGACTGCGAGATCACGCTGGAGGCCAATCCCGGCACTTTCGAGAAGGAGCGCTTCCGCGCCTTCCGCGATGCGGGCGTGACGCGCCTGTCGGTGGGCGTGCAGAGCTTCAAGGACGAGCACCTGCGGCGCATCGGCCGGGTGCACGACAGCGCCCAGGCCATCGCCGCGCTGGAAGAGGCCGCGCGCAGTTTCGACACCTGGAACCTCGACCTCATGTACGCGCTGCCGGGCCAGAGCCTAGAGGACCTGCGCCAGGAAATCGACCAGGCCCTGGCCTTTGCACCGCCCCATCTCTCGATCTACCACCTGACCATCGAGCCCAATACCTACTTCGCCAAACACCCGCCCCAGATCCCCGAGGACGACACCGCCTACGCCATGCTGGACCTGATCACCGAGCGCACCGGCCTGGCCGGCCTGCAGCGCTACGAGGTCTCGGCCTATGCGCGCACCGGCCACCATTGCCGGCACAACCTCAATTACTGGCAGTACGGTGATTACCTGGGCATCGGCGCCGGCGCGCACGGCAAGATCAGTTTTGCGCACCGCATCGTGCGCCAGGTGCGCACACGCGAGCCGCGCCTGTACATGGAGCGCGCGCTGGCCGGCAACGCCGTCTCGCAGGAAGAGGAGGTCAAGCGCGCAGACCTGCCCTTCGAGTTCATGCTCAACGCCCTGCGCCTGCGCCAGGGTTTTGCCCTGGGCGAGTTCAGCGAACGCACCGGTCTGGCCATCACGGCCATCACGCGCCAGCTGGAAGAAGCGGAGCGCAAAGGCTGGATCACGCGCGACTTGCAGCGTGTCCAGCCCACCGCGCGCGGCTTCGACTTCCTCAGCGATCTGCAGGGTTTGTTCCTTCCCGATCCCGCCTGACGCCGGCTATAGTCTGTGCACGACAGTGCATGGAGGACCGGCATGTTCTCGATCTACGGTGAAAGCGGGCGCCTGTTCAAGGGTGCGATGGAAGACCTCTGGCGCGTCGAGGCCTTGCGCGCGGTCACCCGCGCACGCCGCCTCGAAGCCCAGCATCAGACGGCACCGGTCAGCCCCGTGGCAGCCCGCGACGTGGCAGCGCCCCACACCCTGGCAGGCGCCGCCCTGTCGGCTTATGCGCAAGCCGGCGGTGGCCAGCCGGTCCGGCATCCCCTCACCCGGGTGGCCGACGTCATGAGCCGGGGTGCCACCACCGTGGGGCAGGACCTGACCGTGCTGCAGGCCTGGCAGATGCTGGGTCGTGCCGGCCTGGGTCAGGCGCCCGTCACCAATGCCCTGGGCGAGCTGGTCGGCTTGCTGACACGGGCCGAACTGCTGAACCTCGATCGCCTGCCCCAGCCCGATGCACCCAGCCTGGTCTGGCGCGCCCTGCTGATGCAGCCGGTCTCGGCGGTCATGCTCAGTCCGGTGCCGGCCGTGTCCGAAGACATCGACCTGCGCCGTGTCGCGCGCGTGCTGCTCGACACCCGGCTCCCGGGCCTGCCGGTGGTGGCCGAGGAGGGGCAGGTCACCGGCTTCATCTCGCGTAGCGACATTTTGCGTGCAGTAGTGCACGATCCACCGCTGGATCTGTGGAGTTGAGCCTGGAGAGAAACTGCACCCTCGATTACCATCCATCGATCAGCAGGCCCTGCCTGTCGTGTCCTGATGGAACGCCGCAAGTTGACCGCACTCGAACCATGACGGGGAGATACATTCGGTGCTCGCAAACCTGAAGACTTACTGGCGCTGCGACGCCCGGTATTTTCTGCCGGCCGTGCTGGGGTTTTTGGTGGCCATGTCCCTGCCGCCTTTCCCTCTTTTCGAAGACCGGGCTTCCAGCATGCTGCAGCTGCATCTGGTGCTGGAGCTGTTTGCCGTCATCGTCGCGATCCTGATCGGGGTGGTCTCCTGGCATGACCTCAAGCACCAGAGCCGGCCCGAGTCGGGCGTCCTGCTGACCGGCTTCGCCGTGGTGGCCTTCGTGGACCTGGTGCATGCCCTGACCTATGACGGCATGCCCAGGCTGGTCACCGACAGCTCCACGCCCCGCGCCATCTTCTTCTGGCTGGCCGGTCGCACCCTGGTGCTGCTGACCCTGCTGCTGGTGGCGCTGCGCCTGCGCCTGCAACTCTCGCGCTACGTCTGGCTGGGCATCGCTGCCTTGGCTAGCGCCGCCCTGTTCTGGCTGGGAACCTGGGGGATGGAATGGGTGCCGACCACCTTCGTTACCGGCAGCGGTGTCACGACCTTCAAGCGCAACTACGAGTACGGCCTGTTCCTGGGTTATGGGGCGCTGGCCTTCCTTTTTGTCTACCGCGCAGGCGCAGACAACCGCCAGCGTTCCTTCGCCTTTGCCTCGTCCTGCCTGGTGATGGCCATGGGCGAGATCGTCTTCTCCAACTACAAGGCACCGTCGGATTTCCTGAACATCTTCGGCCACGTCTTCAAGATCGTGTCCTATGCCTTCCTCTACCAGAACGTTTTCGTGCTGGCGATTCGCCAGCCTTACGAAGCCCTGCGCAAGAGCGAAGGGCGGTTCCGGGCGCTGACGGAGCTGTCTGTCGATGGCTACTGGGAGCAGGATAGAAACTTTCGCTTCGTCAAGGTGTCCCAGTCGTTCCATGGCATGGAGATGCAGGCCATGCTGGGCCGGACCCGCTGGGAATTGCCTGTGCTGGGGGTGAGCGCCGAGCAGTGGCAGGCGCACCGTGCCCAGCTGGAGCGGCACGAACCTTTCCGGGATTTCGTCTACCAGGTCGAGGTGGCGCCCGGCAGGGTCCGCACCCTGGCGGCCAACGGCAGCCCCCTGTTTGACGAAGACGGCGAATTTCTCGGCTACCAGGGCGTGGGCCGCGACATCACCGAACAGCTGGCGGCCGAGAAGCGTATCGAGTTCCTGGCCTATCACGACACGCTGACCGGCCTGCCCAACCACCGCTTGCTGCAGGAGCAGTTTGCGCAGCTGACCGCCCAGTCCCTGCACCCCGAGGCGCGCGCCGCCCTTCTGCTGCTGGACCTGGACAACTTCAAGGGCATCAACGACATCCTTGGGCATGACAGCGGCGATGCCCTGCTGCGCGAAGTGGCCCGGCGCCTGCGGGTGAAGGCGCGTGACGTGGATGTGGTGAGCCGCCAGGGTGGTGACGAGTTTTACGTGCTGATGCCGGGCCTGCGACATGCCGATGATGTGGCCCTGCTGGCTTCCGCCCTGATGGAGAGCTTGCAGGAGCCGGTGATGCTGGGGGGGCAGGAAATCGTCACCTCGGCTTCCATGGGCGTGGCGATCTACCCTGACGACGGTGGTGATCTGGAGACCCTGCGCAAGAAGGCCGATGTGGCCATGTACCAAGCCAAGCAGGCTGGCCGCAACACCTACCGTTTTTTCGACGCGGCCATGAATGTGGAAGCCTTCGAGCACCTCAGCCTGCGCAACGGCCTGCACCGCGCGCTGGAGCGCGCCGAACTCACCTTGCACTACCAGCCTCAGATTGACCTGGGTAGCGGCGCCGTCGTCGGTGTCGAGGCGCTGCTGCGCTGGCGCCACCCCGATCGCGGCCTGATCTCCCCCGCCCGTTTCATCCCGGTGGCCGAGGAGAGCGGCCTGATCGTGCCTATCGGTGTCTGGGTGCTGAGCGAAGCCTGTCGCCAAGCCGTGGCCTGGCAGCGCGCAGGCTTGCCGGAACTGACCATGGCCGTCAACCTCTCGGCCGTGCAGTTCAAGCGCGGCGATGTCGAACAGTCGGTGCTGCGTGCGCTGGAAGAATCGGGTTTGTCGCCGCAACTGCTGGAGCTGGAGCTGACCGAGTCCATCCTGATCCAGAACGCCGAGGGTGTTCTGGCCAGCCTCAAGCGGCTCAAGCACATAGGTGTGAAACTGTCCATCGACGACTTCGGAACGGGGTATTCCAGCCTGTCCTACCTCAAGCGTTTCGACATCGACAAGCTCAAGATCGACCAGAGTTTCGTGCGCGACCTGGGCAAGGAGGAGGACGATGCTGCCATCGTGCGCGCCGTTATCCAGATGGCGCACAGCCTCAGCCTCAAGACCATTGCCGAAGGCGTGGAAACCGAAGAGATGCTGGCCAGCTTGTGCCGCTACGGCTGCGACGAAGCCCAGGGGTACCACTTCGCCCGGCCCATGCCGGCATCGGAGATGACGGAGTTCTTGCGCCGTGCGGTGGCGCAACCCGCCTGCACGCCCTCGAATCAGCCCGCCTGAGCGGGTGTCTGGCGCGGCACAGGCGACTGGTTTGCGCGAAATGGCCCAAAGTCCGGTCAGCCGGGGGGGCT
Organism: Hylemonella sp. GW821-FHT12C09; assembly: GCF_058807395.1. Lineage (NCBI taxonomy): Bacteria > Pseudomonadati > Pseudomonadota > Betaproteobacteria > Burkholderiales > Comamonadaceae > Hylemonella > Hylemonella sp. GW821-FHT12C09. Next base: position 606,929 of record NZ_JBXAQQ010000001.1, on the reverse strand, counting down.
GAAAAAGCTCTGATCAAGACCGGTCCCGTCATCACCTCGAGGGCTCGACCCGGAAGAAAAGCGCGCAGTGGTCGGACCAGAGCTTGGTCTGCGTTTCGCAGTTTTCGCCGTCGGCCAGCGCGGGCATGTGCTGCACCAGGTTGGCATAGGGCGTCTGTTTCGCCGGAGGAAAGTTGGGTATGTCACCGCTTCCTCTGCCGAACATGGCGCCGTCTACCTCACCACCGTTGGACCATGCCGCTACTTTGAACCTCGGGAAAAAGGAATCCAGCAAGCGCGTGTCCGGCCGCGAGCCGACATTGAAATCGCCGACCAGAATGGGCGGGTACAGCAGCGGGCCGGAGGACTGGAACCGGCTCTCCATGTCCGTCACGAGCTGGTTGATGTTCTGCGAGCCGAAGTCCAGTATCTGGAGGTTCTGCGGGTTGTCCGTATTCCATCCCCGGTGCACGTTGTAGATGTGCACGTAGTTGCCCGGCTGGCGAACCAGTTCGAAGCGGCTGAAGGCCGCATCGGACGTCGGGCGGGTGCGGTCTACGCCCTGTGTTGCCAGGCGGCCCCTTGTCCACGCCAGACCCAGCGGTGTCGGGCAGACGGCTTTGGACGGTTCATGATGGGTGGCCAGGGGGGTGACCAGCGGGCCGTCGATGAGTGGGCATACATCGGTCCGGTCGGCTGCCGGGGCGCAGCATTGCATGCTTCTGGCCAGATAGGTGCTCTGGAGTGGGAAGGGGGCGGTGTAAGGAGACACCACCGAGTCGCCGGGGCTGGGCTGGGTGATGACGTTTCTGACGCGGCTGGGACGATAGAGCAGTGCCAGACCTCCCTGTGTGGAGCAGAACTGCGCCGGTGCGCTGCCGATCCATGCGGTGCCGTCAGCCATGTGCCCCTTACCGGCCAGCAGATAGGCGATGCGGTACTGCTCGCCCCCCGCGTTGCGGATACCGTCCATCAGGAAATCAAGGGCTGCATAGTCTGGCAGGCGCCGGTCATCGGTCGGGCAGGTCCATTGTCCCGGTGCCTCCTGGAGTGCGATGACATCGGGGAAGTTGCCCGTGTCCCGCATCCAGGTGAAGATGCGCGTGTAACGGGTCTGCCACGTGACGCCGGTCGCGCTGTGCGGCACGTTCATGATGTCGTGCAGGTTGACCGTGAGGATGGAAACGCCCAACTGATCTCTGGCCAGCTCCTGGGCGGTTGTGCCCAAGGGCGTGGACTGGCACCCTACGATCAGAGCGGATGCCGCCATCAAGAACAGTGACAGCACGCGGGTAAGGTATGGCTTGGACATCTTTTTCTCCTGAATGATGTGTGAGAAATGTTTTGGTCTTGCTGTGTGTGGCATACGGGCCTGATGGATTCAGGGCCGGCAACTGCGCTGGCAGGCGATCAGTCCGGTGGCGCATTGCTGCGGGCGCGGGCCGTCCGCTTCGGTCACTTCCGCCATGCAGGCGTTGCGTTCCATGAGGCAGTCGCGAACGCATTTCTGTTGCGGCGTCAGTGGCGGCGGCGGTATGGCCGGTGGTCGGGGTGCTGCCGGGTCGTCCCGCAGGCAGGTGATGGGTACCCGTAGGGCACGTTGTTGCACGGGCCAGTCGTTGGGGTTGGTGGTGTCCGTCCTGCTGGCCACATCGACTTCCGCTTGGGTGCTGGCTTGTGTCGTCCCCTGGACAGTCGCCGAGCCGCCGGACCCGGCCGCTGTTTGAACATAGAGCTCGACCGAGGCCGGGCCATTGGCGTGCTCGATGCGCCTGCAGATGGCATGAAAGATCACGTCTTCGGTGCGGCTGGCGTTGGCACGGGCGGTGGGGAGGTGGATGACTGAAAAATGCCGGTTGGCGTTGGGCGGGTAGAGAAAGAGGGTGACGATGGTGTGGATACTGCCGTTGAAATTGGGGTCTCTGCGGTACTGCACGACAGCTTCCACGAGCTGTAACCCGCCCGGGCCACCCGCGGTCGCGGGAGCAACGAGAACAACGGGATTGACGGTCACCCGTTCAATGCTCCAGGGGGACGCGCAGCCAAACATCGTCAGCGTGATGAACGACAGCGCGCTGATGCGTAGCAGACGCATCAGGCCGGCGTCACACGACGAAAGCTGCCTCCATCCAACCATTGAATTCCGGTGCATGGAATGTTCCCCAGTTGTTCCGCGTCTCACGGCTCCATGACGCGGTGCGCGTCATGAACGGCTCAGAGGTACGGGGCGCGGAGCTGAATCAGAGGCCACCCGCCGCGTTTCTGAGTTGCTTGGCCCATTCTTGGGCAGGCCCATGGGTTTGACCATCCCACAAACGGGGGAGGTGACATGCGGCTTGGGGCTGGGGAAGAGGAGCGTCATCCATGAGCAGGCCCATGGAAAGACAAAAATGCGTGAGTACTGGTCTGGCGGAAGCGGTGAGATTCGAACTGTTATCTAAACCAAATTCCAGATGGAAATCCAGAATCTCAGGCAATTTCCCTTCATTGAATTCGATGCACAAATGTGCAACTAGAAGGGTCGGAGGTGCTCCATGTGAATTGCTTGGCAGGGAGTCTTACACCGCAAAATTCTTGATTAGCCTGTGTAAGTTAGAAACTAAGGTCAATGCCCTACGGCCAAAGACCGTGTCGACTCAGCCGCTGGTGGCAAAAACCACTGAATTTTTGGCGGTCTTCCATAGCATCCTCGTGTACGAAGTGGTTGGTCGTACTTTTCAGCCCCTTTTCTGAGCAGAGTCTAAGCGTTTGAGTTCACTGTGGACTCGCTGAAAAACTGACTCCAAGTCGGCTAAGCCGTTGGAATTCAAGTCAATGTAAGAGAGGGTCAGAAGGGTCAGAGGATGGATGCCCAGTTCTTGAGCAAGGATGTCAACCTTCCCCAAAGTTGGCGATTTCAAGCCCCGCTCCAGGACACTCAAGTAGGTTCTGCTGGACACAAGACCAAACGATTCTTGAGAGCGGCCTGAGCTAAGGCGAAGCGCCTTAAGGGCTTCAGCAAAATTATTTGTCTTCAAAAACTTCCGCGACATAGTCACGGATTACGCGATAATGAACCCCAAAGAGCTACAACCTATAGTGTTCATTTAATAATATGTTTATTACTAATGAAGCCCATCGTTCCAAGCTGGAAGCGCTCATCTCGGATGCTGGCGAATCCGTATGGCGCTCTGCAGAAGTCTGCATAGAGAAACCTTGGTTCATTGTTTCTGTCGTTCAGACCGGGTCTGGGGATACCGACTCCATACCATCTGATTTCATTGAAGACTCGGCCCTCATGCGCCGCACTCTACTCGTAGCGAACCTTGAAGACTTAGTTTCATTTACCGAGTCGCTTGATGTCGATACTTACACCTTGGCGGAAGTCCATGTTCTTCTGCCGCCTCTTTCAGAGTCGATGAACCGGTGGCAAATGGAGCCGCTCGCTGCGGTATGGGGTTTGGCTGAATCCTCACATGCGGGACTTCCCATGCTGGGGCGGGGAGTTCTTGAAACTACAAGCGGAGCGAAATACTGGGACTTTCCGAATGGCACTTATGACGGGCAGCAAAAGGAGCTTGTTCTGCGAATTAGGTTTTCCAATATGAGTTGACTGATGGCCTCGTACTGCATGAATAGGGCGCCTAGAGTAGCGCGTTAGCACCGACTCCGGACTGTGTAGCAGCTTCCTTGACAGTCAAGCTGCGATTTATATAAGCCAGACCAACCTGGTCCACTTCTCCAGACAAACAATATGAATGAAGTTCCTGAAGACTTCCCCCGAGGGTTCACTGCCTCGACAATCCCTGGAACACAAGACAAATTTATCGCCCGCAAGATCGACGGTCGTTTCGTAGTTGGTCTGACTGAGGAGGAGCGATTCGAGCGATGGAGTTACTGCGAAGACTTGGCTCAACAGCTCGCAGCACGGACACAACGCAAGCTTGCGGCGGATCTCATCTCTGACATTGATGCCTTTTACAAGGAGACCGAGCACAGGGTTCGGGGCCAAGGATGGGGCCTGAATGAGGACGAGGTGAAGTGGCTGATGAATCGCACTCGGTCGTTGGCCGATCCGCATCAATAGATCGACGATGCAGAGCCAAACAGGAAATTGCAGGATGGATTTTCTTCGGTGTGTAGGCGGCAGTGTTGAATTCCGCCGAAATCTGACCCACTAAGGACAGAGATTGGAGTGAACCCCTGCAGCTGGACCACCGGGAGTCAGATCTAAGCCAATTGCCGGACCAGTTGCTCTTCGAACTCGTTGGGTGACCGGTAGCCGAGTGCAGGCGCTTGGCGTTGTAGACCTCATCAATGAACCTCGGCAAACGCGCTGCGACATCGCCGAAGGTCTCATAGCCGCTGATGTAGACCTCTTCGACCTTGAGCGTCTTCATGAAGCTCTCGGCCTGTGCATTGTGATACGGATTGCCAGGCGAGCTCATGGAGCCTTTCATGCCGGCCTCCTGCAGGGCCCGGCGGTAGGATTCACTTGCGTATTGCGCCCCTCGGTCCGTATGGAAGATGCAGCCCGCCAAAGCCTGCCGGCCTTTCACTGCGGATCTCAGTGCCGCCAGGGCCAGCGTCGTATCGATGTTGCGCGAGATCGCGTAACCCACCACCTTGCGGCTGCAAGCGTCCAGAATCGCCGCCAGGTAGCAGAATCCTGAGGCCATCTGGATGTAGGTGAAGTCGGCAACCCACACGACGTTTGTCCGAGAGGGAATGACGTTGCGGTACAGGTTGGGGAAGATCGGCGAGTTGTGCTTGCTGTCGGTGGTGCGGACGAATCGCCTGCGCGGCTTGATGCCCAGGCCCTGTGCCTTCATGACGCGCGCGACTCGCTTGTGATTGACCACGTGGCCGCGGCGCCGCAATTCGTGCGTCACGCGTCGGTACCCATAGCCCGACAAGTCATCCTGAATGATCTAAATCAGCTCGGTGAGCCTGGCATCGCCCAGACTCTCGTGAACTGCCGTCGAGCGGTAGTAGAAGGTGCTGCGCGGCAGATCGATCACTTGGCACCCCCGTCGAATGGAGCAGGCTTGAGGCCGGTGATGATCGAGAAGTTCTCGTTGTCGTTCACGAGGCGCAGGCGCGGTGTTTTTTTATCCAATTCCAGCTCCATGGTGAGCTGGCCGACCTTGCGCTCGAGGGCACCCGATAGCTCAAGGATCCTGTACCAGCTGACCGATATAGGCCGATCTGAGTCGGTCGCGGTAGTTGGCCTGAAAGACGGCACCGGCCGTCACCGTTCATTCGACGGCCAACCTATCGTACGACCGCAATACCTTCGAGACCGGTTGTTTCGTAATCCGTAATAGCATTCTGGAAGCCTCGGCGTCGGTTCCAAAACACGCGCCATAGCGCAGGATTCGCCGCCCAGCCGTTGCTTAGCCTGTTACGCGGTCGCCGACATCGATGAGGGCAAATAGACCGGTGAGCCAATGACGGCTTCCGGTCTTTAAGAGTGCGCCTAGCCCTACACTTCGGATGACGGCAACCGCTGCCCAGCCGACGTTCGGCACGCTCAAGTCGATGACGGCATTGCAGCGGAAGCGCCAGTTCCGGGAGCGGGAAAGCTGCTGTTGGATGGCGTGATGAGGCTCGATTCCCGAAATGTCTGCTCTGGGAGGTACTGCAGTCATTCAACCGTAGAAATGGGTAATGTTCGGTATTGGCGTCAGCGGTCACTGGCTTGCCAAAGTTGACCGACGGCAACCAGCCTTGAAGTGACATTCCCGCCACAACTGTGAATCACACTAATTTAATGAATTACACAAGTATTTCTTGAACTGAGATTGGGTGGTTTGCCGAAAAGTTCAATGCAGATACTAGATGACACCGCATGGTCATGGTATTGCCGCTTTGACATTACTTGCGGCACCGGGCGTGCCGTGAATTCTCCGGGGGAGTTTCAGTCAATCTTGCTCTTTTGACGCACGAGCCCGCTGGCGGGGCGATATAGATTTCAGCATCTGCAGCGGACTGATGGTGACCGTCGGCTGCAGCATTGAGATCCAATCCGTCCTTTCCATGGCCTTTAGGACCCGCACCAGAGTCTCGACCGTGGCTCCTTTCCCGCCCTCAAGATTGCGCACCGCTGTACGGGAGACACCAGCATCCCGGGCCAGCGCTTCCTGGGATAAGTTCCGTAGCAATCGAGCAGCACGGATTTGCTCACCCAACGTTACTTCGAGCTCGGCCGGCGTAGAGAGATCTTTTGCCATGGGTTGATCAGTAGATCGATTTAGGACTTGATGCTATTGGCTTTCTTTAAGACCAATAAATGAAAAGTTAGGCTTATTGGTTTTTATTAGAACCAAAATCCCAGAACAATAAAAGCAAGCCTTGCCAAGTCGATAGGCCATGTTTACTTGTCTAGTATCGTGGACAAATGATCACGCACGACTCACTCAGCATTCTTGACCGCCAATCACTTTTACAGCTTGGTGACCGTCTCAAGCGGTTGCGTAAAGCCCGAGGCTTTGGCACGGTCGAGATGGCCAAACGCGCCGGGGTCTCACGCACGACGCTGACTGCCGTCGAGTCGGGTGATCCAAGTCCCTCTATCGTCCTTGGCGATGACGGATCGAAGCCTATTGACGATTGAGTGAGCGGAGAGGCCCTTCGCGAAGGGTGAGCAGTGGCTACAAACGCTCAGGTGTACACGCCTGTTGAATTCCGCCGAAATCTGATCCACTGTGGACAGTGATTGGAGTGAACCCCTGCGGCTGGACCACCGGGCAAAGCAGAACTGATACGCTGGCCGGGCCTTCAACCAGGAGAAGGTCATGTCATCAGGAGGCAAGTAGGGGCCACCCGCTGGTCCAAGTATCGCCCTCATGACCATCTGCGGCAAAAGTGCCTTGACCGGCCGCTTCGCGCTCTGAGGCGGCCGACCAGCCTGAAAGCTTCTCAATGACCGGCATCGCTGGCTGCAGTCATTGGCGCTTCAAAATCTAGCGGCGGCAATCAGCCTTGAACCGACATTGCCATCACAGCCGACGCTAGCGCAGTGATTTCTGCCGGTGGATTGTGGGCGAGCGGAATTTCGACATTTGTCTTGGATTTTTAGCGGTCATGGATGTTGAGGTGCCTTGTCAGCGCAATATCCATGCGCCTTCCTGAATGTATATAATGAATTATATTAATAAAATTAATTATATGTATGGCGTCCGCATCACGCGCAATCGTCCTGACAGAACGTGCCATTGCCAGTTTAGCAAAGCAGCCGGGCCTGACTCAAGCCACTGCGTTGCTGCTCTGGAAATTGGTCGGTCTCCTGCCCATTTCTGGACAGCCTCTGAATCTCAGCCAGCTTGCTGATGAACTGGGCCTGACCATCGCTACAGTCACAAACGGCATGCAGACGTTGCTCAAGGCGGGGTTTGTGCTGCGTGGTCCCAAGGTGGGAAGGCTCCACACTTACAAGCTCAATACCGCTTATTTCCATCATCTATGAGCGATACGGCCGCAGACATGACTTAGCCCCACTGCAAGAGGCGGCTTGCCTGTTCCGAACATCGAGTGTCCGGTCTCGGCGGTACAGCGGCCACATGAGCCGCTGCCTGTTGGATGTCCGGTAATTGTCGCCACAGTCATTGACGCCGCTGAAGCCGAGTGACGCAGATCAGCCTGAAGCTGCCTCCGACCAAGCTCGACTCAATGTCGGCTTCTGGCCGGCTACCGCCACCAGGCGCCAGAGGTCCCGAACGCTGCACTCCGGTCTGTCGTCATGACAACGTCGGTTCAAGGCTGGTCGCGGCCCTTCGGCCAACGCTCATTCGCCGGGAGCTAATGATCCATAACGGACACACGACCTGACGGGTATATTCCATCCTGTGTGAGTCCTTGAAGCGTCCGCCGTATGGTTGCAATCTATGGAAAAAATCACAAGTGAACTTATCTCCCCAGTTATTAAGGATGCCTACTCAGATGCAGTCGCCCCCGCGATGCGCGAGTTCGGCAAGATTGGCGAGGACGCAGTCAAGGTGGCTCGTTTAGCATTGTTTCCAATCCAGTACGGTGCGTTGCTGCAAGACAGGCTCGCACGTTACCTGGCCAAGGCACTAGACAAGGTTCCAGAGGAACGCCGCGTTGCGCCACGCGATGCCGTTATGTTGCCGGTGGCGGAGAAGCTTCGCCATGAGGACGAAGATGGAAATCCAATCGCGGACCTGTATGTGAACCTTTTAGCTCGAGCGATGGACCGGGAGCGTCTCGGAGACGCGCACCCTGCCTTCGTGCATCTTATTGGGCAACTAGCGCCAGACGAGATTCTGATCCTATTACAGCTAAGTGCACAGCGTCATCGCGTGTTTTTTCGCCTCGTGCCCAGCGAACCTGCTCTGCTGCATGAGCAGGTAGTCCCTCTGTTGCAGAGAATGCCTGAGCTCGTGGCGGCTGAGTTGCTTGGTGCTGCCGTCCGGCCTGAAGATCTCGCACAACCAGAGCTATTTCTGACGTTCCTAGAGCATTTGGTGGCGCTAGGGATTGTTGAATACACAAATGAACCAAGATCGAACGAGTCAAGAGAACTGTCGTTCCGCTTCCTTGGGTTCGAGTATCACTTCATTCGGCTTACGGCTTTCGGCCATCTATTTCATCGCGCATGTGTTGAGTCTGACGAACTGTTGGCTCCCCGCTAACTTGTTCTGATTGGCGTTTGATGACTGACGGCGACATGGTCCAGAGTATTCGGTAAATCGAGATTGTTGCAGTCGCTGCACACTGGACGGTGGTTGCCGCATCAGAAGAGCTGCGGGTTATCGGCCGTCGCCGTGGCCATCATGGCTTCAGCCGGATACGCCTTCATGAAATCCATGCTCTCATCTGGCTTGGCCTCCAGCCAGGCATCGTATTGATCCTCAGGCAGGATCACCACCATCCGCTTCTCATCTTCCGGACGGTGAAATTGATTCATGAGCAGGTGGTCTGTCGCATTGATCGTCAGCATGGTGAAGCTGTAGATCAACTCGCCGTCCGGCGAAGTCCATCGATCCCAAAGCCCAGCGATTCCCATGGGCTGGCTACTCCCCAGGGCAATGTTGGTCGGAATCGAGATTCCTGATCGCCAGTCCGGCTCAAAGAACGACATCGCGGGGACCACGCAGTGCTGCCCCATGCTCCACGCATTCCGATAGCTGGGCTTCTCCGCGACTGTCTCGGTCCTGGCGTTGTACGTGCTGCGCACCTTCTTCAGGTCCTTGACCCAGGGTGCCACCATTCCAAACCGACCCAACTGCGCGAGGCGCCCGCCATCACCGTCCTTGCGGATGAAGCCGGCCTCGTAGCCTGGCCAGACGTGATGTGCTCCCGGGCCCGGGGGAGGCTCGGCCTTGAATGTCTCCCGGTAGATCGCGGCAAGCGGCGGCGCCAGGTAGTTGCTGCACATGCCTTGATTCTAAGTAGCCCCCGCCATATACTGGATGTATGAACAGTATTCTAACGCAAGGCGCACCAGCCTTGATGAACAACGCAGCTCTCGTGCTTCCCGAGCTGGGAAGCGCCCAGGCTGGGTTTCCCTCGCCAGCGGAAGATCTGCAGGAGAAGGCCATAGACCTCGGGCAGGTCCTCGTCACTCACCCACAAGCGACTTTCCTTATCCGAGCTCGCGGTCAGTCCATGATCGACGCCGGCATCCACGACAACGCCATCCTTGTGGTGGACCGAGCTCTAAAGCCCCAGCACATGGACATCGTGGTGGCAGTTGTGGATGGTGAGTTCACGATCAAGCACCTCTGGAAGCGAGGTGGTCGGCCGAAGCTGAAGGCTGCGAACCCAACCTTTCCGGACATCACACCCAAGGACGGCCAGACGCTGGAAATCTGGGGCGTGGTGACGGCCGGTATCAACCAGTACCGCAAGTGAGCATGGCCGGAGAAATTCTGTGTACGCCCTCGTGGATGGGAACAACTTCTATGTCTCGTGCGAGCGAGTCTTCCGACCTGACCTGAACGGCCGTCCGGTCATCGTCCTCTCCAACAACGACGGATGCGCGATTGCGCGCAGCAACGAAGCCAAGGCCCTGGGTATCAAGATGGGTGCCCCTTGGTTTGGGATCCGGCACTTGGAAGAGAAGGAAGGACTGGTCGCACTCTCGGCTAACTTCGCCTTGTATGGCGACATGTCTGACCGGATGATGAGCCTGGTCGCAGGACTGGGGCATCAGCAGGAAATCTACTCCATCGATGAGTCTTTCGTGGACCTCTCAGGTGTCCGCGGGGACTTGATGGACCGCAGCCGCCGACTGCGGCAGCGTGTTCTGGACTGGACAGGCTTGCCCACCTGCGTGGGAATAGGCCAGACCAAGACCCTGGCCAAGCTGGCCAACCACATCGCCAAGAGCGCCGAGCGAAAGCCAGGCAGCTACTCGTCCGAGCTCAGTCAGGTCTGCAATCTCGCCGCGATGCAGGGAGAGGAACTGCAGCAAGTGCTGGCAGACACCGAGGTGCGGGACGTCTGGGGCGTGGGGCCGCGTATCGGACAGCAGCTGGAGGACGAAGGCATCAAGACGGTCCTGGATCTCACCCAACTCGATCCCGCAACGGTACGCAGGCGCTGGTCCGTCGTCTTGGAGCGTACGGTGCGCGAGCTGCAAGGAACACCCTGCGTGGATTTGGAAGACGCACCGCCGGCGAAGAAGGAGATCGCCTGCACACGGTCGTTTGGCAGAGCGGTGATAGAGCTGGGTGAGCTGGAGGAGGCGGTGACCACCTTCGCCAGCCGTGCGGCAGAAAAGCTGAGGCGCCAGGGCAGCCATGCGGGCCAGGTTCTGACCTTCGTGCGGACCAGTCCGTTCCGCCCCGACAAGCAGTACTCCAGGTCAATCATCGTTCCGCTGCGCAGGCCGACGGCGGACACCGCGGCCCTGGTGGAGGGCGCGCTAATGGGCCTGAGGACTATCTACCGATCCGGCTACAAATTCGCGAAGGCGGGGGTGATGCTAGTCGACCTCTCAGGCGCTTACGTGGAGCAAGGGGAGCTGGACTTTGATGAGGGAGACAGTGGCGACCGGTCCCGGCTCATGAAAACCATGGATGCGCTGAACCAGCGCTATGGCCGAGGTACCGTGATCATCGGCAGTGCGGGGACGGGGGAGATGCCGAGGAACTGGGCGATGAAGCAAGAGAGACGGACACCTAGGTATACGACAAGGATCGGGGAAATCCCGGTGGGGAAGGCGTAGGCCAGAGATCAAATACGTTGTCCGACCAAGTATCTGTAGCAAACGGTGCCAGCTGACAGTTTTAGGCTGATTGCCGCCACGTGGTTTTGGAGCGCCAATGACCGCTGCAATCGGCAGCGGTCATTGAACAGTAATCAGGCTAGTAGCGGCTTCAGAGTGCGAAGCTAACCGCGCCTAGCACGGAGCGCAATATTGAGTTGATCGACAACCTCTGACCAATCAGCATCGTCTTGAAGCTTTTCCCGAAGAAGGGTGGCTTGCGCAGCACTCCAAAACGGCGCGTCCTCTAATCGCACCTCGGCAGACAACGGTGAATTCTTCTCGATAAATGCACGGATATCGGCTGGCTCGCGCGAGAGGCCAATCTGGGAAAAAAGCTCAGAGAATTGGTGATAGAAAGCATCCATCTCAAAAACCTCTTCTTGCGTCTTCAACCATTCTGCGTACACACCATCTCGCATAAGCAGGACCCAGGAGCCATCCCAGCCATCTCAGGGCCAATGGGCCGGGCAATTCGTAATCGATCCAGACCTACAGGCGCGTGTCCGTACCCGCTGGCACCAGGATAAAGCCCATCCGATAGGCTCCAATGACGAGCAAGCGCGGCTCGCCAAGCGTGGCCTACGCCTTGCGTAAGGGTGGCTCATATTCATTCACGATCTCGTCCAGCCCGAGTTCAATGCCGGCGACACGCCCGTTCATGCGGATAACCGAGCCGACACGATGCCCCTGAAACTGATCCAGCTCGAAATTGAATTTCGAGCCCAAGGTCATCCACGACGCTTTTGTCATGTGCGCCGCCAGCCGGCGTTGGTCGTCCAGCCTCGCAAAAATCTGCTCTGGCGCCGCATGGATCAGCGCCACAGCCTTGGCATGTCTCTCTCGCTGTTGACTCATCGCCGTAGACGCAATGCATTACCGATCACCGACGCCGAACTGAAGCTCATGGCCAGTGCGGCAATCAGGGGAGAAAGCAGCCATCCGGTCACTGGATATAAGACACCGGCGGCCACCGGAATACCCAGCGCGTTGTACAGGAAGGCAAACATGAGGTTCTGCTTCATGTTGCGCACGGTGTCTTCCGACAAGGTACGTGCCACCGCAATCCCGCGCAGATCGCCCTTGACCAGGGTGATCTGCGCGCTGTTCATCGCCACGTCGGTGCCGGTGCCCATGGCGATGCCGACATCCGCTTTCGCCAGTGCTGGCGCGTCGTTGATACCATCGCCCGCCATCGCGACGACCCGACCTTCACGCTGCAGCTTCTCCACAAGGATGAGTTTGTCCGCCGGCTTGACCTCACCATGCACCTCGTCTATCCCCAGTCGGGCACCGACCGCCTTGGCCGTCGTCAGGCCATCGCCGGTGGCCATCACGATGCGCATGCCGGCTGCCTTCAGGTTGGCCAGCGCCTCGGGCGTGCTGGCCTTGATGGGATCGGAGACAGCCAGCAGCCCGGCCAAGCGGCCGTCAACCGCCAAATGCATGACGCTGGCGCCCTCCGCACGGAGTGCCTCAGCCTGGGGAACGAGGGTGTCAACCGACACACCCATCTGCTGCATCAGGGTTGTATTCCCCAGCGCCAGTTGCCGTCCGCCAACGCTTCCGCGCACGCCGATACCGGATCCAGACTCAAACTGCTCAGGCTTGTCCAGCGCAAGGCCGCGCTCGCGGGCGGCGCGCACGATGGCGTCGGCCAAGGGGTGCTCGCTGCCCTGATCCAGGCTGGCCGCCAGCCGCAACACTTCGTCTGCCTCGAAACCGGCAGCCGCAACCGCGCGGTCGAAGGCCGGCCGACCTTCCGTCAGGGTGCCAGTCTTGTCGATGATCAGCGTGTCGATCCGGCGCATGTGCTCGATGGCCGCTGCGTCGCGGAACAGCACACCACGGGTGGCGCCCTTGCCGGTCGCCACCATGATGGACATGGGCGTCGCCAGTCCGAGCGCACAGGGACAGGCAATGATCAGGACGGCAACCGAATTGATCAGCGCATAGACCCAGCTAGGCTGAGGCCCAAAGAACCCCCAGACAAAGAAGGTCAGCAGCGCAATGGCAACGACCATGAGTACGAAATACCCGGCCACGATGTCCGCCATGCGCTGCATCGGCGCCTTGGAGCGCTGGGCCTGCGCCACCATCTGAACAATCTGCGCCAACATGGTCGAAGAACCGACTTTTTCTGAGCGCATGACCAGGGCGCCGTTGGTATTCATGGTGGCACCGATCACCTTGTCACCGACCCGCTTTGTCACGGGCACTGGCTCTCCAGTGAGCATCGATTCGTCAACCGCGCTACTCCCTTCCTCCACCACGCCATCCACCGGCACCTTTTCTCCGGGCCGGATGCGCAGCCGGTCGCCCACATGCACATGGGTCAAGGGCACGTCCTCTTCCGAACCATCGACACGAATGCGCCGCGCAGTCTTGGGCGCCAAACCCAGCAGCGACTTGATAGCGGCCGAGGTCTGGGACCGGGCTTTCAATTCGAGCACCTGCCCCAAAAGCGTCAGCGAAATGATGACTGCAGTGGCCTCGTAATAGACGGCCACACGGCCCATGGCAACGAAGGAGGCCGGGAACACTTCCGGCGCGATGGTAGCTACCAGGCTGTAAAGAAAGGCGGCACCGGTGCCCAAGCCGATCAAAGTCCACATATTGGGACTGCGGTTGAGAACCGACTGCCAGCCGCGCTCAAAAAACGGCCAGCCCGCCCACAGCACGATCGGCAGGGAGAGGACCAGTTCGATCCAGCTCTGTCGTGCCATGTCAAACCAGTTGAGCTGGTGGCCAAACATGGCCAACACCGTCACAACCACTGTCAGCGGGAGCGTCCACCAGAAGCGTCGCCGAAAATCTTTCAGCTCAGGGTTGTCTTCCTCTTCCAACTCCGGCAGCAAAGGCTCAAGGGTCATGCCGCACTTGGGGCATGAGCCCGGATGGTCCTGCCGGATCTCCGGATGCATGGGACAGGTGTAGATCGTCCCAATGGGCGCCGGCGCTGACACCGGTGCGGCGGCTACCGGGCTTGCGTAGCGCTCTGGATCAGCGGCGAACTTGCCTTGGCACTTCGCACTGCAGAAAAAGTAACTCTGCCCCTGGTGGCTGAGGCGGTGTTCTGACTGCGCGGTGACTGCCATGCCGCAGACCGGATCTTTCAAACCAGCCGTCTGCGCCGGTGATGTCGAGGCTGGTTTTACCCCATCATGATGATGGTGTTCGTGATGAGCATGTTCATCCATGGCTTCAACTTCCCTTCTGTTCTCAAACAATCTTGGCGCAGCGGCAGTTCAGTCAACGGCCGCAGCAGCAACCACCTTGACCTTGCGTGGCTTTGGCGCTGGTGCAGCGCCCCATGCTAGGGCTCGGCGAATCTTCGCTCACCGATACCGGCGAACCTGAAACCAGTTTCCCCTTGTAGCCAGCTTCAGTCAGCGCATCCAGCATATCCTGCAGATGGTTTCCATCACCTGGAGACGCGACCATCGCCCGTCCTCGCGCGAGATCCACGTCAACATGACTGACACCGGGAACGCGAGTCAACGCTCTGCGCACGGCGTTGGCACAAGAGCCGCAGGTCATACCTTCTACTGACAGTTCCATCGAGCTCATAAGTTTCTCCTGTTAGGCGTCTCTATTGACGCAGATACCAAGATAAACCTTCCCATCATGTCAATGTCAAGCGTTATTCCCGAGGCTTGATCATCCCCCCGCCTGTTCAGTTTGGCTTTACCCCCAGCGGAAATACACCATCCATTTCGTGGCGTAGCTGCCATTGCTTCACCAGAGCATAAATGGCCGGGATAACGGCCAACGTGAGGACGGTCGAAGAAATCATGCCTCCGACCATGGGGGCGGCAATACGACTCATGACCTCGGAGCCGGTGCCGCTGCCCCACATGATGGGCAAAAGACCCGCCATGATCGCTACCACGGTCATCATCTTGGGCCGCACGCGTTCAACGGCGCCATCCATCACCGCCGCGTAGAGGTCGGCCGCTCCCGGGGTCTTCCCCTCCGCCTGGCACCGAGCCTTCACCTCTTCCCAGGCGTGATCCAGGTAGATCAGCATGACCACTCCGGTCTCCGCTGCTACCCCGGCCAGAGCGATGAAACCCACGGCCACGGCAACCGACAGGTTGTAATCCAGCAGCCACATCAGCCAGATCCCGCCGACCAGGGCAAACGGAACGGAGAGCATCACGATCAGGGTTTCCGTGAGACGCCTGAAGTTCAGGTACAGCAACAGGAAGATCAGCGCCAGCGTCACGGGGATGACCACCTTCATTTTCTGGATAGCCCGCTCCATGGACTCAAACTGGCCGCTCCAGGTTGCGTAATATCCCGGCGGGAACTTGACCCGTTCAGCTACGGCCTTCTTGGCATCGGCCACATAGCCACCGATGTCCCGATCCCGGATGTCCACATAGATGTACGCGGACAGCAAGGCATTTTCGGTGCGGATACCGGGCGCACCCTTGGCTATCGAAAGAGTCGCCACCTGCCCCAGCGGCACCATGGCGCCGCCCGGCGTCGGCACCAGCACCTGTGTCGCGATCTGCTGCGGATCGTTGCGCAACTCACGCGGGTAGCGCACAGTGACGCCAAAGCGCTCGCGTCCTTCGACCGTGGTGGTCACCATTTCGCCGCCCAGCGCCGTCCCGATGACTTCCTGCAACTCACCCACATTGAGCCCATAGCGTGCCAGCTGCGGGCGATCGGGCTCGATGTTCAGGTAGTAACCGCCGGTGATGCGCTCGGCGAACGCCGAACTGGTTCCAGGCACCGTCTTGACGACCGCTTCAATCTCCTTGGCTAGACGCTCCATCTCGGCCAGGTCCTTGCCGAACACCTTGATACCTATCGGCGTGCGTATGCCGGTCGAGAGCATGTCGATACGCGCCTTGATCGGCATGGTCCAGGCATTGGAAACACCAGGGAACTGCAGCGCCTTGTCCATCTCTGCGATCAGCTTGTCCGTCGTCATGCCGTCCCGCCACTCTGAGGTCGGTTTGAGGTTGATGACCGTCTCGAACATCTCGGTTGGGGCCGGATCGGTTGCCGTGTTGGCACGGCCAGCCTTGCCGTATACGGAGGTTACCTCCGGGAAGCTCTTGATGATCTTGTTCTGGGTCTGCAGCAGTTCGGCAGCCTTGGTGATGGACATGCCAGGCAACGAAGACGGCATGTACAAAAGCGTTCCCTCGTTGAGCGTCGGCATGAATTCGGATCCAAGCCTGGACGCCGGATAAAGGGTGATACCCAGCGCCAGCAGCGCAAGGCCAATGGTCGTCTTTTTCCAGATCATCACCCAGGCAATGATGGGGCGGTACAACCAGATCAGGAAACGGTTCACCGGATTCTTGGCCTCCGGCATGATCTTGCCGCGGATGAAGAACAGCATCAGGACCGGAACCAGTGTCACCGAGAGCATGGCCGCTCCGGCCATGGCGAAAGTCTTGGTGTAAGCCAAGGGCGAGAACAAGCGCCCTTCCTGCGATTCCAGCGTGAAGACCGGCAGGAACGAGACCGTGATGATGAGCAGCGAGAAGAACAAGGCCGGCCCAACCTCCTTGCAGGCGACCACCATCGCATCGGCACGCTGGGCCGCCGTATGCTCGGACGGCAGGCGCTCCAGGTGCTTGTGCGCGTTCTCGATCATCACGATGGCGGCATCGACCATGGCGCCGATGGCAATCGCAATCCCCCCCAGACTCATCAGGTTCGAATTCATGCCCAGCAGGCGCATGGCGATGAAAGCAATCAGGACGCCGATGGGCAGCATCAGAATGGCAACCAGGGCGGACCGGACGTGGAGCAGAAACACCACGCAGACCAGCGCAACGATGAGGGATTCCTCGAGCAAGGTCCGCTTCAGCGTGTCAATCGCCCGGTGGATCAGGTCGGAACGGTCATAAACAGCCTCAATGGTGACCCCCTCGGGCAGGCCCGAGGAGACCTCGGCGACTTTTTCCTTCAGATTGTGAATAACCTCCAGGGCGTTCTGACCATAACGCGCCATGGCGATGCCGGAAACCACCTCGCCTTCGCCGTTGAGTTCGGTCAGGCCGCGGCGCTCGTCGGGTACCAGTTCCACCCGTGCGACGTCGCGCACCAGCACCGGTGTCCCCTTCTCGCTGCGCAGCGCCAGGGTTTCGATATCCGACACGCCGCGCAAATAGCCCTTGCCGCGCACCATGTACTCGGTCTCGGCCATCTCAATGACCCGTCCGCCCACGTCCCGATTGGAATCGCGGATCACCTGGGAAATCCGGCTCAGGGGTATGCCGTAGGCGCGGAGCTTTACCGGGTCGACCGTGACCTGATAGGTCTGGACGAAGCCTCCGATGGAGGCAACTTCAGAGACCCCGTGGGCCTTGGTCAGCTGATAACGAAGATACCAATCCTGCAGGCTGCGCAACTCGGCCAAGCTACGGTCTTTCGCCAGCAAGGCGTATTGATACACCCACCCCACGCCGGTCGCGTCGGGCCCGATCTGCGGGGTCACGCCCTTGGGCATACGTCCGGCGGCGAAGTTGAGGTACTCCAGCACGCGCGAGCGTGCCCAGTAGATGTCGGTGCCGTCCTCAAAAATGATGTAAACGAAAGAGGCACCGAAGAAGGAGAATCCCCGCACCACCTTGGATCGGGGCACCGACAACATGGCTGTTGTCAAAGGGTAGGTAACCTGGTCCTCGACCACCTGCGGTGCCTGTCCTGGATACTCGGTGTAGACGATGACCTGGACGTCGGACAGGTCAGGCAGGGCATCCAGCGGTGTGCGGATCACGGCATAGATGCCGGCCGCGACAACGAACAGGGTGGCAAGAAGGATCAGGAAGCGGTTGCGCCCCGACCAATCGATGATTCTGGCGAGCATTTTTCTTCCCGTTAGCGACTCTTGTGTGCAGCGGCATCATGCGTTGGTGCGGCACGGCGCATTGCCGTCACCACCCACTCACCGGGCTTACGCTCGACAAACTCGAACGCCACCATGTCGCCAAGTTTGTAACCCTGCAGCAGGCCGCCATTGGCGACAGCGAACTCCATCGACATGGCTGGCCATTTGAGGCTGGGTACCGGACCATGGCTGATTTCGACCGTGCCGTTCTTAAAATCAATACTTTCGATCGCACCCTCCGCCCGATGACCTGTCGTTGCCGCTTTCGGCGTCTCGCTCGATGGCTTCTGCCCGGCATCTGCACTGGAGCCATGACCCGCGTGACCAAAGCCGCTGGCGGCTGCCTTGAGATTGCTCTCGGCATCAATCAGGAAGTTGGCAGATACAACGACGATCTCGCCGTTGCGCACGCCTTCCAGGACTTCCACCTCATTGCTGGCGCGCCGGCCTAGGCGGACCTCCCTCGGCTCGAAGCGCCCCTCCCCAACCTGGACGAGCACGAGCTGCCGCGTACCGCTGTCGATGACCGCCGAATTAGGCACCGTCACTGTCTGTGTGCGTGTTCCGACCGATAGTTCGATCTGCGCAAACATGGCTGGCTTGAGCAGCATGCCGGGGTTGGACAGCTCAATGCGCACGGGAATCGTCCGCGTCTCAGGATTGAGCGTGGGGTAGACATAGGTGACGATGCCCGAAAACGCCTTGTCAGGATAGGCATTGATCGTCACCTTGACCTTGGCGCCCGTCTTCACGAGACCGATATCCTGTTCGAATACATCGGCCACTACCCAGACAGCGCCGAGGTCGGTGACTTGGTACAGCGCTTCGCCTGGCATGAAACGCATGCCCTGCACGGCCTTTTTCTCCGTCACCAGGCCCTGGACCGGGGAACGAAATGCCAGTGTGCGTCGGACCTCCCCTGACGACGTCAGACCGGAGATCTGTTCTTCCGAGATATCCCAGTTGCGCAGACGCTGCAGACTGGAGTCGGCCAAACGACGCATTCCCGACTGAACCTGATCCGCAGATCCTTGCGTCGACTGCAAGCCCTGCAAAGCGATCTGGTACTCGCGCTGCGCGGAGATCAGTTCCGGGCTGTAGACCTCAAAGAGCACCTGACCCTTGGCCACCGTCTGACCGGTCACGTTCACATGCAGGCGCTCCACATAACCCTCGAACTTCGGCGAGATGGTGTAGATCCGGCGCTCGTCGGGTTCGACCCGTCCCGCCGCACTCACTGTGCGTTCCAGTTTTTGGACGCGCGCCGCTTCGGTCCGAACCCCCAACTTCTGGATCTTTTCCGTGCTGATCCTGATCAGGCTTGTCTGACCCGAACTTTCTTCCTGATCCTCGCCCTTATAGACGGCGATGTAGTCCATGCCCATGGGATCCTTCTTCGGCACGGGAGAGGTATCGGGCAAGCCCATGGGATTGCGATAGAAAAGAAGCTTGCGTGCAGGCTTGGACGTTGCGGCATTCGGCGTTTCCGCCCCACTCGCTGTGGCAGCCGCTTGCAGTTCGTGGCCTCGGTACAGGAAGCCATAGCGAACTTCGAGCGCGATGAGAACCACCAAACTGACGCCCAGACCGGCGATCAGCCATTTGGACCGGACACTCATAGATCTTCTCCAATGATTCGTTCGATTTCAGCCAGCCGGAATTGCGCTTCCACCTGGGAGTCCAGCTGACTCTGTCTGGCCTTGCGGATCTGCCGCTGGGCATCCAGCAGCGTCGCAAAGTCCACCTTGCCGTTCTCATACCCTACCAAGGCCGCCTGATAGGTAAATTCCGACTGGGGAAGTAATTGGGTCGCTACGAGGTTCTCCGTACGACGGGCGGCATCGATCGCATCCACGTTCTCCGAAAGTTCGGACAGCAGTTGCCGAGTCGCAGACTCCTTGCGCGCCTGGGCTGCCTGCAGCATGGCTTCGGATTCCCTCTCCTGAGCTCGACGGGATGACTGCTGCAAAGGTATATTCATTTCGATCATCAGTTCCCATTCCTTCACGGTTCCTTGGTACTGGATGGGAGACACCCCTAGGGTGATGTCGGGGTAGCGGTTCTTCAGCACGAGATCCCGGCTCAACTGGGCAGACCTGATGCGGGATTCCTCGCTACTGAGTTGCGGATTGCGCGTTATTGCACGCTCCTCCAGCCCTGTCAGGTTCAACTGTTCATACGGCGGCACAGGCCGCAGTGCGACCGGTTCTGCCAGGGAGGCTCCGGCGGGCCGGGCCAGCAAGCCATTCAGACGTGCCTGTAGCTGACGCCGCTCCGCCTCCAGCGCGATCAGTTCATTGCGCAAGGCAGATTGTTCGAGCTGGGCCCGGATTACGTCCTGTTGGGCCGCCAGGCCACCGGCGTAGCGGGCCTGCGTCACGCTCTCAAGACGGGTCATCAAGTCGATGATCTCGCGCGCAATTCTTTCGCTGCGATACAGCAGGTAGAGTCGTGCATAGGCAACTTTGATGCGACTTGAAATCTCGATCCAGGTTCCCTGGCTGCGCCCCCTAGCTGCTTCGACATCCTGCTCGGCAATGTTTCGCTTCAGATCCCGCTTGCCATACCAGGGGAACTCCTGCATCAGGAGATATCGCGTGCTACCGACCTGGCCTGGAAGAAGCAGGGGGGATTGGTCCCCCTGGCGGGTCACGTCCCGAAGTTCGGCGCGGAAACGCGGGTCGGGCAAGGCCCCCGCAGACTCTACGCGCTGGGTCGATGCGTCCAACTCGGCGCGCATCGCAGCGTATTCAGGATTGCCCTTACGCGCGTAGTCGAGGAGACCGCTGAGTGACGCGCCGAGGTCCGACTCCTGGGCCACCGCGGGAAAAATCAGCAACAACCAGGCAATGGAGGCGCAAAGTAGAGTCCGGTAACTTGTTTTCATAACTATCGTTGCTTCCAGAGTCAGCATTCGGTCGATTGGGATGCGACCTGATGCTGACTGGCAGTATCGGAGCCTGGGACCGACAAATTCCTGACAAATTGATTACATTCTTGTAATCCATAATGCGTGGGAACGCCGACTACTTTATGTTTGATCCCGATCAAACGCTGTCATGACGATGCGGCCGGCGCAAAGATCAGCGCATAAAGCCACAAAGCCGAGAATCCCACTGGAAGTACGAGCGGCGTGATCCGAACGAGGGCGTGGATACGTCCGCCGACGATCTTGCCAGCCCCATTGGCCCGATTGACGACCATGGTTCGCTCATAGACCTGAAGCGCCATCTTTTCGGCATCCGAAAGTTGAAACTCCGAATTGATCCTGGAAACCAGCGCCTCCTGCTCCCTCAAATACACATCCTGTGCCCAGGTTGCCGCATAGATGGACGCCAGGATCACCACCGAGAGAACGATGGCCGCAATCGGCATCACGTGATGAAAAAATGACTGCCAGAGAAAACCGGTACTCCAGGAAGCTGCATACGCCGTCAGCAGAAACGACTGCGAGGTCACGTACCAAGTCACTCGGCTGGCGATCAAGGTGTTTTCAGCCTGAATGTCTTCTCGTAGCGCCCTCAGGATGTCGGCAAGAGCAAGAGATTTCGTTTCCATGATGGGTATGAATGGGGTCGCTGGCAGATGCTGATGACGATCAAGCGCAGGACTGGCCCGGTGCGATCGTATAAATTGCCCCTCGTTCCGACTGAACGATAGCAGCATACTGCTCAAACAGAACTCGTGCCGGCAAGATCAACGGCAACACCCGCCCCCCTTTCCGTTCTCCTGAATCGATGGACAAGGCATGCTGCCATATGAGCAGTAGACGCAACAGTCGCCTGGCTTGGGGCGGAGCACGGTGTGGCACTGCTCGCACTCGTAGAACCACTGGCAAGCATCTGTAGGCATGATCTCCCGCTTGCTGTGGCCGCAGACCGGGCAGGTCAGCATCGAATCTGGTACGACGGCAGTCATTGTGCATTCCCTAGCGGTTGAGACGGATAACCCGCCTCCTGAGTGGCCCAGGTCAGTGTCTCGACAAGGGTCTTGGCATCGTCGAAGCTCACGGTAGCCTGGCGTTTCTCCAGGCTCACCGCAATCTTGTTGACGCCGGGCACCAATGTCAGCAGCAGCATCGCCGCCGCCGTAGTAGCGCTCAAGTTACCCGACAGCTTGGTTGCATAGGACGATGTCAACAGCAGGGATAGCCCGAGCAACGCACCCAGCAGCGGCCAGCCACCGAAGGCCGACTGTAGACAGACGATATATGTTGCTGATTGAGCTATCAAACAAGTGGGGGAAGATTTTTTCGTCCAAAGAACCTAAGCGCAACGATCACGCTCAAAATTGCCGCGAAGAAACACCAAACGGAGATGAACCATCTCGCAAAGATCAGATAGGCCAGCATAAATGAGATCAAGGCGAGAGCCCCAAAGATCCTGACCATGATCTCATTCGACAGCAGTGGGCTTACGGTGGCTGCGAGAAGGTACCCCGTCATCGTCACTACAGCAAAAAAATGGGGTGACACATATTCAATGTGCCCCCCCGTCGCCCGGGATGTGATCGGATACTCGAACATCGAATACAGCAGATACAAGCCGACCCCCATCCCAGCAATGGCGGTCAATTTCAGCAGTCTGTTCCGCCTGCCTGGAGGCTCCAGCAAGAGCACGGCCAGAGGCACATAGGCCGGCCAGAGTACGTGCGAGAAAAACGAGTAGAACTGAGTCATGACGACATTGAGACCCGGCGCATCGTGGGCAAAGGTCCACCAGACGACACCCTCGCTCAGTTGCTGAATGGAAAAGAGCAGTGGTATTGCAGCAAAAGGAACCTCAGACGAACGTCGTGCAGCCTTCACGGTCATTGTGCCAACGCCGAGCAGAAATCCTCCGGCGGCAAGACTGGCAGTCATCGAAAAGCACATGGTTCAAGCTTCGTCGTGGCTATTGATCAATCGCATCAATGATGATCATCGCATTGTCGATGCAACGTCCGCTGGCGCTGTTGCATATAGCGATGACCTAACGCCACCGGGGAAAGAACCTGGGCGTTTTTAGTGCGTAGCGATCGAATTCCTCCCCGAACTGCGCCCGCATTTCCGTCTCCTCCGTGATGGCGAGCCGGCCGTACATCATCAACAGGATCGGAAACATGAGCAATGTCAGGAGTGTGGGCCACTGCAGCAGAAAGCCCAGGAGGATCAGGACAAACGCGACATATTGTGGGTGACGGATCCGCGCATATGGGCCTGTCATTGCCAGTGTATGCCTGCGTTGCGCATGGTAGAGAACATTCCAGGCTGTAGACAGCAGGTAGAAGCCGTAGCCCAGAAAGATATAGCTGGCGATGTGCAGGACACCAAAATGCGGATCTCCCTTCTCTCCGAGCAGCGTGGCCCATAGGTGGCCAGTATCATGGGACATGATGTCCAGATTCGGAAACTTCGTCTGTAGCCATCCTGACAGCAGGTAAATCGTCAGTGGGAATCCGTACATTTCGACGAATAAGGCGACGATGAACGCGGCGAAGGCGCCGAAGGTCCTCCAGTCGCGAGCAGTTGCGGGCTTGAAGAAGCTGAAGGCGAACATGATGAAGACGGCCGAGTTCAAAGCCACCAGCAGCCAAAGTCCATAAGCAGGTTCGGCGTGAGTCATGGTGCATCTCCCTTGTCGCCGGAACCAGGTCCCAGGTTGTCCTGTCGGCTGGGTCCGTGCTTATGACCATGCCCGCGATGCATGAAAAAATGCATGATGGGGCAGGCGAGAATAAACAAGTATGGGAGCGCAGTGGCTACGTGTACCAGATGCTCTTTCAACAGAAAGTAACCGGCAACGGCCCCGATCACGAGCAAGCCGACCGAATAACGTGAACCCCAGAATGACGGGGCAGGTTCATGTTGGTGATGTTCGTGATTCATGGTGCCCCCCGATTACTTTCCGGCTGGTGCCGGCTGGATGTCCATCATCATCTGCATCATCATCTGCATCATCATCTGCATCATGTCCATGCGTTTCTCCATCATTTGCTGACGGTCCTCCATGTTGCCAGGCATGCTCTTGCTGTCTTGCGCGCCACCCATCCCCGGGCCACTCATGCCACCCCCACCCATACCTGCGCCGGCCATGCCGGAGCCTTTCATCATGTTCATCATGGACATGCCGTCCTGCATCATTTTCATGTGCTCACCCATGAGCGCACCACGCTCACCTGCTGATTGGGCGCTCATCATCTTCTGATGCATTTCGCCCATCATCATCATTTGCTTGTCCATCCGCTCAATGTTCTCCTTCACGGCCGCCGAAGGCTTCGGCGCAGAGGCTTTTGTCGCTGGCGGTTTTGCCGCGGGGGTCTTGGATTTCGGCGCTGACGCAGCGCCGGCGGGGTGATGGGCCTCGTGATCTTGCGGATCAGGTTGAGCGGCCAGGCTCAACGTTGAAAGACACGCGATCAAGGACACAGCGATCAGGGAACGTACTGCCTTCATACCAACCTCCTAGAAGTGAAAAAACCAATTGAGAACGGGAAACGCCTTACCTCTCGGCCTCCTCCGAGATGGTCAAAAAGGGGTGGGACTTTAGATATTCCTTTGCGTAAGACAACTCCCCAGTAGATTCCGCGTGCAGGGTGAACAAGGGCACTCCCTGCTGCACAGAGTCCCCGAGTTCAACATGCATGATCAAGCCAGCGGTTGGAGTTGTTGGTGCTCCCAGCAGCTTCGCCAGGCGTGACAGACGTCTGTTATCAATGTGAGAAATGTGTCCCGAAGATGCTGCGATGACGGGGTCTTTGATTCTGGCGACGGGTGGCTCATGCAAACCTCCTTGCGCTTCGCAAATACCTTGGAATTTCTGCCACGCCATACCAGAGTCAAGCAGCCGCCATGCGAGCGAGTTCCCCGTTCCTGGAGTCGCTTTGCCACAGAACTCCAGCAGGTCGCCCGCCAAGTTGAGCGCACGCATCCGGAGATCGACGGGTGCATGCGCGGCCCCACGGAGTACGCCCATCACGTCGTGAGCTTCGAGCGCTGGGCCGACACCTCGACCTACCGGCTGGCCTCCCCGGGTATGGCGTATGTGCAAATTCAGGCCACAGGCGTCGCCGACCTGCTGAAGCATGGTGGTCAGTCGGCGTGCGTCCTCCTCGCTACGAACTTTTGCGGTGGGGCCAACCGGGATATCCAACACGACATGTGTCGCCCCCGCAGCGATTTTCTTGGACAGCACAGAGGCCACCAGCTGGGCATCACTGTCCAGGTCCAAGGGCCGCTCAACACGAATCAGTAGATCGTCGGCAGGGCTCAGCGACAACGCGCCACCCCAGGCAAGACAACCTCCCTCTCGCTCAACGACCCGACGCATGGCAACCAGATCCAATGACACGTTTGTCATCGTCTCCATCACGTCCGCTGTTCCAGCCGGGGACGTGATGGCGCGCGAGGAGGTCTTGGGCATGGTTAGACCGGCCGCGGCGACGATGGCCACGACGATCGGTGTCGTCCTGTTGCCGGGCAGACCACCAACACAATGCTTGTCCGCGATCGGGGTTCGCCCCCAATCGATCTGCGTTCCTGCCTCCACCATGGCTAGAGTCAGGTCGATGACTTCCTGCAGATCCATGCGGCCACCGGCGCAGGCACTGAGAAATGCCGCCAGATGCATATCGGAATAATGACCAGCAGATACATCCGTGATGATGCTGCGGTATGCCGACGCATCGAGCCGGTGCCCGTATATCTTGGACCGCAGCGCACTGTAGGACTCCAGCGTCGGCGCGTGGGAGACTTGGAGTTGGCTTTGCTCGTCTGCAGCCAACGTCTGGGCTGCACCACGCGAAAGGCCAACTTCGCCTGGCAACAGCAAGTCGGAATCGATCACGTTGAGGGTGGCGATGATATGGCGATCCCCCAGGTCCACGCGTACCCGGGTTTGCGATTGAAAACCCTCAGCCCGACACACATGACAGTCTCGCCGCATGTAGATCACATACTCCTGCTGCGTGTCGATTCCCAACAGCCGGTACCGAAGCGCAGCATGCGTCTCGTGATCTTCAAGAGCGTGGAGGTGACTCATGGAACCAGCTCCACGGTCTGGCCTAAGCGGGGCACGCCAGCCGTCCAGCCGAGTTCTCTGTCCACACGCTGTCGCAAAATGTCGGCCGGTCCTGGCTCGCCATGAGTCAGGAAGACCTTCCTGGGCGCGTGGGGCATAGCGGCCATCCAGCGCATGAGCTGTCCGGCATCGGCGTGTGCGGACATGCCGCGCAGCATCGCGACTTCGGCATTGACAGCCACATCCTCGCCAAAGATCCGGATAGACTTCTCCCCGGTGGCTAGACGTGCACCACGCGTACCACCGGCCTGATAGCCCACCAGGACGATGGTGTTGCGCCGATCCGGTGCCATTCTCTTGAGATGGTGCAGCACCCGACCTCCGGTGGCCATGCCGCTGGCCGAGATGATGACGGCGGGGTAGCGAACCTTGTTCAGGGCGCGCGATTCGTCAGAGGTCCGGACCATGGTGGCGACCCGGCACAGACCTTTACACTCTTCCGGGCTCAGTCGGTGCTCCTTCCGGTGCCGGTGGTAGATCTCGGTCATGTCGATGGCCATCGGACTGTCTAGGAACACGGGCAGATCCGGTATCGCGTGTCGTGCCTTGAGGCGCGAGAGCAGAAACAGCAGGGTCTGCGCGCGCCCCACCGCGAAGGCCGGTATCACAACGCTGCCACCGCGACCCGCCGTTCTCTGGATGATCTCGGCCAGAAGCGCCTCGTTGTCCTCCGGCTGGTGCAGCCGATCGCCATACGTGGACTCGATGACTAGGTAGTCCGCCTTCCCAAGCGGTGTCGGCGGCCGCATGATCGGATCGTCATCGCGTCCAACATCTCCTGAAAAGACGATGGTCAAGCCGCCCGCCTGAATTTCTGCGCTGGCCGCACCAATAATATGACCCGCTGGCCGCAGTGAAAGCTGCATGCCAGGCACCACTTCTATGGTTTCATTAAATGGCACAGCCTGCATATAGCGCAAAACATGTCGCGCATCCTCTTCTGTGTAGAGAGGAAGAGCCGGCTTATGCTTGCTGGCCTGGTGGCGATTCAGATATTCGGCTTCTTCCTCCTGCAGCCTCGCACTATCAGGCAGGAGCAGTTGACAAAGGTCGATGGTTCCTGGCGTGGTGTAGATGGGGCCGCGATACCCGTTCCGAAGCAGCAGAGGCAGGGCACCGGAGTGATCCAGATGCGCATGGGTCAGGATGACACAGTCCAGGCGCGAGACATCCACTGGGAAAGGCTCCCAGTTCATCTCCCGCAAATGCTTGTAGCCTTGGAAGAGCCCGCAATCGACCAGGATCTGACGTCCGGCATGCTCCAGCAGGTATTTGGAGCCTGTTACTGTGCCTGCAGCGCCGAGAAACGTCAGCTTCATGTCCATTCCTTGTCGCGACGAATTTTTCGCTATTCGTCCTTGTCGAGCAACTGCTTGAGTTGTTCGTACTCTTCCGGCTTGATCTCGCCCTTGGCCAGTCGGCGTCGCAAGACCTGATGCGGCGTCTCCCGCAGGCCGTCATCTCGACCACTGCTACGAGGCCAAGGGCCGAACAATAGCGCGATGATGATGATCACCCAGAAGATCCACCAGAAAGCATGCATGCCGACCATGTAGTAACCATCACCAAAGTACATCGAGATTCTCCCGTTACTGAAGATGCAGTGAATCGTGGGAGCGTCACTCGACTGGCTGGATATCGGTGATAACCATCTTGCCGCCTTCGTTGACGACCATGAACTTGACCTTATCGCCAGGCTTCAAGTTTGTCAGCAATCCCTTGTCTTTTGCCGTGAAGACCATGGTCATGCCTGGCATGTCCAGATGTTTGATATCGCCGTGCTTGATGGTGATCTTGCCAGTCTCACGATCGACCTTGCGGACTTCCCCATCGGTCATGGACGCGGATTGCGACATACCCATCTTGCTCTGGTCCATCATCATGGTTTGCGCGATGCTGCTCATAGGCAAGGCTATGCCCATTGCGAGAGACGAAATGGCAAAAATATGTTTGATGTTTTTCATGATTTCCTCGCGGGATATTACTGAGAACCTGTTGCGACCCTTCTTGGTGGCCAGCACGACCTGGTGCAGATCGTGCAGGCCCCGCCTTAGGATGGGTTTCATTTCCTGGCGACCTTGACCGCACCTTTCATCCCTGCTTCATAGTGGCCAGGCATCAGACAGGCGAAATTCACGGTGCCAGCCTTGGTGAACTGCCAGATGATCTCGCCCTGCTTCCCAGGAGCCAGCGTGACCTTGCTGGGCTCGTCGTGCTCCATATCGGGAAACTTCTTCATCTGCTCCAGATGCTCCATCAGTTCCTGCTGCGTTCCAAGACTGAGTTCGTGCTTGACCTTGCCGACGTTCTTGACCACGAACCGGACGGTTTCGCCTTGCTTGACCTGAACGTCTGCGGGCGTATAGCGCATGCTGTCGTTCATTTCGATGGTGATGGTGCGGTTGACCCGTGCAGCCACGCCTGGCTTGCCGATCGCCGTCTCCTCATCGTCGTGGCCGTGGCCGCCGGCATGGTTGCCACCAGCGAAAGCCGAGCTGGACAGGGCAATCGCCATCAGGGCCATCACTTTGGCCAGGGTGCGTGTCTTGTGTGTCATGGATATCTCCTTGGATTAAAAATTCAGTGCCCGCTGTGGGACTGAGGCTTGCGAACTTTGACTTCGGTCGGTTGGCTGGGGGTCTGCGCACGAGGCATGGATTGGCCGCCTTCGGCCTTGAACCTCGCAGGCTCGCTGAGCGGGCCTTCGTACTCGTGGGCCACCGTGCCTTCGGGATGCTTGAACCACCCCGGGTCCTTGTAGTCCCCGGGCTTCTGATCGCGCCGAACCTTGAGCACACTGAACATGCCACCCATCTCCACCGAACCAAACGGGCCTTCGCCAGTCATCATGGGGGCGGTGTTGTCGGGTATGGGCATCTCCATTTCCGTCATGTCCGCCATGCCACGCTCCCCCATGACCATATAGTCCGGGATCAGGTTGTTGATCTTCTTGGAGAGGCCGCGGTGGTCCACGCCTATCAGCGTAGGGAGGTTATGTCCCATGGCGTTCATGGTGTGGTGGCTCTTGTGGCAGTGGAAGGCCCAGTCGCCTTCCTCGTCCGCGAGGAACTCAACCTGGCGCATCTGGCCAACCGCGACATCGGTGGTCACCTCATACCAGCGCGTGCTTTTCGGTGTGGGCCCGCCATCGGTTCCAGTCACCAGAAACTCATGGCCATGCAGGTGGATGGGGTGATTGGTCATCGTCAGATTGCCAATCCGGATCCGGACCTTGTCGTTCAGGCGGACATTCAGGGAGTCGATGCCGGGGAAGATACGGCTGTTCCAGGACCACAGATTGAAGTCCAGCATGGTCATGATCTTGGGGGTGTAGCTCCCAGGATCGATATCAAAGGCGTTCAGGAGAAAGCAGAAGTCTCTCTGAACCTCGTCGATCAGCGGGTTCTTGACCTTGGGATGGGTCACCCAGAAGCCCATCATGCCCATGGCCATCTGCGTCATCTCGTCGGCATGTGGGTGGTACATGAACGTGCCCGGCCGGCGCGCCACGAACTCGTAGACAAAGGTCTTGCCGGGTTGAATCGCTGGCTGGTTCAGGCCGGCAACGCCGTCCATGCCGTTGGGCAGCCGTTGACCATGCCAGTGGATGCTGGTGTGTTCCGGCAGCTTGTTGGTCACGAAGATGCGTACGCGGTCGCCCTCGACCACCTCGATGGTGGGCCCGGGACTCTGACCGTTGTAGCCCCAGAGATGGGCCTTGAACCCGGGTGCCATCTCGCGGACCACCGGTTCGGCCACCAGATGGAACTCCTTGACGCCCTGGTTCATGCGCCAGGGCAGGGTCCAGCCGTTGAGCGTGACCACCGGGTTGTAGGGTCGGCCGCTGTTGGGAATCAATGGGGCCATGGTGTCTGGGCTGGTCTGGATGACCGGCTCGGGCAGGGCCGCCATGGCCACGCGGCTGACCGAGGCCGCTGCCACAGCACCACCAGCGACGCCTGCTAACTTGAAAAAATCTCTTCTGGATGTCATTGCGGATTCCCTGGAAATCAATGGCCGGCGGCGGCAGCACCGGAAGGAGGCGCTGCTGCGGATAGCGTCGTGCTGGTCGGACGCCCGATGAGGGAAGCCTGCAAGGCTGCGTCAGCCAGCCAGAACTGTTGCTCTGTGCTGATGGCGGCAATGACCGTATTGACTTGATCACGGGCGTCGGCGAGCAGCTCGAAAACGCCGATGATCATCCCGTTGTAGCGCAGCTGGTTCTCGTCTGAGATCACCTTGCGCAGCGGCACGACCTCATCGCGGTGATGGCGCGCCACGTCGTAGGCGGTGCGGTAGCCGGAATAGCTCTCGCGCAGGCTGGATCCGGCCGCACGAATTGTGGCTTCCAGCTGGTTGGCGGCGGCCAGCGTACGCGCGCTCATCGCATCGCGCTGCATGCCACCCCAGTCGAAAATCGGCAACCGTACCCCGATTTCATAGCCACGCGGATCTGAACGGCTGCCCGTTGCGCTGTCGGTCTTGGTATTGCGACGCGCCGTGAGTTCGATGTCGGTGAGGCTGGTCACCGTGGTCAAACCCTGAGATTTGGCATAAGCCTCGAAGTTCGTCTGTGCGAGCCGGATATCCAGGCGGTTGCGCGTGGCGTACGAACCTGCGGTCTGGGGATCGATGGCCTGCTTGGGCAGATCAGGCAAGCGCTCGGGGAGCTTGAGCAGTGGGGCCTGTGCTTCATCGAGCCCCAGCCGGCGGACCAACTCCTCCCGCGTTGCCGTGGCCTGATGGTTGGCCGTGGCCAGGCGTGTGGCAGCATCCGCGTAGAAGGCCTGCTCGCGGGCACGGCTGATGCGACTGAAGTTGCCCGCGGCCTGCATGCGCCGGGCAATCTCGGCGGTGGCTTCTGCACTCTCGTACACCTGACGGGCATACCGGAGGGTTTGCTGCGCCGCAACGGCACGCACCCAGGCCTGGCGGACCTGCGTGACCTGGTCCACCACTTCGCTGGTCAGTCGCAGCTGCGACTGCTCGATGCGGTAGCGGGAAATCCCCTGGCGGGTCGGCAGCGTCAGCAGGTCCAGCAGACCAAACGACAGAGCGCGTCCAATTTCCAGCTCATCGCCCGCGACCATGCGCTCGTAGCTGAAAATTGGGTTGGCGATCCGGCCAACCTGGGCGGCGTCGGCCGATTCCGCCCAGCCCTGGGCCAACAAGGCCTGCAGGGAGGGGCTGTTGACCAAGGCCAGTTGTACTGCTTCGCGCTGCCCCAGAGGCTGGGTGAGGAGTGCCTGGGCGGCGTCAGCCCGCTCCTTGCGCTCCTGCTCCGTGCGCGAAAGCGCCAGTTTCTTCTCCGTGAAGCTGCTAGCCTCGTCGTTCACGCGGCTGACGTTCTGTTCGAGACTGACGCTGGCGCAGCCGGACAGAACCGCCAGAGTCACGGCCGATATCGCGAGCCTGGCTCCGCTCGATTGCAGAGTGCGTCTCATCGCTTGGAACCTCCGTGATGCCCTTCATGGGCCGCAGACGAAGGTGCCGTGTCATTGGCAGGCTCAGCCGTTCTGGCTTCCTTGGCATAGGTGCGCCATCCCCCGATACGGCCAACGGTGTCATTAGCCTCCCGCCAGGACTGGACCGATTGGTCAGCGTAGGCCTGATACCCGTTCAGGGGCGAGGTGTAGGTCAATTGTGCCGGGGGTGCCGGTGGCGGGGTCTGCTCGGCCGTGGTCTGCGCCATGGCTGAGCCGGCAAGCAGCGCCATCGTCCAGGAAAGCAATTTTCCGAAGGACAGGCTGTGGGTAGGGATGGTCATGGATTCCTCTTGGGGTAACTCGCTGATTTCATGGGGTGATTCTGAGAATCCGACGCCGTCAGAAAGCTGACTTACGGATTACATTTCTGTAATCTTGCTGACGAAGGCCAGAAACTTGTCAAACTGACGCCCAGTCGGCTGTGGAGTGCATGCGTGAAGATATTGATCGTTGAAGACGAGCACAAAACTGGGGAGTACCTGCGCCAGGGTCTGGGGGAGGCTGGTTTTGTGGTCGATCTGGCGCGAGATGGAACGGATGGGTTGCACCAAGCCCTCCAGGAGCCCTACGATCTGGTCATCCTGGATGTCATGCTGCCTGGCATCGATGGCTGGCAAGTCCTTCAGGCCATACGCAAACGTGGGCTGCAGATGCCAGTGTTGTTTCTCACGGCACGCGACCAGGTGGAAGACCGCATCAAGGGGCTCGAACTTGGCGCCGACGACTATCTGGTCAAGCCGTTTTCCTTCGCCGAGTTGCTCGCCCGGGTGCGAACCATCCTGCGACGCGGCCGCAGTGGCACAGAGCCAACCACGCTGCTGGTGGCCGACCTGGAGCTGGATCTGCTGCGTCGCCGTGTCGCTCGGGGGGGGCGGAAAATCGATCTGACCGCCAAAGAGTTCGGATTGCTGGAGTTACTGATGCGTCGCCGGGGCGAGGTCCTTCCGCGTTCCCTGATCGCCTCCCAGGTGTGGGACATGAACTTCGATGGGGACACCAATGTCATCGAGGTAGCCATGAGGCGGTTGCGGGTCAAGGTCGACGAGGGCCGTGAGGTCAAGCTTATCCAGACGGTGCGCGGCATGGGCTACGTGCTGGAAGTCCCGGAGGAGTCCTGAGTGCTTCGGTCTCTGTCTCTGACCTCCCGTCTCACCCTGTTCTTCACGCTGCTCTCCGCGGCGATCGTTTTGGGCCTGGGCGTCATTTTTCTGGTGGCGTCCGAACGTCATTTCATTGACCTGGACGACATTGTTTTGCAAGACAAACAACGACTGGTTGGAGAGTTGCTCGCCAGGTCCAGCTCAACACAAGACGCTCAAGTTCGATTGAAGGAGGCGTTGGACCATCACCACGGTCTCTATGTGCTCATCAAAGACGTGCATGGCCGCGTCTTTTTCGAATCGGATGATTTCAACTTGCCCGATGCGGCGGCACTCCCCGAACCAGGGAGCACCCCAAAATCCCTGCGCTGGAGCAGTCGAGAGCGCGCTTACCACGGTCTTGCACAGTGGTCAAAGACCAATCACGGTGAATCTACTGAAATGTTGATCTTGGTTGCCATCGACACCGAGCACCACACTCATTTCATGGCGCAGCTGCAGCACACTCTGGCGCTTTATGCCGTGCTCGCCACCCTGGTCAGCGGGTTTGCAGGCTGGTTCGCCGCTCACCAGGGCATGGCCCCGCTGCGCGCCATGAAATCGAGAGCCTCGGTCGTCAGTGGCCAGCAGCTCAATCAACGCATGCAGGTCGAAGCCGTGCCCATCGAAATGGCCGATCTGGCCAATGAGCTTAACCACATGCTGGATCGGTTGCAGCAGGATTTCCAGCGCTTGTCCGATTTTTCGTCGGACCTGGCGCATGAGCTGCGCACGCCCATCAGCAACCTCCTGACGCAGACGCAGGTGGCCTTGTCCAATCGACGTGATGCCGACACCTATCGCGACATCCTGGCCTCCAACGCTGAGGAGTTCCAGCGCCTGGCACGCATGGTGTCCGACATGCTCTTTCTGGCCAAGACCGAAAGAGGGCTCCAGCTCCCCAGCAAGGAGCTTTTCTCGGCCGAACAGGAGGCCCAGGCTTTGCTGGATTTCTACGAGGCCGTGGCCGATGAAAAAAACGTACGCATGAGCCTGCACGGCAGCGGCAATATCCTGGGCGATCGGCTGATGTTTCGCAGAGCGGTGAGCAACCTGTTGTCCAACGCCTTGCGACATACAAAGATGGCTGGGCAGGTCTGCATCGAGATCAGCGATACCGAAAAATCAACCAAAGTCTCTGTGGAGAACACGGGTGACGGCATTGACCCGAAAATCATGCCCAGGCTGTTTGACCGCTTCTATCGTGCGGATCCATCACGAGCGCAGCCGGACTCTGACGGGACTGGATTGGGACTCGCCATCACACGAGCAATTGTTGAAGCACACGGAGGGAAGATCGAAGTTTCGTCCGCTCAGGGCCGAACAAGATTTACTCTGGAGTTCAGAAAAGTCAGACTTACATGAGTATGAACTCAGACAATACCCTTACTCAGGCAGCGGCGCATTGGAACTAACGCAAATGTAATCGCCGGCACATCTTCATGTCAGGGCTGATCGACAGAATACATAACGTGCATTCGCACAAAGTGCATTGATTGACATTGCATCTGTATTTCAAGAAAGGCCCTGATATGAACACCCGAATCACCTCGCTCTTCGCTGCCGTCGTGCTCAGTACCCTGGCATCGACCGCTTTTGCCACCGACTCGCTGGCAAACAATGTCGACAAGACCTACCGCCTGAAGGACGGCGGCACTGTATTCGTTTTCAAGGACGGAATGATGGCAGTGGCCGACAAGTTCGACCGCGCCGTCCATCTCCCCAAAGGCCAAGTCCTGGACACAGCTGACGGCCAGAAGATCTCCATGACCAGCAGCGAGAGTGCTCGCCTGGACTTCCTGCAGCGCCAAGGTCACGAGAACTGATCTGTCATTTAGGCATACCCGGTTTGAGGAGATGCCTTTGCCCCTTTGAATCTGTACCTCACGAGTCTTGCCGACGATCCAGTGATCTCGCCAAGACTCGTGGCATTTCTTTCACCCGAAAGTTTCAGCGGGTCCATCTGATCACTGTGATGACGGCCATCTTTTATAGTCTGATCTGTATGTCATGCGCGGGTTCAAGTTCAAGTAACCACGAATCTGAAACAGGCAACTGACATCTGTCCGGCAGAACCGTCCTCCGACAACCCCAGTCGCCTGAATCGCGGTAGCTTTACGGCAGGACGAACCTGACCGTCACGGTTTTCCCAGCCTGCTTGACCACAGCTACCGCCTTGGTTCCTTTGGCAACCCTGAATTCCCCGGCAGCGCCTAGCCATTCGTCCTGCGGCACGAGTGCCACCTCCTGTTTGTCCGCTCCATTGAGCAAGGTCAGTGTGGCGGTCGCGTTGTTCACGTCAACTTTCTTGCCGTGATCGCGCAGGTAGAGGCGCAGCTTGTCCTGCTGCGCTACCAGTTCAAAGTCGATGTCTCTGGCTTCTGCGACCACGCCGCCATGCAAAGGTTTTTCGCCATGGCTGTGTGGGCCCGCAGCATGTGCCACGGTGCCCGAGAAAAGCGCAAGCGCTGTGATAGATGCTAGTAACTTCATGGAACGTCCTTTCGTTGAGGTAGGGCTGCAGGAAAAAACTCGGTTTGCATGGGTTCAGAACGCTTCGGCACTGCGGTCATCGAGCAGGCGCTCGGCGTCCTTGCGACCAAAGAGCCAGAACATGACGGGAGTCAGGTAGGTGTCGAGGAGGGTGGAGCTGATCAGGCCCGAGAAGATCACCACCGCCACGGGGTGCAGGATCTCGGTGCCCGGGCGCTCGGCCTCGAAGAGTAAGGGTGCCAGCGCAAAGGCCGTGACCAGCGCTGTCATCAGCACCGGACTCAGCCGCTCCATCGAGCCGCGCAGGATCATCTTGTGATCGAAACCTTCACCTTCGCTGCGCATGAGGTTCAGGTAGTGGCTGACCTTCAGGATGCCGTTACGCACCGAGATGCCTGCCAGCGTGATGAACCCGACCAGCGCCGCCACTGACAGCGGCTGTCCGGACAGCCACAACCCCAGCACGGCCCCCACCAGGGCCAGGGGGATGTTGCCCATGATCAGTGCGGACAGGATGACGGACTTGTAGCGGCTGTACAGCACGACAAACATCAGCACCAGCGAGACGATGGACAGCAGGCCGACCAGACGTGAGGCTTCCTCCTGCGCCTGGAACTGCCCCCCCAGGGTGATGAAGTAGCCCTCGGGCAGCCGGGTTTCGGTGACGACCCGGCGGATATCGGTCACGATCTCTGACAAGGCCCGGCCCTGGGCATTGGCCGACAGCACGATGCGCCGCTTGCCGTCGTCGCGGCTGATCTGGTTGGGGCCATCCCCGTCTTCGATGGTCGCGATGCGCGACAGGGGCACCCGCCCGGAGGGTGTCTCCAGCAGGATGTTGCCCAGACCCTCGACCGAGCGTGCGGATTCAGGCAGGCGCACTACCAGGGCAAAACGCCGGCTGCCTTCAACGATCTGGGTGACCTTTTCTCCTTCGACCAGGCTTTGCAGCGTGCTCAGGATCTGAGGGGTCGGCACGCCGTACTGCGCTGCAGCTGCGTAATCCACCCGGACCTTGATCTGCGGCGCCAACACCTGTTTTTCGATCTCCAGGTCGGCCATGCCCGGAATCGTGGCCAGCCGGCCACGCAGCACATCGGCCTGCCCGCGCAAGGTGTCCAGGTCGTCGCCGAAGATCTTGATGGCGATCTGGGAACGAACCCCCGAGAGCATGTGGTCGATGCGGTGCGAGATTGGCTGACCGATGGCAATGGCCGCCGGCAGATTGACCAGGCGCGAGCGGATGTCGGCGGAGATCTCGCCCATGGTGCGCTTGAGCTCACCAGCCGGGAGCAGGCCCACGTCCAGCTCGCTCACATGCACACCCTCGGCGTGTTCGTCCAGCTCGGCCCGACCGCTGCGACGGCCCACGTGGATCACTTCCGGAACCTGTTTGACCAGCGTCTCGGCCTGCTGCGCCAGAGCGGAGGATTCGGCCAGGGTCACGCCCGGGTTGAGCCGCAGTCCGACCAGCAGCGTTCCCTCATTAAAAGGCGGCAGAAAAGTCTTGGGGAAAAATGGCACCGCCAGCAAGGAAACCAGCACCGCGACTGCCGCCGTGACCAGCGCCGCACGAGGCCGGTTCAGCACATCCTGCAGGCTGGTCTGGTACTTGCGCTTGAGCCAGGCCAGCAGGCGGGTGTCCCCATGGTCCAGGGACTTCATCTTTGGCAGCAGGTAGAAGGACAGCACCGGTGTGACCGTCACCGAGACCACCAGCGAGGCCAAGGTGGAAACGATGAAGGCGATGCCCAGCGGCACAAACAGGCGCCCCTCCATGCCCGGCAGCGCAAACAAGGGCAGGAAGACCAGCACGATGATGACCGTGGCGTACAGGATGGCCGAACGCACTTCCATGGTGGCTGCACCCACCAGCTCCAAGGGGTGCAGGCGGTGGTCGGGGTGCTGGGCACGGTCCACCTTGAGGCGGCGCAGCACGTTTTCCACCCCCACCACGGCATCGTCGACCAGGCCACCGATGGCGATGGCCAGGCCGCCCAGCGTCATGGTGTTGATGGACAAGCCGAAGTAGCGAAACACCAGGGCCGTCACGAAAATCGACACCGGGATGGCGGTCAGCGCGATGATGGTTGGCCGCAGCGTACCCAGAAAGAAGAACAGGATCAGTGCTACAAAAATAGAAGCGCCAATCAATTTGCCCTGCAGCGTGGTGATGGATGCCTCGATGAAGCTGGCTTGCCGGAACGTCACTTTCGGGCTGTCCATGCCGACCGGCAGGGAGCGCTGCATGGCTTCCAGCGCTGACTCGATGGAGCGGGTCAGGTGGATGGTGTCCGCAGCCGGTTGCTTCTGCACCCCCAGAATCACGGCAGGTTTGCCTTCGAAACCGGCATCACCGCGTTTGAGGGCCGGGGCGAAGGTCACATCGGCCAGCTGGCGCAGCAGGATGGGCTGGCCGTTGCGGGTTGTGAGCGCAAGGTTCTTCAGATCATCCAGGCGCGAGGTGCGGCCCAGGTTGCGGATCAGGTACTCGCGGCCGTTGAGTTCCAGGAAACCACCCGAGGTGTTGGAGGAATAACCCTTGAGCGCGGACTCCAGCTGCTCATGCGTAATGCCGAGCTCCCCCATGCGGCTGGTGTTGGGCTGGACCTGGAACTGGCGCACCTCCCCCCCGATGGGGATGACCTGTGCCACCCCGGGGATGGCCATGAGGCGGGGGCGCAGCACCCAGTCGGCGTACTCGCGCACCTGCATGGGAGATATCTTGCTGGTGTCGATCGGGATCGCGATCTGCATGATCTCGCCCATGATGGAGCTGATGGGCCCCATGCGCGGGGTCACCCCAGGCGGTAAACCTTCCTCCATGGCAGAAAGCCGCTCCGACACCATCTGCCGGGCCCGGAAGATTTCCGTGCTCCAGTCGAAAGTGACATAGATGAAGGACAGGCCTGCGCTGGAGACGGACCGCACGCTTTCCACGCCCGGTAGACCGTTCATGGTCGTTTCCAGGGGGAAAGTAATGAGCTGTTCCACCTCTTCCGCGGCCATGCCACCGGCCTCGGTCATGATGGTGACCGTGGGTTTGTTGAGATCTGGAAACACGTCCACGGGTGTGCGTGAGAGCGTGAATGCGCCATAGGCCATGAGCACCAAGCTGGCGATGATCACCAGCAGCCGGTTGCCCAGACTGTTATCGAGGAGCCACTTGAACATGATGCGGGGCTCCCGGTCAGCGGATCTGGTTAATCAGGGCAGCAGCTTGGGTAGCCACCCGGTCGCCGGCCTGCAGGCCGGAGGTGATGGCCACGGAGGCACCATCCAGCGGCTCGACGGTGACCACGCGTGGCTCGAACTGCTCCGGCGCCTTCTTGACCCAGACCACGGATTGGTTGGCGGGGTTTTTCATGAGCGAGGCGGCAGGGACACGCAGGCCGCTCACGCGCGTCGCGGTCTGGACGTAGACCTTCACCGGTTGTCCTACGGCCAGGCTGGAAAGTGCAGCGCCTTCGCCCCGGAACAACATGGGTAGTGCCTGCTCGCGCAGGCTGCGGGCTGCTCCGATAAAGCCCAGACGGATCGATTGCGTCCCGATGGCCACACTGGCGCCCGCCACATTGCGGGCCACCTCGGCGTCGTAGGCCAGGGCCTCGATGCGCAGGCGTGCCGGGTTGATGACCTCGAAGACCAGTTCGCGGGCATCCACAACCTGGCCCGCGACCACATGGCTGGAGGCGATCACGCCGGACACCGGGGCCACCAGCGCGTCGCGATTGCTCAGGCCCGCGCCTACGGCAGCCACGCGCTCGCCCAGGCTGTCGACTTCACTCTGGGCGGCTTCCAGTTCCTTGCGCGGCACGGTGTCCGCGAGTTCCTGCAGGCGGGCCAGGCGCTTCTCTGCCAGGCTCCTGGCCGCGCGCAGTTCGGCCAGCTGGGCGGACTGGTTGGAGCGTTCGATCAGCCCGGTCGAAGGGATCACATAGGCCAGCACCTGGCCTTTGCGCACGTTCTGGCCCACATTGGGAAGCCCGCGGGGACCAGGCTCGATACGCCCCGCAACCATGGCCTGGACCTTGCCGCCGGCATTGGGGTCCATGACGACCTTGCCGGCCAGCTCGATCGAGCGGGGCAGCTCGGCAAGACTGACGGTAGCGGTGCGCACGTTCAGCTGCCGCTGGGCCGGTTTGGGCAGGAAGACGCTGCCATCGGGCAGTCGTTTGGGCCCATTGCCGTTGACAGCGGCGGGGGCATCACCATGGTCATGCCCTTCGCCAGCCCAGACTGAGGGGAAGCCAACGGCCAAGAGCAGTGCAGTGGCGAACGAAGGAATGAATTTCAGGTATTGGGTGTTCATGCTGCACCTCCCAGGAAAGGATGACGACGGCCGAAGCGACGAAGCAGGTCCCAGACGAGCAGGACCAGAACCGCGAGGGCCAGGCCCGCATAAATCAGCCAAGCGCGGAAATCGGTCTGCGCATCGCTATGCTCGTCCTCGTGCAGATCCAGCTCACCTGCGAGCAGATCGGTTTCACGGGTGGTGACCACCGTGGCCATGACGGCGTGCTGTCCAGGGGGGAGTTCCTGGGCCAGGGAGGCGACAAATTCACCGATGCCCTGGGCCTGGACGGGAATCTTCTGCCCGGCCAGTTCGAGTTCCAGGCGCGCGTCGGCGACCGGGCTGTTGTCCGCGCTGTGGTCCAGGTACAGCGTGAGCTGCCTGCCCTGCAGGATGCCCACCAGCTCAAAGCTCTCGGACACCGCCGTGAAACGCGGGGATGCGGATCCCTCTGACATGGCTGGGGCTTCGCCGTGGTCGTGGCCGGGGCCCGCCCAGCTGGGCGGGGTGATGCCCAGGGTGAGGACCGTGAGGCTCAAGGCAAGAAGTTGTTGGAGTCGTTTCATGATGGTTTCCGTTTCACGGGGTACTTTGCTGGGGCAGCAGGCCCAGGGCCTGACGCAGGGCCGAGATGGCGGCGGCGAGTTCGACACGGGAGCGGGCGGCCTGTCGTTCGGCGGCGA
Organism: Hylemonella sp. GW821-FHT12C09; assembly: GCF_058807395.1. Lineage (NCBI taxonomy): Bacteria > Pseudomonadati > Pseudomonadota > Betaproteobacteria > Burkholderiales > Comamonadaceae > Hylemonella > Hylemonella sp. GW821-FHT12C09. Next base: position 566,727 of record NZ_JBXAQQ010000001.1, on the reverse strand, counting down.
TGGCTTCCAGCTCGATGCGCAGGCGTGTGGGCAGATCGGTCTCGCCGGCGCGGAAGGATTTCTCGAAAAAAGTGCGTGATTCACGTGCCAGTTGGGCCCGTCGCTCAGCCGCCGTGAGTTGCGTCTGGGCCGACTCCAGGCGTACACGGGCGCCGTCCAGACTGGTCTGGATGCGGTCTCGCTCCAGGCCGAGCTGCGTTTCCGCTTCAATGGCCTGCGCCTGGGCAGTGGCGACGCTGGCGCGATTACGACTGTCCGAGCCGAAGGGGATGCGCACGCCGACAGTGACACTTTGCTGGTAGTTTTCACCGAAAACTCCGCGCTCCCGGCTCGTGGCCAGCATCAGCTCAGGCGTGCCCCGCGTCCTGGCCTGGGCCAGCTCGGCCGAGCTGCGCGCGATCTCGGTCCGGTTGAGCAGTTCAACCACCGCGGGATGCCGTTCTCCCAGGGCCGCCGCATCTTGCGGAATATCCGGTTGGGGTTCGGCAGGCAAGGCTTCGGACGGGACCGTGGTGTCGGTTGGCAGGTTCAAGCCGCTCAGCGCCCGCAGGCGCTGACCTGTCGCCGCGAGGGCGCTGGAGGCCTCGGCCAGCTCGGCTTCGGCGCCGGCTTGTGCACCCTCGGCCTGGTGCTGATCGGCCCGTGCCAGATCGCCGGCGCGTACACGGCGGCTGACATCGGCCGTGAGTTGCTGGGCATTGAGAAGACGCTCACGCGTCAGCACGAAACCGATCCGGGCCAGTTGCCACGACCAGTAGGCATCACGTACTTCGGCAGCCGTCTGCAGCTGCGCCAGCAGGGTGCTGCTTGCTATGGCACGTTGTTCGGCTTCCGCGACCACCATGCTGCGGGAACGCTCGTTTGGTAGCCAAAGAGGGACGGCGACACCAGCCGTGTATTCACGACGACCCAGGTTGTTGTTCATCTGGTCGGTTTGGCCCGACAGCTCCAGGGCGACGGGTTCCGCCGTCCAGCTGGCCGCAGCTTCCTTACGCGCTGCGGCAGCATCCTGGCGAGCCTGCAGCGACCTGGCCTCAGGCTGGCGCTGCCAGGCGGCGTCAAACACTTCGGCCAGCGTGAGGACCGGGGTGTTCGCCGATGCCGATGGTGGTGCCAGACGAAAACCAAGTTGTGGCGGTGACGCCAAGTGGGGGGGCTGAGCAGGGTCAGGAATGGCTTGAGGCGGCTTGAGCTGGGCCCAGACACCGCCGATGCTCCAGCCCAGCGCGGCCAGTGCGATACATAAATTCCGTTCGATTCGCGACATGCGATTCTCCAAAATGGGAAAGACATTTGGGGAATCGGCGAGGCGCGATCAGTAGATCGCTATAGGTGTACCAAGCGCATCAGCGATGCGCCAGGTCACGGAAGTGGGCAGGGATGCCTACCTCGCCGATCAGGCGAGGCGGGCCCAGTTGGGCCGTTCAGGCAGGGTGGGATTAGGCGAAGAGAGCAGGAATCGCGGGCCAGTGTGCACATCGGAGGCCGAGTACAACAAGGGCATAGCGGGGGACTCATGCAGGGCCGTGGCACAGCCTGCGTGGCAGACCGGGCAATCTGCGTCAACGGTACCCAGTATCTTGGTGCCGTTGCCGTCCTGGGCCGTCTCATCAGCATGGTGCTGATGCTCGTGATGGCCGAAGTGCTGGGCCGCTGCGCCGGTTTCGTGCTGGCAATACGTACTCACCGCTGCCCAGCTGAGTTGCAGCGGGAGCAGTGTCAGCAGAAAAATGATGGACCAGCGACGCATGCGGGCTATTCTAGCCACAAAGTATTTGACAGATTGACGATCGACCGAGCAGCCACAACATGCTTCAGATTTTGCTTACTTGGAGGGCTGTCTCCACATATAGTTCTGATGCATCATCATGTGATTCATCATCTGCTGCTGCATCCCCATGTATTGATCCATCATGTACTGACGTTGTTTCATCTGCTCCGGGGTGAGTCTGGAATAGTAGCCCTCCATCCCACGCCAGCCCATCATCGGACCTCCTCTCATGTGGCCGCCCATCATCCCGCCAGGCCCCCACATGCCTTGCATCATCCCCATGCTGTTTTGCATCGTCGCCCAGTGTTCCTGGAGCAATTTTTGTCTTTCTTGGAGGTCTTGTGTCTGACGAATCCTGTCCATCTGCTCCTGCATCTTCTGGATGTTTTCCTGGATTTGTGCCGTCTGCTTGTCAAAGTCTGTGAGATTGGACGCTTTAGACTGCGCTTGCGCATTCTTGTCGGGGTTGCCGGATGGCTGTGCATGAGCGGGCGCCCCAGCCATGAGTCCCAAGACCAATGCCCCTGTCAGTACTGCTAATTTCATTTAGCAATCTCCTTGAAAACCCCAATGGGGAAATGACGCTACTCCGATTACCAAGATTCGTCAACGCACAGCCAGCGGACCCAGGTGCCGCTGGAACTTTTGTCGATCCTGCAATTCATGAGGCATGAGGATTTTTCAGAACCTAATGGGGGGTGAAGTTTTTGATGGTTTTTCTGGAAAGGATGTCCAGATCAGCGCCCACACACCCATGCTGATGAACACGTCGGCGAGATTGAATGCGGGCCAGTGCATTTCATTCCAATGAAAGTCAAGAAAGTCCACGACCTTCCCCGTGATCATGCGATCCAGGACATTGCCAACGGCTCCGCCAAGTATCAGACTCAAGCCCAATGCCTCGTCGCGAGGACCTTGCGTTTTTGGCGAGAACGCCAGCCAGACAGATACAAGCAGCGCCAGAGCGATGAGGAAGTAACGTTGCCAACCACCCGCATCAGCCAGGAAGCTGAAGGCAGCGCCAGGATTCAGTACATAAACCAGATTGAAATATGTGGTGACAGGAACTTGCTCTCCAAGTGCAAAGGTCTTGGTGATCAAACTTTTGCTCGCCTGATCCAGCATCGCAGCAAGCAATGCCAGGCCATGCCAGCGCCAGTTTGAAATCGGCATGAAGTTCATTTGCGCAACAGCCTTAGGCCATTGAACACCACGATCAGGCTCGCCCCCATATCGGCGAACACGGCCATCCACATGGTGGCGCTGCCCAGGACGGTCAGCACCAGGAAGACAGCCTTGATGCCCAGGGCCAGCACGATGTTCTGCCAAAGCACGGCCCGGGTTCGGCGGGACAGCCGGATCAGTTCAGGAATGCGGCGCAGGTCGTCATTCATGATGACCACGTCGGCCGCCTCCATGGCCGTGTCCGTGCCCGCCGCGCCCATGGCGATGCCGATGTCGGAACGCGCCAGGGCCGGCGCATCGTTGATGCCATCTCCGGTCATCGCGGTGGCACCGTGGCGTGCCTGCAGGTCCTCGATGGCAATCAGCTTGTCCTCGGGCAGCAGATTGCCGCGGGCATCGTCGATACCGGCCAGCCGGGCGATGGTCTGCGCCGTGGCCGGGTTGTCGCCCGTCAGCATCACCGAACGCACCCCCAGTGCATGTAACTCGGACAGGGCCTCGCGTGAGCTTTCCTTGATGGTGTCAGCCACGGCAAAGAGGGCTAGCACCTGACTGTCCATGGCCAGCAGCGTCACGGTCCGCCCCTGGGCCTCATGTTCCGCCAGCCTTGCCTTGATCGCCGGGCTGCACAGGCCCCGCTCCTCGACCAGGCGATGGTTGCCCAGGATCAGCGTCTGCCCGTCGTTGCGGGCTTGGATGCCGCGACCCGGCAAAGCCGTGAACTGTTCCAGTTGACCATTGCTGTGATCCAGTCCCTGGGCAATGGCCTTGGACACCGGGTGATCGGAATGACCCGCCAGATCGCCCGCCCAGCGCAGCACCTGTGCTTGGGGGATTGGCGAGGGCAGCGCCTCGGTGGCCACCAGCCGGGGCTTGCCTTCGGTGATGGTGCCGGTCTTGTCCAGCGCAATGACCTTGATCTTGTGGGCGCCTTCGAGGTAGACCCCGCCTTTGATGAGGATGCCGCGGCGCGCCGCCGAGGCTAGGCCGCTGACCACCGTGACCGGCGTGGCAATCACCAGAGCGCAAGGGCAGGCGATGACCAGCAGGACCAGAGCCTTGTACAGGGCCTCCATCCAGCTCAGGTCCATGAGCCAGGGCGTCAACAGTGCCACGGCCACGGCGAGCGCGAACACCGCCGGGGTGTAAATGGAGGCGAAACGGTCCACGAACTGCTGGGTCGGTGCACGGCTGCCCTGGGCCTGTTCCACGGCCTGGATGATGCGGGCCAATGTGGTGTTGCTGGCGGCGGCCGTCACGCGCACTTCGAGCGCGCCGGTGCCGTTGATGGTGCCGGCAAAGACCGGATCGCCGGTGACCTTGTCCACCGGCATGCTCTCGCCCGTCACCGGGGCCTGGTTGACCGCACTGTTGCCCGTCATGACCACACCATCGAGCGGAATGCGCGCGCCGGGCTTGACCCGGACGATGGCTTCCAGCACAACATCGGCCGCAGCAAGCATCTTCCATTCACCATCGGGCTGGCGGACTTCGGCTGTGTCCGGCGTGAGATCCAGCAGGCTCTTGATGGCATTGCGTGCCCGGTCCACGGCCCGCGCTTCGATAAGTTCAGCGATGGCGTACAACGCCATCACCATTGCCGCCTCCGGCCATTGACCAATCAGGAAGGCGCCCGTGACAGCCACCGTCATCAAGGCGCTGATGTTCAGCCGCCCCTGCCGCAGCGCGGTAAAGCCCTTGCGGTAAGTAGAGAAGCCTGCCAGCCAGATGGCTGCCGCTGCCAGGGCCATGCCTGCCCCCTTGTACAGAGCCGTCTCGGGCGCGAAGAAGTCCAGCAGCTCGGCGGCGACCGCCAGCAGCAGGGAGCCGCCCAGACGCCACAGCCCCTCGGACATGGGTGCATGCGGGTCAGCCTGTCCCAGCGGTGCTACGGGCTGGGGATCAAAGCCGGCCTGGCGAATTGCGTCCAGGGCGCGCGGCAGGACTTCGGCCGGGGCATCGATACGCAGGGTGCGCGCAGACAACTGGAAATTCAGTCCCTGAATTCCCGAGATGCCAGCCAACGCGTGCCGGATCTCGCCTTCTTCAGAAGCGCAATCCATGCTCGGGATGCGAAAAACCGTGCCTGGTGCCCCGGGCTGTCCTGCCTCGACGCGGGCAGGCGCGGGCATGCTGCTGCAGCCGCTGTCGCAGGCGCATCCGATGTCTTTGACTTGTTCTGAGAGGTTCTGTCCTTGCATGTCCACTCCTTGTTGGATTGAATTGGAAACCCTGTAGCGGCTATAGAGTCAAGCCGCTAAGATGCAATAACCCTGTTCCCATATCCTCTTTGCCATGCTTGAAGCCCTGCGCGTCCCATTTTTGTTCGTCCTTACCGCTGTGGTGGAGATCGTCGGCTGCTACCTGCCCTGGCTGGTGCTGGTCCAGGGACGCACCCCTTGGCTGCTGTTGCCTGCGGCGCTGGCATTGGCATTTTTTGCGTGGCTGCTGACACTGCACCCGCAGGCTGCTGGTCGTACCTATGCGGCTTATGGTGGTGTCTATGTGGTGGTGGCGTTGCTATGGCTTTGGCGTGTGGATGGTGTCGCGCCCACCCGCTGGGATATGGTGGGCGGCGCGATCTGTCTGCTGGGCATGGCTTTGATTGCTTTTCAGCCTCGGGTGGCCGGGGCCTGACCCCAGGGAGCAGCAGCATGAAGATCGGTGATCTGTCGAAACTAACGCAAACCTCGGTCGAAACCATACGCTACTACGAGCGTGAAGGTCTGTTACCCGAACCCGATCGCACCGACGGCAACTACAGAATCTATGGTGAGGCCCACGCCGAGCGGCTTGCGTTCATCCGCCACTGCCGCGGTCTGGACATGACCTTGGATGAAATCCGTCAGTTGCTGCGCTTCAAGGACGATCCTGCATCGGACTGCGGTGACGTGAATGCACTTCTGGATGCGCACATCGGACATGTCGCCGATCGGATAAGGGAGTTACGTGCGCTCGAGAAGCAGCTCAAGCGCTTGCGCGAGCGTTGCTGCGAGGCTCAACTTGCCGCGAACTGTGGAATTCTCGGTGAACTGTCTCGACCGACAAGCGATAAAGATTCGAGAGATTCTTCACAGAGTCACGTCCGTAAAGCTCACGTTTCTGTGGCGGGCAAAGGTTGACTCGCGACAAGCCCAGAGCAATAGGCAGCGCCTCGTATACAACTAGCCTCCTCGATACCCAGGAAGAGTCAATGCCCAGCAATTACCGGAGCCTCTCCTTCGATGTGGAGCTTACGCTTGCGGTGCTGCAACGAGCCCGGCAAACCGTTGCAGTCGATCGCCGCAAAGACGTGGCTTCTGCTGAACGGTAGTGTTGAGGGGTCGCTCCTCTTGGCACCGAGCGACCGCTATGTGACCGCAATTGGACGGTCATGATTCCGAAGTGAAAGACAGCAACCGCTGCATTCCGGCCGTTCCTAGTGTTGCATCGACCGGTTGAATCCGCCGCCTAAACCCGACAACCAGACCGATCTGAGGAGCTAGACCTGCCAGTAGGTTCAATCGTCCTTACATCTGTAAATCATGCTGGCTATAGCGTCTAGTCATAGCTATGCTAGACAACTTGTCCGGAGACAAAGTCATCAGAAAGGGGCAAAGATGCCAACGGTCCTGTGCCCAAACTGTGGCGGTGTTTACAAAGCTGTTGGGCGGAGCTCCGTCCAAGATACAAGCGAGGAGTCGCTCTACATGCTTTCGCATTGCAGGCTGTGTAAGACTCCCAGTCGTGGGTTTCTTCTGATCGATAGCGATCAGCCGTCGGTGAGCCCGGACGGCGTGGAGTTTCCGGAGGCCATCGTTCCCTGGATCCACTGAGTCCGAACTAGCATATTTGGGTGGTGGAATTCCCGTCTTAAACCTTTGCCCAAGAGCCTCCAGCACATGTCGGCGCTCAATTCTGTCGAACCAGAGCCTGCCTATCATCGCCGCCCGCCGGCCCTGAACTCCCACGGCGGTACCGGCCACGGGTCCGCCCACAGTCCTCGACGATAGTCTCTTGCCTCCCCTTCCGCGCGGTCGTAGCTCTGCCGATCCGCATCCGAAAGCTCCTGCTCATAGTGCCGGTAGAACCACGCCAGTCCACGCCGGATCTGTTCGACGTTGACGTCCTTGCCGTTCACCAGGACCTTGCCGACCCGGCGTCCATAGCGGTCCTGCTTCTCGGTGTCGACGATGACCGTCCGGTTTGCCACCAGTTCAGCAAGGGACTCCCGTGAGCGTTCGCCGTAGGCCTGGGACTTTTCAGGGGCGTCGATTCCGGCCAGGCGAACCTTGTGTTGCACCTTGTTTGCATCGAGCACCGTGACCGTGTCCCCATCGGCCACGTGAACCACCCGGCCGCTGATCAGCTCAGCCTGGCTGGGTAGGGCCAGAAAGGCGAAAGCCAGAACAAGAATCGCTCGCATGGTCAATGCGACTCCACCGTCAGGTGCTGCCTAGCCTTCGGCCAGGCGCGCTGCCGCGCCCCGTTTGCCGAGCTTGCGCACCTCGGCGATGCGCTGCATCTGGCTGGCCCTGGGCTTGGACTGCCCCTTTTCCCAGTGGTAGACGGTCTGCAGCGACACGCCCAGCAGCTTGCCCATATCGGCCGCCGAAAGGCCCTGCTTCTTGCGCAGGGTGGCAAAGCCATCGGCACGGAAGCGCAGCTGAGGACCTTCCTCGGGCGACTTGCGGGTCTCGACTGCAGGTTTGCCTTTACGCAGCCTGGCGATCGATCGATCCTGCTCGGCAATACGCCGCTTGAGCGCCGCAATATCAGCGCGGTACTGAGCTGACGCCTTCTTCAAGGCTTGGGTTTCGGCGCGGATCTCTTTGCGGGCAATGCGCGAGATCTCGGCCTTGAGCTGGCTGGCAAAGTTGGCCATTTCTTTCTCTGTGTGCTGTCGACTGCCCCATCTTAACGAGTGCAGGATGGCATCTGTTACTTCGCGCGACACCATGTACTTTCTAGGAGCGAATTTAGGACCTGGCGTGTTGGAGCACCGGGACCTGATAGCGTCCAGCATCAGGCCCGTCTTTAGGGGAGAATGACCTTGCCGGCCCGGAAAGCACCGTGCACCTGGCACGTGCATGAAACTCTTACATTTGGTGGTAGGGCTGGAGCATCCATCCCCGTAATGGTTGAACACGCTTGAGAATCCAACTCGCCTCTGACCTGCATCTGGAATTCCTGCCTGAGGATCTGGGGGCAGAGCTCCTGGTCGACCCGCATCCGGACGCTGAGCTGCTGATCTTGGCTGGGGACATCCATATCGGCGTTGAGGCCATACGGCATTTCCGCAACTGGCCTGTCCCCGTACTCTATGTCCCGGGAAACCATGAGTTCTATGGACAGACCTGGGAAGATGTCCGGGAGAGTTTGCGGGAGGCGACTGCCGGCACGTCCATCCAGATCCTGGACAACGACGCCTGCGTCATCGGCGGTGTCCGCTTTCTGGGGACGACCCTCTGGACCGACTTCGCCATCGATAGGGCGCGTCCGGCACCCAGCGCCATGGAGTTGGCGGGGACGTATCTGAAGGACTTCTTCGAGATCCGTACCCGATCAGCCGAGTCCCCCACGGAGCTGATCACGCCAGCCCTGATGCTGGCGGATCACCTGGCATCCCGTATCTGGCTCGAAGGCGAACTAGGACATGAATTCGTCGGAAAGACGGTGGTGATCAGCCATCATGCACCCCATCGCCTGAGCGTGCACCGCAAGTACGTTGGCCACCCGTTGACACCGGCTTTTGCCTCCGACCTATCGGATCTAATGTATCGGACGGATCTCTGGATTCATGGGCATGCGCATGATAGTTTCGACTACCAGGTGGGGCGATGCAGGGTGGTCTCGAACCCGGCCGGCTATTCGCTGAGTCCCCGCGGCAGGCTCTCAGGGCGCGAGTCGCTTAAATTGGAGAATCCTGCTTATCAGGCCAGCTGCCTGGTCGTGATCTAAGGACAACCGGCCCTTGACCTTCAGCCAGCCATGACCCCACAGGACGCCAGCCAGGTACTGACCCGCGCCACATTGCGCGCAGCGGATCTCCTTGGCCTGGATGACCAAGAGCTGGGGCAGGTCATCGGCTACACCGCTAGCGAAGCCGGTCTACTGCGTGGTGGTCTTGCACTGGTGCAAGCCGACACGTATTCGGGTACACGCTGTCTCTTGCTGGTTCGGCTGTTTCAGGCTGTGGAGGCCCTGGTCGGCGGCGACAGGGCGCAACTACGCCTTTGGTTGCGAGGGTTTGATAAAGGTGTGGGCGGTGTGCCAGGGGAGCATATTTCTACAGAGGCCGGACTGATCAGAACGGTCGAGTATCTGGAGAGCCGACTTGGCAGGTAAGGCCAGCGCAGACGGCAGCGATAGATCAGTCGAGTGGACTGCGCTAGGCTGAGCAATCTATCGGCAAGCGTTTCTATGCGCTTCTGTGCCGCTGCGCGAGCGCGGACTCTGGCCGGTTCACGACGTTCATCGAGGCGCTACTGCAGCGCTTATTGACTGACCCGGATACCTGATCGACTGGAATCGCTGCGGAGAGGACTCTCTGCCTGCTGCTGTGAATACGTCTGTTTGTGACGGTAAAGTTCGAATGAAATCCCTGACTAGTAGCCCGGCATTCCGACTAATTCTCGTCGTAGACGGTGCTCGAGCGTCATCCCAGTTGTCAGAGGTTCCGCGTATTGAGTGTGCGTGCTTGCGCATTAAAATTGAGCGAAAAAAACCAAGAGTATCTTTCTGGCTGCGACAGATCTGAACTTGATTTCTACAGTGTTGCCTCATCAATGACGAAGTAGTCTGGTTGATGAAGCGCACGTGCGCGTTGGCAGCTGGAACTCAATAGCCAAAGCCTGCAGAGTGAGGTTTGAACAAGTTCCGTATAGGAGCAGTGGCTCACTGTCTCTGAGACAGGTAAAGCAAAGGAATGATGGACATGGCCAGGTTATTGATCCTCAGTGATTTGCACATCGAGGCTCTCAATATGGATCCCGTCCTCGACGGGCGGCGTATCGATGCCGGCGCTGATGTGGTGGTGCTTGCCGGCGACATCCATGAAGGCGTCGAAGCCCCCATCTGGGCCCGGCGTGCCTTTCCGGACAAGGAAATTGTCCTGGTCGCTGGCAATCATGAGTTCTACAACCACTATTGGCACCAGGATCTGCAAAAGATCAGGGATGTGTCGGCCGATCTGGGGATTCACTTCCTGGAGAACGACTCCGTTGATCTGTTCGGCGTGCGTTTCCTGGGCTGCACACTTTGGACAGACTACAGCCTGTATGGCGAGGAGCGTCGCGAGAAAAGTATGAGTGAGGCGCTGCGCCTCATGACGGATTTCCGACTGATCAAGGTCGACCCGCGGGCAGAAGAGCTCCAAGAATGGTTGGATCACCAAGACGGAAGGTTGCACCCTCAGTTCACCTTGAGGCGCCACGCGCAAAGTGCTTCCTGGCTAGATCAGCAACTTGCCGCGGGAGATCCCAACAAGACTGTTGTCGTGACCCACCACCCGCCTCTGGAGACGTCCATCCCCGAGCCTTTCGTGGGTGACATCCTGAGCCCGGCCTATGCGTCCAACTTGGCGAAATTGGTAGGGCGTTCCAGATTGTGGATACATGGACATGTCCATAGCAACAGGGACTACATACATGGGGCGACACGGGTGATCTGTAATCCCCGCGGGTATGCGGGCATAGAGCGTGTCCCCTTGAACCCGGACTTCATACCGGCCCTGCTGGTCGACATCTGAGCAAGACGGCAACCCGATTGGTGAATCAGCTCGGTTCGCAGCGCTCCGCACAAACTCGAATATCTACACGCGCGTCTATGAAGAAGTAGATAGGCAGATCAGATGCCATCCGATGCTTGGATGTCAGTTCAAGGCTGGTTGCAGACGCTCATAAATTCAAAATCAACGGCCGCTGTCAGCAAGAGTGGTCGTTAACTGTTGGAGTCACGCCCGCTCGGACTGTACCCGGGCTGAGCGTTCTCAAGCGATTTGCCGCACCCGAGTGCATCTTCGCTTTGATCCGCCTGTCGAGCATGCAAACGATGTGCCGCCTACACTAACACTGTGTGCTTTATAGCCTCCGTCTTTCCGTTGGTGCCTGAAACACGTGGTAAGTTACGCGCTTGCCGTAGAAAAAAGTGGAGGACGGAATGCACATATCCAAGCTGACACTAGTCAACTATCGCAACTTCGCGAACGCTACCTTGCAATTCAACAAGGGCGTCAATACGATCATTGGCGAGAACGGCGCGGGCAAAAGCAACGCTCTGAGAGCTATACGGCTCATGCTGGACGATAGCATGGTCCGAGCTTCATACAGGCTCGATGAGTCCGACTTCTATCGAGGGCTTGGCTCCTGGCGCGGTCATTGGATCATCATCAGCGTTGAATTTGACGAAGTCAGCGCTGATGAAGCGATGCAGGCCCTCTTCGTCCACGGTACCGGGGTTGGCCAAGCAGGTGGTGTGGTAGAGCGTTCCACCTACAACCTGATATTCCGCCCGAACAAACAGATGAGAATGAATCTGGCGGCACTTCAAGACTATGACGTCGTCGAGATGAATGCGCTTCTTGATCGCATAACGATTGACGACTACGAGACCCTGTTTACGGGCAAGAGTGGCGCTGATTTCTCCGATCCGGCTGTCTACCGGCGTATCGTCGGAGACTTTGACAATGCAGTGTTTAACAGCGAAGTAGAGTTTCCAGAGCTAGGCGCGCCCATCCCGCGCATGCTGTCAGTCGCGAAGGAGGTCTCGTTCACCTTCATTCAGGCCCTTCGTGATGTTGTGTCGGAATTCCATAGCAACCGGACCAACCCGCTTCTCACCTTGCTGAAGAGCAAGAGCGGTCAGATCGACCCACTGCAGTTTCAGCCGGTCGTAGAGCGTGCCCGGCAGTTGAATGCCGCGATCGAGGGGCTGAATGACGTCCAAACCGTTCGCTCCGACATCATGCAGACGATTCACGGTGCGGCGGGTCAAACCTACTCGCCAGCCTTTCTCGCCATCAAGTCCGATCTGCCAGACGAAGCGGACTTGCTCTTTCAGTCACTCAAGCTCTTCGTTGGTGAGTTCGATGCAGTCCATGAAGGCAGCATCCATGAGCTCAGCCTTGGTGGTGCAAATCTGATCTTCCTGACACTGAAGCTTCTGGAGTTTCAGTATCAGCACGAACGCCAGCCCCTTGCCAACTTTCTGCTCATCGAAGAACCTGAAGCGCATCTACATACACATGTACAGAAGACTCTCTTCGATCGAATCGGATACGCGGGCGCGCAAATCATCTACTCAACGCATTCGACGCAAATCTCGGAAGTCAGCAACATTAAGAGCGTCAACATCCTTGGACGCACCGGCAAGAGCTGCGAGGCATTCCAGCCCTCTGCCGGCCTCGGGTCCGAGCAGGTCGGCAATGTTCAGCGCTACCTCGATGCAGTCCGTAGCAACCTACTGTTCGCGAAAAGCGTGCTTCTGGTTGAAGGGGATGCAGAAGAGATTCTCATTCCGTTGATGGTGAAGCAGGTGTTGGGCGTCAGCCTCGACGAGCTGGGAATTAGTCTCATCAACATCGGCAGCACGGGCTTCTCCAACATATCCGTGTTGTTCCATGATGCTCGAATACGTCGACGGTGCTCGATCATCACGGATCTTGACGCGGCATTCACGGACCCGCATCCCTTGCCGGAGGACGATCCTGAGACGTTGGCTTTCAAGAGTAAGCTGCTTCACGCCCAAGTTTCAGGGGGGAGGCGGAGATTAACCCTGGAAGCCGAAGCCGCTGGAAATGCATGGGTTCGCCCGTTCTTCGCCGCGCATACGTTTGAGGTGGATTTCGTGGCGGCGGGCAACGTCGAGAAGGTAGTTGCATCTGTCAACGCGGTCTACAGCCAGGCCGCGACGCAGGCACTCTCTACGGCGCAATTGAGATCCGGCGATCTAGTTCAGTATGGAGGACGAGTTCTCGCAATGGCCAATTACGAAGGCAAGGGCTGGTTTGCCATTCGTCTCGGCAAGCTCATCGATCACAAGACCGTAATTCCTTCCTACATACGTCAAGCGATCGTCTTCGCTCACGGCTCCTTTTCCAGACAGGTGATCTTCAACATCCTTAAGCATCGTATTACTGTGAACAACCCAGGTGGCGCCGCCGCGCCACCGGCGCTGCAAACATTCTGGGAGCGTCTACTCCAGTACCACGCGGGAACGATTGACTTCAACACCATCCGTGCCGCTGCCGCCATCGGGCTGTCGAATGACCAGATACTTCCATTCCTGGGCGACCTACCGTGACCTTCGTTTGGACAGAAAAGGAACTGAACGCAGAGCAGTCAGAGACCGTTCGCGAAGAGAGTAGTACTTTTCTGGTGGCATGCCCGGGCAGCGGGAAGACCAGGACCCTTACCTACAAGATCGCCTATGAACTCTCGCGCCTGGACAGCGACAGAAGGTTCGTCGCGGCGCTAACGTACACGCACAGAGCAGCGGACGAAATTCATGAGCGAATTGAGGGACTCGGAGTAGACACCTCCCAGCTTTGGATTGGGACAATCCACTCCTTTTGCCTTGAATGGATCCTGAAGCCCTACGCTATCTACGAGCCTGCCTTAGCGCATGGCTTCCGAATCATCGATAGCCACGAGCAAGAAAAGTTGCTGGAAGTGTTATGCCGGACGCAGCAAGGAATCACGTATTGGGACTGCGACTACTACTACACCGAACACGGCTATGTGTTGGGCTGCAGGGATCAGAGCAAACACGCGCGTCTTCATGCCATCTTTGCTCTGTACCTTCGTCATCTCGCGGATAACAGACAGATCGATTTTGAGCTAATCCTGTACTACGCCTCATGCCTTATCCGAAACCAGCCGCAAATTGCGAAAGTACTTTCCAACATCTTCCAGTGGGTACTCATCGATGAGTACCAGGACACGAAGCGAATCCAGTACGAGATCGTTGCGGCCATCGTTCGAGCTGGCGAGGAGCGCACCCGGCTGTTTGTTGTAGGCGATCCCAACCAGGCAATCTTTGGATCGCTCGGCGGATTCGCGATGTCAGCAACAGAGCTGCGGCAGCTCTGTGGAGTGCACATCGAAGAACGTGCCCTGACTTCGAACTACCGATCCACCGATCGGTTGATCAGGTATTTCTCGAACTTCACCGTCCAAGCGACCGTTATTCACGGGGCTGGGCCTGACCGAACGTTTAATAGCACCATCAGCTACAACACCGTAGTAGGCCGTGACGGAGTGGAGGACGAGCTTGCACGGCTCATCAGGCTGAGCGCCGCACAAGGAGTCCGTCCGGAGCAGATATGTGTGTTGGCGCCATGGTGGATTCTATTAGCTGGGGTCACGCGACGGCTAGCCGGTGCGCTGCCCGAGTTTCAGTTCGACGGTCCGGGAATGGTTCCGTTCAGCCGCGACCAGGAGAACTTCTGGTATCGGCTGTCACGCATTGCGTTGACGCAGGCGTCGCCTGATCAGCATGTAAGACGGATGCGCTGGGCGAACGAGGTGATAAAAGACCTTGGCAATGAAGGCCTCGACACGCGCAGAATAACCGGGAAAATACTTCTTCGCGAGAGCAATTCAGTACTGCTCGCTGAGACGGATGGCTTGCAATACCTCAGGCTGTATTTCGATGCGTTGATGGCTCGACTCGGGATCGAATGGCAATCTCACCGCTTGCTAAGCGAACACCATCGGGCGTTCTTCGATAGTTCTGCAGCGAAGGTCGAAAGGTTGCGGAGAGAGGGCACTCCCTACATCGGCGAGATTGATTTCTTTCGCAAGGTGTTCCGACACCGAAGCGGCATCACAGTGAACACTATCCACGGGGTCAAAGGCGCGGAGTTTGATGTCGTGATCGCCTTCGGTTTGCTGCAAGGGATGGTTCCCCATTTCAGCGAAGAGGAAGGTGCGGACGGGGGTGCCGCTAGCGCGAAGAAGTTGCTTTACGTTGTGGGTTCTCGTGCGCGCAAGCATCTCTATCTCATTTCGGAGCAGCAACGCCGGAGAGGCGGAGGGCGGGGACCATACCCTGCAACAGATATCCTAGCTGAATACGTGTTCGACTACGACGACGCATAGCCGCAGAAGTCCGTGTTGTTCTGCAGGTGCTAAATGATTGTCGATTCTTAATTGACTCAAAGCAGACCAAAGATCTCTGAGAGAGGAAGCGGATAAAGACATGGATTCTCATGAACTGCAGTTGATTAGGGGCAAGTTAGACGGCTTCAATGAGCGATGCAAAGCGATCATGGACCTACTGGGCGCCAAGTGGAACCTGTCGCCAGAGAATCGCCTACTTGTAGAGAATCTCTATCGGTCATTGAAAGACGATTTGAAGCGTGCCGCTATCACCGGCACTGTGAGTGGTGATAGTCGGGCATTGACAGACGTAGAAGTGCGCTTCTATGCGCCAGCGGTTCGGGCTGCCGCTCTGGCACTCTCGCCTGCCGTCAACTCCAACCCCATTTCATCCAATTGGTTCTCTGCGCTCTACGACGCACAGATTGAGTTCACGCACTACATGCCCAAAATCAACGACGCTTAGACGAACAACAGCTATCGCATGAGCCCGCAAGATGTAGGATCGTCGATTGAGAGGCACATGGCGTCGCCGGATGTAAGCCTCGATCGCCACGTCCGCGGCAGGCTGCTGGAGCTGGGGCAGATGCTGGCACACAGAAAAGCCATCTACCTGGACTTGCGCTTCTGGATCTTGCTACGCGATGCAATTCATACCGAAGGGTCAGATATGGCTCCCAGGATGCTTTTCAAGCTGCGTACCTTGGTGAATTCCGGCGTTGCGTTCTGTCCGATCAGCGACAGCACTTTCCTCGAATTGTTCAAGCAAACCGACAGTGTCTCCCGAGTGGCCACGGCTGAACTAATCGACGAACTAAGCCTCGGTGTAACGCTTGTCCCGTTCCAACTGCGTGTGGGAACTGAGATCGCGCATTACATGCACTCGACGAAGCCTGCGGCCAGTGTCTATCCCTTGAGGGAGCTAGTATGGTCCAAGCTAGGTTACGTGATGGGCTTTGTCCATCCCACGCACAAGGCGTTCGATGGCCCCACAAACCTAGCGCTACAGAAGGCTTTCTTCGACCACTTGTGGGACAGCACCTCCCTGGTCCAGATGTGTTCGCATCTTGGCGATGCATTTGTCCACTCGGACCCGCTCGATTTCCAGAAAATGTCGGCGAATCTGAACAAGCGGAACCACGTTCATGCCGCGGATCTCAAGAGCTTTCGGAAGACCTATAAGAACGAATTGATTGGGGTGCTGGACCTGTTCGCGGGCACGTTGGCGAAAATTGTTGCGCCCATGCTGCCTCCCGAAGCCGGGGCGCTGCCGGCCGAGGGGAGCGCTGAGCGGGCCGACGTCGATCGGCTGTGCCTGTCATTTCTGGTGGGCGCACTGGACACGGAGGACGGGCGCAAGACAATGCGCAGTCTCCACATCAAGTCCCTGCTGCATGCCGCTGTTCGCTGGAACAAGAAGCAGGCTCTGAAGCCGAACGACATGTTCGACTTTGACCACGCGACGGCTGCGATCGGCTACTGCGACGGGTTCTTCACCGACGGCCCTTTGCGGGCTATGCTGTCTCGGCGTGACCTTGGTTTGAATGAGGACTTTGGCTGCTTCGTGAGTTCCGATATTGATGAGTGCCTGCGCTACTTGACGACCTTGCATCATGCGGATGCAGGGACGTGAGTTGCCGCTTGCAAAAAAGCAAGTGGACCGACAAGAAAAGAACGGATGTCAATTGCTCTAAAAGGTCTGGCGCTAGAAATCGATGCGGCTTGCGAGGTACGGGGCTCGTCGGCACTTCGTGCTCACCTCGAATATGTAGGACCGCATGCCGCTGCCTGTGCAATCTGTATGTTCAGAATGCTTTTAATCGTTCAAAGATACCGGGGGGCTGAATGACTCAGATTCTCCTAATTGGCACTGTTCACGAGGAGAGTGGCCTTGCGACGACCTCGGCATTGCTAGACATAATTGAAAGCGTTAAACCAGAGGTTATCTTCTTAGAGATACCAACGGATTCGTTCACAGTCTTTGATGAAGGTGCAAGGAGCAATCTCGAGTCACGTGCGGCAAGACAATACCGTGAAGCAACCGACGCTGAGCTTGTCCCTGTAGATCGTCCGACGCCGGAGGAATCATTCTTCAGAGATTGGCAGTATCTGGATAGAAGGATCGCGACCACAAGTCCTTCCTATCGCCGTTTGATCGACCAAAACACGATCGAAGTATCCACGCATGGCTTCTCCTATCTAAATAGTGTGCGGTGTCGAGATGCATGGTCTGCGATCTATGGCGCAATAGAGATCGGAATTCAACGCCTTTCGCACGATACCAGGCTCCCAGTGATCTACGAAACCTGGAGGAGTACAAACGAACTTCGCGATGAGGTCATGCTGCAGGGTATCTACGCCCATTTGTCGCGAAAGCCGTTTACTACAGGCGTCCTTCTTGTCGGTGCAGCTCATGCGTATTCAATTGTCAACAAATCGAGTAAGGGGCGTCATGTTAACGCTCCTCGTATTGAGTACTGGGATCCCAGGTGAATTGTTTGCGAGGGCTATTCAATTTGGATGATTCAATCCGTGACCAAACTAGGGACGATCAGCAATGAATATGAACCATCTGCCGAGACTGGTTAAGGGCTCGTCTGCGCTTCGGCATATACCGCTTCATATCGACAGCGAAGACAAGGTGGTCCTTGATGGTATTCGTTACTCGCTGGAAATCGCAGACCGAGCCTACAGACGCTTACGCGAAACGCTGTGGAAAGTTTCGAGCGACAAGAAGTCTGATCATGTCGATCGATACGTTGATTTAGTCTCGGATGCATGGACTGTTGTTGACTCGCTCAATAAGCTTCATACCCTGTGTGGATCAGAATGCTCTTATCTCGACCATGAATATTGCCGCAGCTACGCAGCGGCACTGCGTCCCATCGTCAAACTTAGAAATTCCAACCAACACATCAAAGGGCGGCTGGAGAAAATTGTTGCAAACAAGGAGTCGGCTTGGGGGGCAATTGCTTGGATAACATGCGCATCAATTCCACCGACACGCGGTGAAGCCCATTGCTTCGTAGCTGGAGCAATACGAAATGCGGAGCTAACGCTACCAGAAATTCCAGAACGGCCGTTTTATATGCCGGTGGATGGCATCGCAATGACAGCTGACAAGACGGATGTTTTCATAAGTGACCTAATGCTCCTGACTTTAAAGTTCATTGAGCAGTTTGACATTGACCTTTCAAAAATCTTTCCCAGCAACACACCACATCTTCGCGATGCGCATGCCATTGGTGAATTCTCCTTCAATGGAAGTGGTCTCAAGGCACCACGAGTGACCTTAGCCGTTATCCACAAAGTTGAATCGCCCATGAACCGTGCCGAGCGCCGAAAGAGGCAAAAAAGTCGCACCTAGAAAATTCAGGAAGATTGCATGACAATAAGCTCATATGAAATTTGTGGCAGTGTCATAGCATCGCTGCCCTATGGAATCGGCATGGAACGAGCCAAAGACGCTTGGATGGCTTAGCAGAGTCGCGGTTGGACTGATCCTGGCGCTTTCGTCTGCTACCGGTGTCGATTCAGCTGATGATGAAGCAATTGCGGCAGAAGATGCCGTCGAGTGACGGTATGCAGACGTTTTTTGTACTTACATACCGCAGCAGCGATGCCGCCCAAATAATTTGACGAGGTGGGACTCGAAATATTATCGAAACCGAAAATTGCACCTGCTGACTTAGAAGCGCAGTTGCAGGATGATATGGAGGGCATCGGATTCGAACCGATGGAGGGCTTGCACCCTCGCCAGTTTTCAAGACTGGTGCATTAAACCGCTCTGCCAGCCCTCCGATTTGAAGTGTAACTCATGACCAAATTTCCTGTTACGAGCTTCCTCAGTCTGTTTTTCGAATTTGGCTGATGTTCAATCGTTATTGGGGAATTTCCCACTACTGATTTTCAGATTTACCAATCACAAGCGCCTTGACCATTGGCAGTGCCTGGTTCTGCTCCAGCCAGCGTACAAAATGGGCAACGCGGTCTTTTCCCGCAATGGTGCGTGCAGATGGCTTTGCAGAAAGATCAACCAACTCCAGCCGTTGCCTGTCGAGTTGTACGAAATCTGGAAACCGATGAAGAACATTGACCATCACCATTGCTAAGTCACCGAAAGCAATATCGGCTGCATCGACTGGGCCAGAGTGACGCGGGCGGCTGGCATACCGTTCAAGCTGAGCCCGACAGGCTGCAAGTTCTTCTCGCAGATTTGATGCTGAGATTTTCGCGGTAGCCAGCTTAGCCTGCAAGATGGCTGGGTCGCGCGTCGAGTCGGGCGTTCTTGTGACAATACCTGGTTGGCCAGCTAGGTGAGCGAGAAGCAAGCCCTTGTACTTGACGTTTCGAAGCAGTGTTGTGCGGTGAACCTTCAGGCGGTCGGATAGGTAAGCTGCGAGTAGTCCAACAGTCTTGAACTCTAGCTTTCGTTTTGCGCATAGTCGAAGCTCGTCTGTCAAAGCTGGGGCTAGATGCGCGGAGCGCTCAGCATTGAAGCGGGCCAAATTTGCCGCGCCGCGTTCATTTCCCACCGCTAACTCCAGAAATTAGTACCGGGATGGTGGTTGGCGGAGGTGAGGCCAACTGTGCGGCCACCTGCTTAATAGAAAGTCCCTGGCTCTTCATCATGAGCGCAAGCATCGCTGCAACTCCCTTTATGTCGCTGAAACCATCGTCTACAAAGCTCAACGAATCAACGTCCTTGCCTGCCTGTAATTTGCGCTTCAATTGGCTGGCCACAAGCTGCACCTGCGGCGTGCTCATGCTCGGGTATGCATTAGAATCAGCAATGCGCTGAAGGATTAGCTCGGCTGTGGTTGACGACCGCGTCACTTGTTTCAGGTGACGCTTCACCACCTCAGGCTTTTCGACGTGTAGAAGGAGTTCACCGTCGTTTGGCGCCTCGTTTCGCATTAGCTCCAGCACTTCCTCGCTCAACTTCCACCCCATGAGTTCGTTGATATCCAATTCAATGGCCTCCCAGACTTCGTCAAGGGCAGCAACAGGCTCACCAGCGGCTTCAAGTAGCTCTCGACGTCGATGTTGATACTTGATGCGCTCAAGCAGCTGGTTTCGCTTTGCCGCGATGGCGGGTAGATGGTCGATACACTTCATGGCCAGCGGACAGCTGCCGCATCGGCGCGGTTCGCCAATCTGCTCCAGGATATCGGAGGGGCACTCTTCACCGACCGGGCAGATGTGTGTCTCCCTGAACCGAATCTTAGACATCGGCCCCTCTCGGAGCAACTGCACTCCATTCGTCTCCGAGCTTAAATCGTCAGTCGACCATAGCGCGATGGGTGGCATGAACCGGAAGGCCTGCATTGTCGCCTCACGGTCCTTCGAAAAGCTCTTGACCAGGGCACTGTCGGGCTTATCCGCTCGCACGTGAACGCCAGATTCGGCGAGAAACTGAGCGAAGTCCGACGCAATGGCCGAGTCGCTATTTTGCAGCCGCTGTCGAAGTTCTTCTTCGTTAGGTTTATCGTAGTGTGCGGTAACTACCTCACTGCTATGGCCGAGTAGCTCTGCGGTATCAGATAGTTCAAGCACGCCTTTGCGATTCGTTGCAAACGTAGCACGGCAGGCGTGGGGCGTGTGTATCGTCAGAATGCTGATGGGGCAGTACGGGCGCTCTTCCGCATCCCCTTTATCTTGTATGGTCGGTGTTCCGTCGGCCTGAACACGAGGCTGCAGCTTGTACATGCGGACGTGTCTCTCACCAGTGGCCTCTCGATAAAAGGCTTCGAAATCCACCATCAACCGTTTCCAATACCTGTCGTACAGAGCGTCACTCACCGGAAACGCCGAATCGTGACCGCGGAAAAGTGGCACGATGGGGTCAAAGGGTGACGAGTGGAGGCCCTCATAGTCAACGGGGCCGTAAATGTCAGCGTCGGCGAACTGCGTTTGGAATTTCTCTTGGCGGCGTAGCAAATTCTTGACGCGATGAACGACGTAGGTCCGCCAACTGTTCGTCTTCGTCTTGTCGGTGTTTACCAGAAGCGGAAATGTATAGCTCTCTTCGGGAGTATCCGCTCCTAATTTTCGCCAACTGGAGCGGTCTAACCACTGAACAGACTGCGCTCGCAATCCCGTTTCAAGCGCAGTGATGAGTAGACGTAGCGCGGAACAGTGAGGCATGTATGCGACAGTGCCTTCTACGGAGTCGCTGGGCTTCAGTTCTCGTTCAGCCCAAGCGAACACGTTCGGCACAGTCGCCAGGGTATAGCTTCGGCCCCGATAGGTGACTTGAGGAGTGAAGTCGAAGACGTCTGTCTCGAAGCGTAAAGCGTTGCGCAAGGCCTTGCGGTCATTTGGAAGCAGACCTGACCTGGCCTTCGTTTCAAGGTGCATCCCGAAATCCTCAACGGCGTAGCAGTAGAAGAGCAAGTACCCGTAAATTTGCTTCGGGATGACCTCCTTTGTAGTCTTGCTCTTAGTCTCTATACGCGGAGCATCGAACTCCGGATTGAGGGGGCTCTTGTAGGTCGAGCCGGCGATTGCTTCATCGTCGGCGAAGTGAGTTTCTACAAAGTCGAAGAAGAGACCTAGCTGATGGATGGATACTTTTGCGGACTCATTGCTGGGACGGCGAAGCCGAATCAACTCTAAAAGTGTCGCCGGTAATTCAGTCCATGGTGCCTTCGAGTGTCGGGCAACGAAGGCGTACCTTGAGAACTTGCGAGGGCTGAGCGGAAATGCGACTTTCGCCTCTGGCGCAACTTCCCTCCACCAGGGAAGGTAGTAGAAGAGGTAATCGGCGAGAAGATTGAGAGCAGCCACGGCTTCGTAGGTGCTTCGGTAGCCCTTAACCACTTCTCGGTGATGCAGGAATGCT
The DNA here is from genome assembly GCF_058807395.1 of Hylemonella sp. GW821-FHT12C09. NCBI lineage: Bacteria > Pseudomonadati > Pseudomonadota > Betaproteobacteria > Burkholderiales > Comamonadaceae > Hylemonella > Hylemonella sp. GW821-FHT12C09. The sequence continues at coordinate 544,847 of NZ_JBXAQQ010000001.1, read as the reverse complement.
TTGAAGCAGGTCACCCACAGCTGCATAAGCTCGTCCAACTTGACGTGTTCACGTCCTGGGTAAGAGATTTGGTCTATAGCTTGCCAATCTAGTGCGCGACGACTCACGCCCTTCAGAGACATGAAATTTCGCAGGAGAACTTCATGAGCGCTCTCTTCGTCTGTTACATCCTCGTACTGGAGAATCCGCTCCTTTCTGGTTTTGCGTGTCTTTGGCCCTGCGAGTCCTGGGCGAAGAATTTTCTTGCTAGGGTCAAAGGCTTCGAAGGCGACGTTGCTAATAGCATGGGATAGAGACCAGTTTGAATAGCGTGCGAGGTCATCGGCGGTATATGGCACGTCGTTAGGGAACGCGCGGATCAGTTTGGCTGCTAACAACCCCAGAGGCAGCGTGCCCCATCCAGCAATGGCGTTGGTCGATGATCCTAGTCTGTGTAGAACACGTGCTCTAGTGAGCTCTGCGATTTCGACGAGCGAGACGTCTTTCGGTGTTTGCCAGTCGGCCGCCCACAAAATCCGGGGGCCGTAGAAGTACATCCGCCGGGCGTCTCCGGATCTGGTTTCGTCTTTTGGGTTGAAGGTTCGCACCCAATCCAGCAATGGATGCCGGAACTCATGGACTGGAAAGTAGCTTCCGACGTTGAATACAGTCGGTAGCAGCAGTGTCCGTTGTCGCCAGAGTTCTATGAGAAAGAGCTTCAATCCTCGTTTTAGTGAAGCGAAGCCGCTGGCCGGTGGCGACTGAGCTGTCGAGTACATGCCGAGCGCAGCTGGCAACTTCGCTGCAGTACCGGGAGCAAGTTGACTCGCTTCAAATGCGGCGTCCACAAAGGCTTCGTCGTACTTTTTATTTGGCGGAAGACTGCCTTTTCGGAACATTGTGACGAAGGCAAATTCTTGATAGTCGGCAGCACCTGCCGGTCGTCCCATAATCTGTTCGAGTAGTTCCGTGGTTCGACGTATGGCTTCGTTTGCGGCAGCGTGAAGTTCCTCACCCTCTGTAAGAAACTGGATTCGGTCAGTGACGTTTATCATTTGGCGCCCCCCAAATCCCCGACTGCCGCTCTCGGACGCAGATTCAGTTCTTCCGGGTTGAGATGGAGAAGTGACCGGTCGGAAGCATGAAGCTTTTGCATCAATCGTTCGCGCTTCACGCGAGCGTACTTCTGGGTGGTGCTGATTTTTTTGTGTCCCATTAGCATCTGCACATCGGTAATGGGCAATCCAAATCGACCGTTACGAGGGTCTACGGGGAAGTCATTCAACATGTAAACCCCATACAGATGACGAAGTGAATGCGGCGTATACATCTCACCGTCGAAGGGCAAGGGAACTCCTGCTTTGATGGCAGCTTTCTTAAACGAATTTGCTAGCGCCGCGTCGCTTGCGCCAATAAATGGCTGCCCGCGCCTGCGCGGTTCAACGTACTGAAACAGGAATCGGGGCTCTCCTGGCTTTGCCGTTGGGACGTACTCGAAATTGAGGTACTGCTCCAGCGCGTAGAAAAACTGTTGTCGGAGAGGCGAGAACAAGTAGGTCGCTGCTATGGCGCGACCTTTAAATCGAGGCATCTCCAATACATCCTCGGGCGGGATGAGGCGCCTCCCGTTTGGGTCAATTACGTAGACCTTTTGTTCATCGGGGTGCACGTCTTCAAGCAGCAAATTTCGCGCCTCGCTGGTGCGAATACCTGATGCGGCGAGTAATAGCCAAAGTGCTTTGTCGCGCCATGAAGTGGCCGCTTCTATGAGCGCGGCCAGATGCTCAAGTGGAAACGCTTTGTTCTCGACGTCTTCTTGCGCACCCGCGTCAGACGTGCGCATACGCCTGGGGCGCCGCATTCCCTTTGCTGCATACTTTGCAACGCTCCCGAGCAAGGAATTCTGCCGCATCCGATGCAATTCCACCTTTGCGACAGCGACCTTTCCCTGCAGAGCCTTGACGAGAACTTCAGGTCTGCCGTTGTGCTCGATGCCTAGCAAGCTAGCACTCTCGAACTCCTCACTGGCAAGGGATTCGGAAAGGGATAGGAAGTGGTTGACTGCAGCTAGCGTGTTCGAGAAGCTCCCAGCTTTCATAGGGGGCCAATCAAGTGATTCAGCGGTTATTGCCAACCACTGGTCGTCTCTGTCTGGGGATGCCTCGTGACGCACTTGGCGTGCCGTAAGTTCAGAGCCGTCGCGCAACAGGAGCGGATAGGCGTCTATGACTGCATTGAGACGCCTCTTGGTTAGCGGAGCATCTCCGAAGACGCCTGCTTCGAAAAGGTAATCAAGGAAGCGTCCGACGACTTCAAGGTATCTCTTCGTCGTGCGTGGTTTGTACCTTTGTGTGAACTCACTGAACCGCGAGAATGCCTCGACCTCTTGCCCGTCCAGTGTTCGGAGCAGCCAGGTCGGTTTACCGTTGCGTGTAGTGTGTTCTCGTGTGAGGTTCTTCAGGCTCAAGGTTAGACCCGTCTGCAGCAGTTCTGACTACAAATGTAGCAAGATTAGATGCACACGCGTCAAAAGACTTGGAATTATCCTGCGATAGAGGTAAATCAGAGCTCGAGAAGGTGAATCAGTGGATATTTAGATGCACAGAATTCTGGTAAAGATAAGAACTCACGAACGGTTGCCCGTTGCCGGTTTTCAAGACCGGTGCAATCGACCACTCTGCCACGCTTCCGATGCACCGATTCTAGCGTCTGGGCTGCTCAGCCCAAGGTCTCGTCTTCGCCCTCGTTGACCGCACTGGCCGCGGCGGCGGCAAACACGGCCGCGGGCGAGCCGTCGGTCTTGCGCCCGGTGCGCAGGCTCAAGCCCCCGGCGGGTCGGCCCTGCTCGCCCAGCGCGGGGCGCAGCTTGGGGTTGCCGTTTTTGGCGCGCCACTGCTGGACGGCGGCCTGCAGCTCGGCTGCCTCGGTGATCTTGGCGCCGTAGCGTTGCAGCACCAGGTGGGCCGTCTCGATCAGCTTGGCGTTGAGTGTCTCGTTGCCATGGATCAGCAGGTTGCGTACGGCGCCGGCCGGGTCACCGCCCAGGCTCAGGGCCATGGCCGTCTCGGCCAGCTTGAGAACTTCTGCGCTGGCGGCGCGCAGGCGCTCGGCATAGGCCGGGTGCACACCGGCAGCGCCGGCCAGCAGCTCGCTCATGGAGCGGCCGGTGGAGAAACGCAGCCCCAGGGCGTCGATGGCGGGTTCCACGTCGTCGAGCTGGATGGCCTTGTTGGCCAGCTGGGCCATCAGGGCCACCAGGTTGGTGGCGGATTCGAAATCGAAGGCCGGGTCCTTCACCTGGCTGGCGAGGTCGCGCACGGCATCGACGGCGCGTGCGAACTGGCGGTCCATGATGAGGATGAGCGCATCAGTGATGGCGGCCAGGCGCTGCAGGCGCGGATTTTTTTCGTCGCGGTCGATCAGCTTGACGAAGTCGTCGCGGCAGTGCTGCAGGCCCTTGCGGTCGCTGCATTCCAGCCGGGTGAAGGCCAGCAGCACCAGGGTCTGCGCGTCGAACATCTTGGAGTCCAGGCCCAGGCGCGCGCACTGGCCCAGGATCTTCTCGGCCTCCACGCGGTCACCGCTGTAGTACATCATCAGGCCCAGGTTCTGCAGGCGTGAGATGGAGAAGGGCGTGACCGCGCAGGCCATGCGGTAGGCCGCCAGCGTCTGCTCATGGTTGCCCAGTTCGAACTGGGCGCGGCCCAGCACGTCGTAGGCGTCGGCGTAGCGCGGGTCGTCGCTGATGAGGTTTTCCAGCGTGCTGATGGCGCGGATGGGCTCGCCGTTGTCCAGCAGTGCGCGCGCCACCCCCAGCTTGGCCCAGGGCAAGGTCTTGGCAGCTATCACGGCTTCATACAGCTTCTGGGCCTGGGCATAGTCCTCGATGCGCATCAGCAGCTCGGCACCGATGCGTGCGGCATAGAGCCAGAAGGGGCCGCGGGCCTCGAAACGCTGCAGGCACAGCCGCGCACCCTTTTCGAAATCTTCGGTCTCGATGGCTGCAAAGATGTCGGCCAGCGCGGTCTTGCGCTGGCGCGCCTGGTACAGGCGCTCGGCCAGGCGCGTGGCCGTGTGCGGCTTGATCAGATAACCGTCCAGGGCCGATTCGGCGGCCTCGGCCACCTTGGCGTAGGTGGCTTCGCCGGTGACCATGATGAACACCGTGGCAAAGGGCAGCAGCTGGTTGCGCCGCAGGTCATCCAGCAGGTCCTGGCCGGTGGGGGTGCCGGGCTGGAAATACTGTTCGCACAGCACGATGTCGAAGGTCTTGAGTTCCAGCACCTTGCGCGCATCGATGGAACGGGTGGCCTGTTCCACGGCGCCGACACCGAACTCGCGCAGCTGGTTGACCAGGATGGCGCGCGAGGTCGGGTTGCCGTCAACGACCAGCGCCCGGGTGTTGGAAAGATCGTCGTCGTACAGCGCCATGCGCGGACCGGTCTCCGGTTGAGGATGCGGGGATGATAGTCCTGATGCCATCAAGCAACCAGCCCCGGCGCGCTGACGCGAACCGGGGCTGGTGTTCGTGGGGCGATGCAGGGCACGGGCCCTGCAGCAGATCAGGCGTCGGGCGCGACCTTGTGGTTGGCCAGGGCCTCGATGGCTTTCACCAGGGCCGAGTGGTCGGCCTGGTCGTGGCCCAGGGCGGCGCAGGCGGACATGAGCTGGGCGGCGTTGGCGGTTTGCGGCAGTGCCATCTTGAGCGACTTGGCGCCTTGCAGGGCCAGGTTCAGGTCCTTCTGGTGCAGCGCGATGCGGAAGCCCGGGTTGAAGGTGCGCTTGACCATGCGCTCGCCGTGCACTTCGAGAATGCGCGAGGCAGCGAAGCCGCCCATCAGGGCCTGGCGCACCTTGGCCGGGTCGGCGCCGGCCTTGGAGGCGAACACCAGGGCTTCGCTGACGGCGGCGATGTTGAGCGCCACGATGATCTGGTTGGCCACCTTGCAGGTCTGGCCGGCGCCATTGCCGCCGATCAGCGTGATGTTCTTGCCCATCAGCTCGAACAGGGGCTTGACCTTCTCGAACACGGCCTCGTCGGCGCCGACCATGATGGTCAGCGAAGCGGCCTTGGCGCCGACTTCACCGCCGGAGACCGGCGCGTCCACGTAGTCGCAGCCCAGGGTATTGATCTTCTTGGCGTATTCCTTGGTGGCGATGGGATCGATGGAGCTCATGTCCACCACGATCTTGCCCTTGGAAAGACCCTTGGCGATGCCGTTCTCGCCGAACAGCACCTTCTCCACGTCGGGGGTGTCGGGCACCATGGTGAAGATGATGTCGGCGCGCTCGGCCACACCGGTGGGCGAGGTGCAGACGGTGGCGCCGGCGTCCACCAGCTCCTGCGGCACCTTGCTGCGGGTGTTGACGAACAGCACGTGGCCGCCCTTGATGAGGTTCATCACCATGGGGGTGCCCATGATGCCCAGGCCGATGAAGCCCAATTTCAGTCCGGATTTGGTCATGTCGAGTCTCTCGTTTCTTATTTCGTCAAAGTCTTGATCCAGCCCAGGCCCTCGACCGTCTTGGTGCGGGGCTTGTACTCGCAGCCGATCCAGCCGGTGTAGCCGATGGCGTCAAGGTGGCGGAAGAGGAAAGGATAGTTGATTTCGCCGGTGCCCGGCTCGTTGCGGCCCGGGTTGTCGGCCAGCTGGATGTGGCCGATGCGCGGCAGGTAGGCCTGCGCGGTGGCGGCCAGCTCACCTTCCATGCGCTGGGCATGGTAGATGTCGTACTGGATGTACAGGTTGTCGCTGCCCACGGCGTCCAGGATGGCCGCGGCCTGCGCCGTGGTGCTCAGGAAGAAGCCGGGGATGTCGTAGCTGTTGATCGGCTCGATCAACAGGCGCAGGCCGGCGGCCTTGAGCTTGTCGGCGGCGAACTTGAGGTTGCTCACGAAGGTGGTTTGTGCCTGCTCGCGGCTCACACCGGCGGGCAGCTTGCCGGCGAGGCAGTTCACCTGCGGGCAGCCCAGGGCCTGGGCGTAGGCGATGGCCTGGTCCACGCCGGCGCGGAACTCTTCCACGCGGTCCGGGTGGCAGGCGATGCCGCGCTCGCCGCCGTCCCAGTTGCCGGCCGGCAGGTTGTGCAGGACCTGCTTGAGGCCATGGGTCTTGAGCAGGCCGGCCAGCTCGTTCTTGTCATAGGCGTAGGGGAAGAGGTATTCCACCGCCTCGAAGCCGGCTGCCTTGGCTGCCGCAAAGCGCTCCAGGAAGGGCACTTCGTTGAACAGCATGGTCAGGTTGGCTGCAAATTTGGGCATATCAATCACTCCGTCATAGCAAAGAGGGCCGGCATTGCCGGCCCCGGGGTCTCAGGCTCTCAGGTTCAGGCCGGCGCGCCGACGCGACGGTTTTCCGTTTCCTCGAACTCGATGATATTGTCAATTTCGGTGCCCATGGCGATGTTCGTCACGCGCTCCAGGATGACCTCGATCACCACCGGCACGCTGAACTGCGCCATCAGCTCTTCCGCCTGGGCGATGGCCGGGGCCAGCTCCGAGGGGCTGTGCACGCGGATGGCCTTGCAGCCCAGGCCCTCGACCACCTTGATGTGGTCGACGCCGTAGCCCTGGGCCACCGGGTCACCCTGGGTGTTGATGTTCTCGAAGGCCAGCTGCACGCAGTAGTCCATCTCGAAACCGCGCTGCGCCTGGCGGATCAGGCCGAGGTAGGAGTTGTTCACCACGACGTGGATGTAGGGCAGCTTGAACTGCGCACCCACGGCCAGCTCCTCGATCATGAACTGGAAATCGTAGTCACCCGACAGGGCCACGATCTTGCGGCTCGGGTCGGCGGCACGCACGCCCAGGGCGGCGGGCACGGTCCAGCCCAGCGGGCCGGCCTGGCCGCAGTTGATCCAGTGGCGCGGCTTGTAGACGTGCAGCATCTGGGCACCGGCGATCTGTGACAGACCGATGGTGCTGACGTAGCAGACATCCTTGCCGAAGGCCTCCACCATGCCCTGGTAGACGCGCTGGGGCTTCATGGGCACGTTGTCGAAGTCGGTCTTGCGGTGCAGGGTGGCCTTGCGCTCCAGGCACTCGGCGGCCCAGGTCTTGCGGTCGGCCAGCTTGCCGGCGGCCTTCCACTCCTTGGCGACCTGCACGAAGAGTTCGAGCGCAGCCTTGGCGTCCGACACGATGCCGTAGTCGGGGGAGAACACGCGGCCGATCTGGGTGGGCTCGATGTCCACGTGCACGAACTTGCGGCCCTTGGTGTAGACCTCGACCGAGCCGGTGTGGCGGTTGGCCCAGCGGTTGCCGATGCCCAGCACGAAGTCGGAGGCCAGCATCGTGGCGTTGCCGTAGCGGTGGCTGGTCTGCAGGCCGCACATGCCGGCCATCAGCGGGTGGTCGTCGGGGATGGTGCCCCAGCCCATCAGCGTGGGGATGACGGGCACGCCGGTGAGCTCGGCGAACTCCACCAGCAGGTCGGAGGCGTCGGCGTTGATGATGCCGCCGCCGGCCACGAGCAGCGGACGGGCCGACTCGTTGAGCATGGTCAGGGCCTTCTCGGCCTGGGCGCGCGTGGCGGCCGGCTTGTAGGCGGGCAGCGAGGAATAGGTCTCGGGATCGAATTCGATCTCGGCCATCTGCACATCGAAGGGCAGGTCAATCAGCACGGGGCCGGGGCGGCCCGAGCGCATCAGGTGGAAGGCCTGCTGGAAGGCGCGCGGCACCTGGGCCGGCTCGCGCACGGTGACCGACCACTTGGTCACCGGCTTGGAGATGGACTCGATGTCCACGGCCTGGAAGTCTTCCTTGTACAGGCGGGCGCGCGGGGCCTGGCCAGTGATGCACAGGATCGGGATGGAATCAGCCTGGGCCGAGTACAGGCCGGTGATCATGTCGGTGCCGGCCGGGCCGGAGGTGCCGATGCACACGCCGATGTTGCCGGCGTTGGCGCGGGTGTAGCCCTCGGCCATGTGCGAGGCGCCTTCCACGTGGCGCGCCAGGATGTGGCTGATGGTGCCCTGCTTGCGCAGCGCGGCGTACAGCGGGTTGATGGCGGCGCCGGGGACGCCGAAGGCCTGCGTGACGCCTTCCTTCTCCATCACCCAGACGGCGGCTTCGATCGCTTTCATTTTGGCCATGGGGAGTTCTCCTTGAATATCAAAATCGATGCCGGACTGTAAAAATTCCCGGGCACTTGCGGAAGACGGCTGGAGTCCATAACATCTATTCCATATCGGAATAACTAAGGCGCCAGTCATGGATCGATTGCATGCGATGGAGGTGTACGTACGGGTGGTGGAGACCGGCAGCTTCTCGAAGGCGGCCAAGGAGTTCGCCATCACCCAGCCCACCGTGACCAAGCTGGTCGCGGCGATCGAGGAGCGGCTCAAGGTGCGCCTGCTCAACCGCAACACGCGCGGCGTGAGCGTCACCGAATCGGGCGCGCTGTATTACGAGAAATGCAAGGTCATCGTGCGCGAGTCGGACGAGGCCGACAACATCGTGCGCCTGCGCCAGACCCAGGCCCAGGGCCTGCTGCGCATCGGCACTTCGGTGGCCTTCGGGCGGCGTGTGGTGACGCCGCTGGCGCTGGACTTCATGGCCAAGCACCCGCAGGTACAGATCGACCTGAGCTTCGAGGACCGTTACATCGACCTGGTCGCCAACGGCATCGACGTGGCCATCCGCATGGGCAAGCTGGCCGATTCCACGCTGGGCGCGCGCTTCCTGGGCGTGAACCCCTGGCTCATGGTGGCCTCACCCAAATACCTGCGCAAGCAGGGGGTGCCCAAACAGGCCGTCGACCTGAGCCGGCATCCGGCCCTGATCTACAGCAGCGTGCTGGGCGATGACGTCTGGCGCATGACCACCCCCAAGGGGGAGACCATCACCGTGCCGGTGGCCGGGCGGCTGCGTTCCAACAACCTGTCGGCGGTGCTGGCGGCGGCGCGCAACGGCTTCGGGATCGCAGCCATGCCGCACTACGTGGCCAGCTACTCGCTGAAATCCGGTCATGTGGTGGAGGTGTTGCGCGGGCACACGCTGCCGGAGCAGGAGATCCACGCGGTGTTTCCCAGCCCGAAGCTGGTGCCGGGCAAGGTGCTGGCCTTCATCGCCTACTTGCAGTCGCGCCTGGGCGAGCGCTGGTGGGACGATTTACCGAAGGCCTAGGCGCTTACTGGTTGCCCGCTGCCGAGGGGCCGGACACCAGTCGCACGGTATTCGGGTTCGGCGGCATGGCGCGGCGCGGCTGGTTCCTCGGGCCCTGGCCTTCGCTCAGGGTGTGCAGCTGGAAGTTGCCGCTGGCATCCCACAGCCAGGTTTCGATGTAGGTCGCGCTGCCCATGCGCACCGGCGCCGGGAAGGGGGCGGCCTGGCGTACCGTGCGCTCGATCTCGGCCATGACCTCGGGGGCATGCTCGGGCGCGCGCATCCAGTTCAGCGACTGCAGGTTGCCGCGGCTGTCCACCTGCAGTTCCAGCACGCCGATGGCGTAGAGGAAGTGCGGCATCACGCCCTTGAAGATGCGGCTGTTGTTCTTGTCGTAGAGGTGGTAGGCCGCGTCCAGGCGGTAGTCAATGACGGTGTCGGCGCTGGACACCGGGCCCATGGGCGGCAGGGCTTGCGGCAGGGCGATCACCGGGGCAGGCGGCGCGACACTGGCACGGGGCGCGGGGGCGGTGGCGCAACCTGCCACCAGGGCCGTCAGCACCAGGGCGCCGGCAATGAACAGGAAGGGGCGAAAGCGAAGGTTCTGGCTCATGGGCTAGGGGTCGGCCGGACCTGTTGTCCCAACGGGGTCCGGCCTGCAGGCAGTGATGTGCCTACTGTGCCACAAATGTCAGCAACTGTTACAAATTCCGGGCCACGGGCGCCGGTTTTCCGGCCCCTGCGCCCCGGATGTGTGCCCCGGGTGCAACAGCGCTGGCGTGTTTCAGTCGGCCGTGATGCCGCCCTCGCGGATGGTCTTGGCCCAGAACACGGTCTCGCGCTTGACCAGCGCGTCGAGCGCCTCGGGCGGCATGTAGCGGATCTCGATGCCGGCCGCGTTGGCCCGCGTCTTCGTCTCGGCCTGCTCCATGGCCTGCTTGATGCTGCTGCTGAGCTTGGCGATCACCTCGGGCGGCGTGCCGGCCGGTGCGAAGATGCCGACCCAGGCTTCGAGCTCGAAGCCCTTGAGGCCGGCCTCGTCGGTGGTGGGCACATTGGGAATGCCGGGGTGGCGTGCCTTGCCGGCCACCGCCAGGCCCTTGAGCTTGCCGGCCTGGATATGGCCCATGACCGAGGGCGGCGTCGTGATGAAGACCTGCACCTGGCCGGCCAGCACGTCCTGCACCGCCGGGCCGGAGCCGCGGTAGGGGATGTGGACCATGCTGGTGCGCGTCTGGCCCTTGAACATCTCGGTGCCGATGTGCGAGAGCGAACCGTTGCCTTGCGAGGCATAGCTCAGCTTGCCCGGGTTGGCCTTGAGGTAGGCGATGAACTCCTTGAGGTTGTTCGCCGGCACCGAGGGGTGCACGGCAATCACGTTGGTGGCCACCGTGACCAATGCCACCGGGGCCAGGTCCTTCTGTGCCCAGGGCAGCTTGGGGCTGAGGGCGGGGTTGCCCACGTGGTAGGCCGAGTAGGAGGTCAGCAGGGTGTAGCCGTCGGGGTTGGCGCGCGCCACCAGGCCGTAGGCCACATTGCCGCTGCCGCCGCCCTTGTTGTCCACCACGACCGACTGGCCGAGCACACGCGAAAGCGGTTCGCTCAGCAGGCGGGCCGAGGCGTCGACGAAACCGCCGGGCGGGTTGGGCACCACCAGGGTGACGGGCTTGGCGGGGTAGCTCTGGGCAGCGGCCAGGGTGGCCAGCAAGCTGGTGGCGGCCAGCAGGGCCAGGGTGCGCAGGGTCGGGCGGCGTGGGGTCATGTTTGTCTCTCTCGGTTTTCTGGAAGGAATTTTGCGCAGTTTAGTACGCATGCAAAGTATCTGCTCCGTGTGGCCGGGAATCGTGCGGCGACGGGTTACCGCCGGGTTACGACGTCACAATGTCGGCTGGAGACCCACTGAATGAGCCACCCCGATCCGCGCGTCCAGCCACGCGAGTTCCTCACACACCTTTACCAGGCCGCCGTGCGGCGCGCCCTGCCGCTGCACAACACGGCAGCGCACCTGCCCGCGCCGCCCAAAGGCCGCACCGTGGTCATCGGCGCCGGCAAGGCCGGCGGCGCCATGGCGCAGGCCGTCGAGGCCCTGTGGCCGGCCGACGCTCCGCTCTCGGGCCTGGTCGTCACGCGTTACCACCACACGCCGCCGCGCCCTACGGGCCTGCCGCAGCGCATCGAGGTGGTCGAGGCCTCGCACCCGGTGCCCGATGCGGCCGGCCTGGCGGCTTCGCAGCGCATCCTGCAACTGGTGCAGGGCCTGACGAAGGACGATCTGGTGCTGTGCCTGATCTCGGGCGGCGGTTCGGCCCTGCTCACGCTGCCGGCCGAGGGCCTGACGCTGGAGGACAAGCAGCGCATCAACAAGGCGCTGCTGGCCAGCGGCGCCAACATCGGCGAGATGAACTGCGTGCGCAAGCACCTCTCGCGCATCAAGGGCGGGCGCCTGGCTGCGGCCTGTGCGCCGGCCCAGGTGGTGACGCTGACCATCAGCGACGTGCCGGGCGACGACCCCTCGATCATCGCCAGCGGCCCCACCGTGCCGGATGCAACGACCTGCGCCGACGCGCTGGCGATCCTGCAGCGTTACCGGATCGAGGTACCGGCCCCGCTGCTGGCCGCGCTTGAACAGGGCGCGCTGGAAACGCCCAAGCCAGGCGGCCCCATCTTCCAGGGGCATCAGGTCAATATGATCGCCACGCCGCGGCAATCGCTGGAAGCGGCGGCGGCGGCGGCGCGTGCCGCCGGTTTGCAGGCCTACATCCTCAGCGACGAAATGGAGGGCGAGTCGCGCGAGGTGGGCAAGGTGCACGCGGCCCTGGCGCGCGCGGTGGCGCAGCATGGCCAGCCTTTTGCCAGACCCTGCGTCATCCTCAGCGGCGGCGAGACCACGGTCACGGTGCGTCCGGTGCCCGCGGGCGAGCAGCGCGGCAAGGGTGGCCGCGCCGGCGAGTTCTGCCTGGGCTTGGCGCTGGCGCTGCAGGGCCAGGCCGGTGTCTGGGCCCTGGCGGCCGACACCGACGGCATTGACGGCATGGAAGAGAACGCCGGTGCCTGGGTGGAACCCGGCACGCTGGCGCGCGCCCAGGCGCTGGGCATGAAGGTGGAGCGTTACCTGGACCGCAACGACGCCTACGGCTATTTCCAGCCGCTGGGCGATCTGGTGGTGACCGGGCCGACCCATACCAATGTGAACGATTTCCGCGCCCTGCTGGTTCTCTGAACATCCAACTGCGCGGTCTTTGACTTGGCTCAAGGTCGGTGCCGCCGCGGGGCGGCACAGTGGCTCCCATGTTGCCCCCCGAATTCATGGACGCCAGTGCCGAACGCCGCAAGGCTGCGGCGGGTGGCGTGTTGCTCAAGCGCGGCAGCACACCCACCGCTGTGATGTATGTGGAGTCCGGTCGCGTGGCGCTGGGTGTGATGGAAGGTGACGTCCTGGCACATCAGCTCGGCGAGATCCAGGGGCCGTTCTGGCTGGAGGCCACCGCCGCCGTGCTGGGACTGCCCAGCGTCGTGGACGCCGTGGCGGAAACCGAGGTGGTGTTGCGCCGTATTCCGCTGGCGCGTTTTCGCCAGTCGCTGGGCGCCATGCCGGTGGCGGCACGCACAGTCTTGCAGGACGTGGCCACGGCGCATCGGCGCCAGACCGAACTGGCCGTGAGCCGGCTGGCCAAGGATGCCGAGGCGCGTTGCGCCGAATGGTTGTTGCGCCATGCCCAGCCCGGCGAGAAGGGGGCACTGGCCGTGCCCCTGGAACAGCGCAAACGCCTGATTGCCGCCCAGCTGGGGATCGCACCGGAGACGCTGTCGCGTGTGTTGCGCCATCTGCGCGAGCGCAGCCTGATCAGCGGCACCGGCCGTGTGCTCAATCTGCTGGACCCTGGTGGCCTGCGGGTGCTGGCCGGCGTCTAGCATCAGGGCCCCCACGCTCTCTCACTTCGTGTACTCGCTGCCCCCGAGGGGGCTGCAGTCGCCTTGGGGCGGCCCGGCGGCGACTGAGCCGTTTCTCGCTATTTCAGGAGCACAAGGCCTTGATATCGGCCGGGATCGGGATGGCACGTATGCCCTTACCGTCCTGGCGGTGCGCGGCAAAGATGCGCACCTCGTCGCATTCCATGATCAGGTCCACGGAGCCGTCGGTGTTCTCGCGCTTGATCTGGTAGCGCTGCACGAAGCTCTTGTCGCGCCATTCGGATACGTGCACGTGGATCTGCAGCGTGTCGCCATAGCTGGCGGTCTTGACGAAGCGCGCATGGGTGTCCACCAGCGGCGTGCCGATCAGCCCGCTGGTCTTCTCGGTCTCGTGCCATGGCGGCACACCGCAGTGCAGGAAGAAGTGGCGCGACGCGGCGTCGATCCAGCGGAAGAAGTTGGGGAACCAGACGATGCGCGCGGGGTCGCAGTCGCCGAACTCGACGCGCTGCGTGTAGACGACGGTGCGGGGCTGGGGGGGCGTGGTGTCGGTCATGGTGGGGAACAAAAAAATGGCCCCCTCCACGGGGAGGGGCCGGATGCAGCTCGGGGCTCAGTCGCCCTTGATACCGCGAGCGCGGATGAGGGCGCCGAAACGCTGGGAGTCGTCCGTGGCCTTGGCGGCGAACTGTTGCGGGCTCATCGCTGCGGCTTCGCCACCCAGGGCGGCAATGCGGTCCTTGGTGGACTGGCTGCCCAGGATCTTGTTGATCTCGGTGTTCAGGCGCGTGATCACGGCGGCCGGTGTGCCAGCCGGGGCGTAGAAGCCGAAATAGCTGTCGGCATCGAAGCCTTTGAGGCCGGTGGCCTCGTCCACGGTGGGCACCTCGGGGAACAGCGGTGAGCGCTTGGGGCTGCCGATGGCCAGCAGCTTGAGCCGGTTCGCGCGTACATGCGGCAGGGCGATGCCCGGGTCGAAGGCGAAGTCGATCTGGCCGGCCAGCAAGTCGTTGAGCGCAGGGGCCGCGCCGCGGTAGGGCACGTGCACGGCGAAGGTGTTGGTCATGCTCTTGAACATTTCGGTGGCGAGGTGCGGCGAACTGCCGTTGCCCGGTGTGCCGTAGGACAGCCTGCCCGGATTGGCCTTCAGGTAGGACACGAGTTCCCGGGCGTTGGCCACTGGTAGCGCTGGCTTGACGACCAGGAACACCGCGACGCGCGCGACCGAGGCCACCGGCGTCAGGTTCTTGGCGGGGTCGAAGGGCATCTTGTCGTAGATGTGCGGGTTCACCGACACCAGGCCGCCCGAACTCATCAGCAGGGTGTAGCCGTCGGCGGGTGACTTGGCAACCACGTCTCCGCCGATGTTGCCGCCCGAGCCGGCGCGGTTCTCAACCACCACGGGCTGGCCCAGAGCGTCTTGCAGCGGCGCAGCCACCAGGCGGGCCAGGACGTCGGCCACGCCGCCGGGTGGGAAGGTGACGATGACCTTGACCGGTTTGGCGGGATAGCTTTGCGCATGGGCCAGCGGCAGGCCGCCGGCGGTGGCCAGCAGTGCTGCCAGCAGGGTGCGTCGGCTCAGGGTGCAAAGTGACAGGATGGACTTCATGATGTTGCTCCAATTGGTATTCGGTCGGGATCGGGCCTCGATTTCGCGGCAAGGACCTTAACCCATGCGGGTGGGCAGCCACAGGGCGATGGCCGGGAAGGCGATCAGGATCAGCAGGCGCAGCAGGTCGATACCTATGAAGGGCAGCACGCCGCGGAAAATCTCGGTGAAGGTCACGTCCTGCACCACGCTCTTGATCACGAAGACGTTCATCCCCACCGGTGGATGGATCAGCCCGAGCTCCACCGTCATCACGATGATGACGCCGAACCAGATCGGGTCGAAGCCCAGCTGCAGGATCAGGGGGTAGATGATGGGCACGGTCAGGATGATCATGGCCATGGCATCCATCAGGCAGCCCAGCACCAGGTACATGCCCATGATGATGGCCAGCAGGGCATAACGGCCCAGGCCCAGGCCGGTGAGGAACTCGGTGACCTTCTGCGGCGTCTGCGTGATGGTCAGGAAGTAGCCGAACAGCAGCGCGCCGATCAGTACGGTGAACACCGCGGCCGAGGTTCGGGTTGCCTCCAGCAAGGCCTCGCGAATCTGCGCCAGGTTCAGGCGGCGGCGCACCACGCCCAGGATGAAGGCGCCTGCCGCGCCCATGCCACCGGCTTCCGAGGGCGTGAACAGGCCGCCGTAGAGGCCGCCGATGACGAAGACGAACAGGGCCAGCGGCGCCCACACGTCCTTCAGGCTGGCCAGGCGCTCGCTCCAGGACTTGCGCTCGCCGCCCGGCAGGAAATCGGGCCTGGCCATGACGATCAGCGAGATCGTCAGGATGTACATCATGATGGCCAGCAGGCCAGGTACGACGCCAGCCATGAAGAGCTTGCCGATGTCCTGCTGTGTCAGGATGGCGTAGACCGCCAGCACCGTGGACGGCGGGATCATGATGCCCAGCGTGCCGCCGGCGGCGATCACGCCGGTGGCGAAGGACTTGGGGTAGTTGTAGCGGCGCATCTCCGGGTAGGCCACCTTGGAGAAGGTGGCCGCCGTGGCGACCGAGGAGCCGCAGATGGCGGCGAAACCGCCGCAGGCCAGCACCGTGGCGACGCCCAGCCCGCCGCGCAGGTGGCCCATGAAGGCGTTGGCGGCGCGGAACAGTTCGCGGCTCACGCCGGAGATGGAGACGAAGGCGCCCATGAGCATGAACATGGGGATGACCGCGAAGCTCTGGTCGGTCACGGTGCGCATGGTGGTCTGCCCCACCATCTTGAGTGCGGGGTCCATGCCCACGATGTAGCCATAACCGGTGACGCCCACCAGGCCCATGGCCATGCCCACGGGCACGCGCAGCAGCATGAGAACGAAGAGGACGACAAAGCCGATGCCGGCCACGAGATCGGTATTCAAGACGGGAGCCTCATTCGCTGGTGTGTTGTTCGGGGTGGTCTTCGATCAGATCGGGCTGGAAGATCAGGCGCCAGGTGCGGATGCCGATCAGGAGTACCGCCGCGAGGTCGCCCAGCCAGGCCACCGCGAAGAAGGGCCAGGTCGGCAGGTGCAGGTCGTAGGTGAGCACGTGGTCACGGTAGGTGACCAGCACCTTGTCAAACAGGGTGTAGGTCTGGACGATCACCACGAAGAGCAGCACCAGCGTGGCGAAGATGTCGATCCAGCGCCGGGTGCGTGCGTTGCCCGAGGTCCACAGCAGATCTACGGTGATGTGGGTGCCGCGGTAACTGGTGGCGGCGATGCCCCAGAAGATCAGGATGCCCAGCAGCAGCGAGCCAAAGTCATAGGCGTCGGGGATCGAGGTGTCGAAGAACTTGCGCAGGATGACGGCAAGAAAGATATTGAGGGCAACGATGCCGACGAAGATCGCCGCCAGCCACTCGATCGTGTCGATGACACGATCCATAGAATTGCGCTTCACGCGAGGCTCCAGTAACGGGAAAAGCAGGAACCGGGCGATGCCCTGCGGCACCGCCCGGGTCGGTCACATCGAAGCCTTGTACTTGACGAGTTGCTGCTTCAGGCCGTCCAGCACGGCCTTGGGGTCCTGGCCGGTCTTGTCCTTCAGGTCCTTGGCCCATTCGGATTCCACCGGGGCCACGGCCTTCTTCCAGGCGTCGAGCTGGGCCGGGGTCAGCTTGTAGACCTCGTGGTCGGGCAGGGCGCCGAGCTTGGCGTGACCGCCGTATTCGAAATCGGCCCACTGGCTGGCCACCTTTTCGGCCCATTCGGTGGTGCAATGGTCGTCCACGACCTTCTTCTGCGCGGTCGACAGGGCGTTGTACTTGGACTGGTTCATGACCCAGACGAAAGGCGTCACGTACAGCGGCACGTCCATGTGGTACTTGACGACCTTGTCGATGCCGAACAGCGGGATCGAACCCCAGGGGAAGGTCACCGCGTCGGCCACGCCGCGCTCGATGATCTCGCGCACTTCAGGTGCCGAGGACTGCACATTGGTGCCGCCCAGCAGCGTGACCATGCGACCAATGCCCTCGTGCGCCGGGCGGATCTTCATGCCCTTGATGTCGGTGGGCAGCACGATCTTCTTGCGCGAGTGGAAGGTGCCCGGATCGTGCACGAAGGCGAAGCAGAACTTCACGTCCTTCATTTCCTTGGCCGCGTAGTTGCGGTACCAGGCGTCGACGGCGGCCGAGCCGCCCTTGCCGTTGGCGATGAGGAAGGGCAGGGATGATGCGGCGAAGACCGGGAAGCGGCCCGGCTGGTAGCCGGGGTTCACATAGGCGAAGTCGGCGATGCCGTCACGCGCCATGTCGTAGTGGTCGAAGGCCTTGCCCAGCTGCTGGGCCGGGAACATGGTGGCCGTGAGCGTGCCGCCCGAGGCGGCTTTCATGCTCTCGCCCCAGGCGATGAGCGACGGGTTCAGGGGGTGCTGTGCCGGCACCCAGCTGGAGAAACGGAACATCACCGGCTTGTCCTGGGCCTGTACCGGGGCTGCTGCCAGCAGCAGGGCGGTGGCGCAGGCCGCCGCCAGGCGGGTCAGTGCTTTGGTGGACTGTTGCATACGCGGGGTCTCCTCTTTATGGTGGTTGAGATCATTTCGACCGGATCAATGTACAGCCCGTCCGGTCCCTTGTATATGAGCGTATTCACTGCCTGCGACGGCCGACTCATGCCTGGCCGGGACGGCGCCGCATCCAGCGGATCGGCTGTTCCTTCACGGGACGGACCGGTGCACCATGTTGCAGCAGGGCGCGGTCCAATGCCTTGCCGTCGTCGTCGGCAAGGGCCGCCTGGCGGGCAGCCGCAATGGCGGCGGCGCGCGTGTCATCGCTGGCAAAGTGGTCGGCGGTGGACAGGTGCCTCACCACATGCAGCAGGTTGTCCTTGCCGCGCTCGTTGGTGCTGCCGTAGCCCTTGATCAGGCGGCCACACAAAGCGACCTCGTGGCCGCTGGCCCAGTGGCGCTGCGTGCAAGTCACCACGGCGCCCAGCCACAACTCGATCAAGGCCTGCTCGGCAGCATAGCGGCTGCCCAGGGGACGCAGTGCGCGCAGCATGGCCAGACCACGCAAGGCCAGCATGCCGGAAACCGAATGGGTGCCGATCTTCAGCGGCAGGGCCCAGGGGCTCTTGCCGGCCAGCACGCGCTTGCGGTCCCAGGCCAGCACACGCTGCGCCAGACCCGTGGGCAGCAGGGCGGCGAACTCGGGCGCGCCGGGCTTGAAGTGGTCGTAGAGCTTGAGCAGGTCGGCTTCGCCGGCCTTGACCTCGCCCTGCACCCGTGCCCAGCGGCTGGCGCGGCTCTTGAGGTCGGCCACACGGATGATGTCGTCAAACGCCATCCACAGCGCCAGCCAGCGCGCCATCTCGCGTGTGACGGCCCAGCCGCGCGTGCCCTGCGGGTCGCTGGCGCGCTCAGCGGCCAGCACCTGCTGCAGGCGCTCGACGTAGCGTTGTGCATAGGCGACGTTCTGGTACTCGACCAGGCGCGCATGGCCCAGGGCGATGATCTCGTGCAGCACGGCGGGGAACAGCGCGGCCACGGTCGTGGGCAGGGCCGGCGCTGCGGCCGCCGGAGCGACGGGGGCGGCCGGCTTGGGCGCCAGCACCTGTTCGATGAATTGCGCTTGCGTGCGCTGCGCGTGCACGGCGTCGAAGCCCAGGGCGAAACCACGCAGGCTGGCCTGGGCGCTGCCGCCGCTGTCCTTCAGGATGGCTTCGTACTCGGCGCGGCCCATGGGCAGCAGGCCGCTGGCCGCGATGCAGCCCAGCATCACGGCGCTGACGATGGTGCCGGCCTGGCGCGTGAGCTCGGCCATTTCCAGCACGTGGTGGGCGCGGCTGTGGGCGGCAATCAGGCTCAGCAGCCCCTGCGCATCGCGCCGGCCGTCGCCCATCTGCATCTTTTCCATGGTGGTGAGCGCGCGCGCCGTGGAGCTCAGCACCAGGGTGCGGTCGCTGCTGGCGTGGCCCAGGCTGATCTGGCGCACGGTCTCCAGCAGCTCGCTCGACACCAGGCCATCGAGCCGACCCGGCATGGGGTAGAGGCCCAGCACCGGGCGCTGCCCGCC
Source organism: Hylemonella sp. GW821-FHT12C09 (assembly GCF_058807395.1). Taxonomy (NCBI): domain Bacteria; kingdom Pseudomonadati; phylum Pseudomonadota; class Betaproteobacteria; order Burkholderiales; family Comamonadaceae; genus Hylemonella; species Hylemonella sp. GW821-FHT12C09. Next base: position 525,745 of record NZ_JBXAQQ010000001.1, on the reverse strand, counting down.
GAGCTGGGCCATCGGGACGGGAAAGACCTCAAGGTAGTAGGTCGTGGCGCCGGTGCGCTGCGCTACGCCCGGAATGGAGGTGGCCTGCACGGGGTAGCCGGCATGGCGGGCGGTCTCGACCAGCCATTCGGTGAGCACGCCGCCGCCTTCGCCGCCGAGGGCGCAGAGGAGGAGGGAGATGGGTTGTTGGTTCATGTGTCTTGTTTCTTCTGCGTGAGGCGCTGGATAGGGAGAGACCTTTTCTCCCCCCACTCTCCCCCCCGCCCCTCTCCGCCCCCCGCCGGGGGCAGAGAGGGGGGCCTGGATTTGGTGGTTGGTGTTTTGGACAGGCTTCTATGGAGCGAGGCGTCGCCACCGTGGTTTGCGGGCCGGCATTGCTGGCCTGTGGTCGTAGTAAATGGTGAGGCTTGGGTGTGCCAACGACAGCGGTCGCTACGCGACCGGCTGTGCACGAGACAGGTGCTCCTGGTTTCGTCACTGGCCGGCACAGCCGCCAGCCGTGGCGCGCCGGGCTGTGTGAGTTCTCTACGACCGCAGGCTCGCCAGTCGGGGAAAGAAGAAGCAGAGGCGACGGTTCGCGTCGTAGAAGCGTAGCCGGCGCGACGCAACCAAATCAAGGCTCCCCTCTCTGCCCCCGGCGGGGGGCAGAGAGGGGCGGGGGGGAGAGTGGGGGGAAAGAAAAGGTTGAGGAACACAAAAACCTCAAGCCGGTTGCAAAACCCGAACCACAGACCGCCGCACCGAATCCAACAAGCGCTCATACCAGGAAGGGTTCTGCACCACCTCCGCCCGGTAGAACGAGGGACACAAAGTTGCCGCATGCGCATTGGCCCCACAGAGCCCACACCCCACACAACCGTCGATCACGGTGGCCACAGGATCCACCTTCAGCGGATCCGGGTTGTCCTTGAGCGTCAGCGTGGGGCAGCCCGACAGCCGAATGCAGGCATGGTCGCCGTTGCAGACATCCTCATCCACCCCGTACTTCACCCGTTCCACGCGCTTGCCCTTTTTCAGCAGGCCAGCCAGCCAGGGTTTGATGCGCCGCTGCCGTTCCAGCTGGCATTCGCCCTCGGCGATGATGACCTTGAGGCCGTTGAAGTCGGAGGTGAAGGCGTCGATCAGCGTGCGGCGCACGTGCTCGACCTCGTAGGTGGTGACGGTACGCAGCCACTGCACGCCCAGGCCCTTGAGCGTGGTCTCGATGGTCTGGTTGGTGTGGACCACGCTGGCGCGCTTGTCGCTGGCGTCGTTCTTGGCCGCGTCGCCAGGCGTGGAGATGATGTCCTGCGTGCCGGTGGCCGAGGTGTAGCCGTTCTTGAAGATCAGCAGCACGGCGTCGTCGCCGTTGAAGAGTGCGCTCTGCACGCCGGTCAGCAGGCCGTTGTGCCAGAAGCCGCCGTCGCCCATGACCGAAAGCACGCGCCGGTTCATCATGGGCGAGACACCCGCGCGGCTGGCCAGGCTCATGCCATAGCCCAGGATGGAATGGCCGAAGGAGAAGGGCTCGAAGGTGGCCAGGGCGTGGCAGCCGATGTCGCCTGCGATGTGCACCTGGCCCACCTGTTCCTGCGCGAGCTTGAGCGCCGAGAAGACCGGCCGCTCCGGGCAGCCTATGCACATGCCCGGCGGGCGGGCCGGCAGGGGCTGGCCGCTGTTTTTGGTGATCTCGGCGGCGATGGCGGCGCGGCGGTCGCGGTTGCCCTGCAGCCACTGCGGCACGGTGCCGGGCAACAACTCGGAGCGGTAGCGGCGCAGGAATTTTTCCAGGCCGCCGGCCATCACCTCGGCCGAGTACTCGCCGGCCAGGGCCAGCATGTCCTTGCCGTGCAGGGGCGTCTGGATGTCGGCGCGGCGCAGCATCGTGGCCAGTTCCTGCTCGATGTACTCGGGCTGGCCTTCTTCCACCATGAGCACGGCGCGTTTGCCGATGCAGAACGCGCTGAGCTCCTCGGGCACCAGGGGGTAGGTGACGTTGAGCACCAGCAGCGGGATGTCGGTCTGGCCAAAGGCATCGGCCAGGCCGAACTGCTGCAGGGTGCGGATCAGCGTGTTGTACAGGCCCCCCTGCACCACGATGCCCAGATCGCTGTGCTTGCCGGTGAACAATTCGTTGAGCTGGTGCTCGCGGATGTACTGGCGCGCCGCCGGCACGCGCTGCTCGCTCTTGAGTTTCTCGTGGCGAAAGGTCACGGGAGGATGGGCCAGGCGTTCGTAGTTGAAGCTGGCCGGTTCTTCCATCAGGTCGCGCGTGGACACCTTGGAGATGCGGTTGTCCTTGGCCTGGAAGCTGCCTCGCACATGGCAGGCGCGGATGCGCAGTTCCAGGATGGCCGGCATATTGGACGCCTCGGACAGGGCAAAGCCATGCTCCACCATGTCGACCATGCGGCCCAGCTCGGGCCGCGGGTCGAGCAGCACCATGCCGGACTTGAGCGCGTAGGCGTGGGTGCGTTCCTGGATCACGCTGGCGCCCTCGCCATAGTCCTCACCCACCACGATGAGCACGCCGCCCGTGACGCCCGGGGACGAGAGGTTGGACAGTGCGTCGGCCGCGACGTTGGTGCCGACGATGGACTTCCAGGTCACGGCACCGCGCAAGGGGTAATGGATGGAGGCGCCCAGCATGGCGGCGGCCGATGCCTCGTTGGAACAGGCTTCGACGTGCACGCCGAGTTCGTCCATATAGGGCTTGGCCTGCACCATCACGTCCAGCAGGTGCGACACCGGCGCGCCCTGGTAACCGCCCACATAGGCCACGCCGGACTGCAGGAGGCCCTTGGTGATGGCCAGGATGCCCTCGCCATGAAAGGTCTGGCCCTGGCCCAGCGCCAGCGACTTGATTTCCTGGCTGAATGAAACTTCCACGTGTCGTCCTCGATGTTTTATTGGGGGGGGGCAGCGCGTGAGTGTGGCGCCAGGACGGTCATTCATCAATAAAATAATGTGACTATCGTTTATTAGATATATGCATATCAAGGATCTGGACCTGAACCTGCTGCGCGTGTTCGACGCGGTCTACCGCGCGCGCAAGGTCGGCCGGGCCGCCGAGATGCTGGGCCTGACCCAGCCGGCCGTGAGCCAGGGCCTGACCCGCCTGCGCCTGCTGCTGAACGATCCGCTCTTCATGCGCGCCGCGGGCGGCGTGTTGCCCACGCCGCGCGCCGAGCGCCTGGCGCCGGCCGTGCGCAGTGCCCTGGCCACGCTGGAGCAGGCCCTGGGCGAGGCGGCGCAGTTCGACCCGCTGCTGTCGAACAAGACCTTCCGCATCCACATGAGCGACATCGGCGAAGGCCGTTTCCTGCCCGACCTCATGGTGGCCCTGCGCGAGCGCGCCCCCGGCGTGCGCATCGAGACCCTGCCCGTGCCCGCCGCCGGCATTGCCGATGCGCTGGACAGCGGACAGGTCGACTTCGCCTTCGGTTTCCTGCCCACCGTGAAGGAAACGCAGCGCGTGCAGCTGCTGCAGGACCGTTACATCGTCATGCTGCGCGCCGGCCATCCCTTTGCCGCGGCGGCGCGCCGGCGCAGGGGCAAGGGCCTGCTGGAGTCGTTGCAAGAGCTGGAATTCGTGGCCGGGCGCACCCACTCGGACACGCTGCGCATCCTGCAACTGCTCAAGCTCGAAGACCGGGTGCGCCTGACGGCCGAGCACTTCATGGTGCTGCCGGCCATCGTGGGGGCCACCGACCTGGCCGTGGTGATGCCGCGCAACATCGCCCAGGGCTTCGCCGCCGGCGGCGGCTACACCCTGATCGAGCCGCCCTTTCCCTTGCGCGACTTCACGGTCTCGCTGCACTGGAGCCGCCGTTTCGAGACCGACCCGGCCAACCGCTGGCTGCGTGACACGCTGGTCGAGCTGTTCACGGCTGCTTGAATGTTGACCCCCACGCTTGCTCACTACGTGTAGCCGCTGCCCCCCGAGGGTGCCGTCGCCGCCTTGGGAGCGGCCCGGCGGCGGCGAGCCCGTTGGACTCCCTACAATTGCCCGATTCCCAGGAAAAACCACCATGAGCATCAAGAGCGACAAATGGATCCGCCGCATGGCCGAGCAGCACGGCATGATCGAGCCCTTCGAGCCGGGCCAGATCCGGCAGGACGCCGCCGGCCACAAGATCGTGAGCTACGGCACCAGCAGCTATGGCTACGACATCCGCTGTGCGCCCGAGTTCAAGGTCTTCACCAACATCTACAGCACGGTGGTGGACCCGAAGAACTTCGACGAGAAGAGCTTTGTGGACATCGAGAGCGACGTCTGTGTCATTCCGCCCAACAGTTTCGCGCTGGCGCGCACCATGGAGTACTTCCGCATCCCGCGCAACGTGCTGACCATCTGCCTGGGCAAGAGCACCTACGCACGTTGCGGCATCATCGTCAACGTCACCCCCTTCGAGCCCGAGTGGGAAGGGTATGTCACGCTGGAGTTCTCCAACACCACGCCCCTGCCCGCCAAGATCTACGCGGGAGAGGGCTGCGCCCAGGTGCTGTTTTTCGAGAGCGACAAGGACGACGTCTGCGAGACCAGCTACAAGGACCGCGGCGGCAAGTACCAGGGGCAGCGCGGGGTGACGCTGCCGAAGACCTGATCGGTCTCGCTGAACTGTCAGAGATAGAGCAATGAAATCTTTTCTGACGTCCCTGGTGCTAATGGTGGCGCAAGGTGTAAGCAGTGCCGCCAGCTTTGACTGCGAGAAGGCGCAGACAGAGATTGAAAAGATCATCTGCTCTGATGCAGGTTTGTCTAGCCTCGACGAGGTGCTGGCGGAAGCCTATAAAGCTGCACTAACGGATCAGAAACGGGCTGAGGTCATCCGGTCAGCGCAGAAGCGATGGATACGGGCTCGCAATCGGTGTGTTGATCCGGCTTGTGTAAAGCGGTCTTACCAAGTGCGATTGCATGTTCTGTCAACCAAGGGTGATGCGACGCAACAGATGGTTGATAAGTCAGAGGAGCTTCAGGGCGAGACGGAAGCAGCAAAAGCAGCACGTGTACAGGTCGCGTTAGGAAAATTCTCGTACAAACTAACTCACACCAGCGCCCCCTCCTTTTGCAGCGGCCTTTTCAAGGCTTTGCAAGCTAACAGTTCCGAGATTGCCTATATCGAACCGGGGCTCCGTACCGACAATCCTGACCATCCCGGTCTGGCCAAGTATGAAGCCTGCTACCGAGACGAAAGGCCACGTGGCGAGTCGTCCTTTGGACTTTGCGGGGTGGGCGTCCGACGTTTTCGTCTGTACCGACTGGATATGGATGGTAAGCCCGGCAATGGGCTGGAGGAATACCTCTATGGGCAGGAACCGGATTGCCATCCACAAGCCCCTGCTGCGCAATACGCACGGGTCAATTTAGAAACTTGCCAGCACGAGGGAACCACTCCTGTGGCGCCAGAAAGCCCGGGCGGTTGGAATGGCTATGCGGATGGGAGCATCAATGCCTTGGTCCGGTTCCGGGGTGAATATCTTGTAATCGATGTCCAAAATTTTGAAGAAGCAGGGGTAAGCATCACGGCTTGGGTCTACAACAAGCAGAAGCGGTGGTTCAAATCTCCGTTTCAGTGCGCTTGGCACTCGCTGCAACAGAGGTGAAAACCTGCATCTCTACGTTCTCACACCGGCACGGCCAGCCGCGCCGCAGCCAGGTCCCAGCCGGCCCCGCCGCAGCTCTTGAACAACACCGGCCCTGGCGGCCGGTTTTTCTTTGACCTCAGCATGTCCTGCAGGGTCGCAAAGCGGCTCACGTCCAGCCCGGCCTGCAGCAGGTCGCCGGCCTCGTGGTCGGCGTCGCGGGTGTCCACCACCACCGTTCCGAGTTCCGCCAAGTGGCGGCAGAGTTCGGGCGCCAGTTCCACCATGCGCGGCGTGAAGGCGCCGACCGCCGCGATGAAGGCATCGGGCCGCGGTTCAGCCCGCAGCACCACGCGGCTGGCCGGGGTGCAGGTGACGACCAGCGGGCAGTCGGCCAGGGCGGCATTGGGGTTGGCGGTCACTTCGGCTTGGAGCCCCAGCGTGCGGGCATGGGTGGCCAGGGCTTCGGCGCTGGCGCTGCTGCGCGAGGCGATGAACACCTCTTGCACACCCAGGCCGGCCGCAAAGGCTTCCAGATGGGCTCGGCCTTGTACGCCGGCACCGATGATGAGCAGCGGCCCGTTTGGGTTTGGCGCCAGGGTCTGCGCGGCCAGCAGCGAGACGGCAGCCGTGCGGCGGGCCGTGACCGTGGGGCCGTCCAGCACCAGGCGGCGCTCGCCGGTGGCGATATCGAACACCACCACGTCGCCCTGGATGGCGGGGCGGCCGGTGCCGGCATTGGCGGGGGTGTAGGTGATGAGCTTGGTGATGGCCAGACGCTCGTCCAGGGCCGGCATCACGAAGAGGCTGCCGCCCTGGGGCAGGGGCTGGACCAGGCGCGCGGGGACTCGGACGGCCGGATCCCGCAGCAGGGCGGCGATTTCGGCGGCCAGGGCGGGGTAGGGCAGGCGTTCGGCGGTCCGGGCCGGGCTGAGCAGGGTCTCGGGCATAAGGAGGCACTGTAGCCGGCGCGGATGGCCCTGAAACGGGATATCAGGGATAATCGGGGTTTGCCCTTGGATGCAGGGGTGGCCCGCTATCGGTTAGATAGCAACCAGATGGCTATGCCAGACCGATTTGAATACTGAACTGCCCACCGCTCCCGTGACTTCGAACGAACTCACTGCCGACACCCCCATCATGGCCTTTGCCCAGCTGCAACTGGCCGCTCCGCTGGCCCGCGCCGTGTCGGAGATGGGTTACGAGTCCATGACCCCGATCCAGGCCCAGGCCATCCCCGTGGTGCTGCAGGGCCGCGACGTGATGGGCGCCGCCCAGACCGGCACCGGCAAGACCGCGGCCTTCTCGCTGCCCCTGTTGCAGCGCATGCTGAAGCACGAAAACGCCTCCACCTCGCCCGCTCGCCACCCGGTGCGCGCCCTGGTGCTGCTGCCCACGCGCGAGCTGGCTGACCAGGTCGCGCAGCAGGTCAAGCTCTATGCCAAGTACACCAACCTGCGCAGTGCGGTGGTGTTCGGTGGCATGGACATGAAACCCCAGACCCTGGAGCTCAAGAAGGGCGTCGAGGTGCTGGTCGCCACGCCGGGCCGCCTGCTGGACCACATCGAGGCCAAGAACGCCGTGCTCAACCAGGTCGAGTACGTGGTGCTGGACGAGGCGGACCGCATGCTGGACATCGGCTTCCTGCCGGACCTGCAGCGCATCCTGTCCTACCTGCCCAAGCAGCGCACCACGCTGCTGTTTTCCGCCACCTTCTCGCCCGAGATCAAGCGCCTGGCCAACAGCTACCTGCAGGACCCGGTGACCATCGAGGTGGCGCGCTCCAACGCCACGGCCTCCACGGTGGAGCAGCATTTCTACAGCGTGGGCGACGACGACAAACGCCACGCCCTGCACCAGATCCTGCGCCAGCGCGGCATGAAGCAGGCCTTCGTCTTCGTGAACAGCAAGCTGGGCTGTGCCCGCCTGGCGCGTTCGCTGGAGCGTGAAGGCCTCAAGACCACGGCGCTGCATGGCGACAAGAGCCAGGACGAGCGTCTCAAGGCCCTGGACGCCTTCAAGAAGGGCGAGGTCGACCTGCTGGTCTGCACCGACGTGGCCGCGCGCGGCCTGGACATCAAGGACGTTCCGGCGGTGTTCAATTTCGACGTGCCCTTCAATGCCGAAGACTATGTGCACCGCATCGGCCGCACCGGCCGTGCCGGTGCCTCGGGCCTGGCGGTGAGCTTCGTCTCGCCCAAGGATGCCCGCCTGGTGGCCGACATCGAGAAGCTGATCAAGACCAAGATCGAGCTGGAGCCCGTCGAGTACGACGAGGACAAACCCGATATCCGCCGCCAGGGCCGTTTCAACGAAGGCCGTCGCCTCTACGAGCAGACCGAAGAACGCATTGAGCCGCGCGGTGAACGCCGCACAGCGCCGCGCGAAAGCCGTCGCCCCTCGGCTCCGCCGCAGGACCCCTTCTTCAACCAGCCCTACGAGGCACCACAGGTCGTGGCCGAGCCGGCGCCGTGGGAAGCGGTGGCCAAGCCCGCCGGCCGTGTGGTGTCGGCCAATATCCGGCCCAAGCGCAAGGTGGCGGCGCTGTTCAACAAGACGGAAGAAACGTCGAGCTAGTCAGCGCGCGGGCCGGGCGTCTGCGCGGCCTCGCACTTCACCTGGACCAGTTCGTGCCCACGGGCGGGCCCCAGGCGCACAGCACTGAGGCAACCGCCCCAGACACAGCCCGTGTCCAGGGCCAGCACATCGGGCCGATTCAACCAGCCCAGCGTGGACCAGTGGCCGAAGGCCACGGTGATGTCCGCCGTCTGTCGTCCCGGCACCTCGAACCAGGGCCGATAGCCGGCCGGAGCGCCCTGCGCCCCCTCCTTGCTGGCGAACTCCATCTCCCCGTCCGCCGTGCAGAAGCGCAACCGCGTCAGCGCGTTGACGATCACGCGCAGCCGCGCGTCGCCCTGCAGGCTGTCGTCCCAGCGCGCCGGTTCGTTGCCGTACATGCGGTGCAGGAAAGCCGGCAGATCGGGGCCGCGCAGCACGGTTTCCAACTCCCCCGCAAGCGCTACTGTTTTGGTAGCACTCCAGGAAGGCAGCACGCCGGCGTGCACCATCAGGATCTCCTCGCCGTCGAAGGTCTCCCGCAGCGCCAGGGGCTGGCGGCGCAGCCAGTCCAGCAGGGCGGGGCGGTCGGGGGCGTTCAGCACGTCGGCGATGGTGTCGCTGCGGTGCGGCGGCCGCACGCCGCTAGCGATGGCCAGCAGGTGCAGGTCATGGTTGCCCAGCAGGCAGCGCGCCGCTGGGCCATAGCCCATGAGGCGGCGCAGCACGCCGGCCGAATCCGGCCCGCGGTTGACCAGATCGCCCAGCAACCAGAGCGTATCGCGACTGGGCGAGAAGGCGATCGTCTCCAGCAGGCGCTGCAGGGCGGCGTCGCAGCCCTGCACGTCGCCGATCAGGTAATGGGCCATGGGGTGTTTCTGTGGAGTGACAGGAATTTTCGCATTCCGCGTGCGGTCCTTGTCCCGGGCCTGGCGGCTGCATTAGACTGGGTCGACTCAAGGGGGTGCGCTGCTGCCTGGGCCCCAGGCCTGCCGTGCACTTGCATGTAAAAGACAACACAGAGGACGACATGAAAAACGCGTCGTTTTGGCGTAAGGACTGGCTGGTCGGCCTGCTGGTCTCCGTGGTGCTTTTCCTGGGCGCCGGCACGGATCTGATGCAGAGCCTGGAGCGCAAGGCCTATGACCTGGGTGTCCTGGCCAGCACCCGCGTGCCTAGTGACAGGGTCGCCATCATCGCCATCGACGACCAGAGCATCGCCAACCTGGGGCGCTGGCCCTGGCCGCGCGAGATCCATGCGCGCCTGATCGACCTGCTGGCCGAAGGGCCGGCCAAGGTGGTGGGCCATACCGTGCTGTTCACCGAACCCCAGGTCGAGGCCGGGCTGGCGTATGTCGGCCAGGTCAGCGGCTGGCTCGATGCGTCCTCGATCCGCAGTTCGGGCAACCCGGCGCACCGCGCCGACGTGGCACGCCTGGAGGCGTTGCTGGAGGAGGCCGGCCGCAAGCTCGACAACGACCGCAAGCTCGGCGAGAGCCTGGGGCGCAGCGGCAGGGTGGAGCTGGCCATGTACTTCGAACCCGGCGAACCGCAGGGCAAGCCCGACAAGCCCCTGCCCGACTTCGTGCTGCGCAACCGGCTGACCCAGGTGCAGGCCGCGGCTTCCGGCGCCCAACCCGATCCTTCGCTGGGCGTGCTGCTGCCGATTCCCGTGCTGGGCAGCCAGGCCCAGGCCATCGGGCACCTGAACGTCTCGCGTGACGTCGATGGCGCCGTGCGCAGCGAGCCGCTGGTCATGGGCCACTACGGCGACTATTACCCGGCGCTTTCGCTGATCCTGGCGGCGCGCAGCCTGAACCTCAAGGCCGAAGACATCCGGGTGCAGCTGGGCAGCGGTGTGCAGCTCGGCCAGCGTTTCATCAGCACCGACCCGACGATGCGCATGCAGACCTTCTTCTACAAGGATGCCGGCGGCCGGCCGGCCTTCCAGGTCGATTCCTTCTTCGACGTGCTCAGCGGCAAGATCCCGGCCAGCAAGTACCGCGACAAGATCGTGCTCATCGGCGCCTCGGCGGCGGGCGTGGGCACGCTGCAGGTCACCCCCATCGCGGCCAGCATGCCATCGGTGGTGACTCTGGCGCACACCGTCTCCAGCATCCTCAACGGTGACTACTTCCTCACCCCGACCTGGGGCACGCTGGCGCAGCTGGGCATCTTCCTGGCCGTGGCGCTTTACCTCATCCTGCTGCTGCCGCGCCTGAGCGCCGCCACCGGTGCGATGGTGACGGGCGCGGTCTTCGTGGCCCTGCTGCTGGCGCACTTCGGCTTGATGACGATGTACGCCACCTGGTTGCCGCTGATGCTGCCGGCCGTGCTGCTGCTGGTGGGCCACCTGTTGCTGACCACCAAGCACTTCCTGCTGGCCGAGGAGGGCAAGCAGAAGTCCGATGCCGAGTCCGCCGAAAGCAACCGCATGCTGGGCCTGGCTTTCCAGGGGCAGGGCCAGCTGGACATGGCTTTCGAGAAGTTCAGCAAGGTGCCGATGGATGACGGCCTGATGGAACTGCTCTACAACCTCGCGCTGGACTTCGAGCGCAAGCGCCAGTTCAACAAGGCCGAGGCCGTGTTCCGGCGCATGGCCGAATACAAGCCGAAGTTCCGTGACCTGGAAGCGCGGCTGGCCCAGTCCAAGGCCATGGCCGAGACCGTGATCCTGGGGGGCGCCACGCGTGGCAACGACAGCACCCTGGTGCTGGACCGCCCCGGCGTGGCCAAGCCCATGCTGGGCCGCTACGAGATCGAGAAGGAACTGGGCAAGGGCGCCATGGGCGTGGTCTACCTGGGCAAGGACCCGAAGATCGGCCGCCTGGTGGCCATCAAGACCCTGGCCCTGGCGCAGGAGTTCGATGCGGATGTGCTGCAGGAGGTCAAGCAGCGCTTCTTCAGCGAGGCGGAATCCGCCGGGCGCCTGAGCCACCCGAACATCGTCACCATGTTTGATGCCGGCGAGGAACACGACCTGGCCTACATCGCCATGGAGTACCTCAAAGGCAAGGACCTGGTGGGCTATATCAAGCCCGGGGCCCTGCTGCCCCTGCCGGTGGTGATGGGCATCGTGGCGCGGGTGGCCGAGGCGCTGGACTATGCGCACAGGCAGAACGTGGTGCACCGCGACATCAAACCCGGCAACATCATGTACGACCCCGAGACCGACACGGTCAAGGTGGCCGACTTCGGCATCGCGCGCATCACCGATTCGAGCAAGACCCGCACCGGCATGGTCATGGGCACGCCGTCCTACATGTCGCCCGAGCAGCTGGCCGGTCACAAGGTGAGCGGCGCTTCCGATCTTTTTTCGCTGGGGGTCATGCTCTACCAGCTGGCCTGCGGACGGCTGCCTTTCGATGGCGACTCCATGGCCCAGCTGATGTACCGCATTGCCAACGAGGCGCCGGCGGACATCCTGACCTTGCGCGCCGATCTGCCGCCTTGCCTGGTGGCCATTCTGGGCAAGGCCCTGGCCAAGACGCCCGAGGGGCGTTACGCCAGCGGGGCCGAGCTGGCCGAGGCGCTGCGCCAGTGCGCGGCCACGTTGCCCAGGCCGGCCTGGGAGGCCACGGTACCGTCGACGCCGGGTGCGGGCAAGGACTGGTCCGACACGGTGCCGGGGGCGCCATAGCAGGGGAAGGTAAAGTCCGGTGATCTCCACTTTGTTACGGGATCCATGGAATTCCTGCTGATTGCGCTGCTGATCGTCCTCAACGGCCTGTTCGCCATGTCGGAACTGGCGCTGGCCGCCAGCCGCAAGGCCCGCCTGCTGGCCATGGCCGAGGCCGGGGATGGCGGTGCCCAGAAGGCCCTGGATCTGCTGGACAACCCCAACCAGTTTCTCTCCACGGTGCAAGTGGGCATCACTTCCATCGGCGTGCTCAACGGCATCGTCGGCGAGGCCGCTTTCAGCATCGACCTGGCCGTCTGGCTGGAAGAGATGGGTGCGACCGAGCGCGCGGCCGGCATCACGGCCACGGCGCTGGTGGTGGCCATCATCACCTTCCTCACCATCATCTTCGGTGAGCTGGTGCCCAAGCGCATTGGCCAGCTCTATCCCGAGACGGTGGCGCGCTGGATGTCGCGCCCCATGCACTGGCTGGCCATCGGCGCCAAGCCCTTCGTCAAACTGCTGGCGGCCACCACGCAAGGCGTGCTGCGCCTGCTGGGCATCCCCACGAATGTCACGCGCAGCATGACGGAAGAGGAAATCCGCCACAACCTGGAGGAGGGGGTGGACGCAGGCGTGATCGAACAGCAGGAGCACCAGATGGTGCGCAACGTCTTCCGCCTGGACGACCGCCCGCTGACCTCGCTGATGGTGCCGCGTGCCGACATCGACTGGCTGGATGCCTCGCACAGCGTGGCGCAGAGCCTGCAGCACGTGGGCCAGGCCGGCCAGAGCGGCGCGCATTCCTGGTACCCGGTGTGCCGCTGGTCGCTCGAAGACGTGGTGGGCGTGATCAGCGTGGGCAAGCTGCTGGCGCTGGGGCCGGCGACCGAGGGCACGATCGAGGCGCATGCACAACCCGCCGTCTTCGTGCCCGAGACGCTCTCGGGCATGGAACTGCTGGAGCAGTTCCGGCAACGTTCCGGGCGCATGGTCTTCGTGGTCGACGAGTATGGCGTGGTGCAGGGCCTGCTGACGCCAGGCGATCTGCTGGAAGCCATCACCGGCGAATTGCAGCCGGTGGCGCAGATCGACGCCTGGGCCACCGAGCGCGATGACGGAACCTGGCTGCTCGACGGCATGATTCCGGTGGACGAACTCAAGAGCCGCCTGGAGATCCGGGACCTGCCGGACGAGGAGCGTGGGCGTTACAACACCGTGGCCGGCCTGCTGCTGTCCGTCAGCGGCCACCTGCCGCACACCGGCGAGCGCATCGTCTGCGCCGGCTGGGAGTTCGAGGTGGTGGACCTGGACGGCCGTCGCATCGACAAGGTACTGGCCCGGCCGGTGGGACCCTCCGAATAACTCGCGCCGCGCACGGTGCGAGTGATCCGGGTCTCCCGCTTACTCCCAGCTCACGATGCGGTTGCGTCCGGCGCGCTTGGCGGAATAGAGCGCCTCGTCGGCCTGCTTGATCAGCGCCTGGGCGTCGTCCGTTTCGTGCAGCTGGGTCACGCCGGCAGAGAGCGTGGCGGTGCACCAGGTTTCATTGAAGGGATGCTTGATCTGGCCAAAGTCGTGGCGGATGCGGTCCAGCACTTCCACGGCCCGCGGTGTGTCCGCTGCCGGCAGCACCACCAGGAACTCTTCGCCGCCGTAGCGGCCGATGATGTCGGTCTTGCGCAGGCGCTGGCTGAGGAACCAGGACAGGCTGCGGATCACCTGGTCGCCCATGGGGTGGCCGTAGCCGTCGTTGATCTTCTTGAAATGATCGATGTCGATCATCGCCACCGCCAGGGCCTGTTGTGTGCTGCGCGCCTGCTGGATGGCCGTGGCCAGCTTGTCCTTGGACGTGCGGTGGTTGTACAGGCCCGTGAGGCTGTCGCGCTCCATGGCCCGGCGCAGGGCCCGGTAACGCTCGATCTTGCTCTGCACGATGGCGTTGAGCACCACCGGGTTGTAGGGTTTGGTGAGGAAGTGGTCGCCCCCGAGGCGCAGCGCCTCGATCTGCAGCGGCACGTTCGTGTCGCCTGACAGGTAGACGATGGGGATGGAGAGGAACTCCGGGTGTTGGCGTATCACCCGGGCCGCTTCGACCCCGGTGCAGCCCGGCATGAACATATCCATCAGGATCAGGTCGGGCTGGAACTGCGCCAGGCAGTCCAGCACCTCATGGGGATTGGCGATGGCATGGGTCTCGATATCGCACATGGCGAGTGTGCGCTGGATCGATTTGCTGGCGGTGATGGAGTCTTCCACCACCAGCGCCCGGTAGGGAGCTTCCTGCTTGCCGCTGCACAGTTCGATGAGCTTGGCCAGGATCAGTGCCTGGGCGGTCCCCGTCGGGAAGCAGAAATCGCTGCCCGCCGACAAGGCCGCGCGCAGGCTGTCGAAATCGCCCGCGAGTTCGTGCACCAGCAGGGTACTGGCGGCAAAGCGCTCGCGCAGTTGCTGGACCTGTTCGACCGTCTGCCGGCTGCTCAGGCCGCCGGCGTTGAGCAGGACGATGGCCGGCTCGTCGCCGTGTCCGGGCAGGTTGCGGATCTGGTGGAACTCGGCGTCAATGTTGAAGTAGCCCAGTTGCAGCGCCAGCTCCTGCCAGGCCGCGCCGCTGCTGCCGACCAGCCAGACGCGATGCAGCGGGGCGACGTCCCGCATGGACGGGTCGACAGTCTGGGCGCGGCGCTCCATGACAGGGCGGCGTTGGCTGTCGATGAAGTCGCTCACCCGTGCCCCGAGTTCCTGCACACGCTGGTGCAGATCGGCCAGGGTCGCCGGCGCGATGGTGGCATCGGGGCCGATGTCGAGCAGGGCGAGCGTCTGCTGCTCCAGGCTGCGCGAGACCTGGTTCAGCCCCGACAGTCCCTTGCCGTGCAGGAACTCGGTGAAGCTGGAGAGGGAGACGGCAAACTCAAGCAGCGGGTCGGTCCCGGGTGCGGCCAGGAAGGCTTGCCAGCCGGCGGCCAGGGCCGTGCTGCGTTTCAGGAGTTCTTCGGGGGAGCAGGACATGGCCGCGGTGGCGTTCAGCGACCCGGCCGGGCGGAAGTCGCCCTCGCGCAGGTGGCCGTCTCCGCGCAGACCGGACCGGCAAACCGGGGTCGTGGGGCTGGAGGCGGCTGCATGGCCAAAGTATAGGGCGTGTCCTGGGCGACGCGCAGGCGCAGGCCCGATGCGCCGTCCGGCTCAGTCGGAGGGCTTGCGCAGGCTTTCGAGCAGCCGCTCCAGGTGCTGGTACAGGGAGAGCACGAGCCAGATTGCCGCTGCCAGTGTGCCCAGGATGAAGAGCCAGTCGTAGATCTTGCGCAGCTCGGTGCCAAGCAGGCCGCCGAGCAGCAGCAGCAACACGGGATGGGCCGCCGGCACGATGACGACGGTGGCCAGCGGCAGCACGAAGCGGCTGGCCTGCACTTGCCAGCTCCCCTGCTTGTCCAGTTCATGCGCGGCGCGCCGGCTCAGCAGCCAGAGCAGCAGCAGGGCACTGCCATAGCCCAGAAAACGCACCAGATTGGCGGCGGTGAGCTTGAGCGCGGGTAGGCTGGTCTTCTGGAAGAAGGCCAGTTCACCGAGGGCGGCACCCAGGACCAGGGTGACGACGATCACCAGCAGGTAGCGTATCCACCAGGCGGCGTTGTTGTTGTTCATCTCAAGGCTCCGAGGTCGTTGACACCGGCGCGATTGTAGAGAGCAGATGTAGCAGATTTGTATCAGGCGCGCCCCGTGAGCCGGTAGACCCACAGGCCCAGGATTTCATGCAGGGCCGTGTGCCAGCGGGCCGCACCATCGGCCAGCCCGTACTGGGCCCAGGGGGTGGCCTGGCCGGTGCGGTAGTCCGCCGGCCAGGGCGTGACGTTCCAGCCCGCCTTCTCGAAGGTGGCCATGGAGCGTGGCATGTGCCAGGCCGAGGTCAGCAGCAGCCAGGGGCGCGTCTTGTCCACACCCGGCACGGCAGCGCTGAGCACGGCGTTCTCATAGGTGGTGCGCGAGGCCGACTCCAGGATCAGCCGCTGCGCTGGCACGCCCATGCTGTCGTAGAAGCGGCGCGCGCGCTCGGCCTCGGTCAACCCCTTGAAGATCAATTCGCCCTCGCCACCGGTGTAGAGCAGCTTGAGCTGTGGCGCCCGCTGCAGCAGGGGCAGCGCGGCGGTCAGGCGTTCGGCGGCGTCATTCAGCGCGGGTTGTGTGCGGCCTTGCCAGACATAGGACGGCTCCGTGGCGCCTCCCAGCACGATGACGCCGGCATAGCCTTGCAGGTCGATTTCGACGGGGGCAGGGTACTGCGCCTCCAGGTGGCGCAGCAGTGCATCGGGCAGCGGTATCCAGCCCTGCAGCAATAACACGACCAGCGCGCTCCACAGCAAGGCGGTGGCGCTGCGACGCCAGCGGCCTTGCAGGAGCAGGCCCAGTGTGAGCAGGGCGACGACCCAGGCCAGGGGCTGGGTCAGGAAGGCGAGCAGTTTGGCGAGAACGAACATGGGGCGGGTGAGGGGGGTGGCTATGATCGGTGCGATGAGCAACACAGCCATCGAGGATAGCGCCCCGTCGCCCGTGAGTTTCTGGCAGGCCCTGCGTTTCTGGTTCAAGCTGGGCTTCATCAGCTTCGGCGGCCCGGCCGGGCAGATTGCCATCATGCACGAGGAGCTGGTGGAGCGGCGGCGCTGGATCTCCGAGCGGCGTTTCCTGCACGCCTTGAACTACTGCATGGTGCTGCCCGGCCCCGAGGCACAGCAGCTGGCCACCTACCTGGGCTGGCTGATGCACCGCACCTGGGGCGGCATCGTGGCCGGCGTGCTGTTCGTGCTGCCCTCGCTGTTCATCCTGACTGCGCTGTCCTGGATCTACATCGCCTACGGGCAGATGCCGCTGGTTGCGGGCCTGTTCTATGGCATCAAGCCGGCGGTCACGGCCATCGTGCTGCAGGCGGCCTGGCGCATCGGCTCGCGTGCGCTGAAAAACGGCGCGCTATGGGCCATCGCCGCCGCGTCTTTCGTGGCGATTTTTGCGCTGAACGTTCCCTTCCCGGCCATCGTCGCTGCCGCAGCCCTGATCGGCTACCTCGGCGGGCGCCTGGCGCCAGCGCGTTTTCGTACGGGAGGCGGGCACGGCGGCAAGCAGCAGTCCTATGGACCGGCCCTCATCGACGATGACACGCCGCCCCCGGCGCACGCGCGTTTTCGCTGGCCCCACCTGCTGCGGGTGCTGGGGGTCGCTGCCCTCCTTTGGATCGTGCCCATGGCGCTGCTGACGGCCGTCTGGGGCTGGGGCCATGGTTACACGCAGATGGGCTGGTTCTTCACCAAGGCGGCCTTGCTGACCTTCGGCGGCGCCTACGCGGTGTTGCCCTATGTCTACCAGGGGGCGGTGGGCCATTACGGCTGGCTCACCCCCGAGCAGATGATCGACGGCCTGGCCTTGGGCGAGACCACCCCCGGGCCGCTGATCATGGTGGTGGCCTTTGTGGGATTCGTTGGCGCCTACGGCCAGGCCCTGTTGGGGCCGGATGCGCTGTTCCTGGCCGGCGCCCTGGCGGCCGCGCTGGTGACCTGGTTCACCTTCCTGCCGTCCTTCCTGTTCATCCTGGCCGGTGGGCCGCTGGTGGAGTCCACCCACGATGACCTGAAGTTCACCGCGCCGCTGACGGCCATCACGGCGGCCGTGGTGGGCGTGGTGCTGAACCTGGCGCTCTTCTTTGGTTACCACGTGCTCTGGCCGCAGGGCCTGGCCGGTCGTTTCGACCTTGTGTCGGCGGCGATCGCCCTGGCGGCGGCCGTCGCCCTGCTGCGCTACCAGCGCAATGTCATGCACGTCATTGGCGTGTGCGCCTTGCTGGGCCTCGCGCTCAAGAGTGCGGGCGTCTGAGCCTGCACTCACTTTTCGGCCTCCCGATCCCCCGGACCGTCCCTTTTGGTGCGGCGCAATAAAGTTTCCCTATCGTTAGTATTGTTAAATCAATAATTAATTTCGATAGATAAAGACTACAATCTCGTCATCGGTTCAAAAAACCGGTCGTTTTCATACATCCCCTTTATCAATCAACAGGAGTTAATTCATGTCCCTGATCAACACCCAAGTCCAGCCTTTCAAGGCCGAAGCCTTCCACAACGGCCGCTTCGTGCAGGTCAGCAATGAGACGCTCAAGGGCGAGTGGTCCGTGCTGATCTTCATGCCGGCTGCCTTCACCTTCAACTGCCCCACCGAAGTGGAAGACGCTGCTGACAACTACGCCGAGTTCCAGAAGGCCGGCGCCGAGGTCTACATCGTCACCACCGACACCCATTTCGCCCACAAGGTGTGGCACGAGACCTCCCCCGCCGTGGGCAAGGCCAAGTTCCCCCTGGTTGGCGACCCGACCCACCAACTGACCCGCGCTTTCGGCGTGCACATCGAAGAAGAAGGCCTGGCCCTGCGCGGCACCTTCATCATCAACCCCGAAGGCCAGATCAAGACCGCCGAGGTGCATGACAACGCCATCGCCCGCGACGTCAAGGAAACCCTGCGCAAGCTCAAGGCTGCCCAGTACGTGGCCAAGAACCCCGGCCAGGTCTGCCCCGCCAAGTGGAACGAAGGCGCCAAGACCCTGACCCCGTCCCTGGACCTGGTCGGCAAGATCTGATCGTTCGGCTGACAGTTCCGCAGCCCGATGGGCCGCGGTCCCCCAAGGACCCCGGCCCATCCCACAGCGGCATTGCCTGCCCCACCCCAACCTGGAGAACCCCATGCTCGACGACACCATGAAGCAACAGCTGCAGGCCTACCTGGGCAAGCTGCAGCGCCCCATCCGCCTGATCGCCTCGCTGGACGATGGCGCCAGTTCGGCTGAGCTGCGTGCCCTGTTGCAGGACATCGCCAGCCTGTCCGACCAGGTGAGCTTCGACGAGAGCGGCAGCGATGCGCGCAAGCCTTCTTTCGTGATCGCCCGCGAAGGCGAGAGCACCGGTGTGCGTTTTGCCGGCATCCCCCTGGGCCACGAGTTCACCTCTCTGGTGCTGGCCCTGCTGTGGACCGGCGGCCACCCGCCGAAGGTCGATGCCGACGTCATCGAACAGATCAAGGCCCTGGACGGCGACTTCCAGTTCGAGGTCTACATGTCCCTGAGCTGCCACAACTGCCCGGACGTGGTGCAGGCGACCAGCCTGATGGCCATCCTGAACCCGCGCGTTCAGACCACGGTGATCGACGGCGCCCTGTTCCAGGCGGAAGTGGACGAACGCCAGATCATGGCCGTGCCCATGACCTACCTCAACGGCCAGGTCTTCGCCTCCGGTCGCATGACGGTCGAAGAGATCGTCGCCAAGCTCGACGTGAAATCCGAAGCGCGCGAGGCGGCCAAGCTGTCGGCCAAGGACCCCTATGACGTGCTGATCGTCGGCGGCGGCCCGGCCGGTGCAGCCGCTGCCGTGTACGCCGCGCGCAAGGGCATCCGCGTGGGCGTGGCGGCCGAGCGTTTCGGTGGCCAGGTCAACGACACCATGGCCATCGAGAACTACATCTCGGTGCTGGAGACCGACGGCCCCAAGTTCGCAGCGGCCCTCGAAGCCCAGGTACGTCACTACGAAGTGGACATCATGAACCTGCAGCGCGCCGACAAGCTGATCCCGGCCGAGGAGCCGGGTGGCCTGGTCGAAGTGCAGATGGCCAATGGCGGCGTGCTCCAGGCCAGGAGCGTCATCCTGTCCACCGGCGCGCGCTGGCGCAACGTCAACGTGCCGGGTGAGCAGGCGTACAAGAACCGCGGCGTGGCCTATTGCCCGCACTGCGACGGTCCCCTGTTCAAGGGCAAGCGTGTCGCGGTGATCGGCGGCGGAAACTCCGGTGTGGAAGCGGCCATCGACCTGGCCGGCATCGTGCAGCACGTGACGCTGATCGAGTTTGCCGACGCGCTCAAGGCCGATGCCGTGCTGGTGAGCAAGCTCAGGAGCCTGCCCAATGTGAGCATCCACCTCAATGCGCAGACCACCGAGATCACCGGTGACGGCAGCAAGGTCAACGGCCTGGGCTACAAGGACCGCGTGAGCGGTGAGACCAGGCATGTCGAGCTCGAGGGCGTGTTCGTGCAGATCGGCCTGGTGCCCAACACCGAATGGCTCAAGGGCACGCTGGAGCTGAGCCGCTACGGCGAGATCGTGGTCGATGCCAAGGGCCATACCAATGTGGCAGGGGTGTTCGCCGCCGGCGACTGCACGACCGTGCCCTACAAGCAGATCGTGATCGCTGCGGGCGAGGGTGCCAAGGCCGCACTGAGCGCCTTCGACCACCTGATCCGTACGCCGGTGGCCGAGGCCGTGGCCGTGGCCGCCTGATTTCCAGGCCACGTTGCCGGAAAGGGACAGCGCTACCAAGCCTGTCCCTTTTTTCATGGGCGCCAGTCCGGGTGCCGGTCGCTGCTCTTATGATGGCCTGCCAACAAAAGTGGAGGGCAGTTCATGTCTATCGGTTCCGCGATCTTCTGGGGTGTGGTGGTCGTCGTCGGCGTGTACGTCGTCATGCTCTACAACGGCCTGGTGCAGCTCAAGCACAACTTGGCCAAGGCCTGGGCCAATATCGACGTGTCGCTCAAGCAGCGCCATGACGAACTGCCCAAGCTGGTCGAGGTCTGCAAGCAATACAAGCAGTTCGAGCAGGCCACCCTGCAGTCGGTGATCGAGGCGCGCAGCCGCGTGCAGAGCGCGCGCGAGGCGCACGACGTGCCGGCCCTCAGCCGGGCCGAAGGCGCGCTGCGCACCGGCCTGGGCCAGATCTTCGCCGTGGCCGAGGCCTACCCCGAACTGAAGGCCAACGAGCACTTCATGCAGCTGCAGCAGCGCATCAGTTCGCTGGAGAGCCTGATCTCCGACCGCCGCGAGCTCTACAACGAGTCGGTCAACCTGAACAATGTGCGGGTCGACTCCTTCCCCGACGCGCTGGTCGCGCGCATCTTCAACTTCAAGCACCACCCGCTGCTCGAATTCGCCGACCACGAGAAGGCCGACGTCGACGTGCGCCAGCTCTTCAGCAGCTGACCGGTTGAGGGCAAAGCACCGTCGGCTGCCATGCGCTGGCCTCTTTCCTTTGGGCGCTTCGGCAGTTCGCTGCATGCCGGCCTGGCCTTCGGGCAGTTCGTGCTGCTGGTCGTGGGTTTCCATACCGGTCGACGCGAGGTCTGGCTGGGCGTGCTTGCCGGTATCGTGCTGTTGTCTCTGCTGGGCTGGGTGGGCGCCCTGCGGCGGCGCCATGCCATCACGGGCATGCCGACGTCGCGCATCGCCAGCGCGGCCCAGGGTTATGTGGAACTGCACGGCCAGGGCCGGCCACTGGACCTCAACCCCCTGCATTCACCGCTGAGCGGTGCGCCATGCCTCTGGTACCGCTACCAGGTCGAGCACAAGAACAGCGAGGACAAATGGGAGACGGTGGAGCAGGCCGAGAGCCAGACCAGCTTCGTGCTCGACGACGGCAGCGGCCAGTGCCTGGTCGATCCCGAGGGCGCCGAGATCGTGACGCGGCACTGCCGGCGCTGGAACGATGGCGACTACCGTTACGTGGAGTGGACGCTGCAGCAGCGGGACCGCATCTACGTGCTTGGCAATTTCCTGACGCGCCATCCCAGCCAGGGCTTGGACGCCGGCGCGGACGTGCGCGAGCTGCTGGCGCAATGGAAGACGGACCAGACCGGCCTGCTGCGTCGCTTCGATCTCGATCGCGACGGTCAGCTGGACGAACGCGAGTGGGGGCTGGCACGACGGCTGGCGCGCGGCGAGGTCGAGAAGCGCCACCGCGAACTGCGGCGCCAGCCCGAGCTGCATCTGGTCGAGGGCGCGCCCTCCAGCCTCTACCTCATCAGCAACCACGAACCCGACAAGCTGGCTCGGCGTTTCCTCTGGATGGCCGCGGGCCAGCTGCTGGTGTTTTTCCTCGCCCTGGGCTGGCTGGCCTGGTGGTGGCAGCAGGCAGCCTGAGTTCAGGCCGTGCCGAACTTGGTGTTGAACTCGATGCCGATCTTTTGCAGCACCGGGGTGGGCAGCAGGCCACCCGCGCAGACGATCACGGCATCGTTGCGGTAGCGCTGCGGAATGCCGTCGGTGTCGATGATGACCAGGGTCTCGTCGATGGAACGCACATTGGACTTCAGCAGCACGCGGATACGCCCGGCTTTCTGCTGTTGCTCCAGCAGCATGCGGTTCTTCTGCTTCACGCGGGCGAAGGCCTCGCTGCGGTAGGACAGGGTGACGTCCGTGCCCTGTTCCTGCGACAGGGCAATCGCTGCCTCCAGCGCGCTGTCGCCGCCGCCCACCACCAGCACGGCCTGGCCCTGGTACTGCGCGGGATCGATCAGGCGGTAGGTGACCTTGGCGCTTTCTTCGCCGGGGACTTCCAGCTTGCGCGGCGTGCCACGCCGGCCCATGGCCAGCAGCACGGTGCGCGCGGTGTACTTGCCGCGGTTGGTGTGCACCACGAAGCGTCCGTTGTCCTTGTCAATGCTCTCCATGCGTTCGCGGAAGGAGATCTTCAGGCCGGTCTTCTTCACGATGTCCATCCAGAAGTCGATCAGCTTTTCCTTCTGCACCTCGGTGAACCTGACCTTGCCGACCAGGTCCAGCTCGAAAGGTGCCGTCATGGCGATCTTCTGGCGTGGGTAGTGGAAGACCGCGCCGCCCAGCGAATCCTCCTGCTCGATCACCTTGTAGCGCAGCTTGTGGTGGATGGCCGAGAGGCCTGCCGACAGGCCTGCCGGGCCGCAGCCGACGATGACGACGTCGAAGTCTGCCTGGCCGCTGCCGAGCTTCTTGCGGATCGCGGCGATGGCGTCGCGGCCCTGCTGGGCAGCCTTGCGGATCAGGCCCATGCCGCCGAGTTCGCCGGCGATGAAGATGCCCGGCACATTGGTCTCGAAGTCAGGGCTGATATTGGGAATGTCGATGCCGCGTTTCTCGGTGCCGAACACCAGCGTGATGGCCTCGGTCGGGCAGGCGGCCAGGCAGGCGCCGTGCCCGATGCAGGCGGCGGCATTTTTCAAGGCCATCTTGCCGTTGATCACCCCCAGGGCTTCTTCGGGGCAGGACTTGGCGCAGGCGCCCGAGCCCATGCAGCGACTGGGGTCCACGATGGGATGCAAGGAGGCCGGCTCGGCGAGGCCGCTTTGCACGGCCACTTCCAGCGCGGCCACGTCCTGCGCATGCTTGCGGAAGTAACGCCGCAGGTAGAGCGTGATGATGATCAGGATCGCGATGAGGTAGACATAGAGGTAGTTCATGGCGACAGTGGCTTTGCGGTTCGCGGGTGATGGGTTCAGGGGGTGACGGTGTCGCGGATGTCCAGCGTGAGTGACGTGGCACCCGGGCTGACAGGACCGGTCTGGCCGCCCAGGTCGCCGGGCTGGGCGCGGGCCTCGCCGCTCTTGCTGACGCGGGCCTCGACGATGACCTGTTTGGCTCCCGACAGCCTGGCCGCCGGCGACATGGCCAGGCTGTCGTCCAGCGTGAAGCGGTAGGGCAGGTCGCGCACCTGCTTGCGCAGGATGGCCAGCGGCATGCGCGAACCCTGGGCGTCGCGGGCAAAGATGAACACCGTGTCGTCGGGGTTGACCTGGCGGGCCAGCGCGGGGGCCAGCGTGACGGTACCGCTGATGCTGGTGGCCAGGGCTGCGGCGGGGGGTGTTGCGGCAGTCGCCGTCAGGCCGGCGTGCTCGCGGGCCTGGGCCAGGCCGGGCGCGATCTGCTGCACCAGTTCGTTGTCCGGCGTGCCGTAGTCCGTCAGCTGCTGCCAGTATTTGACGGCGCCCTTGTAGTCCTTGCGTTCATAGGCATGGGTGCCGGCCAGGGCCAGGGCCTTGAGGTTGCGCGGGTCGGCCTTGAGGGCGCGCTCCACCCACTTCATGGGTTCGCCGGCCAGCTGGCGCTTGTTCTTCAGCGCCAGTGCGTCGGCGTAGTCGGCCAGCAGATCGGCGTCGTCGCGGCGCAGGGCCACGGCCCGCTCGTAGGCCTTGAGCGCGTCGGCGTGGCGGCCGATCACCGTGTAGGAGCGCGCCAGCATGGCCCAGCCCTCGGTGTTCTTCGGATCGTCCTTCAGGCGTTCGGCCAGCGCATCCACCATGGACGCCATCTGCTCGGCATCGGTGGCGTGCGGGGCCACTTCACCGCTGGTGTGCGGATTGGTGCGCACGCTGTCGGCGCCACCGGCCAGCTGACCCGGCGAGCCGGTCCACCAGTAGCCGGCCGCGGCGACCAGCACCACCAGTGCGGCCACGCCAGCGACGAGGCGGCGCGAGCTGCGGGCTGGCGCGGGCGGGTTCATCACGAGTTCGAGCAGGCGCTGCTCCAGCGGCGCGCGGGCCTGGTCGTACTGGTCTTGCGGCAGGGCGCCGGTGCGGTGCAAGTCGCGCAGCTGCAGCAGCTGCTGCTTGAGGGTGTTCAGGTCGTGGGTCATGGTCGTGTCGTGGGTGGGGTCAGCCGGCTTCGGGCGGCAGCGGGTCGGGTTCGAACTGGTCGTCGGCGAGCTTGCTGCGTCGGCGCAGTACCAGCACCAGCGTGGCGACGCCGGCAACGAGCAGCAGTGCAGGACCGAACCACAGCAGCAGGGTGCTGCTCCGGAGCGGCGGGCGATAAAGCACGAAGTCGCCATAGCGCGCGGTCATGAAATCGATGATCTGCTGTTCGCTGTCACCGCGCTGCAGCATCTCGCGCACCTGCTGGCGCAGGTCGGTGGCCAGGCCCGACTGTGAATCGGCGATGGTCTGGTTCTGGCAGACCAGGCAGCGCAGCTCGGCTGTGATGCGCGCCATGCGGGCTTCCAGCACGGGGTCGGCGGCAGCGGGCGCGGCTTCGCCGGCGCAGGTCAGGCTGGCCGTGAGGGCCAGCAGCAGGGGCAGAAGGAGCTTAGCCATGGAGTTGCCTCAGCAGGGGTTCGATGCGCTCGCGGATGACCTCGGGCGTGAGCGGCCCGATGTGCTTGTAGCGCACCACGCCCGCGCGGTCGATGACAAAGGTCTCGGGTACGCCGTAGACGCCCCAGTCGATGCCGACACGGCCGTCGGGATCGAACAGCGAGGTCTCATAGGGGTCGCCGTAGTTGGCCAGCCAGCGCAGGCCGGCGCTGCGTTGGTCCTTGTAGTTCAGGCCATAGACCGGCACCAGCCGGCGTTTGGCGAAGTCCAGCAGCACCGGGTGCTCCTCGCGGCAAGCCGTGCACCACGAGGCCCAGACGTTGAGCATCCAGACCTGGCCCAGCAGGTCCTCGCGGCGGATGGTCAGGCTGGGCTGGTCCAGGCGCGTGAGCGCGAAGCCGGGCGCGGGTTTGCCGATCAGGGGTGAGGGCACCTCCTTGGGATCGAGCTTGAGGCCAGCGGCCAGGAAACCCGCCAGCGCAAGAAAGATGAGCAGCGGGATGAGGTAACGCCAATACCTGTTCATGTGCCGGCTCCCGGTTCGCGCCGGCTGCGGTAGCGCCGGTCGCTGGCGGCCAACGCTCCGCCCAGCGCCATCAGCAGGCAGCCGCCCCAGATCCAGTCGATGAAGGGCTTGACGTAGATACGCACGATCCAGGCATTGCCTTCCACCGCTTCGCCCAGCGAGACATAGAGGTCGCGCGTGAGGCCGACGTCGATGGCGGCCTCGGTCATGGGGTTCTGCTGCACGCGGTAGACGCGCTTCTCCGGTTTCAGTTCGGCGACCTGGCGCTCGTTCTGCGTCACCTCCACCAGGCCCTGCACGGCGTCGTAGTTGGGGCCTCGCACATCGCGCAGGCCGCGCAGCGTGAAGGTGTAGCCGCGCAGCGTGGTGCTGTCGCCCGGGTTCATGCGCACGTCGCGCTCCACTTCGTAGCCCTTGACCATGACCACGCCGAAGCAGAAGGCAGCCATGCCCAGATGCGCCAGCAGCATGCCCACGGCTGCGCGCGGGATCTGGCGCAGCTTGCGCCAGATTTGTGCGGCGCCCGCGCCTTGCGGACGGATGCGTTCCCACAGGTCGGTGAGCACCGACGCGACGATCCAGAAGGTCATCAGGAGCCCGAAGGTCGCCACCAGATGGATCTGGCCAGCCAGCCAGCCGGTCAGCAGGGCCGCCACCACGGCCGCGCCCAGCGCCCAGCGCAGGCGCCGCGCCAGGTCGGGCAGCTCCGCCTGTTTCCAGCGCGCCAGCGGGCCCACGCCCATCAGGAAGAGCACCGGCGTCATCAGTGGCATGAAGACCGTGTCGAAATAAGGCGGGCCGACCGAGATCTTGCCCACGCCCAGCGCGTCGAGCAGCAACGGGTAGAGCGTGCCCAGCAGCACCGCTGCGGCGGCGACCAGCAGCAGCACGTTGTTGCCCAACAGGGCGGTTTCGCGCGAGACCAGGGCGAAGCGCGCCCCGAGGCCGACCCTGGGCGCACGCCAGGCGTAGAGCGCCAGCGAAGCGCCGATCACCACCGTCAGCAGGCCCAGGATGAAGAGGCCGCGCCGGGGGTCGGTGGCGAAGGCATGCACCGAGGACAGCACGCCCGAGCGGACCAGGAAAGTGCCCAGCAGCGAGAGCGAGAAGGCCAGGATGGCCAGCAGCACGGTCCAGGATTTGAAGCTGCCACGTTTTTCCGTGACGGCCAGCGAATGCATCAGCGCCGTACCGACCAGCCAGGGCATGAAGGAGGCGTTTTCCACCGGGTCCCAAAACCACCAGCCGCCCCAGCCCAGTTCGTAATAGGCCCAGGCACTGCCTAGCGCAATGCCCAGCGTAAGGAAGAGCCAGGCCACCGTGGTCCAGGGCCGGGTCCAGCGCGCCCAGGTGGCATCGAGCTTGCCGCCCATCAGCGCGGCGATGGCGAAGGCGTAGGCCACCGAGAAGCCCACATAACCCATGTAGAGCAGCGGCGGGTGGAACACCATGCCCGGGTCCTGCAGCAGGGGGTTCAGGTCGCGGCCGTCGGCCGGCACCGGGAACAGGCGCTCGAAGGGATTGGAGGTGACGAGCATGAACAGCAGGAAGCCCAGTGCTACCAGACCCATCACGGCCAGGATGCGTGCCACCACCGCCGGCGGCAGATGCCGGCTGAAGCGCGCTACCGCCACCATCCACAGACATAGCATCAGTACCCACAGCAGCAGCGAGCCTTCATGCCCGCCCCAGACCCCGGCGATGCGGTAGGCCAGGGGCAGGGCGGTGTTGGAGTTGGAGGCGACGTACAGCACGGAGAAATCGTGGCGCACGAAGGACGCCACCAGGCAGACAAACGCCAGCACCACCAGCAGCGCCAGGGCGTAGGACAGGGGCCGGGCCAGCGCCATCCAGTCGGTGCGGCCACGGGCGGCGCCAGCCAGCGGCAGGGCGCCCAGAACGAGCGAGGTGCCCAGCGCCAGCCAGAGCAGGAAATGGCCAATCTCGGGAGTCATGGTTTTTTCTCCGTGGCCGCTGCGGGGGATGAGGCCTTGGCGGCAGCCTGCAGGGCTTGCGCCGCCTCCGGCGGCATGTAGTTCTCGTCGTGTTTGGCCAGCACCTCACGGGCCTGGAAGACGCCGTCTCTCAGCTGCCCCTGGGCCACGACGCCTTTACCCTCCTTGAACAGGTCGGGCAGGATGCCCTCGAAGCGCACGGGGATGGCCCGCGCCGTGTCGGTCACGATGAAGCTGACCATCAGCCCGTCGCGTTTGACGGAGCCCTGCTCCACCAGGCCGCCCAGGCGGAAGGTCCGGCCCTGTGGCACCTCGTTCGCGGCCACCTGCGTGGGCGAGTAGAAGAAAACGAGGTTGCTCTGGAAGGCGTTGAGCACGAGGGCGACCACGGCCCCCAGCACCAGCACGACACCGGCAGCAATCGCCATCTTGCGGTGACGCGGTTTCATGTCAGCGTCCCTCCGGCAGCTTGTCGTGTGCCTGGTCCAGCGCACGTCGGTGACGCCGCTGGACCAGAACCGGTTCCAGCAGCATCAGCAGCAACACCAGTGCGTAGGCACCCCACACGTAGAGACCGTAACCACCCATGGCTACGAAGTCATCGAAGCTGATCCAGTTCATGCAGTTTCCTTGTTCGTGTCCCGGGCCAGGGCCTGCACCCATTCGGCATCGGTTTCGCGTTCGAGAATGATCGCGCGCGTGCGGCTAAAGACCACGGCGAAGGCATAGGCCCAGAAGGCCACGGTCATCACCAGCATGGCGGCCAGCATGGTGCTGGCCATCGTGGGGGCGGCGGTCATGCTGATGCTGGCGCCCTGGTGCAGGGTGTTCCACCAGCGCACCGAGAAATAGATGACGGGCACGTTGATGGCGCCCACCAGGGCCAGCAGGGCACCGGCGTGGTCGGCGCGCCGTGTGTCGTCGATCGACTCGACCAGGGCGATGTAGCCCAGGTAGAGGAAGAGCAGGATGAGCTCGGAGGTCAGACGCGCATCCCAGACCCACCAGGTGCCCCAGGTCGGCTTGCCCCACAGGGCACCGGTCCACAGTGCCATCACGGTGAACAGGGCGCCGGTGGGCGCCAGCGCGCGCGCCACCATGGAAGCCAGCCGGGCATTGAAGGCCCAGCCCACCACGGCCCAGCCGGCCATGGCCAGGTAGAGCAGCATGGACATCCACGCGGCCGGCACGTGGATGAAGATGATGCGATAGGACTCGCCCTGGGTGGCATCGGTAGGGGCGACGAAAAACCCCATGTACAACCCCAGCACCGTGCCCAGCAGGGCCAGCGCGTAGAGCCAAGGTGTGAGCTGGCCGGCCAGCGCATAAAAACGTGAAGGGGCTGCGTAGGTGAAGAAGCGGAAGGTGGGGAGCATGTCAATCGACCGAAATGTTCAATGCGGCGGCGGTCGCCAGCGGGGCGCCCAGCAGGCAGAGCAGCAGCAGCGCCGCCAGCAGCGAAAGGTGGCCTTGCACGGGCAGTCCGGCCTCGGCGGCCGTCACGGCCCCGGCCCCGAAGATCAGTACCGGGATGCACAGCGGCAGCACCAGCAGCAGCACCAGCACACCGCCATTGCGCAGGCCCAGGGTGAGCGCCGCCCCGATGCCGCCCAGCAGGCTGAGGATGGGCGTGCCCAGCAGCAGCCCCAGGGTCAGCACGCCGATGGACGCAGAGGACATGCCGAAGAGCAAGCCGAGCAGCGGCGCCAGCAGCAGCAGCGGCAGGCCCGTCAGCAGCCAGTGCGCCAGGGCCTTGCCGCCAGCCAGCAGCGTGAGTGAGCGGCGCGACAGCAGCATCTGTTCCAGCGTGCCGTCGGCATGGTCGCTGCCGTAGAGCGAGGTGAGCGAGAGCATGCTGGACAGCAGGGCGCAGACCCAGACGATGCCAGGCCCGATCTCGCGCAGGGTCTGCGGTTCGGGCCCGACACCGAACGGAAACAGGCTGGACGCGACCAAGAAGAAGACGAGGGGCAGCAACATTTCGATACGGCGCCGCGCCGCCAGACGCAGGTCGCGCAGCAGGATGAGTGCGAAGGAGCTGTTACGCATGTGCAGCCCTCGCGTCCAGATCCAGCACCATCACGGGGAGGCCAGGCCGGGTGAAGGGGATGTGGCTGCTCAGGATGACGGCACCCTGGCGCTGCAGGTGCTCGCGGATCAACTGCAGCACGATGTCCATGCCCGTGGCATCCAGGGCGTCGAAGGGTTCGTCCAGGACCCAGACGGCCGGCTGGTCTTCGAGGGCCAGGCGCGCCAGGGCCACGCGGCGACGCTGTCCCTGCGAAAGGGTGCGCACGCCACGCCGGCTGCTTTGCTGCACCTGCAGGCGTTGCAGGGCGCCGTCGATGGCCGCGACGCGATGCTCGCGGCCATGCAGGCTGGCGAGGAACTGCAGGGCTTCGCGGGCACTCAGGTCATCCTTGAGTGCGGTGTTGTGCCCGATGTAGACGGGGCTGGCGGCCATGGGGTCCACCTCGCCTGTCTCAGGGCGCGACAATCCCACCAGCGTGCGCAACAGACTGGTCTTGCCGCTGCCGTTCTGTCCGCGCAGCCAGCACAGCTGGCCCGGGGCGAGCGTGAGGTCAAGGTCGCGAAACAGCCATGCGCGGCCACGCCGCAAGGCCAGCCTGCGGGCCGACAGCAGAGGGGAACGGACGTGCTCAGAAATCGTAGCGCCCCCCGAAATAGTAGAACACCCGTCTCGCCGATTCCATGCGCAACGGTCCTTCCGAATTGGATATTTCATACTGCAATTCGGATTCCAGCGAAACGTGCTTGAGCACGCGGTAGGTCAGGCGCACGCCAGGTGTCCAGCGCACGATGCGCGTGTCGGTGTTGTCTGTTTGCGTGTAGTAGCGCAGCGATGGCTCGACCTGCCACTGCTCGTTCAAGCCGGTCAGGTTGTTGTAGGTCAGCATCTGCCCGTTGTAGGTCGGACCGGTCAGGAACGACAGGTTGAAGACGTGCGTGTCTCGGTTCGAGTAGAGGTTGGTGCCGATCAGCTGCAGGCCCAGGCTCCAGAGATTGCCGGTGGCTGCCTGGCCTTGGGGCAGGATCACGTCCACCGGGGGGATTTCGTCGATGCTGGTGTAGTTGATATTCCCGCCGGTCTGCCAGCGCTTGGTGATCGGTGTCGTGTAGCCCAGCATGGCCTGGTTCTGGAACGGCGTGATGCCCCGGACCCGCGTGACCAGCGTGTCCAGTGGGGTCGTCAACAGCAGTTCGCGGATGGTCCGTGCGATCGTCGGCGTCGAAGGGTCCTGGAAGAACAGGGCGTTGCCCAGTGACAGCAGCGGCGAGGTGCGCCGGTCCACCAGGAAATTGAGAACGCTGTTGTCAGCGTAGATCATGGTGCCTTGCAGGGCGGCAATATTGGTGCGCTGGAACACCATGTCGTAGTCCAGTTGGCCGAACATGGACAGGCCCCCGCTGAAATAGCGCAATTCGGTGCCGTAGGCCTGCCGGTCGGTTTCACCGTCGATGGTCTGCTGGATCGCATAGATGTTGCCGCTGAGTTCGCGGGTCAGTGCCTCGGCCTCCAGCGACACGCCGGTGAAACGGCGCTGGGTGTCGAGCAGGTCGTCCGAGGGCTTGCCGAGTACGCCGCTGACGCGCCACTTGGGTGCGAAGCCGTAGCCTGCCTGGATGCCGTCGAAGCGATAGAGCACGCCGCCGCCCGAGGGGGATTGGCGGCCGACGCGGAAGTTGGTGCCGTTGACGAAAGAGCGCTGGTCGAAGTACATCGCCGTCAGACGGTTGCGCCCGGAGCTGTTGGGCAGGAGGTTCGCGGTTCCCGTATCGCGGAACACGAAGCGCATGTCCTTTTCGCTGTCCCGATGGCGCCAGTTGAGGTCGGTGGTGGCCTGGATCTGGCTGAGATCGTTGGCCGACAGCGTGCTGTCGGACTGAAGCACCGGAAGGCCATTGATCGGCGAGTTCTGGAAATCCTGCGTCCGCGTCTGGGACTGGCCACCATAGTAGAACAGCGAGATGGAACCGCTCGTGCTTGACGCGGGTTCCACCACGGCTGGTTGAGAAACCGGCACCGCCGCTGCGGGCAGGGTCGCCAGTTGCCGGCGGACCTGGTCACTGTCGGCGCCGGACGGATAGATCTCCAGGAACAGTTCGAACTCGCGGCGCGCACCTTCTGCGTCACCGTTCTTGAGCCTTGCAAACCCGATCAACTGCTGCGCTGCGCGCGAAGAGCTGTTGTTGGGCAGGTTCAGCACGGTGTTGAGCGTGTCGGTCGCCGCTGCAAAGTCCCCCTGGTTGTAGGCGCGTTGAGCATCGGCAAGCAGCAGGCGGGCCTTGTCGTTGTATTCGGCTGCAATCTGAGGACTGGGGACTGCCGCCTCGGCCGGTGCAGAGGGCGCGGCTGCCAATGGCAGAGGGGCCACAGGTGCCGCCGGCGTCGGGGTCGGTGCCGTCGCGACCGGAGCGGGCGCCGTCGCGACCGGAGCGGGCGCCGTCGCAGGCGCCGTTCCCGTTTGCTGAGTGGCTGCCGATGGTGCAGGGGCCGTCGCCGCCGCGGGCGGGGCGGCTGCAGCCGCGGTGGCTGATGGCGCCGCCGTGGCCCGGGTGGGCGGTACTGCGGTCCGCAGGTCGATGACTGTGGCGCCGGGGAAACGGCGCTCCAGGCGCGTGCGTGCACTCTCAGCGGCGGCCTGGGACGGGAAGTAACCCAGATTGATTTCGTAGAAATTCCGGCCGTTGACCACGCGCTGCGAGGTGTAGAGCGACTTGTCCTGGAATTCGGCCGGAACCGAGGCCCGCATCGCCTGCCCAGGTTCGTTCGAGCTTTGCAGGCGCACGGCGTAGACCTGGCTGCTGGCGGCGGTGGCCAGCGAGGCCGGCACGGCGGCCTGGGTGGGGATGAGTGCGCTGATGGCGGCACCGCGGCCCTCGAGCACGATTTCAATGCCTTGGCGATCCCGTCCTGCGCGCACACGATAGCGGGTGTCTTCACCAAAACGCAGCAGAAGGCGACGGCTGACATTGTCGCGAGCGACGTCCTCGTCCGTCAGCAGCATGTTGGGCAGGCCACGCAGGCCGGTGATGTGGCGTTCGCTGGTGATCTGGTTGAGCCGCTCCGAGGTTGGCAGCACGCCGTAGTAGATCTGCACGGACTGGCCATTGCTGCTCGACACGGTCCGCTGAAGCTGCACGGGGGTGACGAAGCGCACCTGCACGACGGCATGTTCGCCTTCGCGGCGCAGTTCGATCTCTTCCAGCAGTTGGGCCTGCGCGGTGCCCAGCAAAGCCGCCTGCAGGCAGGCGGCCAGGACCCAGCGTATGTTTTTTCTTGTCATGGCGATGATAAAAGGGACTTGCAATGCCCTATCGACCTGCGGATCGGGTCGGGGCAAGGAAATCAGTCAGGCGGTCAGTTCCAGTTGCGGTAGGTGGTGCCGGTGTTCCCCAGCGGCCGGTGGCAGCCGGAGTCCGAGCAGTCGGTCTTGCCGGCCGCGGAGCCGCCGCGATGGGCCAGCGTCATCTTCTGCATGTTGCCCAGATAGTTGGTGCCGGTGGCATGACATGCGATGCACAAGCCGGAGCCTTTGCCCAGGCTGCCGTTGTGATTCATCTGCGTGGTCGTCACGGACCAGTTGGTGGTCCTGTGGCAGGCGCTGCAGTCCATCGATGCTCCGTTCAGGAGCTGGACCAGGGGGATGTGGTTGCCCGGCTTGGTCGTGAGGCCGTAGGCGGCGCTGCTGTGGCAGGTGTTGCACTGGCTCGTGACGGTGACGTTGGCGTGGAAACGGCCGGGAAACCAGCTGGTGTACCCGTTCTTGTGGCAGGTGTCGCAGTTGGCACCGGCAGATGCGCCGATCAGCTGGTAGGGAATATGGTTGGCGGGTTTGCCCATGCCTGACAGGTAACTGCCGGTGTGGCAGGTCGCGCACTGGCCGGTGACAGGTTGCTGGGTGTGGTTCCAGCTGTGGGGGGTGAACGCCGGACGGGTGGGGCTGTGGCAGGCAAAGCAGTTCACTGTGGTCGGCATGTGGTTGCCCGGCTTGCCGGTGGCGCTGCCGCCGTTGTGGCAGCTGGCGCAGTTGGTTCCCGCATTGAACGTGCCGTGGTCGGGCTTGGAGGCCGGCAGCCAGGCCGTGGTGCGGTGGCAATCGATGCAGTTGCCCGCCGTGGCGATGTGGTTGCCAGGCTTGCCTGTGGCCGTGCTGCCGTTGTGGCAGCTGGAACAGACCGTGGCCGTCGTGAACATGCTGTGGTCGGGTTTGCCGGCCGGCAACCAGGCCGTGGTGCGGTGGCAGGTGCCGCAGGATGCCGTGGTCGGGATGTGGCCGCCCGGCTTGCCGGTGGCCGTCATGCCGTTGTGGCAGGTGCCACAGGAGTTTGGCGCGATGCCCATGTGGTTGAAGCGCGCACCAGAGAACGTCACGGTGTTGTGGCAGCTGTCGCAGGGCAGCTGGGTCTGGACATGCTGCATGGGCTTGATCGTGTTCTGGCCCGCCAGGCGCGAACCACTGGTGTGGCAACTCTGGCAGTCACGCGGCGTGCCGCGAAAAATGCCGTTGACGTGGCAGTTTTCGCAGCGCTGGGACGAGTGAACGCCCGAGAGGGGAAAGCCGGTTTTCACGTGATCGAAGGTGCGGATGGCGCTCTGGGCATGCACCGCTGTCAGACCCAGCCCCAGCGCGCAGGCCAGCACGATGCTGGCCCCTAGACGCCAGAGACCTGGCAGGCGGCGATGGGGGTCCTTGTTGTAATTCATCATGGGACACATCCTCTCTTCATCGATTCCTGGTGGCCCAGGGGTTGGGGTCTGGCGCAAGATCCAGCGCGCTGATGCGGTTCCTGAAGTTCTTCCAGTTGTCCGTGCTGTGGCACTGTTCGCAACGCATCCCGAACTGACCGTCGTGCACGTCTTCCTTGCGGTGGCAGCCGACGCAGCTGCTGCCCAGCAAGGCGGCCTCCTTGCCGCGGGGCGCAGGTTCGCGGTGGCAGCTCTCGCAGGCCACCTTGCGGTGCGCGCCGTCGAGCGTGTAGCCGGTGCGCACCTTGTGGTCAAAGCTCCAGAGTCCCCAGGCGCGGGTGTTGTGGCAGTTCTCGCACTTCACGCCGAACCTCAGCTGGTGCTTGTCGTCCTTCTTGTGGCAACCATAACAATCGCGCGGCGCATCCTTGTAACGCGCTGTTTCATGGCATTTTTTGCAGGACGTGATGACGTGCTTGCCGGTCAGCGGGAAGCGGGACTGGCCGTGGTCGAAGCGCGTGTCTTTCCAGGAGCGGTCGTTATGGCAGGACTCGCACTTGGTGCCCTCCTGGCCCTCGTGCTTGTCGTTCTTCTTGTGACAGCTGTAGCAGTCCAGCGCTGTCTTTCGGAAGCTGCGCAGGTCCTTGTGGCAGGACTCGCATTTGAGGGTCTTCTCTGCGTGGGCATTGCGCAGCTTGAATTCGGTCTTGTCGTGGTCGAAGCGGCCGGTGGTGTTCTTCCAGTCCTTTTCCGCATGGCAGTCAGCGCATTTCTCGCCCAGGGTGCGATCGTGCTTGTCGTCCTTCTTGTGGCAGCCATAGCAGGCCTTGGGGGCTTCCTTGAACATCACGCTCTTGTGGCAGTCCTTGCACTCCACCTTGACGTGCTTGCCCAGCAAGGGGAAGTCGGTCTTGTCGTGGTCGAACTTGGCTTTCTCCTTCCAGTCGCGCTCGGTATGGCAGCTGCCGCAGTTCTTGCCCAGGCTTTCCTTGTGCTTGTCGTCCTTCTTGTGGCAGGCGTAGCAGTCCTGGCTCAGCTTGACCTTGTACAGGTGGCCGGTATGGCAGCTGGCACAGGTGGCGATGCGGTGCTTGGCGCGCAGGACGTACCTGGTGTCGATGTCGTGGTTGAAGGTGTTTTCCTTCCACGATCTGGCGTTATGGCAGGACTCGCACTTCTCGCCGAACTGGCCCTTGTGGCCGTTCCGGCTGTCATCGTCCTTCTTGTGGCAGGCCACGCAGGCCAGCGGGGTCTCCTTGTACCGGTTGTCCTTGTGGCAGTCGGCGCACCTGGCAAGCGCATGCTTGTCTTTCAGGGCAAAGCGCGTCTTGTCGTGGTCAAAGCGTGCTTCCTTCCAGTTCTTCTCGGTGTGGCAGTCGACGCACTTCGCGCCGAGCGAGCCCTTGTGGACGTCGTCCTTCTTGTGGCAGTCGTTGCAGCCCTGCGCCGCCTCGCTGTACTTCTTGCCGCTCACGTGGCACTTGTCGCACTCCACTTCCTGGTGCTTGCCGCGCAGACTGAAGTCGGTCTGCATGTGGTCGAACTTCTTCTTGTCGAATTCGGCGATGCGGACATCCCGGCCCTTGTGGTCGGTGTGGCAGCTGCGACAGGCCTGAGGTTTCATCTTGCCGTGGTAGCCGGCCTTGCCGCGGACATCGGCACCGACATCCTTGTGGCAGTCCATGCAACGGCCGTCCTGTGCCTTTCGGTCGAAGCGCACGTGGCATTGCGAGCACTCGTCCTCGTACTTGGCATGGGCCTGGATGACCTTGCCGGGGGCAATCACCGATTCGATGCTCTGTGCCTGGACGCTGGCGGGCAGCCAGACCAGCACCCAGGCGCAGGCCAGCAAGCACAAATACACGGGCGGGTATCTGAGTCGGCCGAGCTGGAGCATGCTGCCGTGCATGGGGGGGGCTCAGTAGGCGTGGACCGCGACCACGTGCACGATGGCACTGATGACCAG
The DNA here is from genome assembly GCF_058807395.1 of Hylemonella sp. GW821-FHT12C09. NCBI lineage: Bacteria > Pseudomonadati > Pseudomonadota > Betaproteobacteria > Burkholderiales > Comamonadaceae > Hylemonella > Hylemonella sp. GW821-FHT12C09. Next base: position 489,990 of record NZ_JBXAQQ010000001.1, on the reverse strand, counting down.
CAGGTACACGAAAGGAATGTGCGCCACGTGCCAGAGCGAGAACAGGCGATCGTAGGCGGTGTACTGGGCCACCCGGACCACGGCCGTCAGATAACGCCGCACCAGCTTGCGTGACATGGCTTCGCGCCGCATCAGGTCCGCATGGCTCCACTGGCCGTGCCGTGCCAGCTTGCGGATCGGCATGCGCAGGCCGTGCACACAACGCCGGTAGACGATCCATTGCTTGATGGGCAGCCAGAAAACCTGGCGGAAATAGGTCAGCCAACCGGCCGGGGCCTGCAACTCCGCCTGCTCGAAGGCCTTCAGATCGGCTTCCACCGTGGGTGCGAAGGCCAGGCGGGAGCGCACCTCGTCCTGGTCCAGCTTGGCGCGCGCCTGGAGTTCCTTGAACCCTGTCAGTTCACCGCGCAGGCCGCGGTGCACCCGGGCATAGATGAAACGGCCGACGACGCCGCTCAAAGCGACGATGATCATGCTGTAGAGCGCCACCCCGGCATTGAGCGAGCCGATACGGAAGGTCGAATGCAGGAGGATCAGCAGCGGGCCGCCCACGCCGAGCGTCATGTGCAGCAGGAACCACCACTTGACCCGCCCCCAGTTCTGGGCCAACTTGAAATGCTTGCGCAAGGGATAGCTGAACAGCAACAGCATCATGCTGCCGCCTGTTACGCCGAGCCAATAGCCCACGTCGTCGCCGGCCTCGAAATAACCGCGCTGGCTGATGAACCAGGTCAGCCAGACCAGGGCAGCCAGGAGCAGATAGACGAGGGTATCGCCAGCCAGCAGGTTGCCGGTTTTGGGAACCTTCTCCGGTGTTCTGCCGCTTGTGGCCGTGTTTTGTAATGCACCCATGGGAAACCTCGCATTCGCCCGGGGGCTAGGGACGAATTCCATCTCAGTATGTAAGGTCTTTGATGTTAAAAGATCTGGGGCATCTCTTCGCGATCCGAGGCCTTGAATCGCGTATCAAATTGTTCTTTTGGCCGGGAACTGTTGCGCCTTTTTGTTAAATGCGAATTGCTCCGGAAAGTCAGGATCAAGTCAGGTCGGATGCATGGACAGGCAGGTCCTCAGGATGCCAGCTCTCCCAAGGCCTGTCGCACCTTCTTCTTGTCTTCCTGCCGCAGCGTCTTGCCTGGTTTGCGATGTGAACCGGCCTTGCGTTGCATGACCGGCGCGACCAGAGGGTTGCGTGGTTTATGGTGTTTCAGCTTGAGTTTGGTCTTGCGCGCAGAGTTCATGGCCGGTTCCTGAGTGGGCGGTGGACTTCATTATGGTGAGTGCCATGTGCCGCCTACAATGAGCCAACCCGGAGGCATCGTCGCCTGTCCGGTCGACTACCGACAGCATCCCACCATGCAAGTTTCTGCCTCGATCTTCAAGGCCTATGACATCCGCGGCATCGTGCCGTCCACCCTCGACGACAAGCTGGCCCTGGCCCTGGGGCGCGCTTTCGGCAGCGCCGCGCGCCGGGCCGGTGAAACACGAGTGGCCGTCGGGCGCGACGGCCGCCTGAGTGGTCCAGCCCTGAGCGCTGCCTTGATCCGCGGCTTGATGGAAGCGGGCATCGAGGTCATCGATGTCGGCATGGTCACCACGCCGATGCTGTATTTCGCCGCCAGCACCGTCTGCAGCAGCGGCATCCAGGTCACGGGCAGTCACAATCCGGCCGACTACAACGGCTTCAAGATGGTGCTGGCCGGTCGCGCCATCTATGGCGAGGAAATCCAGGACCTGCGCCGGACCATGGAAGCCGAGTCCTGGACTTTGCAGGCCGGTGTGAGCGGCGCCGGGCCGTCCCAAGCCGCGAAGGCCCCCTCGGGGGGCAGCGCAGCACATGAAATGGCAAGCGTGGGGGCCGGTTCGGTGCGCAACCTCAACGTCTATGCGCCCTACCGCGACCGCATCATCGGCGACGTGAAGCTCGCGCGCCCCATGAAGATCGTGGTGGATTCCGGCAACGGCGTCGCCGGTGCTTCGGCGCCGGCCATCTTGCGCGCACTGGGCTGCGTGGTCACCGAACTGCACAGTGACGTCGACGGCACCTTCCCGAACCACCATCCCGACCCGAGCAAGCCCGAGAACCTGCGCGATGTGATCGCTGCGCTCAAGAGCAGTGATGCCGAGCTGGGCCTGGCCTTCGACGGCGACGGCGATCGCCTGGGCATCGTGACCAAGGACGGCAGCAACATCTACCCGGACCGCCAGATGATGCTGTTCGCACAGGACGTGCTGTCGCGCGTGCCCGGTGGCACCATCGTCTACGACGTCAAGTGCTCGCAGCGCCTGGCGCCGGCGATCGAAGCCGCAGGTGGCCAGCCCCTGATGTTCAAGACCGGCCACTCGCTGATCAAGGCCAGGATGAAGGAGATCGATTCCCCGCTGGGCGGCGAGATGAGCGGCCATATCTTCTTCAAGGAACGCTGGTTCGGTTTCGACGACGGCACTTACGCCGCCTGCCGCCTGCTGGAGATCCTCAGCCGCTCGAAGGATGCCAGCGCTGTGCTCAACGCCTTGCCCACCAGCCACTCCACGCCCGAAATCAACGTCAAGTGCGCCGAGGGCGAGCCGCACCTATTGGTGGCCCAACTGGTGGCCAAGGCCTCGTTCGCCGCCCCCGCGAAGGTCAACACCATCGACGGCGTGCGCGTGGACTGGCCCGACGGCTTCGGCCTGATCCGCGCCTCCAACACCACACCGGTGCTGGTGCTGCGTTTCGAAGGGCATACGGCCGCGGCGCTGCAGCGCATCGAGGGCGAGATGCTGACCCTGCTGCGCAGTGTCAAGCCCGATGCTTCCTTTGCCGAAGCTGCGCACTAGCATGAGGCAGAAGCTGAGGCGCGAGCGTCGCCGGGCCGCCCCAAGACGCGAGGGCCCCCTCGGGGGGCAGCGCAGTACACGCAGTGACAAGCGTGGGGGCCACATTTGAACATCCTCATCGTCAAGCTCTCTTCGCTGGGAGATGTGGTGCACACCATGCCGGCGGTGCAGGACATCCGGCGGGCGCTGCCGCAGGCGCAGATCGACTGGGTGGTCGAGAAAGGCTTCGCGCCGCTGGTACGGCGCTGTGCCGGTGTGCGTCGGGTGATCCCCTGTGAACTGCGGCGCTGGCGCAAGGCGCCCTTCGCGGCGACCACGCGTGCCGAATGGGCTGCGTTCAGGAGCGAGCTGCAGCGCGAGGCCTACGACGCCGTGATCGACCTTCAGGGTTTGACCAAGTCGGCCCTGGCGGCCTGGCTGGCACGTCTGGCACCCGCCGGACAGCGTTACGCCCTGGCCAACCGCACCGAGGGTTCGGGGTACGAGGCGCCGACGCGCTGGGTGGCCGACGTGGCCATCCGCATCGAACCGCATGTTCACGCGGTGCAGCGCTCGCGTGAACTGTGCGCCCGGGCGCTGGGCTACAGCGTGCCGGCGCAGGAGGTCTTCGGCCTGCAGCCGCATCAGGGGCAGGGTGAGATTTCGCCTGAAAAGATCGCCATCGGCATGCTCTCGGCACGCCCCTGCGTGGCCCTGGTGCACGGCACCTCGCGTGCCGACAAGCAATGGCCGGCCGCGCACTGGCTGGCACTGGCACAGCGGCTGGACGCCGCTGGTTATGACGTGGCCCTGCTGCACGGCACTGACGAGGAGCAGCGCCGCAGCGAGGCCCTGGCGCGCGGGATGTCCCATGCCGTGGTCTGGCCGCGCCTGGCGCTGGACGCGTTGACCGATGCCCTGGCCAGCTGCGCCGGCGTGATCGGCGTGGACAGCGGGCTGAGCCACATCGCCGTGGCGCTGGACCTGCCCCACGTGCAGATCTACAACTTCGATACCGCCTGGCGCACCGGGCCCCAGGGCCGCGCCCGCCAGCGCTGCGTTTATGCGCAGCCCGTACCTGCGGTGGAGGCCGTCTGGCTGGCCTGGGCCCAGGTGCAGCCATCCGGCGGGAACGCCTGATGGCGCGCTTGCTCTATTCCCTGCTGGCCTGGCTGGTGCAGCCTCTGCTGCGGCGCAAGTTGATGCGCCGTGGCCGCCAGGAGCCGGGTTATCTGGTCGCTGTGGAGGAGCGCTTCGGGCAGTACGCCATGCCGGCCTTGCCGGACGATGGTCGCACGCTCTGGGTGCATGCGGTCTCGCTAGGCGAGACGCGTGCGGCGGCCGTGCTGCTGGCCACACTGCGCGAGCAGTGGCCGGCGTATCGACTGCTGCTCACGCACGGGACGGCCACCGGCCGCGCCGAGGGCGTGGGTCTGTTGCGCGAGGGTGACTTGCAGGTCTGGTTGCCCTGGGACACGTCTGCGGCCGTGCAGTCCTTTCTCGACCATTTCCATCCGCGCCTGGGCATCCTGCTGGAGACCGAGGTCTGGCCCAATCTGGCGGCTGGTTGCGAACGTGCCGGCGTGCCATTGGTGCTGGCCAATGCGCGCCTGAGCGAGAAATCGCTGCGCAAGGCGCAAAGACTGGCCTGGTTGTCCGTGCCGGTCTACCGCAGCCTCGCTGCGGTGTGGGCACAGACACAGGACGACGCGTCGCGCCTGGCCGCCATCGGTGCGCCGGTACAGGGGGTGTTCGGCAACCTGAAATTCGATGCCACGCCCGATGCCGGGCAGATGGCGCGCGGTCAGGCCTGGCGCACGGCACTGGGTCGTCCGGTCATCATGTTCGCGAGTTCGCGCGAGGGCGAGGAGGCCGAACTATTGCAGTGTCTGCGCCAGGCCGGCGAGGGCGCGCGCATGGTCCAGTGGCTGATCGTGCCGCGCCATCCGCAGCGCTTCGACGAGGTGGCCGAGCTGGTGGGCCGCCACGGCTTCAGCCTCGCGCGGCGCAGCCAGTGGGGCGGCGCACCGGGTCTGGTCGAGATGTCGACGGACGTCTGGCTGGGCGATACGCTGGGCGAGATGGCGCTGTACTACGGCCTGAGTGATGCGGCCTTGCTGGGGGGCAGCTTCGCGCCGCTGGGCGGACAGAACCTGATTGAGGCCGCCGCCTGTGCCTGCCCGGTGTTCATGGGACCGCACACCTTCAATTTCGACGAGGCCGCCAGCCTGGCGCAGGAGGCCGGTGCGGCCCAGCGCTGCAGCGACCTGGCTTGCGCTGTGGCGGCGGCGCAGCAACTGGTGCAGCAGCCCTTGCGCCAGCAGGCCATGGCACGCGAGGCCAGCCGGTTCGCCAAGGCACACCGTGGCGCCGCACTGCGCACACGAGAGGCGCTGGCGGTTTACCTGGGTTGAGTGCTTGCGGGGACAGCCGGTGCCGTGGTGGCCGGTGCTGCCGGCGCCAGCAGGGCATTCACCCCCTGAAGGTCTTCGCTCTTGAGCGTGCCGTTGGCCTGGCGCAGCTTGAGGCTGCCCACCAGTACGTCGTAACGCGCCTTGGCCAGATCGCGTTTGGTCTGGTAGAGCTGGCTTTGCGAATTCAGCACGTCGATGTTGATGCGCACGCCGACCTGGTAGCCCAGCTTGTTGGCGTCCAGGGCGCTCTGGCTGGAGGCTTCGGCCGCCTCCAGGGCCTTCACCTGTCCCAGGCCCGAGACCACGCCGAAATAGGCGCTGCGGGTGCCCTGCGCCACATTGCGCTGCGCCGCGTCCAGATCGGAGCGGGCCTTGTCTTCCAGGGCCAGGGTTTCCTTGAGGCGGTTCTGCGTGGCGAAACCGGCAAACAGCGGCAGGACGAATTGAACGCCTACCGTCGTGTTGTAGGTTCGCGAATCGGTCGGCGACAGCGCGGTGCCGCCGACGTTGCGGTTCACGCTATGGCTGGCCGTGAGGTCCAGCGTGGGCTTGTGGCCTGCCTTGGCCTTGTCGGTCTCCAGCGTGGCCACTTCCAGGCCGATGCGCGCCTGGCGGATCGCCGGATGCTGCTCCTGGCTCTGCTGCACCCAGGTGTTCACATCATCGGGCGTCAGCGCGGGCAGGGTGGTGGCCGGGGCCAGCGGATAGGGCGCCGTGTCGGCCTTGCCCACCAGCTGGTTCAGGGCCAGCTTCTTCACGCGCAGGTCGTTGTCGGCGGCGATTTCCTGGGCCGTGACCAGGTCGAAGCGGGCCTGCGCCTCGCGCGTGTCGGTGATGGTGGCGGTGCCCACCTCGAAGTTGCGGCGTGCCGACGCCAGTTGCTCGGCCACGGCCGTCTTCTGGGCCTGCACGAAGGTCAGGCTGTCCTGCGAGGCGAGCACGTCGAAGTAGGCCTGGCTGACGCGCACGATCAGGTCCTGCTCGGAGCTAAGTAGCTGGGCTTCGGCCAGATCGGTCTGGAGGGTGCCCTGCTGGTAGCTGGCGAAGTTGGCCGCGCGGTACAGCGGCTGGGTGGCATTGACGCCGACGTTCTGGTTCTCGAAGCTGCGGTCGCTCGTCGTGCCGGCGGCCTCGGTGCGCAGCTGTGTGGTGGACGCGCCCGCCGTCAAGTTGACCGTGGGCAGGAGGGCGGCCTTGGCCTGGTCGGCCTTGGACAGATTGGCTTCGTATTGCGATTTGGCCGCCTGGTAGGCCGCATCATGGCCGCGTGCCGCGTCGTAGAGTTCCAGCAGGCTCTGGGCGTGCACGGGCAAGGCCAGCGCGGCGCCGATGGCCACGGTCAGGGGCAGCAGTCGGTAGGTTTTCATGGTGGCGGGTACTCCAGGGGATAGGCGGGAAATGCGGTTGTACTCAGTAGCGCGGCACGGTCGGGTCGACCTGCAGCGACCAGGCATTGATGCCGCCGCTGATGTTGGCCACTTGCTTGAACCCCTGGTGTTCCAGGAACTGGGCCACGCGCATGCTGCGCCCGCCGTGATGGCACAGGCAGGCTACCGGGCGCGACGGGTCGAGTTCGTGGAGCCGCGGCGGAATCACCCCCATGGGGATGGTCACCAGATCGTAGGACGGGTCCGGCTTGATGCTGGCGTGTTGCAGTTCGGACGGTTCACGCACATCCAGGATGAGCGGGCGCCCATGGGCCTGGGCCTTGGCAACCCAGTCCTGGAGATCGCCGGGGTGGATGTGTTCGATCATGGTGCTTGTCGTCGGTGGGCGCCTCAGAAGTTGAAGCGGGAATGTTCGGGGAAGCTCAGCAGGCGCGGCGCCAGCGTGTCCCAGCCCTGGCTGGTCAGGTATTCGACCGCGCTGGTGCGCTGGATCAGCGTGGCGCGCATCACCGGCGCGTCACCCACGATCGCCATCAGGCGTCCGCCGGTCTTGAGCAGCTCCAGCAGCTTGTGCGGCACCTCGGCGACCGAGCCGCTGAGCACGATGACATCGAAGGGCGCCTCGACCGGCAGGCCCCTGGCGCCGTCGGCCTGGCGCACTTCCACGTTGGAGATGCCGGCTTTCTGCAGATTGGCGCGCGCCAGGGTGGCCAGTTCGGGATCGATCTCCAGCGAGATCACGCGCTGGGCACGTTGTGCCAGCAGGGCGGCCATGTAGCCGGAGCCGGTGCCGATCTCCAGCACCTTTTCATGTTTCTGAACGGCCAGGTCCTGCAGCATGCGGGCTTCGACCTTGGGCGCCAGCATGCACTGGCCCGCTTCGCCGCCGTTGCGCAGGGGCAGCTCCATGTCGGCGAACGCCAGGGCCTTGTGCGCGACAGGCACAAAGTCTTCGCGGCGCACGATGGAGAGGATGTCCAGCACAGCGGCGTCGAGCACGTTCCAGGGGCGGATCTGCTGCTCGATCATGTTGAAACGGGCTTGTTCGAAGTTCATTTCTTATACTCCATGGGGTATTGTAGGGGATCCTGGAAAATTTTACTTGGCGGGCGCCTTTTCGCCGCGCCAGCGCCTCAGCAGCCACTGGCTGAAGTCGTCCATATAGCAGTAGACCACAGGCACCACCACCAGCGTCAGCAGGGAAGAGGTGATGACCCCGCCGATCACGGCCTGGCCCATCGGGGCGCGCTGCTCGGAGCCTTCGGTCAGGGCAAAGGCCAGTGGCACCATGCCGAAGATCATGGCCAGGGTGGTCATCAGGATGGGGCGCAAGCGCACCCGCGCCGCCATCAGCAGGGCCTCGGCGCGCTCCATGCCTTCCTCCCTGGCCCGGATGGCAAAGTCCACCAGCAGGATGGCGTTCTTGGTCACCAGGCCCATGAGCATCACCACACCGATGATGGAGAACATCGAGAGGGTGGAGCGGAACATCAGCAGCGCCAGCACCACGCCGATCAGCGTGAGCGGCAGCGAGGTCATGAGCGCCAGCGGCTGGAAGAAGCTCTTGAACTGGCTGGCCAGGATCATGTAGATGAAGATGACGGCCATGGCCAGTGCCGAGATCGCGTAGCCGAAGGACTCCTGCATGTTCTTGGTCGAGCCGCCGAACTGGTAGCGGTAACCCGGCGGGAAGGCGATGCTGTCCAGCGCCTTGCGGATGTCGGCCGAGATCTCGCCGGCCGAGCGGTTGTAGACGTTGGCGTTGATGGCCACTTCGCGCATCAGGTCGCGCCGGTTGATCTGGTTGGAGCCGGTGTCCTCCCGCAGTTGCGCCACCTGGTTCAGGCGCACCACGCGCGACGTACCGTCGGTGTTGCTGCCCATGGCGAAGGGCAGTCGCTCCAGGTCACCCATGCTGTTGCGTGACTCCGGGGCCAGGCGTACGTTGACGTCGTAGGTCTGGTCGTCGCTGGCGCGCCAGTTGCCCACGGTCTGGCCGGCGACCAGGGTGCGCAGCGAGGTGGCGATCTGGTTCACGTTCAGGCCCAGGTCGGCGGCTGCCTCGCGCCTGACCTGCACGGCGATGGTCGGTTTGCCCGGCTTGACGCTGGAATCGAGGTCGACCAGGCCGGGAACGTCGCGCACCTTCTCCATCACCAGCAGGCTCAGGCGTTCGAGTTCCGCCAGGTCATTGCCCTGCAGCGAGAACTCGATCTGCTTCTGCCCGCCCACCGGGTCGAGCAGGCCCACGTGCGTCACCGTCAGACCCGGCACCTGGCGCAGGCGCTCGCGCAAGACCGCAGACATTTCGTCGACGTTGCGCTGCCGGTCCTTGCGGTCGACCAGGCGCACGTAGACGCTCGCGTAGTTCTTGCCGAGCGCGTTGCCCGTGTTGAGCGTGGCCAGCGAGTAGCGCACCTCGGGGAAGGTGCGCAGGATATCCTGCACCTGGCGCGCCTTGGTCTCGGTGGCCTCGATGGAGGAACCCACCGGGGTGTAGAAGCTGACCGTGGTTTCCGAGAAGTCGGCCTTGGGCACGAACTCGGTGCCCAGCAGCGGCACCATCACGATGCTGAGCACGAAGATGGCGAAGGCGATGCCCAGCGTGGCCAGCTTGTGGGCCAGCGACCAGCGCAGGATGGACTGGTAGCTCTCGGCCAGGCTCTCGGTGGCCTGGTCGAACCAGCCGGTCACGCGGCCGATGGTCTTGTCATAGAGGTTGCGGGGTTCGGTCTTCTGGCCATGCGCGTGGATGCTGGGGTCGTGCCACAGGCTGGAGAGCATGGGGTCGAGCGTGAAACTCACGAACATGGAGATCAGCACCGCCGCCACGATGGTGATGCCGAACTCGTGGAAGAACTTGCCGATGATGCCGCCCATGAAACCGATGGGCATGAACACCGCGACGATGGAGAAGGTGGTGGCCAGCACAGCCAGGCCGATCTCCTGCGTGCCGTCCAGCGAGGCCTGGTAGGGCGCCTTGCCCATCTGCACATGGCGCACGATGTTCTCGCGCACCACGATGGCGTCGTCGATCAGCAGGCCCACGCACAGGGAGAGCGCCATCAGCGTGATCATGTTGATGGTGAAACCGAACCAGTACATGAAGAGAAAGGTGCCGATCAGCGCAATCGGCAGCGTCAGGCCCGTGATGACGGTGGAGCGCCAGGAGTTCAGGAACAGGAAGACGATCAGCACGGTCAGCAGGGCACCCTCGATCAGGGTGCGGCGCACGTTGTCCACCGCCACGCGGATCGGGCGCGAGCCGTCGAAGATGGGTTCCAGCCGCACGCCCGCCGGCAGCTGGCCCTTGAGCTCGGCCACGGTGCGCGTCAGGCCGTCGATGACGGCGATGGTGTTCTCGTCCTGCGCCTTCTGCACCGACATCAGCAGCGTGCGCTGGCCGTTGTGCAGCGCCAGGGTCTCGACCTCCTGCGGGCCATCCTGCACCGTGGCGACCTGTGCCAGTCGGATCGGCGTGTTGCCCTTGCGCGTGACGATGATGCGGCCGAAATCCTCGGGGCGCTGCATGCGCGCATCGATCTGCACCACCAGCTCCTGCGCGCTGGAGCGCACCGCGCCCACCGGCAGTTCCTGGTTCTCGCTTTTCACGGCGGCCACCACCTGCTCGGGCGTGATGCCGTAGGCCTCCAGCGCCTCGGGGCGCAGGTAGAGGTTGATCTCGCGCTTGGTCGCGCCCACCAGGGTCACGGCGCCGACGCCGCGCACGTTCTCCAGGCGCTTCTTGAGCACCTGGTCGGCCCAGCTGGTCAGCTCCACGGCACTGAGCGCCTTGCCCGCCTGGTCATCGGGCAGCACGGCCAGCGACCAGATGGCGCGGCTGGCCGGGTCGAAGCGCAGCACGCGCGGCTCCTTGACCTCGGTGCGCAGGCTGGGGCGGATGGAAGCGACCTTCTCGCGCACGTCCTCGGCCGCCTTGCGGCCGTCGATGTGCAGCTGGAATTCGATGATGACCAGCGACTGGTTTTCGTAGCTGCGCGAGGTCAGGGCATTGATGCCGGCGATGGAGTTGACGCCCTCCTCGATCTTCTTGGTGACCTCGCTCTCCACGATCTCGGGCGAGGCGCCGGGGTACTCGGTGCTGATCACCACCACCGGAAAGTCGACGTTGGGGAACTGGTCGACCTGCAGGCGCTGGTAGGAGAACAGGCCCAGCACCACGAAGGCCAGCATGACCATGGTGGCGAAGACCGGGTTCTTGAGACTGACTTGGGTGAACCACATGGCTCAGCGTCCCTGGCTGCCGGCAGCGGCCGGTGCTGCCGCCGTGGTGCGCACCGCCGTGCCTTCACGCAAGGGGCCGACCGCGCCCGCCAGCACCGTGCTGCCCTCGGCCAGACCGGCGATCGCCACCATGTCCTGGCCGCCGGCCTGGCCACGCGCACCCAGCGTGACGCTGACGTGGCGCACCTGCTGGTTCTCGACCACCTGCACGTAGGGCTGGGGTTTGTCGCTGCGCACGGCCTGCAGCGGCACGGCCAGCGTCTTGAGCTTCTCGGTGCCCAGCGCGCCCTGCACGAACAGGCCCTGGCGCAGACCGGGCGCCGGCTTGAGCTGCAGGTAGACCAGCACGCTGCGGCTGCCCGCCTGGGTGCTGGGGTTGATGCGTGCCACGCGTGCCGGCACCGGCTGGGCGTGGCCTTCGACCTGCAGCAGGGCCTGCTGGCCTACGCGCACGCCCACCGAATCGGCGGCGCTGAGCGCGGCCTCGATCTCCATGCGCGACAGGTCGACGATCTCGACGATGCGCGTGTCCACCGCCACGCGCTCGCCCGGCTGGGCCAGGCGCTGCGAGATGAAACCGGCCATGGGGGCCTTGAGCACCGTGTCGGCCATGCTCTTGCGCGCCACATCCGCGGCGGCCCCGGCGGCCTCGAAGCTGGCGCGCGCGCCGTTCAGGTTGGCCAGGGAGGTGTCCAGCGCGGTCTTGGAGATGAAGCCCTGGTCGACCAGGGCCTTGTTGTTGTCGTACTGGCGCTGCGCGATGTCGATCTGCGCCCGGGCCGCGTCGGCCTGCAACTGGGCCTGGCGCAGCCGGGCCTCGTACTCGGCCGGGTCGATGCGTGCAATGACCTGGCCGGCTTTCACGGCGTCACCTTCACGCACGCTCAGGCCCTGCAATTCGCCCGGTACGCGGGCCTTCACAAAGGCCGTGTTGGCCGCCTTGAGCGTGCCCGAGACCGGCAAGCCGCGCAGCAGCTCCTGCATCTGCAGCGGCAGCAGGTCGCCCGCAGCCAGTTCGATCACGGTCTGCGTTCCGCGCGCGGTCTGTTCGGCCAGCGCCGCCTGCTGGACCTTGCGTGCGCCCAGGGCGCGCAGCACGGCGACGGCCAGCAGGGCCACGACCAGGGCCACCAGCCCCCATTTGATCCAGCGTTTCATCGTGTTCTACTTTCCATTCACAAGAGGGTTGGCCGCGGCACCGGTCGGGCACAGGCCGTAGAGCAGGGTCTGCACCTGCAGTTCGAGGTATTTCTCAGGGTCCAGGATGGCCGAAGGGCTGGCGCAGGCGCCGAAGGAGTGCTTCCAGGACATGAGGAAGATCATGGGGGCCAGCACCACATAGATGGCGTGCTCCATGTCTACGGGGCGAAATTCACCGCGGTCCACGCCGCGCTGCAGGATGCGCCGGACCAGTTCGTGGCCGGGCTCGATGACTTCCTGCTGGTAGAAGGCCGCGAGTTCGGGGAAGTTGCTGGCTTCGCTCATCATGAGCTTGGTGATGCCCGCCGCCGGGGTATTGCCCACGCGCTGCCACCACATCATCAGGGCGTAACGCAGCATGTCGGGGGTGCTGCCGGGGAAGGTTTCGAACTCGGCGTTCCACTCGTCGAACCGGCCGACCAGGTTCTCGCGCACCACGGCCTTGAACAGCTCTTCCTTGCTGGCGAAGTAGAGAAACAGCGTGCCCTTGGAGACGCCGGCGCGCCGTGCCACTTCCTCGGAGCGCGTTGCTGCATAACCCTTCTCGACGAAGAGTTCCAGCGCGGCGGCCAGCAACTCGCCCGGACGGGCTTCCTTGCGCCGTTCGCGTTTGGCTTGCACCTTGGCGCAGGTGTCGGAAAGCAGCTTGGTGATCATGAACAGGCGTTAATGACTGACGGGTTATTAATGTAATCCCGCAGGGCCGGGTCCGTCAAGCCGTATCCTGCCCTTGCCATGTGAGGCGGGGCCCCGGCATGGGTAAAGCCGGAGTAAAGGGCGGGGCAGGGCACCTTGATTAAGATGCAGGCTCTTCCTAGCCTGTGAGTGCCATGTCCCTCGATCATCCCATTCTCGTCCTCGGCGGCGGCTGTTTCTGGTGCACCGAGGCGGTCTTCGACCGGGTGCGTGGTGTGCTCGACGTCGAGAGCGGCTACAGCAACGGTCATGTGCAGCGGCCCAGCTACGAGCAGGTCTGCAGCGGCAGCACCGGGCACAACGAGGTCGTGCGCCTGGCCTACGATCCATCGCAGGTGAGCGTGCGCCAACTGCTGGGCATCTTCTTTGCCACCCACGACCCGACCAGCCTGAACCGTCAGGGCAATGACGTGGGAACCCAGTACCGCAGCGCCGTGTATTTCACGACGCCGGCGCAGGAGCAGGAGGCCCGCCTGCTGATCGCCGAGCTCGAACAGGGCGCCATCTTCAAGGGGCCCATCGTCACCGAGGTGCTGCCGCTGGCCAACTACTGGCCGGCCGAGGGCTACCACCAGGACTATTACGCGCAGCATCCCGAGCAGGGTTATTGCGCCTACGTGGTTGGCCCCAAGGTGGCCAAGTTCCGCAAGCAGTTCAGCGAACTGCTCAAGCCGGAGGCCGGCGCGTGATCGTCACGCGGGGCCTGGCCTGCCAGTACCCCGGCGGCGCGGCCCTGCGCTTCCCCGATGTGGCCGTGCCCCAGGGCGGCACCCTGCTGCTGCGCGGGCGTTCGGGCAGCGGCAAGTCGAGCTGGCTGGCGCTGGCGGCCGGCCTGATGGCGCCCAGCGCCGGCGAGATCGCCGTGGCCGGCCAGGCGCTGCGCGCGCTCAGCCCGGTGCAGCGAGATGCCTGGCGCGCGCGCCACCTCGGGTTCCTGCCGCAGAAACTGCACCTGAGCGCGGCGCTCACCGTCGCGGGCAACCTGGAACTGGTCTACTTTGCCGCCGGCCTGCCGGTGGACCGCGCTGCCATCGCCGCCGCCTTGCTGGCCCTGGGCGTGGCCGAACTGGCCGAACGCCGGCCGCGGCAGCTGTCGGGCGGGCAGGCCCAGCGCGTGGCGCTGGCGCGCGCCATCCTGCTGAACCCCCAGGTCATCCTGGCCGATGAGCCCACGGCCAGCCTGGACGATGTGGCCGCGCGCGAAGCGCTGGCCCTGCTGATGGGCACGGCGCAAGGCTGCGGCGCCACGCTGGTGATCGCCACGCACGATGCGCGCGTGGTGGTGGCCATGCCCCAGGCGCAGGTGCTGGACCTGGACCGGCTGCCGGAGACATGATGCTGCCCCCAAGCTCACTTTGTTCGCGGCCCCCCCAGGGGGCGCAGGTCTCCCTTGGGGCGGCCCAGCGGGAGACCGTGGCATGAAATTGCTGCAACTCTCCTGGCGCTACCTGTGGGCGCGGCCGCTGGCCACGGTGCTCAACCTGCTCCTGCTCACGCTGGGCCTGGCCGCCATCACCCTGGTGCTTCTGACACGCGCGCAGCTCGACCGTGCCTTCGAGCGTGACCTGGCCGGCATCGACGCCGTGGTCGGGGCCAAAGGCAGTCCGCTGCAGCTCATCCTTTCGGGTGTGTTCCACCTGGACGTGCCGCCGGGCAACATCCTGTTGCGCGATGCCCAGGCCCTGGCCAGGGACGCGCGCGTGGCCCAGCTCATTCCCCTGAGCCTGGGCGACAGCTACCGCGGCTTTCGCATCGTCGGCACCACGCACGACTATCCCGCGCACTACGGCGCGCAACTGTCGCAGGGGCGGCTCTGGCAGCAGCCCATGGAGGTGGTGCTGGGCCACCAGGCGGCGCAGGCCACCGGCCTGCAGCCGGGCCAGCCCTTTGCCGGGGCGCACGGCCTGGCCGATGGGGGCGCTGCGGCGACGCATGCCGCGCACCCCTATGTGGTCAGCGGCGTGCTGGCGCCCTGCGCCTGCGTGCTGGACCGGCTGCTGCTGACAGCCACCGAATCGGTCTGGGAAGTGCACGAGGTGGCCCACGGCAAGGACGACGACCATGACGCGGCGCACGAGGACGAGAAGCGCGAGATCACGCTGGCCCTGGTGCGCTACCGCAGCCCGCTGGCCGCGGCCACCTTCCCGCGCCATGTGAACACCCAGACCAATATGCAGGCGGCGGCACCGGCGCTGGAGATCACGCGCCTGCTGCGCATGGTGGGTGTGGGCACCGACGTGTTGCGCGGTTTTGCGCTGGTCTTGCTGCTGTCGGCGGGCTTGAGTGTCTTCATCGCCCTGTGGAGCGCGGTGCGCGAGCGGCGCGCCGACCTGGCCCTGCTGCGCATGCTGGGGGCGCCACCGCGCCGCCTGGCCGCGCTGCTGCTGTGCGAGGCGTTCTGGCTGGCCGCGCTGGCCACCGGGCTGGGCCTGCTGGGCGGGCATGGCTTGACAGGCCTGCTAGGCTATCTGCTGGCGGCCGAGCAATCGCTGCCCATGACGGGCTGGCTCTGGCTGGGCGTGGAACTCTGGGTGCCCGCCCTGGCTCTGACCGTGGCGGTGCTGGCGGCCTTGTTGCCGGCACTGGGTGCCTACCGCATGGAAGCGGGACAACTCTTGAATTCGAGATAAATCATGCGCAAGCTTCTCCTGGTCCTTGTTCTTTCGCTCGCCTCCGTGGCACAGGCCCAGCTGGATGCGCCCATCGCCGGCGGCATCCCCAGCGGCAGCGGTGCCGGCGTGCACAGCCCGCAAAGCCCGATTGCGCCCCTGAAGGAGCGCTCCGACGTGCTGCCCTGGTCCTTCCTGACCAACGTCAAGACCAAGGTCGAGAAGAACCGCGTGCTGCCGGTGTTCCCGCCCGAGATCCTGGTGCTGGACGGGAAACAGCAGCGCGTGCAGGGTTTCATGATGCCGCTGGAGCCGGGTGAGAAACAGGCGCACTTCCTGCTCAGTTCGGTGCCGCTGTCCTGCTCCTTCTGCCTGCCCGGCGGACCCGAGAGCATGATCGAAGTGAAAACGAAAACGCCGATCCGCTATGGCATGGAGCCGCTGGTGGTACAGGGTCGCCTGGCCGTCTTGCACGATGACCAATACGGCCTGTACTACCGCATCACCGATGCCGTGCCGGTGAAATAGTCACAATCCAAGTCCAGCCATGCCACGCGCCCGCTCTTTGCATCAACACACGCTCCGGTCCCTGCCGGGCGTGGTGCTGCTCGTGCTGGCGCTGTTGTGGGCCCAGCTGCTGGGGCTGGCGCACGGTGTCCTGCATGCCCATGTGGCGCACGGCAGCCCGGCCGTCGGGGCGCAGGCCCAGCCCGCGCAGGATCTGTTGGCCCACCTGCTGGCCCCGGCCAGCGACGAAAGCGAATGCCGCCTGTATGACCAGCTGGGTCAGGGCGGTCCGCTGTTGCCGGTGCTCGCAGCACCGGCCCTGGCCCTGCCGCTGGTGCCGGCCTGGGTCGTGCTGCAGTCGCTGCAGCAGCGCCCCTGCGCCGCCTTTGCGGCGCGCGCACCCCCCACGTCCCGCTGAACCTCCGTAGCCGATCCGCCGCGTCGCCCTGGGGCCGCGCGGTGTTTTCTGTTGGATTCAACGAGACGACGATGAAACACGAACACAAGACCCCTGTATTTTTCCGCCGCAGCACGCTGGCGACGCTGACGCTCCTGGCCTGCAGTGCCTGGGCCCAGGAAAGCGCCACGCTGGCGCCCGTGGTGGTGACGGGCAACCCGCTGGGTGCCACCGAGCTGATCGCCCCGACCGAGCAGCTCTCGGGCACCGAGCTGCTGCTGCGCAGCCAGCCCACCCTGGGTGAAACGCTCAACGGCCTGCCCGGTCTGAGCAGCACCTACTTTGGCCCCAACGCGAGCCGGCCCGTGATCCGCGGCCTGGACGGTGACCGCATCCGCATCCTCAACAACGGCGGGGCCAGCGAAGACCTGTCCAGCCTGAGCTATGACCACGCGGTGACGCTGGACCCGCTGCTGATCGAACGGGTCGAGGTGCTGCGCGGCCCGGGCGTGCTGCAGTACGGCGGCAGCGCCGTGGGCGGTGTGGTCAATGTGATCGACGGGCGCATCCAGCGCGAGCCGCTGTTTGACGCGAAGGGTGGTGTGGCTGGAAAGCTCGACGCCGGTGTGGCCACCGGCAACCGGGAGCGGGGCGGCACCGTGCTGCTGGACGGCGGCAACGAACGCTACTCCCTCCACGTCGACGCCATGTCGCGCAAGACCGAGGACGTGGCCGTGCCCATCGATCTGTCCTGCACGCGCGGCGGTGTCACGAGCACGGCGCGCCGCATCTGCAACTCGGCCAGCGAGAGCACGGGCGGGGCGCTGGGGGGCACGCTGTATTTTGATCGCGGTTACCTGGGCGCCTCGCTCTCCACCTACGACACCCGCTACGGTTCGGTGGCCGAAGACGAGGTGGACATCCGCATGCGCTCCAGCCGCCTGGCGCTGGAAGGCGAACTGCGTGAGCTGGGCGGGTGGTTGCAAAGCCTCAAGGCCCAGTTCAGCCGCAACGACTACCAGCACACCGAGTTCAATGCCGGCGTGCCCGGCACCCTCTTCAAGACCCAGGGTAACGACCTGCGCCTGCAGGCCCGCCATGCCCGGCTGGGCGCGCTCGACGGTGTGCTTGGCCTGCAGTTCGATGACAGCGAGTTCTCGGCCGACGGCACGGAAGCCTACGCGCCCTACAGCCGCACGCGCAGCAGCGCGGCCTTCACGCACGAGGAGCTGGCCACCACCTGGGGCAAGCTCAGTGCCGGGGCGCGGCTGGAGGCTGTGCAGGTGGAGTCCTACGGCACACCCGGTGTGGCGCGTTTCACGCCGGCAACGCGGAGCTTCAACCCGGGCAGTTATGCCCTGGGCGCGCTGTGGAACGTGGCGACCGAGTGGCAGCTCACGTCCAACCTGTCGTGGAACGAGCGTGCGCCCAAGCATTACGAGCTCTACGCCAACGGCGAGCACGTGGCGACCAAGGCCGAGGAGATCGGCAACCCGGAACTGGGCAAGGAGCGCTCGACCAACTTCGACCTGGGTGCCGCCTGGAAACGCGGGGCCCACCGTGCCCAGCTGCAGCTGTTCCAGCACCAGTTCAGCAACTACATCTCGCTCGAAGGGACCGATCTTTCGACCTCTCCGCCGCAGTACACCTACACCCAGGTGCAGGCGCGTTTCATCGGTGCCGAGGCCAGCGGCAATGTGCGCCTGCTGGACGCCCAGCACAAGCTCGACCTGACCCTGCGCGCGGACACCGTGCGGGCCGAGAACACCAGCACCGGCCAGCCCCTGCCGCGCATCGCGCCGCAGCGCCTGGGCGCCACGCTGGTGTGGAGCCGCGCGGCCTGGGGGGCGCGACTGGGGGTGGACCGCTACGCCGCGCAGGACCGTGTGCCCGAAGGCCAGCTGGCAACCGGGGGTTACACGCTGTGGAATGCGGCGCTCAGTCTGCGTGACAAGGTAAGCGGTTTGCCGGCGCTCTGGTATGCGCGCCTGGACAACATCGGCGACACGCTGGCTTATTCGTCCTCGTCGATCCTGACGCAGACGGCGCCGGGGAGGGTGCCCTTGCCGGGGCGGAGTCTCAAGGTCGGGCTGCAACTGAGCTTCTAAGCTTCTGCTGTTGATCTGCACCTGAGCTTGCCTGCCAGCCGGGTCTCGGCCCGGCGGCCGACTCACTTTTCTTGCTTCGCTGTATAGACCGGAGACCCGGCAATGCCAGCGCAGGCAGGGCGCTGCCAGAAGAAGCCCAAGGCAATGAACTAGCATAGAGCCCCCATGAACCACCCCGTCTTCTCCGCCCTGGTCCCCGTCGTGCTGCTCGTGGCCCTGGGTTATGTGGCTGGCCGCATGCGCTGGATGCGCGCCGAATCCGTCAAGGACCTTTCCAATCTGGTGTTCCTGGTCCTGACACCCGCCCTGATGTTCCGCACCATGGGCAAGGTGGATGTGAAGCAGCTGGAGCTGCTGCCGCTGGCGACCTACTTTGTGGCGGTGTTCATCCTCTTTGGCGTGAACCTGCTGTGGCAGGGCCTGAACCGGCGTGCCGCGGTGCTGGCCCTGGCCTCGACCTTCAGCAACACGGTGATGATAGGCATCGCCTTCATCGGCCTGGCCTACGGCGAGGCCGGCCTGGTGGTGCTGCTGGCCCTGCTGTCCCTGCACGCCGTGGTGCTGCTGACGGCGGGTACCGTGATCCTGGAGCTGGCGGTGGCGCGCGAGGCGGCCTCGGCCGAGCCGCGAGCCATGTGGCGCACGGTGCTCAGCGCGGTGCGCAACGCCGTGATCCACCCGGTGCCCCTGCCCATCATGGCGGGCCTGCTGTTCGCGCAGACCGGCTGGGCCATTCCCGAGGTGGTGGACCGGCCCCTGCAGTGGCTGGGCAATGCGTTTGGTCCGCTGGCCCTGCTGCTGGTGGGCGTGACGCTGGCGGGGACCACCGTGGGCCCGCATCTGCGTGGCGCGCTGAGCCTCACGCTGGTGAAGAACCTGTTGATGCCGGCCCTGGTGGCGGGCCTGGGCCTGCTCATGGGCCTGTCGGGCCTGCCCCTGGTGGTCATGATCGTGACGGCGGCCCTGCCCATGGGGGCCAACGTCTTTCTGTTCTCGCAGCGTTACGCCGTGGCGGAAGAGCTCGTGACGGCCAGCGTCATTGTTTCCAACGCGGTGGCACTGCTGACCTTGCCGCTGATGATGTGGCTGGTCGGCCTGCTCTGAGCTGAGGGTTCAGGGGGCCAGGCGCTCGCGCGTCCACCCGCCTTGTCCCTCGGGCAGGTAGCGCAGGCGGTCGTGCAGGCGGCTGGGCCGGCCCTGCCAGAACTCCCAGCGCTCGGGCACCAGCCGGTAGCCGCCCCAGTGCGGCGGGCGCGGCGGCTTGAGCAGGAACTGCGCGGCGTACTTCGCGGCATTGACCACCAGCACGCCACGGCCGCTGATGACCTGGCTTTGCGGGCTGGCCCAGGCGCCGATGCGTGAATCGAGCGGGCGGCTGTGGAAATATTCGTCGCTTTCCTCGGCGCTGACCTGTTCCACCCGGCCCTCGATGCGTACCACGCGCTCCAGTTCGACCCAGTGGAATTGCAGTGCAGCAAACGGGTTGCCGGCCAGCTCCCGGCCCTTGCGGCTGTCGTAGTTGCTGTACCAGACGATGCCGCGCGCGTCATAACCCTTGATCAAGACCACCCGCGTGGAGGGTCGCAGGTCGCTGCCGACGGTGGCCACGGTCATGGCGTTGGGCTCGGGGACTTCGGTCTGGATCGCTTCATGCAGCCACTGGTCAAACTGCTGCAGCGGATCGGCATGCGAAGCGTCCTCGCTGAGTTCGGCGCGTTCGTAGCTTTTGCGGAGATTGGCAATCGAGGACATAGGGACAACAGTATAGGCAGGACCCCGAGCGGGGCTGGCCGGTCACGGGCCCTGTCGCAAATTGCAACTATCCCGCACCGGCCTAGGGCTAACCCGCATGGTGGTGCGGTGGCATGTGACTACGCTGAAACGCTGTCATTCCAACACGGCCGGCACGCTTCATGTCCGGCTTATATAGAGGAGCCTGAAGATGAGTACCACGATGAACGTCAACGGCAAGGCGGTCACCGCCCGGTCCGAGCCCGATACCCCCCTGCTGTGGGTGATCCGCGATGAACTGGGCCTGAGCGGCACCAAGTTCGGCTGCGGCGCGGCCCTGTGCGGCGCCTGCACCGTGCATGTGAACGGTCAGCCGGTGCGCTCCTGCCAGACGCCGGTGGCATCGGTGGCCGGCAAGAAGGTGGCCACGGTGGAAAGCCTCTCGAAGAACAACAGCCATCCGCTGCAGCAGGCCTGGATCAAGCACGATGTGCCGCAGTGCGGCTACTGCCAGTCCGGCCAGCTCATGAGCGCGGCCGCCCTGCTCACCAAGAACAAGAACCCGAGTGATGCGGACATCGATGCCGCCATGAGCGGCAACATCTGCCGCTGCGGCACCTATCCCCGCATCAGGGCCGCCATCAAGGATGCCGCTGCCACCATGCGCAAGACCGTCTGAGGAGACACACCATGAGCACACATCAAACCTCCCGTCGTGATTTCCTGAAGTCCACCACGCTGGCCACCGGCGGCCTGCTGATGGGTTTTGCCCTGCCGGGCGCCAAGGTCGAGGCCCAGGCCGCCGGCACCGTCTACACCCCCAATGCCTGGGTGCACATCGCCGACGACAACACCATCACGCTGATTTCGGCGCGTTCCGAAATGGGCCAGGGGGTCTACACCTCCATGCCCATGCTGATCGCCGAGGAGCTCAACGTCGACATCAGGCAGATCAAGGTCGACATCGCGCCGCCGGCCGCCGTCTACGTCAACGCCCTGCTGGGCGCACAGATCACCGGCGGCTCGACCTCGGTGCGGGACGGCTGGGAGAAGCTGCGCGTGGGCGGGGCCCAGGTGCGCGAGATGCTGATCTCCGCCGCCGCCGACGAATGGAAGGTGGACCGCAGCAAGCTCAAGGCCGAGAACGGCATGGTGCTGGGCCCCAAGGGCAAGAAGGCGACGTATGGTTCGCTCGCTGCGGCCGCGGCCAGGCTGCCGGTGCCCGAGAAGGTGGCGCTCAAGGACCCGAAGGACTTCAAGATCGTGGGCAAGCGCGTCAAGCGCCTGGACACACCGGCCAAGGTCAACGGCACGGCGGAGTTCGGTATCGATGTCAAGCTGCCGGGCATGGTCTACGCCAGCCTGGAGCAGTGCCCCGTGATCGGCGGCACGGTCAAGAGCTTTGACGCGTCCAAAGCCAAGGGCATGCCGGGCGTGATCGACGTGGTGCAGATCAGTGACGGCGTGGCCGTGGTGGCCGACAGCTACTGGCATGCGGTCAAGGCGCGCCAGGCCCTGAGCGTGGTGTGGGACGAGGGGGCCGGGGCCGCGCTGGACCACAACACGGTGCTGGCCAGCACGCGCGCGGCGGCCGACAGCGGCAAGATGCTGCCCATCGCCAAGCCCGCCGGCAACGTGGCCGACGCCATGAAGGGCGCGGCCAAGGTGCTCAAGGCCGAATACATCACGCCCATGCAGGCGCATGCGCCGCTGGAGCCCATGAACTTCACGGCCCATTTCGAGAACGGCAAGATCCTGCTGATCGGCCCGACCCAGTTCCAGCAGGGCGCGCACGGCGCCGTGGCCGGTGCCCTGGGGCTCAAACCCGAGGACGTCACGCTCAAGACCACCTTCCTCGGGGGCGGCTTTGGCCGCCGCCTGGAGCTGGACTTCGTGATCCAGGCCGCGCAGATTTCCAAGGCCGTGGGCAAGCCCGTCAAGCTGCTGTGGACGCGCGAAGACGACATGACCCACGACTACTACCGTCCCCTGGGCCTGAACCAGGTGCAGGCCGGGCTGGACGCCAGGGGCATGCCGGTGGCCCTGTCGCACAAGGTCACCTCGCAGTCCATCACGCAGCGCGCCTTCGGCCTGCCCAAGGAGACGCTGGACCCTTTCATGGCCGAGGCCGCCGTGGGGCCCTATGCCATCGCCAACACGCAGCACGACCTGGTCATCCACGACAGTGGCATGCGCGTGGGCTACTGGCGCGCCGTGAGCCACAACATGAACGCCTTTGCCAACGAGAGCTTCATGGACGAGCTGGCCGCCTCCGCCGGCAAGGACCCTTACCAGTACCGCATGGCGCTGCTGAAAGACAAGCCGCGTTTTGCCCGTGTGCTCAAGCTCGCGGCCGACAAGGCCGGCTGGGGCAAGCCGCTGCCCAAGGGGCGTGCGCGTGGCATCGCGCTGATGGAGGGCTACGACACCTATATGGCCCAGGTGGCCGAGGTGTCGGTCAAGGATGGCGTGGTCAAGGTGCACCGCGTGACCGTGGCGGCCGATCTGGGCCGCATGGTGAACCCGGATACGGTGGAAGCCCAGATCCAGTCCAGCATCGTGTTCGGCATGTCGGCCGGCCTGATGCAGGAAATCACCCTGGCCCAGGGCCGGGTGCAGCAGACCAATTACAACAACTATGCGGTGGTGCGCATGCACGAGTCGCCGAAGATTGATATCGTGCTGGTTCCGAGCAAGGAAAAACCCGGCGGCATCGGCGAGCCGGCCACCGCCCTGGTGGTGCCGGCCATTGCGAATGCCGTGGCGGCCGCCACCGGCAAGCGCGTGCGCAAACTGCCTTTGACGCCGGAGGCGATCCGCGCGGCCTGAGAACTTGTGATGAATCTACTGCGCAACCCGATCGCGGCGTTGGGCGGTGCTCGGAATCCTCACGTACAGGAAGTACGTTCCGGTTCCTGTGCTCCGTCCGCCTTGCGCTCGGGCCGCTCGCTACGATTTCTTCACAAGTTCTGAGCGTTCGTGAGACCATTGGCTGAAGGACAAGAGGAGAGGACGGACGATGGAAAGTCTCGATCTGCGCGTGCTGGCCGATGCGCTGGCCTGGAAACGCGCCGGCCATGCCGTGTCGCTGGTCACGGTGGTGCAGACCTGGGGCAGCGCGCCGCGCCCGCCCGGGGCGCTGCTGGCCGTGCGCGAGGACGGCGTGGTCAGCGGCTCGGTCTCGGGAGGTTGTGTCGAGGACGACCTGATCGCCCGCGCCAAGGCGGCCCTGGCCGCAGGCCGGCAGGACCCGGCCGCGGCCCGGCCTTCCCTGATCGTCTATGGTGTGAACAAGGACGAGGCGGCGCGTTTCGGCCTGCCCTGTGGCGGCACCCTGCGCCTGGTGCAGGAGCCCCTGCAGGAGACCGCCTGGGTCGAACAGCTGCTGGCGCAAACCGCCGAGCACCGCCTGGTCGCGCGCACGCTGGACCTGGCCACGGGCCGCGTCACGCTGGCCGATGCCGTGCGCGGCCAGTCCATGGTCTTCGACGAGCAGAGCCTGAGCACGGTGTTCGGCCCGAAGTGGCGCCTGCTGCTGATCGGTGCCGGCCAGCTCTCGCAGGCGGTGGCCAGCATGGCCAGCCTGCTCGATTTCGAGGTGCTGGTCTGCGACCCGCGTGAGGAATACGCGGCCACGCTGGACCTGGCCGGCGTGCAGCGGGTGCCGGGCATGCCTGACGACGTGGTGCGCGAGATGCTGCCCGATGCGCACACCGCCATCGTCGCGCTCACGCACGATCCCAAGCTCGACGACATGGCCCTGCTCGAAGCTCTCAAGTCGGCGGCCTTCTACGTCGGCGCGCTCGGTTCACGCCGTAACCAGGCCACGCGCAAGCAGCGCCTGGCCGAGCATTTCGACCTCAGCGCCGAAGAACTGGCCCGCCTGCACGGCCCGGTGGGCCTGGACATAGGCGGGCGCACGCCGGCCGAGATCGCCGTGTCCATCCTGGCCGAGATCGTGCAGGTCAAGAATGCGGCCAGGCAGCGTGTGGCCTCGACGCCGGGCTGCATCACGGCATGAAACCCGTGGTGCTGGTGCTGGCGTCGGGCCGGGGCGAGCGCTTCCTGGCTTCCGGCGGGAGCACGCACAAGCTGCAGGCCCGGCTGGGTGACAAGACCGTGCTGCAGCACACGCTGGACGCCGTGCGCGCCAGCGGCCTGCCCATGCACCTGGAGGACGCGCCGCACCCCGGCATGGGCGACTCGATCGCCGCGGCCGTGCGGGCCACGGCCGACGCCGAGGGCTGGCTCATCCTGCCGGCCGATCTTCCCCTGCTGCTGCCCGAAACGCTGCGCCGTATTGCGGGCGCGCCGATCGATCAGACGGTGGTGCGACCGGTCTACCAGGGCCGGCACGGCCATCCCGTGCGTTTTGGCCGTGGCTGTGCTCAGGCGCTCATGGCGCTCGGCGGTGAGCAGGGTGCCGCGGCCGTGGTGCGCCGCCATCGCCTGTGGACCGTCGAGGTGGACGACCCAGGCTGTGTGATGGATGTCGATACCGTGCAGGCGCTGGCGCAGGCGCAGCAAGTCCTGCACTCCCGCAGCGCTCCCTGACCCCGGATCACTGGCGCGCGATCACCGCGCAGGCCAGGCGCGGGCCGGCGTTGCCGGTGGGCTGCGTTGTGTAGTCGTCCGGGTCGCGGTGCACGATCAGGCCGCGGCCGACGATGTCGGCGTTGCCGCTGCCCACCGCGATGCTGCCGGACTCGAAGCTGAAGCGCGCCACGCCCATGGCGTCGGCTTTCAGGCTGGGCAGGTCACCGACATGGTGCTCGGCGCCGCCATGCGCGCCATGCTTGAGCCCGCCCGGGTTGAAGTGGCCACCGGTGCTCATGCCGTCGCCGCTGGAACAGTCGCCCTTGTCGTGTACGTGAAAGCCATGTTCGGCGCCGGGCTTGAGCCCGCGCACTTCGCCGCTGACGAGCACCTTGCCGCCCTGCTGGACGAAGCGCACATCACCGCTGGTGGTGCTGCCGCGCGTGGGCTGGAGCTGGGCGCTGGCCGTGGGGCCGGCGGGCGTGGCGCAGCCGGCCAAGAGGGCCGCCAGGGCCAGGAAAGGAAGGGTACGCGTCATGGGGTGTCTCCGATGTGTTGAAGGGCTCGGTTCACTCTAACCCTGGGGTCGACATGGCGCTGCACGTCGCTGGCCTGACCCTGCTGACATCACAGGCTCTGGGGCCGGGCCTCAGCGGCGCGTGGCGTCCGGCGCGTGGTGGGCCAGCAGCCGTTCGAGTTCGCGGTCGTGGATGCCGTGGGCCCGCAGGCTCACATAGGTCTGGTGCGCATAGTCATGCGTACTGCCGTAACGGCCGCAGGCCTGCGCAAAGATCTGGCGGTACTGTTCCGGGCTCAGCGCCCCGGTGTAGTTGGGGCTGCGGCGCGACAGCGTGAAGGCCAGGGCCGAAACAGGGCCGTGTGGCGTCTCGCAGCGCAGCCAGCGCGGGTCGTAGACCCCCGTGGGCATCTCGCGCTCCCACAGCGTGCCCAGCACGGCCGGTGCCTGCTGCCGGTGCACCCGGAACACCACACCATGACAACTGCCGCCCGTGAGCAGGCCGAAGACCAGGCCGGGGTTGTCCGGCGTGCCGCGGTTCACCCGGCTCCACATCTTGAGTGCGCGGTGCCAGCCGCGCACATGGGCCGGCCGTCGTTCCTCGAAATCGAAGTCGGGCCGCCAGATCAGCGAGGCGTAGCCGAAGATCCAGAGATCGCCGTGCCCGCCCCATTGGTTCAGCGTGGTGGCCAACATGGGGGCTGGATCACGCAGGGGCGGGGGGAGCTTGAAGGTCGGGTTCACAAGGGACCGAAGAGGCTGGAACTGCGCTGCGTGACCCGCAACCAAGCATCCAGGGCTTGCGGCTGCGCGTAGAAAAATCCTTGCATGGCGTGGCAGCCGCGGGCGGCCAGGAAGTCGGCCTGCGCACGCGTCTCCACACCCTCGGCGACCACCTTGAGGCCCAGGTGCCGGGCCATGGAGAGGATCATCTCGACGATGGCGGTGTCGCCCGGGTCCTGTGGTGTGTCCTGGATGAAACTGCGATCGATCTTGAGTTCGTGCAGCGGCAGGCGCTTGAGGTAGGCGAGGCTGGAGTAACCGGTGCCGAAGTCGTCGACCGAGAAGCGGATGCCGCGCGCGGCCAGCGCGTCCATGCGCGGGATGGTGTGCTCCAGGTTTTCGAGCAGCAGGCCTTCGGTGACCTCGAAGACCAGCAGGTCGGCCCGGGCGCCGCTGCGTTCGAGCACGGCCAGGACCTGCTCGACGAAATCGGCCTGGTGGAACTGGCGCGGGCTGACGTTGAGCGAGACCGGGATGGCGTGTCCTGCGGCCAGCAACTGCCGCTGGGTGAGGCAGGCCTGTTCCAGCACCCAATGACCCAGACGCAGGATCAGGCTGCTCTCCTCGGCGATGGGGATGAAGCGCGCCGGCGATACGGCCCCGTGCAGCGGGTGCGTCCAGCGCAGCAGCACTTCCACCCCGACCACCGTGCCGGTGGCATCCCACTGGGACTGCAGGTGCAGCGCCAGCTGCTGCCGGTCGATGGCCAGCGCCAGCTCACTTTCCAGCGCCAGCTGCGCTTCCACCTCCTGCTGCATCGCCGCTTCAAAGAAGGCGACACGGTTGCGGCCCGCGGCCTTGGCGCGGTACATGGCCGTGTCGGCGTTGCGCAGCAGGTCTTCGGTGCGCTGCGGGGCCGGCCCCAGCACGACCACGCCGATGCTGGCACTGGCGCTGTAGGGCTGGCCGTCGAGGATGAAGGGCTGCTCGAAGGCTTCGCGCACCTTGCCCGCCACGACCCTGGCGACGCGTGCATCGCTGTCATGTTCCTGCGCCGGGCGGGTCGAGAGGATCACGAACTCGTCGCCGCCCAGGCGGGCCACGGTGTCTTCTTCGCGCATCAGGCTGCCCAGGCGCTGCGCCACGGCCAGCAGCAGGGCATCGCCGGCGGCGTGACCGCGTGCGTCGTTGATGTTCTTGAAACGGTCCAGGTCCAGGTAAAGCAGCACGCCGCTCATCGGGCTGCGCCGGGCGGCGGCCAGGGCCAGGCCCAGGCGGTCCATCAGCATGCGGCGGTTGGGCAGGCCGGTGAGCTCGTCGAAATAGGCCAGGCGGTTGAGTGCGGAGGCGGTGCGCTGCAGTTCCTCATTCACGCGTTTCAGGTCCTCCTGGCCTTGCGCCAGCGAGTGCGAGATGACCAGCTGGCGTTCGAGCGATCGTTCGAGCTGGTTGAGCAGCACAGCGCAGGAGATCGTGATGATCGCGTTGATGAAGACGAAGTTGATCGTGATGACGACCCACTCGACGAAGGGGCGGGTCTCGAAGCCCGGCACATGCAGGTCGGCATTCGCAAGGTAACCCAGGCTCATCAGGGTCAGGGCGTTCAGCACCAGCGCCAGCAGGGCCGGACGCAGGCCGAGCAGCAGCGCGGCCATGACGGGGAAGGCCATCAGGTAGATCTGGCTGACCGGTCCGATATGCATCAGGAACCAGACGCCCAGCAGGTAGATCAGGGCCAGCAGGTTCCAGGCGCGGAAGCGGTAGGGCAGGCTCTTGCGGCGCCACAGGACCAGCACCCAGGCCAGGGCCGCGATGTCGATCCAGGCAATCGCCCACAGCTCATGGCGCAGGGCCAGCCAGACGCTGGGCACGGCCGTCAGTCCGCCCAGCACCGCGATGAACATCAGGATGGTCGAGAGGATGCGGGCGCGCCAGTCGTGCAGCACTTCGGGCTCCACCGGGGGGGCGGAGAGCATGCCGCGCAGCTTCGCAAACGGTCTCAAGGTACAGGACCTCGCTGGGGAGGGTTCACGTCGATGCGGACCGACCGGCCCGCATGACTGCATCCTAGCGTGTGTTGGTCCTGACGGGCCGACGCCAGGCCGGATGTTTCGCGACTTATGACGGAAAAGTCACGCCCCGCGTGGGCGGCGGGTTCAGGCGTCGCGCTGGATCAGTTCGATCTTGTAGCCGTCCGGGTCGGTGATGAAAGCGATCAGTGTGTCCCCGCCCTTGACCGGGCCGGGCTCGCGCGTGATGTTGCCGCCCTTGGCACGGATCTGCTCGCAGGTGGCGTAGATGTCGTCCACGCCCAGGGCCACATGGCCATAGGCCCCGCCCATGTCGTAGGTGTCGATGCCGTAGTTGTAGGTCAGCTCAAGCTCGGCCTGTTCGGGGTTGCTCGCGTAGCCGACGAAGGCCAGTGCGTACTTCTGCTCGGGGCGGTCGGTGGTGCGCAGCAGCTTCATGCCCATGATGCGGGTATAGAAGTCGATGGAGCGTTGCATGTCGCCGACGCGCAGCATGGTGTGCAGGAATCTCATGGCAGTGGTGTAGCGGGGTTGAAACGGCATGGAGCATACCGCTTCCCCAGCGCACCCGTGCCGCTGGGGAATAATCGCGGCTGGACTGTTCAGCGGAAATCTTCATGGCCACCTTCAACCAAGTCATCCTCTATACCGATACCGACGGCCGCGCCCGTTTTCGCGAGGAGCAGCTGCCGCTGGGGCTAGGTACGCCGCAGTCCATGTTGTCCGAGGTGTTTGCCTCGGGCGGTTACCAGTTGCGCCACAGCCCGGTGGGTTTTCGCAGCAGCTTTCACTGCACCGGGGCGCCGCAGTGGTGTTTCATCCTGCAGGGGCAGATGGAAATCGGCTTGCAGGGCGGTGTGTCGCGTGTCTTCGGGCCCGGCCAGCACTTCTACTCTGCCGATCTGCTGCCCGAAGGCGCCACCTTCGATCCGGCCGTGCACGGCCACTGGAGCCGCCAGGTCGGCCCGGACCCGCTGGTGACGCTGTTCGTGCGCGGCTGATTCAGCGTCACCAGGCCCTGCACCGGGACGGTGTCGTTCAGCGCCTGGCACCTGTGCGGGTGCCGCGCTGGCCGCCACTCAGAAAAAAACGGCCCCGCAGGGCCGTTTTTTTTGTACCGGATGTTGGCGCGCTTCAGTGGCTGATGCGGCCGTAGTTGGTGCGCAGCGGATCGACGCCACCGGGGACCCTGTCGCCGCCACCACCACCACCCTGGCCACCCGAGCGGCCACGTCCGCCCCCACCACCACCGCCGCGACGGCGTCCACCCTGGCTCAGGGCATCGGTACCGGTGCGCAGCGGATCAGGCTGGCCGCCGTTGCCGCCGCCCTGGCCCTGGCCGCGCGGGCCGTTGCCGCTGCGGCGCGGCTCGCTGTTGCGACCCTGGCCCTGACCTTGAGCGCGTTGACCCTGGGGTTTGGCCTGGCCGCTGCGCGGCTGGTTCTGCCCACCGCCGCTGCGCTGGCCCTGTCCCTGGCCGCCGCCCTTGCTGCGTTCGCCCTGGCCGGCCTTGTTGTCGCGCATGCGCTGCATCATCTCGGAACGCGCAGCCTTGGCCGCTGCGGCCATGACTTCGCGGCTCGGAGGCTTGCCGGCGCCACCCCAGATGGTCTGGCGACCCATGGCGATGGGTTCGGCGCGCTCATCCGGCTCGGGGCCGAAGCCTTCGACCACCTGCACTTCGATCTTCTGCTTGGTGAAGCGCTCGATGTCGGCCATGAAGCCTTCCTCGTCGAGGCAGACCAGGTTGACGGCAGCGCCATCGGCACCCGCGCGGCCGGTGCGGCCGATGCGGTGCACATAGTCTTCGCTGACGTTGGGGATCTCGTAGTTCACCACGTGCGGCAGCTCGTCGATGTCGATGCCGCGTGCGGCGATGTCGGTGGCCACCAGGGCGCGCACGTCACCGCTCTTGAAGCCGGCCAGCGCCTGGGTGCGGGCCCCCTGGCTCTTGTTGCCGTGCAGCGCCATGGCGGTGATGCCGTTCTTTTCGAGGTACTCGGCCACGTTGTTGGCGCCGAACTTGGTGCGCACGAAGACCAGCACCTGGCTCCAGTTGTGCTGCTGAATGATGTGGGCCAGCAGGGCTTTCTTCTTGCCGCGGCCCACCGGGTGGATGACCTGGGTGATGCGCTGCACCGTGGTGTTGCGCGGCGTGACCTGCACGCTCTGCGGGTTCTTGAGCAGGCCGTTGGCCAGTTCACGGATCTCGTCGCTGAAGGTGGCCGAGAACAGCAGGCTCTGCTTGTCCTTGGGCACCAGGGCCAGCACCTTCTTCACGTCATGGATGAAGCCCATGTCCAGCATGCGGTCGGCTTCGTCGAGCACCAGGGTCTGCACGGTGGACAGGTCCAGGAAACCCTGCTGCTGCAGGTCCAGCAGGCGGCCCGGGGTGGCCACCAGGATGTCCACGCCCTTCTTGAGGCGGTTGATCTGCGGGTTCATGCCCACACCGCCGAAGACGACGGTGGAGCTCAGCTGCAGGTACTTGCCGTAGGTCTGGACCGATTCCTCGACCTGGGCGGCGAGTTCGCGCGTGGGGGTGAGCACCAGGGCGCGGATGCCGGTGCCGCCCCATTTGTTCTGCGCGCTGCGGCTCATGGTCAGGCGATGCAGCAGGGGCAGGGTGAAGGCGGCGGTCTTGCCGGTGCCGGTCTGGGCGCCGCCGAGCAGGTCGTGGCCCTCGAGCACCAGCGGAATCGCCTGGGCCTGGATGGCCGTGGGGGTCTCATAGCCCTGCTCGCGCACAGCCTTCAGGATGGCCGGAGCCAATTTCAGATCTTCAAAGTTCATGGTGATGGCGCCCATCCGGGCGCTGGGATATCGGCCAGTACAGGTACCTGGGGTACCTGGCCAGTCAAAGGCAGATAGGGTTCAAGGGTGAGACCGTCGGTCCGCGGGACGCGGTGACAAAGCCCCCAGCAGTGTGCTGATGTTGCGCGCAACTGAACGGCAACGGACATCATTGTCGCATGCTTCGGCGGATGATGCTTGCCAGGCGCCGTTATTTGACGGAAATTGTTCCTTCTCGCCATTTTTGTCATACCCGTAACAAAATGTTGTCAAGGTGTGGGCGCTGTCATGGACTCGGTAGAAAATGTAACAAGCACCGTGCACGAGCCCGGGCAATGAGCAAAGAATCCATGAAAAAGTTTCGCATGCGGCGTCTGGGCGTGTCGGATGATCCGACCCTTGAGAAGCCGTCCCTGCACGATTGCATCGAGGCGGTGCTGGAGCAGTCCGGCCCGCTGATCGATGACGTGATCAAGGGCCTGGATCTGGCCATGCATCAGGTCGGCGGCAAGGTTTCCAAGGTCAACGAACGCGGCCTGAGCCTGCCCATCGTCGAGGAATTGCGCCGCCAGGCCGAGGCCGTGCGCGCCACCTTCGGCGTGCAACTGCGCCTGGCGATCTACCGCAGCGGCAGCCATGCCAGCGACCCGGAGGCGCTGGTGCGCTTCGAGGACATCCAGCTGCTCGACGAAGGCCAGCTCGACGCCAACATCGAGTTCGCCATGGCGCAGCAGGAGATCCAGATGGCGGTGGACGAGGTGATGCCGCCGCTCAATGCCCTGATCAGCAGCCTGATGGGCTGGATGTCGGTGCAGGCCCACCTCAACCCCCTGCGCCCGGAGACCTTTGCCCGCGCCTTGCGCGAGACCCTGCTGCAGCACGTGCCCAGCGAGCAGGCGCGCACCGCGCTGATCACCCCGGCCGCCGGCATCCTGGGCCACAGCCTGCGCACGCTCTACAAGGAGCTGGGCGACTGGCTGCGTTCGCAAGGGATCGAGCCCGTGGTGCCGCTGCTGACCTCCGCCGCGCCGGCGCCGGGCGGCACGCCGGCCGAGCACCCGGTCACCCGCACCATGCTGACGCTGGACAAGCTGCGTCGCCTGCTGACGACGGAGATCGATCTCAACGGGGGGAGCAACCGGGGCAAGGATTTCCTGCACACGGTGCCGGCCTCCATGGTGGCGCTGGAAGACCTGCGCATGGTCGAGCCCATGATCAAGCGCCTGAGCGAACGCGCCCTCAAGGACGCCAAGGCCGCGGCCAAGGGCAAGAGCACCAACATGAACCGCGAGCTCGGCCAGCAGCTGGGCGAAGAGGTCGTGCGTCTCATGATGGAAAACCTGGGCAAGGACCAGCGCCTGTTGCCGCCGGTGCGGGCCCAGGTCAAGGAGCTGGAGCCGCTGTTGTTGCGCCTGGCCCAGGCCGACCCGCGTTTCTTCACCGAGCGCAAACACCCGGCGCGCCAGTTCCTGGACCGCATCACGCACCAGAGCCTGGGTTACAAGACCGAGAATGACGAGCGTTTCCAGCGCTTTCTGAAGATGGTGTCATCGTCGGTGCTTGAGCTGCTGGGCAGCGACGGTCACCCCGAGTCCTTTGCCCGGGCGCTGACCATGCTCGATGCCCAGTGGTCGCGGGTGGACCTGGCGCTGCGGGCCAAGCAGGAAGATGCGGCGCGCGCGCTGATGCATGCCGAACAGCGCAACATGCTGGCGCAGCGGCTCGCGGCAGACTTCCAGGAACGCCTGCGCGACAAGAAGGTTCCGGATTTTGTGGCCGCCTTCCTGTGCGGCCCCTGGGCCCAGGTGGTGGCCGAATCGCAGCTGCGCAACCCCGACGGTACGACCGACGGACAGGGCTACCTGGACCTGGTGGATGACCTGATCTGGAGCGTGCAGGGCAAGCTGGCGCGACGCAACCGCGATCGCCTGGTGCAGCTGGTGCCCAATCTGCTGGTCAAGCTGCGTCATGGCCTGCTGCTCATCGACTACCCGCCGGAGCGCATCCCGCGTTTCCTGGACCAGCTGATCGCCCTGCACGAGAAAGCCTTTGAGCCGCCCAAGGTGCAGCCTGCCCCGGCGCCTGCGCCGGCCTCACCGGCTCCCCCGGCTCAGCCCATGGTGCTGCCCGAGGAGCTGGGCGGTCCGGTCGAAGGCCTGGAAGTCACCGAACTCGATGGCTTCCCCGACGAGCTGCCCCAGGAATTTTCGCAGGAGTCGGACGAGGAAAGCACCGGCTTCGGCGTGATCGAGGCCGCCGCCTCTGACCAGATCTGGATGGCCGGCCACGAGGCCGACGAGGCCGGCTACCTGCCCGAGGGTGATGTCATGCCGGGTGCGGCGCCTGCTGGCGCACCGGTGTCCGGCGCCTGGAACGCCGCCGAGCTGGCCATCGGCTGCTGGGTCGAGCTGCAGCTCAAGGGCGAGTGGGTGCGCGCCCAGCTGACCTGGGCCAGCCCGCACGGCACCCTTTTCATGTTCATCTCGGGCAAGGGGCTGGCGCACTCCATGTCGCGCCGCACCATGGAACAGCTGCGCACGCGCGGCCTCATGCGCATCGTGTCCGAGCGCCACATGGTGGACAACGCGCTGGACGCCGTGGCCCAGACGGCGCTGCTCAACGCCCGCAACCAGTCCAAAACCTGAGGGAGCCCGGCAGGCGGGGATAATGCGGGTTTTACCCCGCAGAATCCACCGTCCATGGCCCAATACGTCTTTTCCATGAACCGCCTCGGCAAGATCGTGCCGCCGAAGCGTTACATCCTCAAGGACATCTCCCTGTCCTTCTTCCCCGGTGCCAAGATCGGCGTGCTCGGCCTCAACGGCTCGGGCAAGTCCACGCTGCTCAAGATCATGGCCGGCGTCGACAAGGAGTTCGAGGGCGAGGCCATTCCCATGGCCGGCCTGAAGATCGGCTACCTGCCGCAGGAACCGCAGCTCGACCCCAATGAAACCGTGCGCCAGGCCGTCGAGGGCGGCATGGGCGAATCCAAGGCTGCGCAGGCCCGTCTGGAAGAGGTGTACGCGGCCTATGCCGACGAGAACGCCGATTTCGACGCCCTGGCCGCCGAGCAGGCCAAGCTCGAAGCCATCATCGCCACCGCCGGCGACGGCGGTGACCACCAGCTGGAAATCGCCGCCGACGCGCTGCGACTGCCGCCCTGGGATGCCGTGATCGGCAAGCTTTCCGGTGGCGAAAAGCGCCGGGTGGCGCTGTGCCGCCTGCTGCTGTCCAAACCCGACATGCTGCTGCTCGACGAGCCCACCAACCACCTGGACGCCGAATCGGTGGACTGGCTGGAGCAGTTCCTGCAGCGTTACTCCGGCACGGTGGTGGCCATCACCCACGACCGCTACTTCCTGGACAACGCGGCCGAATGGATCCTGGAAATGGACCGCGGCTCGGGCATCCCCTACAAGGGCAACTACAGCGAATGGCTGCAGCAGAAGCAGGCCCGCCTGGAGCAGGAGCAGAAGGGCGAAGAGTCCCGCGCCAAGGCGCTGAAGAAGGAACTGGAATGGTCGCGCCAGAACCCCAAGGCGCGCCAGGCCAAGAGCAAGGCCCGCCTGGCCCGCTTCGAGGAACTGTCCGACTACGAATACCAGAAGCGCAACGAGACGCAGGAAATCTTCATCCCCGTGGCCGACCGCCTGGGCAATGAAGTGATCGAGTTCAAGAACGTCAGCAAGTCCTTCGGCGACCGCCTGCTGATCGACAACCTGAGCTTCAAGGTGCCTGCGGGTGCCATCGTCGGCATCATCGGCCCCAACGGTGCCGGCAAGTCCACGCTGTTCAAGCTGATCGCGGGCAAGGAACAGCCCGACAGCGGCGAGGTCAAGATCGGCCAGACCGTGAAAATGGCCTTTGTCGACCAGACCCGAGATGATCTGTCCAACGAGAAGACGGTGTGGGAAGACGTTTCCGGCGGCCTGGACATCCTGACCGTGGGCAAGTTCCAGATGGCCAGCCGCGCCTATTGCGGCCGCTTCAACTTCAACGGCGGCGACCAGCAGAAACGCGTGGGCACGCTCTCGGGCGGTGAGCGCGGCCGCCTGCACCTGGCCAAGACCCTGATCGCCGGCGGCAACACCCTGCTGCTGGACGAGCCCTCCAAC
The DNA here is from genome assembly GCF_058807395.1 of Hylemonella sp. GW821-FHT12C09. Taxonomy (NCBI): domain Bacteria; kingdom Pseudomonadati; phylum Pseudomonadota; class Betaproteobacteria; order Burkholderiales; family Comamonadaceae; genus Hylemonella; species Hylemonella sp. GW821-FHT12C09. The sequence continues at coordinate 455,182 of NZ_JBXAQQ010000001.1, read as the reverse complement.
GATCTGGACGTGGAAACCCTGCGCGCGCTGGAAGACGCGCTGCTGGAGTTTGCCGGCTCGGTCATGGTCATCAGCCATGACCGCTGGTTCCTGGACCGCATCTGCACCCACATCCTGGCCGCCGAAGGCGACAGCCAGTGGACCTTCTTCGACGGCAACTACCAGGAGTACGAAGCCGACAAGAAGAAACGCCTGGGTGAAGAGGGCGCCAAACCGCATCGCGTGCGCTTCAAGGCCCTCAAATAGGGTACAAAGCGGCATCGTCCATCTGCGGAAGCTGCACACATGAGCACACGTCCACAACCGGTCGCCCGCAGTGCCCAGCTCGACGGCCTGATGCGCGAGGCCTCGCGCCGGGGCCTCGACATCATGGACGGCGTGCTGCGCCGGACCCGCGAGACCCTGCAGCAGCAGATCGACCAGACGCGCGACCTGCTGGCGCGCGATGCCCGTTCCCGCGTGGTCTCGGTCCTGGTGCAGTCCGCGCCGGAGATGCGCGCACGTTTCCCCGAGACCCTGCAACGCGCCTTCGAGCGTGAACTGGGCGACAACCCCGTGACCACCACCCTGGACGCGGGCCCTGCCAGCATCAAGTTCGAGCAGCTGGAGCTCATGGACGAGCAGGAGGTGCAGATGCGCATCAGCGCGGTGCGCGGCCTGCAGCAGGCACTGCAGGATTCCGAGCACGAGCTGACCGAACTCAACACCCTGGTCAGCGCCCTCCTGGGTTTCGACCAGGTGCGCCCGGAACGCAACCCCTTCCGGCCCGAGGTGTATGTCGATGCCCTGCAGGGCCTGATCAGCGAGATGCAGGGCGACAGCGCCGCGCAGACACAGTGCCGTCAGATCATGGTGCCCTTGCTGGGCAAGGGCCTGCGTCCGGTTTACCAGGAACTGCTGGCCTACCTGAAGATGCAGAAGGTCCAGCCGGTGGGTTATGTCATCCAGCGTACGGCTTCCTCCGGCGCGGGACAGGCGCCCGCCCAGGTCTCGCCCGTTCGGGGTGCCATGGCGAGCGGGCCGGCACCGATGCCACCGTCGCAGGGCGGACTTGCGCAGCAGGTCTATGCCGGCCAGCTGACCGTGCAGCAGTTGCACGGCCTCGTCTCGGGTGCGACGCCTGGTGCCGACCAGCTGGTGCAGGAAGTGGTCAAGCTCATCCTCGCCAGCATCACCGGCGATGAGCGCATCCTGCCGCCGGTGCGCGAGCTCATTGCCGGGCTCAAGCCGGCCTTGCTGCAGCTGGCCCGCAGCGACCTGCATTTCTTCAGCGACAAGCAGCATCCGGCACGCCAGCTGCTCGAGGAACTGGCGCAGCACAGCTTTGCGTACGACCGGGTCGAGGCCGAGGGTTTCGCCGAATTCCTGGCCGACATGCGCGACACGCTGGCTCGCCTGAACCCGGCCGCGGGTGCGTCCGAGACCTTCGCGCGCGTGCTGGTGCGCCTGCGCCACATCTGGTCGCAGGCCGAACAACGCCGCCAGGTGCAGCAGCAGGCCGCGGTGCAGGCGCTGCAACAGGCCGAGAAACGCAACCAGCTGGCGCGCCAGATTGCCGCACACATCCGCAAGCAGCCGGGCGCGGTGCTGGTGCCCGACCTCGTGGTGGACTTCGCCTGCGGTCCCTGGGCCCAGGTCATGGCGCAGGCCCAGATCGAGGGCAAGGTCGAGCAGCCCGGCGCACCCGACCACGTGGCCCTGCTCGAAGACCTGTTCTGGAGCGTGCGACCTGACCAGGTGCGCCAGCAGCCAGGGCAGCTGGTCAAGATCATTCCGCAACTGGTGCAGGGCCTGCGCCAGGGGCTGCAGAGCATCCACTACCCTCCCGACCAGCTGCAGCAGTTCCTCGACCAGCTCTTCGCCCTGCACCAGGGAGGCCTGGACAGCGGCGCCGCACGCAGCCCGAAGCCGGCGGCCCCACCCGTGGCCAAGACCTGGCTGGCGCCCGAGGAGGCGCGCGATTCCGGCTTCATGGACGACCTGGGGGCGGAGGATGCCCCCGATTTTTCTGCCACGGTGCCGGCCGGGTTTCCGGCCGAATTCCCGGCGACCGAGCCCATGGGCCTGGTGGCAGGGGAGGGCGATGATGGACAGCTGCCGCCCGACGAGGCTGCGGCATCGGCGCTGCCAGCGCTCTCGCTGGACCAGCTGCAGCCGGGGCACTGGGTCGAGTTGCTGGTCAGCGGGCAGTGGATGCGCCTGCAACTGGCCTGGCTGAGCGACAACGCGAACCTGTGCCTGTTCTCCAGCGCAGGGGGCGCCAACCACTCCATGACACGACGCATGTTCGACCGCCTGGTCGCGCGGGAACACCTGCGCCTGGTGGCACAGGGGCCGGTGGTCGAGCGCGCCTTCGATGCCGTGGCCGAACTGGCCATGCGCAACAGCGTCTACATGGACATCCAGGCCGATCCGCCGGCCTGAGAACTTGCGAGTGAATCCACGGCGCTGCGTCCGTCTTGCGCCCGGGTCGCTCGCTGCGATTTCTTCGCAAGTTCCGGGTGGCGATGGTCAGCTCAGCCGTTTGCGCACCATCTCGATATAGTTGCGCAGCGCGTAGAGCTCGTCGGCATACGACAAAGGCACCTTCACCCTGGCCGCGCGCCCTTCCAATTGGTTCAGCGCCTGCAGCAGCTCCTCGCGGCTGCCGTCGCCGGACTGCATGCGTTCCTCGATCTGGCGCAGTTGCCCGTACCAGCGGAACACGCGGGAGCGGATGCGGAATTCGTACAGCGGCGGCACGATGCGGCTCAGCGGCAGCAGGATGGCGATGATGATGCCCAGTGCCAGCCACATGCGTTCCAGCAGATTGGCCAGCGTGAAAGACAGGTAACGCTGCAGCAGCGGCACGCCGTTCTTGAGCGTGCGCTCGGCTTCCTGGGCCAGCGGAAACTCGGTCTGCCCGGCGTTCGGGAATTCGCGGGCCCGGTTGAACCAGCCCGCCGGTCCGTGCAGCTTGAGTGCGGCCTGCGAGAACAGCTGCAGCAGGGCCGGGTGCACGTCGGGTGTGGCCAGCAGGGTGGTGGTGGTGGCGATCAGGCGCACATCCTGCGCCGGAATGTCCCGCGCCAGGTCCACCACGCCACGCGGCAAGGTGACCGGTGTGAGAAAGGTGAAGCGGCGCGCATAGGCTTCACTCTGGCTGAAGTCCATCAGCCGCACGTCCGGCGTCTGCAGCAGCATCTGCACCATCAGCGATTCGGGTGCCGAAGCCAGCACCAGTGCGTCGATCTCGCCGGCCAGCAGCGCCATCACCGCCGGCGTCTGATCCAGGCGCGAGAGCCGCATGCTGGCCGGGGCGATGCGGTTGGCCTCGAACAGTCGCTCCATCAGGCGCGGCACGCCGCTGCCCTCGGCGCCCACGTTCAGGCGCAGGCCCTTGAGTTCCCCCAGCGCGCTCAGCTTGCCCTGGCGGTTCACCTTGCGCGCGGCGTCGGCGCGGTAGAACAGCCAGACCGGCTCGACGAACAGGCTGCCCAGCGATTCGAGTTCGTCGTCTTCGCTCGGGGCGGCCGTGCCGCCTTGCACGAAGCCGATGTCCACCTCTCCCGCGCGCAGCAGGGCCAGGTTGTCAGCCGCGCCCTGGCTGGGCCGGAGCTGGACCTGGATGCCATAGGCCGCCAGGGACTGGGCATAACGCTTGCCCAGCTCGTCATAGGCACTTTGCGCGGGCCCGGTGGCCAGCGTGATGCGCCGCGGCGGCATCGGGTCCAGCCACCAGTAGGCCAGCGTCAGCAGCAAGAGGGCCAGCAGCACGAAGGGCGCAGCCGAGGCCCAGAGGTCGCGCAAGGAGAGCAGGGTGTGGCGCAGGGCAGCAGGCATGGGGGTGCTTCAGCTGGCGGCGAACTCGGCCGCACTGGGCCAGTGCTGCTCGCCGACTGTCAGGCCCTGTGCCGCATGCACCGCATTGACCACGGCGCGTGCTGTCGCCTCGGCCGCCAGGGTGGCCAGCAGCAGCATGTCGGCTTCCTTGCCGCTGGTCCCGGTGCCCAGCGCAAACAGCGTGTCGCCGTCGAGCATGGTGTGCACAGGGTTGATGCTGCGCGCCAGCCCGTCGTGCGCCACCTGGGCCAGGCGCTGGGCCTGGGTCTTGCTCAGCACGGCGTCGGTGGCGATCACGCCGATGGTGGTGTTGTTGCCCGCCAGCAGGTGTTGCGGCAGGTGCCCGTCCAGCATCGCGTCGCGCGTGTTCTGCAGGGCATGGCCGTCGGCCGTGCGGGCGCCGGCGATCACCTGCCCGGTGGCCGGCTCCAGCACGTCGCCCACTGCGTTGCAGACCACCAGCGCGCCCACAGTGAAACCGCTGGCGCTGACCGAGGCCGTGCCCACGCCGCCTTTCATGGCGCGCGCCATGCCCAGCAGCTTGCCTACCAGCGCCCCGCTGCCTGCGCCCACATTGCCCTGGGCCGGCGTGCTGTGGCTGGCGGCCATGCAGGCCCGGTGGCCGGATGCGGCGTCGGGGCGGATGCGTCCATCGCCCACACCCAGGTCGAACACCACGGCCGCCGGCACGATGGGCACCAGGCCGTGGCCGGTGTCCAGGCCGATCTCGTTTTCTTCCAGCCAGCGCATCACGCCGCCGGCGGCGTCCAGGCCCCAGGCGCTGCCGCCGGCCAGCAGCACGGCGTGAACGTGGGGCACCAGGTTGCCTGGGTGCAGCAGATCGGTTTCGCGTGTGCCGGGCGCGGCGCCACGCACGTCGACGCCGCCGATGGCACCCTCACGTGCGATCACGACGCTGCAACCGGTGGGACGACGTGGATCGGAGTCATGACCGACTTCGATGCCGGCCACGTCGGTGATGGCGCCCGGGTAGGGCAAGTGCTGGAAAGTCATGCGCCGATTATGCGCATCCTGCCTAGTCGACGACCTGGATGCGTACCGGCACCACGCCGGCGTTGATGCTGGCGATGGCCTTGAAGGCCGAACTGGAGAGGTCGATGATGCGTCCCTTCACGAAAGGCCCGCGGTCGTTCACGCGCACCATCACGCTCTTGCCGGTCTGCGTGTTGGTGACCTTGAGCCGCGTGCCAAAGGGCAGGGTGCGGTGTGCGGCCGTCAGCTTGGCCTGGTCGAACAGCTCGCCGTTGGCGGTCTTGCGGCCGTGGAACTCATTGCCGTAATAAGAAGCCTGGCCCGTTTCGCTGTGCCCGCTGGCAGCGGATGCGCCACCACCGCTGCCGGATTTGGGCGTGCTGCTGCAGCCGGCCAGGGCCAGCAGGACCGCGGCGCAGAGCCAGCCGGCCAGCAGGCGCAGCGGCGGTGGGGGGAGGACTGTGGCAGGGTTCTGGGACATGGGGCGCTCCGTGGTCGCGGTTCACTATACCGAGCCGTGCGCCGGGATGTCCCTGCCCAGGGCCCTGTCGCGACGGATTGCCGCATGGACGCGACAGACGGCGCTGCTCTGTGGCGCGGGCCCGGTACCGGCTCAGGCGAACCGTGACCAGAGATGGGGGCCGAAGACCAGCAGCCCGATGAGCAGGGCCCCGATGGCGGCGATCAGCACGGCGGCCGCGGCCACGTCCTTGGCCTGCAGGATCAGGGGGTGGAATTCCTGCGTGACGGCATCGGCCAGGAACTCCAGCGCGGTGTTGAGGGCCTCGGCCATCCAGACCAGCGTCATGGCCAGCACCAGCCAGCACCAGTCGGCCCGCGACAGCCCCAGGACCAGACCGGCCGCCACCACCACGACCGTGGCCACGGTATGGAGCCATGCGTTGTGCTGGGTCAGCAGCAGGGTGCGCAGGCCAGCCAGTGCATAACGAAAGCTGTGCAGGCGCGCGGCGAAGCTGAAGGGCTGATGCATGGTGCGGGATCGTTCTATACTGTATTTATGTACAGTTATGTTTCCGGGCAAGTTCCGACGCTACGGTCCGTCACTCTAACGAGCCGGTGGGCGGGCCCGCTCGGGACTTACCCGCGCGTGCGCAGCCCGCAGGGCAGGCCTGACCATGGCTGACTTCAAGATTCCCCTGCAGACCCTCAAGGGGCGGGGCGCGGCCACGCGCAACGCGCACCGCTTCGAGCAGGATGCCCGCGCGGCGTTTGACGACGGCTGGTCGACCTGGGACGAGGCCTGGTCGGCGGAGGCGCCGAAACTGCAGACGGAAGTCCGCTGGGAGGACGCCCGCAGCGCGCTGGTCGGCAACGATTCGCCCGACATCGCCTTCGACCAGTCGATCAACCCCTACCGCGGGTGCGAGCATGGCTGCAGTTACTGCTACGCCCGGCCCACGCACAGCTACCTGGGCCTGTCGCCGGGGCTGGATTTCGAGCGCGTGATCATCGCCAAGCGCGGCCTGGCTGAACTGTTGCGTCAGGAACTTTCGGCCCGGGCCTACCAGCCCAGCATGATCGTCATCGGTTCGGTCACCGATGCCTACCAGCCGGTGGAGCGTGAGCTGAAGATCACGCGCTCGCTCATCGAGGTGCTGCGCGAGGCGCGCCATCCCTTCTCCATCATCACCAAGTCCAGCGGCGTGGAGCGCGACCTGGACCTGATCGCACCCATGGCGCAGGAGCATCTGGCGGCGGTGTATGTGACCATCACCACGCTGGACGGCGAACTCGCGCGCCGGCTGGAGCCGCGCGCCGCCTCACCGCAGCGCCGCCTGCGCACCATCCGTGCCCTGGCCGAGGCCGGCGTGCCGGTGGGCGTGAGCGTGGCGCCGCAGATTCCCTTCATCAACGAAGACATGGAGCAGGTGCTGGAAGCGGCCGCGGCGGCCGGCGCCCAAAGTGCCTTCTACACCGTGCTGCGCCTGCCCTGGGAACTCAACGAAGTGTTCCAGCAGTGGCTCAGCCTGCACTACCCGCAGCGCGCGGCGCGCGTGATGGCGCGCATCCAGGAGATGCGCGGCGGCAAGGACTACGACAGCAACTACGCCACGCGCATGAAAGGCAGCGGCCTGTGGGCCGACCTGATACGCCAGCGCTTCCACAAGGCCTGCGCCCGCCACGGCCTGAACCGCGGGCGGGTGGAACTTGACCTCTCGCTGTTCCGCCCCGGTCTGGCGCGCGGGCAGGGCAGCCTGTTCTAGCGGGCGTGCCTTGCGCCGTACGCCTTACTTCTGTACCGGTTCGATGGTCAGCACCGTGTAGGCGCCCTTGATCTGCTCGGCGGTGAAGCGCACGTTGTCGCCGGCCTTGACCTTGTCCAGCAAGGCGGGGTCCTGGACCTGGAACACCATGGTCATCGGCCCCATGTCGAGGTTGGGGATCTCGCCGTGCCTCAGGGTGATCTTCTTCGCCGACTTGTCCACCGTACGCACGACGGCTTCGACCTGGGGCCGGGCGTTGCTGCTCGGGCTGGCGCCATCGTGGCCATGCGTCTTGCCGGTTTCGTGGGCCAGGAGGGGGCCGCTGAGGGCCAGCAGCAGGGAGAGGGTCAGGGTGGAGAGCTGGTTCATGGGGGGTCTCATCTTCAGGCGGGTTATCGATTATCGGTAGGACTGGAACACACGGGCCGTGCCACCGCGTTGCACCAGCAGCACGTCGTAGGGGTCCTTCAGGCCGCCGTACTCGGGGCCGTCCATGCCGGGTGAACCCACGGGCATGCCGGGCACGGCCAGGCCGACGGCGACGGGCTTGTCTTTGAGCAGGCGCTGGATCTCGCGTGCCGGCACATGGCCTTCGAGCACATAACCGTTCACCAGGGCGGTGTGGCAGGAGCCGAACTTCTCGGCCAGGCCCAGGCGCTGGCGGACCTCGTTCTTGCGGTCATTGCTCACGTCATTCGTCTTCACGTCGAAGCCGCTGGCCTGCAGGTGCTTGATCCAGTCCTTGCAGCAGCCGCAGTTGGCCGTTTTCCAGACCTCGACCATGGGGCGCGGGGGCTGGGCGGCCAGGCCCAGGCCTGCCAGCGTTGCGGCCGCCAGGGCGACCGAGGTGTGCAAGAGTTTGCGTCGATTCATGGTTGACTCCTTGTGACGGTGATGCTGCCCTTCATGCCGGCCTGGAAGTGGCCGGCGATCAGGCACGCGAATTCGAACTGGCCGGCGCGGTTGAAGGTCCAGACGATCTCGCCGCGCTGGCCGGGCTTGACGTGCGTCATATAGGGCTCGTCGTGCTCCATGCCCGGATGCTTGATCATCTGCTCGGCGTGGGCGGCGAGCTCCGCGGGGGTGCCGATGACCAGTTCGTGCAGCAGCTGCCCCTTGTTCTGGATGCGCAGGCGCACGGTCTCGCCCTGCTTCACCTCGATGCGGTCGGGCGCGAAACGCATGTTGTCGGTCATGACCAGGGTGATGGTGCGCCTGACGTCTTTGGCGTCGCCGGCGATGCCCCAGTCCTTCTGCTCCTTGACCACGGGCGCATGGGTGTCGGCTTTGTCGCCATGGGCCCAGGCCGGGCTGGCGCCCAGCAGGATGGCGCCCAGTATGTAAACAAGGTGTTTCATGGTGTCCTCAGTGATGTGTGTCGTGTGACGTGGGCTTGACCGCCTTGACTTCGACGGCGCCCTGGCCGCTGTCTGGAGCGGCAGCACGGGGTGCTGCGGGGGGCGCGCCGGTCCACTCGTAGGCCTGAGTGCCGGCAGGTTGCTGGAACCAGCCCGGGTCGCTGTAGTCGCCGGCCTTCTGGGTGCGGCGTACCTTGAGCATCGAGAACATGCCGCCCATCTCCACCGGGCCGTAGGGGCCGGTGCCGGTCATCATGGGCAGGGTGTTCTCGGGCAGGGGCATTTCCATCTCGCCCATGTCGGCCATGCCGCGCTCGCCCATGACCATGTAGTCGGGCACCAGCTTCTGCAGCTTCTGCACCAGGCCGCGGTGGTCCACCCCGATCATGGTCGGCACGGCGTGGCCCATGGGGTTCATGGTGTGGTGGCTCTTGTGGCAGTGGAAGGCCCAGTCGCCTTCCTCGTCGGCGACGAACTCCACCTGCCGCATCTGGCCCACGGCCACGTCGGTGGTCACCTCCGGTGCGCGTGCCGCCATCGGCCAGGGGCCGCCATCGCTGCCCGTCACCACGAACTCGTGGCCGTGCAGGTGGATGGGGTGGTTGGTCATGGTCAGGTTGCCCACACGGATGCGCACCTTGTCGCCCAGGCGCACGTTGAGCGTGTCGATGCCGGGGAAGGCGCGGCTGTTCCAGGTCCAGAGGTTGAAGTCGAGCATGGTGTTGATCTTCGGTGTCGCGCTGCCGGGCTCGATGTCGAAGGCATTGAGCAGGAAGCAGAAGTCGCGCTGCACTTCGCTGATCAGCGGATGTTTCGTCTTCGGGTGCGTGACCCAGAAGCCCATCATGCCCATGGCCATCTGCGTCATCTCGTCGGCATGCGGGTGGTACATGAAGGTGCCGGGCCGCCGCGCCACGAACTCGTAGACAAAGGTCTTGCCCACGGGGATCTGTGGCTGGTTCAGCCCGCCCACGCCATCCATGCCGTTGGGCAGTCGCTGGCCATGCCAGTGGATGGTGGTGTGCTCGGGCAGCCGGTTGGTGACGAAGATGCGCACGCGGTCGCCTTCCACCACCTCGATGGTCGGCCCCGGGCTCTGGCCGTTGTAGCCCCACAGGTGGGCCTTCATGCCCGGCGCGATCTCGCGCACCACGGGCTCGGCCACCAGGTGGAATTCCTTGACGCCGTTGTTCATGCGCCATGGGCAGGTCCAGCCGTTGAGCGTGACCACCGGGTTGTAGGGGCGGCCGCTCGCGGGCTGCAGCGGGGGGGCGGTGTCTGGCGTCTCGCGTTGCACCGGTTCGGGCAGCGCGGCCATGGCCACCTTGCTGACCGAGGCCGCGGCCACGGCAGTGAGGGCGGCGCCGCCGAAAAAATGACGTCGGTTCATGTTCAATGTCCTCGTGCGGCCGGGGCCGCAGCGGCGTTGCCGCGCAGTTGGGTGAGCGCGCCAGGCGAGGTCGCGGTCAGGGTGAGTTGCAGGTCGGCGTCGGCCAGCCAGAAGTCGCGCTGGGCTTCCAGCGCCTGGTTCACGCTCAGGCTTTGCTGGCGAATCTCGCCCAGCAGGTCCCAGACGCTGGAGAGCATGCCGTTGTAGCGCAGCAGCATCTCGTCCCCGATGAAACGCCGCAGCGGCACCACCTCTTCGCGGTAGTGGCGTGCCAGGTCATAGGCGGTGCGCCAGCCGATGTAGGCTTCGCGCGCCTCGCTGCGCGCCAGCACGGCCACATTGCGCACGCGCACGGCCGACTGCAGGTAGAGCGCCTCGGCCCGCGCATTGCGTGCGCTGCCCCAGTCGAAGATCGGCAGCGGCAGCTCCAGCTCCCAGCCGTGCTTCTGTTCGCGCTCGCCGGCGCCATCCACGGTGCTGGTGTGCTTGTAGGCCAGCGTCATGCCGTCCAGGTACCCCGTGGCCTTCACCAGGCCCAGGGCGTCGGCGACCCAGCCGGTCTCGGTGACGGCCAGGCGCACGTCCAGGCGCTCGCGCAGCGCACGGGCTTCCACGTCGTTCTGCGCCGGTGGCCTGGCGGGCAGCTCGGGCAGGCGGGGGCTGAGGGTGAACTGCGCCTGCGCGCCCCACAGTCCCAGCAGGCGTGTGAGCTTCTCGCGCTCGCCGTGGGCGCGCTGCTGCGCGCGTGCCACCTGGGCTGCAGCGTCGGCCACCAGCACCTGTTCGCGCGCCTGTTGCAGTTTGCTGAAGTTGCCCACGCGGGTCATGCGCCGCGCCAGCTCGGCGCCGGCTTCGGCAGCGTCCTGGACGTCACGCAGATAACGCAGGCTCTGCTCGGCCGCCACGGCGTTGATCCAGGCCTTGCGCACCTCCGTGGCCAGGCGCGCGATGTCCTGGGCCGCCTGCAGCTTGGCCAGTTCATGCTGGCGGCTCTGCCACTCGCTCTTCCAGGGCAGGAAGAGCAGGCCCACCAGATCAAAGCGCAGCGCGCGTTCGATCTCGCGCTTGTCGCCTTCGGCCAGCTCGGCGATGGAGAAGTGCGGGTTGGGCACACGGCCGGCCTGCACACGCAGCGCGTCGCTGAGGTCCAGCGTGATCAGTGCCTGCTGCACGGCGGGGCTGCCCAGCAGCGCGATGCGCACGGCGTTTTCGGCACTGAGCGGCTGCCTGAGCAGTTCGGCCACCACGGCTTCGTGGTCCTTGCCGGGGCGTTGCAGGTCCACCGCCACACCGGCGGTGCGGCCCTCGGTGAGTTGCTGCACGTCGGCCAGGTTCTTTTCGGGCGCCAGCGTGGCGCAGCCGGAGAGCAGCAAGGCGGCCAGGGCCAGGCTGCTATGGCGCAAGTGGCGGCGTTTCATCGCGGTGCCTCCTGCGACGGCATCGCTGCCGCAGGGGCTGGTGGCTGCGCCTTTTCCCACTTGACGATGTCCCTGTGGCCGCGCGGGTACTGGCCGACCGCCGCATTGGCGGCCTTCCAGTCCTGCACCTCCTGGACCAGCGCGCTCGCCCCCACGGGCTTCAGGGGCTGGTAGGCGACGGCCGGAACCGGCACATCCGCCGCGGCGGCTGCGGCCGCCTGCTGCGGCAGGGTCTGGGACGGGCCCAGCACAGGCCAGCCCAGCACCGCCAGCAGCATCCATTTCTTGTTCATGAAAGACTCCTCGACAACCTGAAAAACAGGGTTCGCGTACGCAGCGCTGCGGCCATCGGCCGGCTGCGGACGCACCTCGGGTATGAGGGTCAGGAAATGGGCGGTTTGAAGCCGGGGACGGGTTCAGCGCTGGCGTACGGGCGCGCGTGCGATGGCGGCAGAGCCGTGGGCAGCTCGGCGGTACTGGCTGGCACGGGGGCGCTGGCCAGGACGACCGAATGGCAGATCTGGCAGACCGTGCAGCCGGAGCAGTCGGCCTGGGCATGGACGCTGGCCTGCCCGGCAGGGTGGCCCATGTCCTCGTGCGCAGCGTCGTGGCCGTGGTGTAGCTGCGCCTCATGGCATTCGCCGTGAACGGCCGCCGCCGCCGGGGCGGTCGGGAGGGCCTGCCCCAGCCGCTCCATGGCCATGACGTCACCGACCCAGCCGCGCAGGGGCAGCAGGGCGATCATCAGGGCCAGGAAGAGGGCGCGCATGGCGGTAGGGGGTCGGACCATGGCTGAATGATACGGGCTAAGGGAAGAAAGTTCCGATCGTGAAAAAATGGACAGCGCGACCGTCAGCCTTGCGACATACTCGAATACCCATGACCCAGACACAGACTTCCAAGGCACGCATCCTGGTGGTGGACGACACCCCCGAGATCCGCCTGCTGGTGACGACCATCCTGGAGCAGGCCGGCTACGAGGCCCAGCAGGCGGCCGGCGGGGAGCGCGCGCTGGAGAGGGTGAAGCAGGAGCCGCCCGACCTCGTCCTGCTGGATGTGATGATGCCCGGCCTGGACGGCTACGAGGTCTGCGCGCGGCTCAAATCGGACGAAACCACCCGCGCCATCCCCGTCATCTTTCTCAGTGCCCTGGACGATAGCGAGGCGCAGACCCGCGGTTTCGAGGCCGGGGCGGCCGATTTCGTGACCAAGCCCATCAGCGTCCCCGTGCTGCTGGCGCGGGTCAACACCCACCTGGCCCTGTACGCGCAGCGGCGCAGCCTGGAAGGCAAGTTCCGCGACGTGATCGAATTTGCACCGGATGCCATCATCCTGTCCGATCAGGAGGGGAACATCGTGCAGGCCAACGCCCGCACCCTGGCGTTGTTCGCTTATGACCGAGACGAATTGCTGGGCCTTCCGGTGGAGATGCTGTTGACCCCGGAGGCGCGCGCCGGGACACGTGAGAGCCGAGCATCGGTGCTCGGGCAACCCCGGGGGGCGCGCATCGAATCACACACGCGTTGCCAGCGCAAGGATGGCAGCGAGTTTGTGGCGGACGTCAGCGTCAGCGCCTTGCAGGCCAGCCGCGGGCCCCTGCTGCTGGCCATGGTGCGCGACGCCACGAACCGGATCGCGCAGGAGGAGAAGTTGCGCGAGGCGGCGCGTTATGCCCGCAGCCTGATCGAGACCAGCATGGACCCGATGGTGCTGATCGACCTGACCGGCAAGGTGCAGGATGCCAACGATGCGGCCTGCCAGATCACGGGACTTTCCCGCGATGCGCTGATCGGCAGTGACGCGCCCAGCCGGTTCACGCAGCCCGAGAAGCTATATGAAGGCTACAAGCAGGTCATGGCCGAGGGGCAGGCGCTCAACTACCAGCTCACCATCCAGCACGCCAGTGGCCGGACTTACGACGTGCTGTGCAACGCCAGGGCCTTTCGCAATGAGCAAGGCGAGGTGGTCGGCCTGTTTGCCACGGCGCACGACGTCACCGAGAGCCGCCGCATCCAGCAGGAAATCAGCATGTCACGCCAGCGCCTGCGCGAGATGGCGGCGCTGGGCGAGGCCATGCGCGAATACGAGCGCAAGAACATCGCGCGGGAGGTCCACGACGAGCTGGGCCAGGTGCTGACGGCGCTGCGCATGGACCTGACCTTCGCGGAGATGCGCCACGGCAGCCCATCGTTCGAGGTGACGGACAAGCTCCGGGAAATGCGCGGCCTGGTGGACCGCGCCATCCAGGGCGTGCGCAATGTGGCGGCCAATCTGCGGCCCGCCGCGCTGGACATGGGGCTGGTGCCGGCCATCGAGTGGCTGTGCAGCGAGCTGACCCGGCATGCCGCCATTCCCTGCGAGTTTCGTGGCGCCCCGCTGTCGGTCGAACTGCCCGAAGACAGGGCCATCGGCCTGTTCCGCATCGTGCAGGAATCGCTGACCAACATCACGCGCTACGCGCGAGCCAGCCAGGTGCTGGTGACGCTGCAGGAGCAGGGCGCTGATCTGGTGCTGGAGGTGGTCGACGACGGCCAGGGCTTCGACCCGGTGCAGGTCCGCTCGCGCCGCTCCTTCGGCCTGCTGGGCATGGAAGAGCGGGCGCTGGCCCTGGGCGGTCGCGTCGACATCAGCAGTGCGCCGGACCAGGGCGCGCGCGTGCGCGTGGTGGTGCCCCTGCACCAGGCCAGCCAGTGGCGGGGGTACACATGATCAAGCTGATGCTCGCCGACGATCACGCCATTGTGCGCAGTGGCCTGAAACAGCTCTTCACGCTGGCCCCGGACATCGAGGTCGTGGCCGAGGCCGTCGATGGCGCCACGGTGCTGGATGCGCTGCGCCGCCAGCAGCCCGACCTGCTCCTGCTGGACCTCAACATGCCGGGCCTGAGCGGCCCCGACCTCATCGCCCGCATCCGCTCGCACTGGGGCGAGCTGCCCATCCTGGTGCTGAGCATGCACAACGAGCCGCAGGTGGCCGCGCGGGTGCTCAAGGCCGGTGCCAGCGGTTATGTCACCAAGGACAGCGAGATGGAGGTGCTGCTGGGTGCGATCCGCAAAGTGGCCGGGGGCGGCAAGTACATCGTGCCCGAGCTGGCCGAGAAACTGGTCTTTGACGTCTCCCTGGGCAGCGACAAGCTGCCCCACCAGTCCTTGTCGGACCGGGAGCTGGATGTGCTGCGCCTGCTGGTGGCGGGCAAGGGCGTGAACGAGATCGCCGGCCAGCTCTGCATCAGCAACAAGACGGTCAGCACGCACATGGCGCGCCTGCTGGAGAAGATGAACCTCGGCGGCACCGCCGAACTGGTGCGCTACGCCATGCAGCACGGGCTGCTGGACTGAGATCCCGATGGCCGGCGGGTAGGAATCGCCCTACACCGGCCAGCCGATTCCGACAGCCGAACCGGGCGCCTCCGATGGCGGCGCCGGCCTTGCGCCGGCACCATCGCGGTCATGAAGCTGCTCGTCGTCGACGACTCCGAACTGATCCGCTCCCGCCTGGTCGGGCTGATCGAGCGCATACCGGGTATCCAGCCGGTAGCGATCGCAGACAGCCTGCATCAGGCCTTGTACGTGGGTTCCTACTTCCAGCCCGACCTGATCGTGCTGGACCTGAACCTGCCTGACGGCAATGCCGTGCGCATCATCCCGCTGCTCAAGCGCATGCGGGAAGGCCTGCGCATCGCTGTGCTGACCAATGCCGCCGATGACTACAACCGGCAACATTGCGCACAGGCGGGTGCCGACTGGTTCTTCGACAAATCCACCGAATTCGAGCCACTGCTGGCGCTGCTGCATGAGCAGGCGGCAACCACCCACTGAGATCTTCACCCTCAACCTTCAGGAGATTGCCATGAGCATCGAACTGACCTCTGCGACGCAAACGGTGCCTACCGGCACACAGACTTCCATCCGCGAGTTTCTCGCCTTCAAGCTGGGCCGCGAAGAGTACGGCGTGGACATCCTGCGTGTGCAGGAAATCCGCTCCTTCGAGCAGCCCACGCGCATGGCCAATGCGCCGGCCTTCATCCTGGGGGTGGTGAACCTGCGCGGCACCATCGTGCCCATCATCGACATGCGCATCAGGTTCCGCATGGACGAGGTGAAGTACGACAGCTTCACCGTGGTGATCGTGCTCAACATCGGCCGGCAGGTCGTGGGCATGGTGGTGGACGCCGTGTCCGACGTGATCACGCTGGCGCCCGAGCAACTGCGCCCGGTGCCGGAATTCTCCGGCACCATCGACAACAACCACGTGCTGGCCATCGGCTCCGTGGCCGATCGCATGCTGATCCTGCTCGACATCGAGCGCGTCATGAGCAGCGCCGAGATGGGGCTGATCTCTCAGCCGGAACACATGAATACATGTAAAGGAGCATGAAAATGGAATTCGTCAGAAGCGTGAGGATCGGTAGCCGGCTGGGACTGGCCTTTGGCTTGATGCTGCTGCTGCTGGTCAGTCTGGCCGGCAGCGGGCTTTACAGCATGAGTAATCTTCACAAAGAACTTCGCGAGATCGTCGAGATCAACAATATGGAAACCAATCACGTGGTGGCAATGCGTCTCAACGTGAATCGTGTCAGCCAAGCCATGCGCGACATCGTGTTGGTGCCGGACGAGGCGGAAAGGAAGAAGATACAGGAGCGGATCGTCCAGCACCGCATCGAATACGACGCGACCGAGACCAAGCTTGGCAAGATGTTCGATGAGCTGAAAGAAACGACGGATCGGGAGAAGTCCTTGTTTGCTCGTATCAAGCAGCTCAAAGAGCAGAGCCGCCCGATCAACAGCAAGGTTATCGAGTTGAGCTTGGCCAACAAGACGGACGAGGCGATGAAGGTGTTGCTCCAGGACGCGCTGTTGCCACAGAACCAATGGTTGACGGCCTTGAATGAGCTGACCGCCTTCGAGGAACAGCTCAACCATGCGGCCTATGCGCGGTCTGAGCAGACCTACAAGACAGCGCGACTCGTCATGGTGAGTATGAGCGGCGTAGCCCTGGTGCTGGGCTTACTGGCCGCGTTGTTGATCACGCGCTCCATCGTCAGACCCATCAACGATGCTGTCGATATGGCCGAGACCGTAGCGGCCGGCGACCTGTCTGCACGCATTGAGGTGAGCGGCCAGGATGAACCTGGGCAACTGCTGTCGGCCATGAAGCGCATGCAGGGCAGCTTGGTTCGGCTGGTGGCGAGCGTGCGCCAGGGTTCCGAGTCAGTTGCCACAGCCAGCGCAGAGATTGCCCAGGGGAATCAGGACCTGTCGTCTCGCACCGAAAGCCAGGCCAGCGCGCTGGAAGAGACGGCCGCCTCGATGGAGGAGCTGGGCTCCACCGTCAAGCAGAACGCCGACAACGCCAGACAAGCCAACCAGCTGGCGCAAAGCGCGAGCATCGTGGCCGTCAAGGGCGGCGAGGTGGTGGCGCAGGTGGTGGACACCATGAAAGGCATCAATGATTCGAGCAAGAAGATCGCCGACATCATCAGCGTGATCGACGGCATCGCCTTCCAGACCAACATCCTGGCGCTCAACGCCGCGGTGGAAGCGGCGCGGGCCGGTGAGCAGGGCCGCGGCTTCGCCGTGGTGGCCAGCGAAGTGCGTTCGCTCGCGGGTCGCAGCGCGGAAGCGGCCAAGGAGATCAAGACACTCATCACCGACAGCGTGGGCCGGGTGGAACAGGGCACGGCCCTGGTGGATCAGGCCGGCGCCACCATGGCGGAAGTCGTCGGCAGCATCCGCCGGGTGACCGACATCATGGGCGAGATCAGCGCGGCCAGTGTAGAGCAGAGCGCCGGCGTATCGCAAGTCGGCGAAGCCGTCACCCATATGGACCAGGCCACCCAGCAGAACGCCGCGCTCGTGGAGGAGATGGCCGCCGCCGCGTCCAGCCTGAACAGCCAGGCGCAGGACTTGGTGCAGGCTGTGGCGGTGTTCAAGCTGGCGCAAGGGCAGGAGACCCGGGGAGCGCTGCATCGCCCGGCCACCGTGAGCCACGTGTCCGCTACCCGTCCCGCGGCCAGGCCCACGAGCAAACCTGCGCCGGTCGCCCTGTCGGCACCTGTCCCTGGCAAGCCGGTTCCCGCGAAGGCCGAGGTGGCGGGCGGCGACTGGGAAAGCTTTTGAAGCCAGGCGCGGTGCCTGTCCGCGAGCCTTGATCTGAATCAAGTGACGTGCAGGCGGCGATCCCGGTGTGATTTTGTGCATTGACCTGCCATCGCGCGGCATTTAAGCTGAATGTATGTATTCGGCGCGTGACAGCGCGCCGGTGCGGACGACCACTGAGGGCAGGAGTTTTTTCATGAGTTACAGCGAATCCAGCGCCCCGGCGCATACCCAGGCCCATTCGGCCCAGGCCCTGCTGGGCGACAAGGTCATGCTGGCGGCCATCGTCCTGAGTGCCGCGGCCTCGGTCATGCTGGGCTTGAGCTTTGTCGAATCGGGCCAGGCTTGGATCACTTCGGGCGTGCTGCTGGCGGCCGCGTGGGGGATCTATGCCACGGCCAAGGGCAGCCTGACCTCGCGGCTGGCGCTGGCCGTGATCCAGTCCCTCTTTGTGGCCTTGCACATCGACTTGGCGCGCGGCATGACCGAACTCCACTTCGGTGTGTTCGTCACCCTGGCCTTGCTGCTGGTCTACCTGGACTGGCGGCCCATCGTGCTGTCGGCCGTGACCTTTGCCGTGCACCACGTGCTGTTCGACCGCCTGCAGGCGGCCGGTTTTGGCCTGTACTGCCTGACGCAGCCCAATTTCGGTGTCGTCGTGATCCATGCGGTTTATGTCGTGATCCAGACCGCGCTGGAGGTGGTGCTGGCGGTGAGCATGGGGCGCACGGCGCGCCAGGGCTTGGAACTTGGCCATCTTGTGGCGGCCGTGGACCGGCCCGACGGCATCGCCCTGGACAGCGTAGGCACCGTGCCGGTGTCCACGCCGGTGGCGCAGACGCTCAAGACCACCCTCGATCGCATGGCGTCGACCGTGGCTTCTGTGCGCAGTTCTGCCAGCAGCATGGACGTGGCCTGCGCCGAGATCGCCTCAGGCAATCACGATCTCTCGGCCCGCACCGAAAGCCAGGCCAGCGCCCTGCAGCAGACCGCGGCCTCGATGGAGGAGCTGTCCTCCACCGTCAAGCAGAACGCTGACAACGCCAGACAAGCCAACCAGCTGGCACAGAACGCCAGCACCGTGGCCGTCAAGGGCGGCGAGGTGGTGGCGCAGGTGGTGGACACCATGAAGGGCATCAATGATTCGAGCAAGAAGATCGCCGACATCATCAGCGTGATCGACGGCATCGCCTTCCAGACCAACATCCTGGCGCTCAATGCCGCGGTGGAAGCGGCGCGGGCCGGTGAGCAGGGCCGCGGCTTCGCCGTGGTGGCCTCCGAGGTGCGCTCGCTGGCCGGACGCAGTGCCGACGCCGCCAAGGAGATCAAGACCCTGATCACCGACAGCGTGAGCCGGGTGGAGCAGGGCAGCACCCTGGTGGACCAGGCCGGCAGCACCATGAGCGAAGTGGTGGCCAGTATCCGGCGCGTGACCGACATCATGGGTGAGATCAGCGCGGCCAGCAGCGAGCAGAACAAGGGCGTGTCGCAAGTGGGTGAAGCCGTCACGCAGATCGACCAGGCCACGCAGCAGAATGCCGCGCTGGTGGAAGAGATGGCGGCGGCGGCCAGCAGCCTCAAGAGCCAGGCCCAGGAACTGGTGCAGGCGGTCAGCGTGTTCAAGGTGTCGCAGGCCCAGTCCTCCGCCGTCGCCCCGGCCTCGGCGCCGCGCTACAACCCGCCCGCACCCCGTGCGGCGGCGGTACCGCACCGCGTGGCCGCCGCACCGGCCCCGGTCGCCCGGCCCGCGCTGGCCCCGGCCGCCAAACCGGCGGGTGGCGATGACTGGGAGAGTTTCTAAGCCGCTGCCTTGAGCAGGCGCTCGATGTCCTGGGCCGGAACCGGCTGCGAGTACAGGTAACCCTGAGCGGCATCGCAGCCAAAGGCCAGCAGGCGGTGGCGGATGTCGTCGGTTTCCACGCCTTCGGCGATGGTCTTGAGGTTCAGGCTGCGTGCCATCTGGATGACGGCGCGCACGATGGCCTCGTCGTCCGGATCGGTGGCCAGGTCGCGCACGAAACTCTGGTCGATCTTGAGCTTGTCGATGTCCAGGCGCTTGAGGTAAGACAGGCTGGAGTAGCCGGTACCGAAATCGTCGATGGCCAGCTTCACCCCCAGCTGCTTGAGCTGACGCACGCTGGTGAGCACGCTCTCCACGTTCTGCAGCAGGATGGACTCGGTCAGCTCAAGCTCCAGCAGCTGCGGTGCCAGGCCGGATTCGGCCAGCGCGCCTGACACGGACTGCTCCACATTGCCGCGCTTGAACTGGATGGCCGAGAGGTTGACCGACATGGTCAGCGCAGGCAGGCCGGCCTGCTGCCACAACACGGCCTGCCCGCAGGCCTGGCGCAACACCCAGTCACCGATGGGCACGATCAGGCCGCTTTCCTCGGCCACGCCGATGAAGCGGCCGGGCGCCACCAGGCCCAGCTCGGGGTGCAACCAGCGGATCAGCGCTTCCACGCCCGTCAGGCGACCGCTGACCAGGTCGTACTGGGGTTGGTAGTAGAGAACGAATTCCTGCCGCTCCAGCGCACGGCGCAGGCCGTTGCGCATGAGCAGGTGCTCGCCGGCTTCGGCATCCATCGTGAGGTCGAAGAAATGGTAGGTGTTGCGGCCGGACTCCTTGGAGCGGTACATGGCGAGGTCGGCCTTCTTGCGCAGGGTCTCGAAGTCGCGTCCGTCGTCCGGTGCGATGGCCACGCCCAGGGAGGCGGATGAGGCCAGGTCCTGGTTGCCGATCCGCAGGGGTTCCTGCAACCGCTCCATGATCTTCATGACGATGGCCAGGACGACTTCGCTGTCGGGCAGGTCGCGCAAGACCAGGAGGAACTCGTCGCCCCCCTGGCGGCTGATGGTGTCGCTGTCGCGCACGCAGCTGCGCAGGCGGCGCGCCACCTCCTTGAGGAACTCGTCGCCCGCCGCGTGGCCCAGGGTGTCGTTGATGGACTTGAAGTTGTCCAGGTCCAGGTAGACCAGGGCCACCTTGGTGTGGCTGCGCTCGGCCTGGGCCATGGCCTGCTCGAAGCGGTCCTGCACCAGCAGGCGGTTGGGCAGGCCGGTCAGGGTGTCGTGGTAGGCCAGGTACTCGATGCGCTGCTCTGCGCTTTGGCGGTCGGTGATGTCCGAGCCGATGCCGCGGTAGCCGGTGAAGACACCTTGTGCGTCGAACATGGGCACGCCGCTGATGGAGAAGGTTCGCAGCTCGCCCTGCACGGCGCGGACCTGGTAGACGAAGTTGCGGAAGGGTTCGTGGCGGTCGAGCATGGCGCGGTGCTCTGCCCATTGCGCATCGCTGACGCCGACGATGGGCATGTCCCAGCGCGTCCAGCCCAGGTAGGTGTCCACCCCGGTCTTTTCCAGGCCCCGCGACATCAGGGTGAAGCGGTAGCGGGTGTCCTGCTCCCAGTACCAGTCGGTCGACATTTCCGCCAGGCTGCGAAAGCGCGTTTCGCTGTCCTGCAGGTACTGGCGCTGCACGTCCTGCGCCTGGACCATGGTGTTGAAGGTCTGGACCAGAGCACCGATTTCGCCGCTGGCGGTCAGACGGAGCTGACGGGCCTCGCCTTGCTTGTGCTGCAGTTCACGCACATGCTGTGTCAGTGCGCCCAGCGGGGCCAGGGCCTTGCGCATGACCAGCCAGATCAGCAACACGACCACCGCCGTGCCCGCCGCGATGGCCAGCAGCAGGAAGTCGCGTGCCTGCTCCAGCGATTCGGTGGCCTCGCTGACGGGCAGGTTCATGCTGAGGATCCATGGCACGGTGCTCAGGTGCTTGAAGCTGCTCACCACTTCTTCGCCGCGCGAGTTCACGGTTGTGTCGCTGCCTTCAAAACCTGCCACGGCGCGATCGACCAGCGGGTTGAGTCCCGGCAGGACGATGGGCTGGAGGATGCGCTGGGGATTGCGGTTGGAGATGAAGATCCGGTCTTTGGTGAAGAGCGAAACGTAGCCGGTCTGGCCCAGCTTGAAGTCATGGAGGTCGGAGAGGAAGTTGCGCCCCAGCAGTTCGATGCTGCCATGCAGTCGGCCGACCATCTCGCCCTGGGCATCGAGCAGGGGCAGCGCCATGGTGATGACAGGTCGTCCCCCGGCCCGCACCGAGGCAAAGGGCTTGGAGATATAAGGTTGGCGGGTTTCGCTCACCACCTTGAAGACTTCCAGGCTGGACACATCCCGTCCGCGCCGACCGGGCAGGTAGGGGGATTCGGCCACGACGCGGCCCCGCGCATCGATGATCAGGATGCCATTGGTGAAGAACGTCTTCAGGTAGCTCTTCTGATCCAGAAAATCCTGCGCCACTTGCGCGTTCTGCAGGGCCTGTGGCGGCACTTGCTCAGCCACCTGGGTCAACAAGGTCTGGCTCTGGCGTATCTTGTCGTCGATGTTGTCGGCCAGGGTGGTCGCCAGGACGAACTGCTCGTGGTACAGGTTCTGGCGAAAACTCTGGTCGAAATGGCGCAGGACCAGCCAGGTCAGCAGGCTGGCAAAGCCCACGAAGAGCAGGGCAACGGCCAGCACGACGCGGGTCTTGAGGCTGGACTGTCGAAACCGGTTCAGAGGCATGGCCTATATATACCGCGATTCCGCTCAGGGTCTGACGCCGGGGGCCTCCAAAGGCAGGCCGCGGGCGCGGACTCCGAGGAAAAGTTCCAGTTCCACCAGTTCAGTGGCGCCCTGCGGCCAGGCCTGGGCGCGTACGCCACTCAGGCAGTTGCGCAGGCGGCGCTGCAGCGAACCCAGGCCCTGCCATTCGAGCCGGTACTGCGGGTAGCTGGTGGGATGCCCCTGCGGGATGGTGGTGCCGCCCAGGCGCTGGCCCCAGCGCTGCTCATGGCACTGCGCACAGGACAGATCGAGCTGACCCAGGCGTTGCGCATACAGCTGGCGGCCGCGCTCGATGTGGGGTTGCAGCCGCACATCCGCGGGCGGGGTGATGGGCAGGCCGCGTGACTGCAGGGCCACCAGGCTTTCCAGCGCCAGCAGCTCCTCGCTCTCCAGCTTCCAGGGGGTGGCCTGCTGTTGCGACTGCCGGCAGCGGTTGATGCGCTGCGCCAGGTTGATGGGCCCCTGCGTGGGTGTGTCGAAGGCCGGGTAGCGCGTCGCCACGCCACGCAGGCTGGTCACCTCACCATGGCAGCTGGCGCAGGATTTGTTGCTGGCGCCTGCGCTCTGCTGCCACAGGCTCGCCCCCTGCTGGACCCAGAGCATGGCCGGGTTGCGCGCGTCGTCGCGCTGCATGGCCTGTACGGCGGGCCCCATGAAATCGAAGTCGGAGCGGCGCTGGGCCTCGGGGATCTGCGCGTGCAGGGTGGGGGCCAGCAGCAGCGCCAACAGCAGTGCGCTGTACCGCTTCATGTGACGCTGATCGCCACGCTCTCGCTGTGACGCAGGCCCTGGTCCCCTTCCCAGGTGAAACGCAGCGTGCCGCTGGCCGTGGCCATGGTGTGAAAGGCGATCAGCGGGTTCGCGGCGATGGCGGCGGACAGCTCGGCGCTGAACACCAGTTCCTCGTTGTAGTGGCAACTGAAACGCTCGATGATGTTGCGCGGCAAACGCTGGCCGTCGGCGCCGGGACGAAAGCCGCTTTCCATCGGGTGCCCGATGATGGTGCTGATCTCGATCACCTCGCCGCGGCGCGCGGTCCTGGGAACCTTGATGAGGGTGCGCAGGCTCATTCCAGCTCCTCCAGGCAGGCCGCCAGCGTGACGATCACCTCGATCGTGTGCTGCCAGTAGCTGCCGTCACTCATGCGCGCCACCGCACTGAGCTTCTGCGTGGTGGCCAGGCGCATGCGCGTGGCCACGCTGGCGCGGCCGGCGCGCGGGCCCAGCGTGAAACGCACCACGTCGGGCTGCGGGTTCTTCTGGTTGAAGACGGCGATGGCCACCACATGGTCGGCCGCCGTCATGGGGCTGTCCACCTGCACGGCCAGCGGCACGGTGTTGCCGTTGTCCACCAGGGGGGCGATGTCCAGTTTCACCCGCCCGGCCTGCACCGCAGCGCCGCCGGTCCAGGCGCGGATGGCCTCGTCCAGCTGGTCAGCGGCGTGGGCCGGGCGCAGCAGCAGCCAGCCGCCCAGGCCGGCGCCGGTGTGCAGCAACTGGCGACGTGTGGTGGCAGGGCTCATTTCAATCCTTCAGCGTGGCGAGATAGGCCACCACGTCCTCGATCTGCTGGGCATTCAGGATGGGCTTGCCTTCCCAGGCGCGGCCCACGCGCGTGAGTCCTTCGCTCCGGTAGTAGGCCGGCATGATGCTGTCCGGGTTGAGGCGGCGCGGGTCGACCAGGCGCAGGCGCAGCTGTGCTGCGGTCCAGCGTTGGCCGGCGCCTGCCAGATCGGGGGCCAGAGTGCCCTGGAAGCGCTCCTCGGGAATCGGCCCCGCATGGCAGAGCAGGCACAGGCCGGCCTGGCGGCTGGCGACGATGGCCCGGCCACGCGCCGCATCGCCCACGGCGCCTTCCAGCGCCGCCGGAAGGCCCTCGCCAGCCACGGTCACGGCGCCCGCCCCCAGGGGCAGGGCCAGGGCCGTGGCGGCCGCGAGCCGGCGCAGCATCATGCCCGCCGCAAGTCCTGGCTCTTGATCGGCAGTTCGCGGATGCGTTTGCCGGTCGCGGCAAAGATGGCGTTGAGCACGGCCGGTGCCGCCACCGCGATGGTGGGCTCGCCCACGCCGCCCCAGAAGCCGCCCGAGGGCAGCACGATGGTTTCCACCGGCGGCATTTCGGCCAGGCGCATCACGGGGTAGCTGTCGAAGTTCTTCTGCTCGACGGCACCGTCCTTGACGGTGATCTCGCCATACAGGGCGGCCGACAGGCCATAGACGAAGGAGCCCTCCACCTGCGCCTCGATCTGCTGCGGATTGACGGCGTGGCCCGGGTCGGTGGCCGCCACGATGCGGTGGACCTTGAGCTTGCCCTCGGCGCTGACCGACACTTCGGCGCAGGCCGCCACGTAGCTGCCAAAGCCCATGGTCTGCGCCAGGCCGCGGAACACGCCGGCCGGGGCCGGTTTGTCCCAGCCCACGCGCTCGGCCACGGCGTTGAGCACGGCCAAGTGCTTGGGGTGCTTGTCCATGAGCTTGCGGCGCAGGGCCAGCGGGTCCTGGCCGGTGGCGTGCGCGATCTCGTCGAGGAAACACTCGAGGTAGATCGTGTTCTGGTTCAGGTTCACGCCGCGCCAGAAGCCGGCCGGCACATGCGGGTTGCGCATGGCGTGGTCGATCAGCAGGTTGGGGAAGCTGTAGCCGATCGAGGCCTCGGGGCCGGAGGGCGCCAGCCCCTGGTAGACCACCATGTCCTTGCCGTCGCGCATGGACTGCGGCGCCACCGTGGCCAGGATGGACTGGCCCGAGATGCGCATGTGCAGGCCGCTGATGTTGCCCTGCGCGTCCAGGCCGGCGGTGAGCTTGGCGCTGGTGATCGGGTGGTAGTAGCAGTGTTGCATGTCTTCTTCGCGCGACCAGATCAGCTTGATCGGTGTGCCCGGCATGGCCTTGGCCAGCTGTACCGCCTGCGTGACGAAGTCGCTGCGCCCGCGCCGCCCGAAGCCGCCGCCGAGGTAGAGCTTGTAGACCTCGCACTGCGCCGGCGGCAGGCCCGCGGCTTCGGCCGCGGCGGCCAGGGCCGCCTCGCCGTTCTGCGTGGGCACCCAGACGTCGCAGTGCTCGGGCGTCCAGCGCGCCGTGGCGTTCATGGGCTCCATGGTCGCGTGGTTCTGGTGGGGGTAGCTGTAGATCGCCTCGATCCTGCGCGGCGCGGCGCTGATGGCCGCGGCGGCGTCGCCATTGCTGTTGCCCACCGAGGTCGCCGGTACCGACAGATCGAGTCCGCCCTTGACCATGGCGGCGATGTCGGCCTGCGAGATCGCCGCGTTGGGGCCGTAGTCCCACTCGATCGTCAGTGCATCCAGCGCGGTCTTGGCGCGCCACCAGGTGTCGGCCACCACGGCGACGGCGCTGGGGCCGACCTGCACCACCTTCTTCACGCCGGCGCGCCGCAGGATGGCGGCCGCGTTGAAGCTCTTGACCTTGCCGCCGAAGACCGGGCAGTCCCGGATGGCGGCGTTGAGCATGCCGGGCAGGCGCAGGTCGATGCCGTAGTCCTGTGCACCCGTGGTCTTCTTGAAGGTGTCGAGCCGTGCCATGCGCTGGCCGGCGATCTTCCAGGTAGATGGGTCCTTGAGCGGCACGCTGGCCGGATCGGGCGGCGTGAGCTGCCCGGCGGCCGCGGCCACCCGGCCGTAGAGGGTCTTGCGGCCCGTGGGCGTGTGCGTGATCACGCCGGCGGCGACGCTGCATTCGGCGGCGGGCACGCCCCAGGCGTTGGCCGCAGCCTGCACCAGCATCACGCGCGCGATGGCGCCGCCCTTGCGCACGTAGTCATGCGACTCGCGGATGCCGCGGCTGCCGCCGGTGGAGAAGTTGCCCCAGATGCGTTTGCGTGCCAGGTTCTGGCCCGGCGTGGGGTACTCGGTGGTGACGCGCGACCAGCTGCATTCCAGTTCTTCGGCCACCAGCTGGGCCAGGCCCGTCAGCGTGCCCTGGCCCATTTCGGAGCGTGCGATGCGGATGACCACGGTGTCGTCGGGCTTGATCACCACCCAGGCATTGATCTCGGGCGCGTCGGCACGCATCGCACTGGTCTGGGCCTGCGCCAGGGGCACGTGGAAGCCCACCATCAGGCCGCCGGCAGCCGCACCTGCGCTGGACAGGAAACCACGGCGCGAGAGTTCGGGGTTCAGCAAAGAGGTGCTCATGTTGCGCTCCCTTCGGGATGCTGGATGTCCAGCCCCGCCTTGCGGGCGCCGCCCCCGCGCGCCGCGGTGTGGATGGCGGCGCGCACCCGGTTGTAGGTGCCGCAGCGGCAGATGTTGGTGACGGCCGCGTCAATGTCGGCATCGCTGGGCTGGGGACGGGTCTTGAGCAGGGCGGAGACGGCCATGATCATGCCGCTCTGGCAGAAGCCGCACTGCGGCACGTCCAGTGCCTGCCAGGCGCGTTGCACCGGGTGCGTGCCGTTGCGCGACAGACCCTCGATGGTCACCACGGTCTGGGTGGCCTTGACGGCGCGCAGCGGCATCACGCAGCTGCGCACCGCGTTGCCGTCGATGTGCACGGTGCAGGCGCCACACTGCGCGATGCCGCAACCGTATTTGGTGCCCGTGAGGTTGAGCTGCTCGCGCAGCACCCACAGCAGGGGGGTGTCGGGGGCCGCGTCGAATTCGCGGTCCTTGCCGTTGACGTTGAGTTTCGCCATCGTATGTCTCCTCGAAGGTGTGGCGTGCTGGGCCGGGTGATGCCGGGCCATGCTGTTTTATATGCCATTTCGCGCCAGCGTGCAGCGCGACGAGGGAGACAGGACGGGATTCAGGCAGCCTTGATGGCCAGTGTGCGACGGCGGGACTTGCTGGCTACGGGTTTACCCGGAATCAGATCGGCCAGGGTGTGCGCATCCAGATGCGCCATGAAGCCCTGGAGTGCGCCGCGCATCACGGTCGTGAGCCGGCACCCGCGTGTGATGGTGCATTCGTTGCCGGGGCCGAAGCACTCGACCAGCTTGAAGTCGCTTTCCATGCTGCGCACCACCTCGCCCAGGTTGATGGCCTCGGGTGGCGCGCCCAGGCGCATGCCGCCGCCCTTGCCGCGCACGGTCTCGATCCAGCCGGCCAGGGCCAGCTGGTGCGTGATCTTCATCAGATGCGCTTCGGAGATGCCGTGCACCGTGGCGATTTCCGCAATGGTGCACAGGCGGTCGGGCTGCTGCGCCAGGTACATCAGCAGGCGCAGCGCGTAATCGGTCATGCTGGTCAGGCGCATGGAACGCAGTCTTTCTGGTTGTCGGCACGTTCGTCGAGCGCCTTCATTTTAGTCGTCCCATCCGCCGGCATCTGGCGGGTGCGGGTTTCGGTGACGACTGGGCTCATGCCCGTTGGCCCAGCGTGACGGTGGCGACTTGTGGCTGGTGGTCCGGCCGCGGGCGGATCATCCACGGAAAGAAGCGCCAGAGATAGAGCGCGAGAGCCGCGATCCAGCACAGTGCCGCGCCCTGCAAGAGCGGCATCACGGGGCCCGACGGGAACAGGCCGGCCAGACGCAGCGCCACAGCGAGGGCCATCAGCCAATAGCTGGCCACCATGCTGCGGTCCGTCGCCAGCGGCCGGCCCAGATGGCCCAGTGCCGTGCGCGTGACCATGCCGATGATCATCAGCGAGAAGCCGCCCATGGCGATCACGTGCACATGCACGGCATTGCGCAGCGGCGCACCGGCGGCCTGGGCCGCGGCCACGAGCAGGCCGGCGCCCAGGCCCGCATACCCGGCGTACAGGATCCACAGCAGCGGCCGGCCGCGCACTGCCAGGGGCTTCCAGCCCAGCAACTGCCACAGTGGCATGGCGCCACACACCAGCAGGGCCAGCGCCAGTGGCCACCGCCATTGCAGCAGCACGAACAACACGGCCAGCGCGCCAGCACCGAGCTGCACCAGACCGCTGCGTTCGTGCATGGGGATGGTCAGGCCCGGCACGGCACGCATGGCGAAGAAGGGGATGACGCGCCGCCCCACCAGCAGGGCGACGACGGCCATGCACAACAGGCCGGCGTTGAAGCGCTGCATCAGCAGGGTGTGATCGCCGCCCAGCGCGGCCAGCAGGTACAGCACGTCGGTGACGCCCAGGGCCAGCAGCAGCAGCGGCACGGCGTAGTTGCGCCGGTTGCGGGTACCGTAGATCGCGCGTGCCATGGCGGCGGCCGACAGCAGGAAGAACGCCCCCTCGGCGCCGAAGCCGAGCCAGAACAGGGCGTGGCTGGGGAACAGCAGACCGATGCGCGCCAGCAGCCACAGCGCGCAGACGGCCAGCAGCGTGCCCGGTGGCGTGGGGTTCACGCCGGTCCAGTTGGCCCCGGCCGTCATCAGGAAGCCCACCGCGATGGTGGCGACGAAGCCCCACATCATCTCGTGCGCGTGCCAGGCCACCCCACCCAGCGGCCCGCGCAGCCACTGCGGTGCAAAGATCCAGAATGCCACCGCCACCAGGGCCCAGGCGGTGCCGGCCAGGTAGAGCGGGCGAAAGCCCATGTCCAGGAAAGCCCGTAGCGAAGGCCGGGGGCGGGCCGATGCGGCCGGTTCGTCGATCTGCAGCAGCGTGCTCATGGGGTCAGCTCCTGCAGCCCCGTGCTCGTCTCGGTGGCCGGGTGGGCCAGCTGGTAGCCGTACCACAGGCTGCCGGCGATGCGGTGCGCCAGATGGCTCACCCGCTCCCGCAGCGCTGAGTTGGGCAGTGTGGCGGCCGTCTCATCAAACAGCTGCAGCCAGTGCTGGAACAGCGCCGCCGTCAGTCCGGGCAGTGCCGCGTGCAGGGGCATGGGCGTGCCGTGAAAGCGCCGCGTGCCGCGCAGCGCCGACGACCAGAAGTCGCACAGCTTGGCCTCGTGGGCGGGCCAGTCATGGATGCGTGCGTTGAAGATGGGGCCCAGCTGCGCATCGCGGCGCACGCGCGCATAGAAACGTTGCACCAGCGTGGCGATCTCTTCTTCGCTGCAAAGTTGCGGGTCGGGCATGGCGATCTCTTTAAGATGTAAAACATATAGATCTTAACGAGAAAGTCCTCCCCCGTCGAACCCTGACGGGCACAGGGTCATGAGCGGGTGCTGGCGCGCAGCTGCTGCGCGGCCTTGTCCAGCCAGAGCTGCAGGCTGTCCAGCAGATCGATCTGGCTGAAGGAGCAGCTTTCCTCGGCGAACAGCGCACTCGACTCCAGGCGGTCGAGCAGGTCCAGCAGCACCTGGGTGTAGCGCGGCGGCAGGGCATCCAGCAGGGCCTGCTGGGCGCGGGCCTGCCGGCTGAACTCGGCCGGGCGGATGCTGCTGCGGCGCAGGGCGTCGAGTCCGCTCTGCAGGGGGGCGAGCAGGGCGTGGGTCATCGCTTGTAGCGGACCATGGTCCGGTTCAGGCCGGTGCGCGCGCATTCATACTGACCGGCTTCGCAGGGTGCACGGTAGTTCAGGCGGCCGGCGTGCAGCAGCCAGTGGGTGCCGAGCGTGCAGGCCAGGCCCAGCAGGGCGACGGCCAGCGCCTCGCCGGGCCGGCGCGTGAACAGGGCATAGGGCGCGCACAGGGCCAGGCTGAGGACGGCGGCGGCGATGACCAGCGAACCCATGTCCGGGTTGCCGAAGTGTTTCCACTCGGCGAACAGCAGGTAGGCAGCATCCGCCGCCGCGACCAGCACGATCAGGATGGCCAGGACGGTCTGCCAGATGGCGCCCGGCGCAGCTGTCCTGCCCTGGGGGGCGTCCTTTTTCTTGTCTTTGCTCACGCGGGTCCTCGGCAGGGGGTCGTCAGGTGGTGCGGGTCGGCCGCCCAGGGCGGAAGTCTTCAGTCCAGCCTGGCGCCGGATTTTTGCACGGCGGCGGCCCAGCGCGGCATCTCGGCGCCCAGGAACCTGGCGAAGTCATCGGCGCCCAGGAAGGCCGGGTCGGCCCCCTGGCTGATCATGCGGCTGCGCAGTTCGGGCTGGGTCATCACCTGGCGGAAGGCTTCGCTGAGTTTGGCCACCACGTCCTTGGGGGTGCCGGCGGGCGCCAGAAAGCCGTAGAAGCCCACGACTTCGAAACCCTTGAGTCCGCTTTCGATGACGGTCGGGATGTCGGGCAGGGCGGGGTTGCGCTCGCGGCTGGTCACGGCCAGCGCGCGCACCTTGCCCTGCTTGTGGTACGCCGCAGCCTGCGGAATGCTCTCGGCCATGAACTGCACCTGGCCGCCCATCAGATCGGTGAAGGCCGGCGCACTGCCGCGGTAGGGGATGTGCACCATGAAGAGCCCGGTGGCGTTCTTGAACATCTCCGGCACCAGATGGCTGATGCCGCCATTACCGGCCGAGCCGTA
The DNA here is from genome assembly GCF_058807395.1 of Hylemonella sp. GW821-FHT12C09. Lineage (NCBI taxonomy): Bacteria > Pseudomonadati > Pseudomonadota > Betaproteobacteria > Burkholderiales > Comamonadaceae > Hylemonella > Hylemonella sp. GW821-FHT12C09. Next base: position 424,997 of record NZ_JBXAQQ010000001.1, on the reverse strand, counting down.
GTTGACCTGGCCGGGCCGCGCACGCGCGTAGTCCATGAACTCGCGCAGGTTGTTCACCGGCACCTTGGGGTTGACCAGCAGGGCCAGGGGCTGCATGGCGGTGCGGGCAATGGGCACGAAGTCCTTGAGCGTGCCGTAGGGCAGCTTGCTGTAGAGCGCCGGGTTGATGACCATGGTGCCCGTGTTGGCCAGCAGCAGGGTGTGGCCGTCGGGCGCGGCCTTCATGACCTCCTGCGCACCCACCGTGCCGCCGGCGCCAGCCTTGTAGTCGATCAGGACGGGCTGGCCCAGCACGGCCTGCAGCCGGTCGCTGAGCAGGCGGGCGTGCTGGTCCAGCGGGCCGCCGGCCGGGAAGCCGATCACGATGCGCACGGGCTTGCCGGGAAAGGTCTGGGCTGCGGCCGCCAGTGAGAGCAACAGGCCCGAGAGCAGGAGGCCGAGGTTCTTGCGCATGGTGAACTCCGTCAGTGATGAAGGGTCGGTGCCGGCAGGGGTGCTGCCTGCCCCCTTGGTGCATGGCCCTATCGTAACGACCGGAACCGGGCCGCGACATCCGGGTAAGTCTTGAGGGCCTGGGGTCGCATGCGCGACCGGGTATCGGGTGCGACCCGGATGCCGGATCGATGCGCCCGCGTTAGGCTGGCCGCCAGGAGGTAGAGATTTCCATGCGTTCCCACTACAAGTTCTGGCCCCACCGTCTGCCGCATGCGATCACGCCGCCGGCCACCTCGCTGTGGGACAACCTGGCCGTGAGCGCACGGCGCTACCCGGACAAGCCCGCCCTCGTCTTCTTCGGTCGCACCTGGTCCTACGCCGAGGTGCTGCAACAGGCCGAACGCCTGGCGGCCTTCCTGCACGGGCTGGGCGTGCGCAAGGGCGACCGCGTGGTGCTGAACCTGCAGAACTGCCCGCAGCTGGTCATTGCGCACTTCGCCATCCTGCGCGCCAATGCCGTGGTGGTGCCGGTCAACCCCATGAACCGCAGCGAGGAGCTCAAGCACTACATCAGCGACCCGCAGGCGAAGGTGGCCATCACCAGCGCGGACCTAGCCGCCGGTCTGACGCGCGCCAGCGACGAACTGCCGCCGGGCCAGGGCCTGGCGCACCTGGTGGTGACGCAGTTCGCCGAGGGCTTCGACCCGGCGCGCTCTGGCAAGGAGGCGCCCCCCGAGACCTGGCGCGACTGGCTGCTCACGCCGCACGCGCTGCCCCTGCTCCAGGGCGGGCAGGTGCATGCCTGGGCGCAGGCCCTGGCGTCGCCCGCGCCGCTGCCGGCGCTGCAGGTGGGGCCGGGGGACCTGGCCCTGCTGCCCTACACCAGCGGCACCACGGGCCTGCCCAAGGGCTGCATGCACACGCACGCCAGCATCATGCACAACGCCGTGGCCAGCGGCCTCTGGGGCAATGGCACGGCCGAAAACGTGACGCTGGCCGTGGTGCCCATGTTCCACATCACCGGCATGGTCAGCGTGATGCACGCGAGCATCTACGTCGGGGCCACGCTGGTCGTGATGCCGCGCTGGGACCGCGACCTCGCGGGGCGGCTGATCTCGGCGCGCCGCGTGACGCACTGGACCAACATCCCGACCATGGTGATCGACCTGCTGGCCAGCCCGAGCTTCGAGCAGTACGACCTCTCCAGCCTGGTCAACATCGGCGGCGGCGGCGCGGCCATGCCGCAGGCGGTGGCGCAGCGCCTGTACGAACAGTTCGGCCTGCGTTACGTGGAAGGCTACGGTCTGACCGAGACGGCGGCACCCTCGCACACCAATCCGCCGGACGCCCCCAAGCAGCAATGCCTGGGCATCCCTTTCATGAGCACCGATGCGCGCGTGATCGACCCCCTGACCCTGCAGGAGATGCCCCAGGGTGAGCAGGGCGAGATCATCATCCACGGCCCCGAGGTCTTCCAGGGCTACTGGCGCCAGCCCGAGGCCACGGCGCGGGCCTTCATCGAACTGGAGGGCAAGCGCTTCTTCCGCAGTGGCGACATGGGCCGCATCGACGAGGACGGCTACTTCTTCATGACCGACCGCCTCAAGCGCATGATCAACGCCTCGGGCTTCAAGGTCTGGCCGGCCGAGGTGGAGGCGCTGATGTTCCGCCACCCGGCCATCCAGGAGGCCTGCATCATCGCCACCAAAGACAGCTACCGGGGTGAATCGGTCAAGGCCGTGGTGGTGCTGCGCGCGAGTCACCGGGGGCAGGTCAGCGGGCAGGACATCATGGCCTGGTGCCGCGAGCACATGGCCGTCTACAAGGTGCCGCGTGTGGTGCAGTTCGTCGACGCCCTGCCCAAGAGCGGCACCGGCAAGGTGATGTGGCGCGCCCTGCAGGAGGCCGAACAGGCACAATCGCCCCCATCGTCCTGAGCCGGCCCGACCTCCATGAGTACCGACACCCCTGCTGCCAGCAGCACGCATGAAGACGACGCAGCGCGTCCCCAGACCGGCTGGCGTCTGCAGCTCTACACCGTCATCTTCGAGTCCGACACCCGGGCCGGGCGCCTGTTCGATATCTGGCTCATCGTCTTCATCCTGGCCAGCGTGCTGGCCGTGGTGCTGGGCAGCTTGCCGGGCCTGCCCGCCGGTCAGCGCAACATCCTCGACCGCCTCGAATGGCTGTTCACCGCGCTTTTCACCCTGGAGTACCTGGCGCGCCTGGCCTGCGTGCGCCAGCCGCTGCGTTATGCGCTGAGCTTCTACGGCATCATCGACCTGCTGGCCCTGCTGCCCACCTGGCTGGCGCTGCTGGTGCCCGAGGTGCATGCGCTGATCGACGTGCGCGTGCTGCGCCTGCTGCGGGTGTTCCGCATCTTCAAGCTCACCGCCTACCTGGCCGAGTTCCAGGCCCTGGGCGCCGCGCTGCGCGCCAGCCGGCGCAAGGTGCTGGTCTTCATCTCGGCCGTGCTGATGATCGTGGTGGTCATGGGTACGCTGATGTATGTGGTGGAGGGGCCGGCCAACGGCTTTACCAGCATCCCCACCGCGGTCTACTGGGCCATCACCACCATGACCACGGTGGGTTTCGGCGACATCACGCCCAAGACCGATCTGGGCCGTTTCATCGCCTCCTTCATGATGCTGCTGGGCTGGGGCACCCTGGCCGTGCCCACCGGCATCGTCACCGCCGAGATGACGGCGCGCCGCCTGGGCAGCCAGCCGGTCTCGCGCACCTGCCCCGAGTGCCTGAAAGAGGGCCATGCCCCCGAGGCGCACTACTGCCTGCACTGCGGCACGGCCCTGCCGCAACGGCTGCAGGACGGGGAGGGTGTCAAATAAGTCACGCCGCCGGCCGCTTTTTTGCTATCAAATTTGTACCTGTCGGCTGGACTGGGGCACAATCCGGTCATCTTTCCCAGGAATACGGAGTCCCCATGAAAAAGTCGCAAAAAGGTTTCACGCTGATCGAACTGGTCATCGTCATCACCATCATCGGCATCCTGGCCGCTATTGCCTTGCCGCGTTACATCGCCGTCCAGCGCGATGCGCGCGTGGCCAAGATGCAGGGCATCTATGGTTCGATCCGCTCGGCGGCCGCCTTGGCCCGCGCACGTTGTGAGCTCGATTTGGCGGCGGTGCCGGCCGGTACCTGCACGGCAGCGGCGGGTACGGCCAATATGGATGGTTCAAATATCCCGATGGTTAACCGTTACCCGGCAGCCACGGCTGCTGGTATCGCTACTGCGGCGGGTATTGATACGGTCACACCTGCCAACGATGGATTGGTCATCGTGGCCGGCCCCCCCATCCTGTTCCAGGCTGTCGGTGCTACGGCCGCAGCGACCTGCCAAGTCAGTTATACAGCCGCAGTTGCGGGTGCTGCACCCGCGATCGCTTTGGCCACCGGCGGCTGCTGATCCACACCCCGGTTCCCGCAAGGGGCTGGTCACGGCAGGCACAATGCCTGTCATGACCAGCCCCTTGTTTTTGCCCCCCGTCATCCCGCCCGGCGCACTGGACGCCACCCTGCAGCGCCAGGGCCATGCCGTGCTCGACGCCGCCGGCGTCTGCGCCCTGAGCGCCTGCCGGCTCGATGAACTTCTGGCCCTGCGCAGCCATTGGGATGAGCTGCCCCCGGACAACTTCCTGAAGGACGGCGGGCGTTACCGCCGCCGTCGCCATTCCTGCTTCGTGCTCGACGGTGAGCAGTTCACCCAGGTGCCGCACCGCGCCCACTGGCAGCCGCTGGAATACAACGCCTTGCACGGCGGCATGCAGCGCCTGTTCGAGCCCATGGCCCCGGCCATGCTGCAACAGCCGGCCTGGGCGCAGCTGCTGCGCTGGCTGGGGCGTGTGGCCTCGGCGCTCAAGGGGCAGCAGCCCTGGTACATCGAGGCGCATCCTTTCCGTATCGACACCACCGACGGCATCGGCCGGCCCACGCCCGAGGGCGCGCACCGCGATGGTGTGGACCTGGTGGCGGTGTTCCTGGTGGCGCGGCGTGGCGTGAAGGGCGGCGAGACCCGCGTGTTCGAGGCCGTGGGCCCCAATGGCCAGCGCTTCACGCTGAGCGAACCCTGGTCGCTGCTGCTGCTGGACGATGCGCGCGTGGTCCACGAGACCACGCCCATCCAGCCGGTGGCGCAGCCGGCCTACCGTGATACGCTGGTCATCACGCTGCGCGCCGGCGCCTTCCAGGGCGAAGACACAGTCAGCTGATACAACACAAGGAGTCGCCATGTTCAAGCACATCCTGGTCCCGGTCGATGGGTCGCCCACAGCGCAGAAAGCGGTCGAGCAGGCCGCGGGCCTGGCCCGGGCGTTCGGCAGCCGGGTCACGGCCATCTACGTGATCGACCCCTACCCCTTCACGGGCCTGGGCAGCGACTTCGCCTACGGCCAGGCCGAGTACCTGAGCGCCGCCACGGTCGAGGCCAAGGAGGCCACCGAGGCGGCGCAGGCCACCCTGGTCCAGGCCGGCGTGTCGGCCACCACACAGGTGATCGAGGCGCATGCGCCCTGGCGCGGCATCCTGGACACGGCCAAGGCCGTGGGGGCCGACCTCATCGTCATGGGTTCGCACGGCCGGCGTGGGCTGGAGAAGGTGGTGCTGGGCAGCGTGGCCCAGCGTGTGCTCTCGCATGCCCACCTCCCGGTGTTCATCGTGCGCGACTGACCTGCGTCTGGCCCGTCACCTCCGGTCGTAAGCTTACATACCATGCATGCTTATCTTTTGCAAGTTGGCGCATGCGCTGCGGGGTATGGCCTGTCGCATCCGCGCATCGGCGCTCCCGGGGCCTGCCGTCCACCGACGGCACTAGTTGTCGACTCCTGAGAATATTTGAGCGCAGGCCGCGCCGGTCGCTTCATCGGGTGCCAGTCGCGCCGATAATTTTTCCGTGATGTCGCCTCGGGCGATCCCCCTCAACAAGCGAACCAAAAAACAGAGGAGTTGCCTTGATGAGCAACAGTGCCACGCTGGCCACGCCTTCCCTGTCGACGAACGCACGCGTCGGTCACGAAGGATTCTTCACCTTTCACGGCTTCTGGGCCCCGGGTGTTCGGCTGTTCCGCCAGATGCGTTTCATGTCCAAGGCCCTGGTGATCTCCCTGGCCTTTGTGCTGCCCCTGCTGGTCATGCTGGGTTTCCAGGTCAACAACCAGTACCTCAAGACCATGCGCGACCGCGAGGCCGCCACGCGCCAGCATGTCGAGATCGCGCACGGGCTGCTGGTCTGGGCACAGGCCCAGGAAAAGGATGGCAAGCTCAGCCGCGAACAGGCCCAGGAACTGGCGCGCAATGCAGTCAGCCGGCTGCGCTACGAACGCGAGGAATACTTCTGGATCAACGACATGCACCCGCGTGTCGTCATGCACCCGATCAAGCCCGAACTCAACGGCCAGGATGTCTCGGACCTCAAGGACCCGAACGGCCTCAAGTTGTTCCAGGCCTTCGTCGCCAAGGTGCGGGCCGAGGGCAAGGGTTTTGTGAGTTACCAGTGGCCCAAGCCGGGCGAGAGCCGGCCCGTGGACAAGATCTCCTATGTGCTGGGCTTCGAGCCCTGGGGCTGGGTGATCGGCTCCGGCATCTACGTCAACGATGTGCAGAACGAACTCAGGCAGCAGGTGCTGCTCGATGCGGGCATCACCCTGTGCGCCCTGCTGTTCGCCGGTTACCTCTTCTTCTGTTTCTACCGGGTGATGGATGGCGGCCTGCGTGAAACACGCCGCCACCTGCGGGCCATGACCAGCGGCGACCTGACCACGACCCCCTCGCCCTGGGGGCGCGACGAGGCGGCGCAGCTGATGATCGAGCTGCGTTACATGCAGGACTCGCTGCGCGACATGGTGGTGCAGGTGCGCCACGCCAGCGACGAGATCGTGCGCTCCAGCACCGAGTCGGCCCATGGCGCCACCGACCTGTCCGCGCGCACCGAGCAGGCCGCCGCCAGCCTGGAGGAGTCGGCCGCGTCGATGGAGCAGATCTCGGCCACCGTCAAGACCACGCAGTCACACACCGAAGAGGCCTCGGGCGAGGCCCGGCGCAACGCCGAGTCTGCCGCCCAGGGCGGGCGCATCATGCAGGAGGTGGTGAGCACCATGGAGCGCATCCGCCAGTCCTCGGCCGAGATCGCCGAGATCATCGGCACCATCGACGGCATCGCCTTCCAGACCAACATCCTGGCGCTCAACGCCGCGGTGGAGGCGGCGCGCGCCGGCGAACAGGGCAAGGGGTTTGCCGTGGTGGCTGGCGAGGTGCGCATGCTGGCACAGCGCAGCGCCGAGGCCGCGCGCGAGATCAAGAAGCTGATCGGCGGCAGCGTCGAGCAGGTGGCCATCGGCGCCGGCGTGGTGCAGCGCGCGGGCACCACCATCGAGGAGATCGTGGTGTCGGCCCGTCGCGTCAGCGAACTGCTGGCCTCGATCGCGATCAGCGCGCGCGAGGAACGGGTGGGCATCGGCCAGGTGGGCGAGGCGATCCAGGAACTGGACCGCATGACCCAGCAGAACGCCGCCCTCGTGGAGGAGACGGTGGGTACGGCCCATACCCTGAACGAACAGGCGCGGCACCTGGCGGACCAGGTGGCCCGTTTCCGCCTGCCGGCCTGAAGGCGCCTCAGCTCCGGCGCCGGGCCTGCATCTCGGCGCCCATGGCGCCCAGCGTGGCCGCGCTCATGGCAGCGCGTGCCGCGGGAAACACCAGGCCTTCCTCGGCTTCGATGTGTCCCGCATAGAGGCCTCGAAAGCGGGTGATGGCCTCCAGGGTGCCGGCGGCGACCTGTTCCTGGCAAGCCGGTTCGCGCCAGCGCAGCACTGCCTCGCGCAGCCCGGCCCACAAGGCCTCCATCTGCCGGTGGTCCGCCTGCAGGCGCTGCACCGTGGCGCGCAGCGCAACATCGCCCTGCGCGAGCAACAGCGGGAAGACGTGTTGCTCTTCGTCCTGGTGGTGCAGCGGCGCGGCGAGGTCGAAATACCGCAGCACATCGGCCGCGGCCGAGCGGGTCTGCGCGTCGTGGCCTTTGTCATCGAGGTAGTCCACCAGCCGGCCTAGCAGATCCAGGCTGCGTTGCACGCGCTCGTGGCAGGCGGCCAGCATCTCGTAGGGTGCCTCGAAACCCACGGCCGGGGCGTCGAAGCCGGGCAGGGCGGTGCCCATGGGCTAGGGCTTGGCCGTCAGGTCGGCCAGCTGCTTGCGCAGCGCCTTTTCGTCGTTGAAACGCCTGGTGGCGTCGCGCGCCACGGCCATGGAGCCCAGCATCTTGCCGGCTTCGTCGCGCACCATCTCGAAGCTCATGTCCACGTAGATGAACTCCTCGCTCTTGTGCAGCGAGCGCGTGATCATGGAGGTGCGGCCCGGCTTGACGCCGCCGCGCTCCAGCGCCTGGTTGAAGCCGTCCCAGTGCGCCTTGCGCATGCGTTCGGGGATGATGAGGTCCAGGCTCTGGCCCACGGCTTCGGCCGCACTCCAGCCGAAGACCTTCTCGGCCCCGCCGTTCCAGACGCGGATGATGCCTTCGAGGTCGCAGAAGATCAGGGCCTCCGGCATGTTGCGCAGGATATGGGCGGCCGAGGATGCAAGTGTGGGGGGGGAGGACATGGCTGTACTAAAGAAGTATCTGATGAATATCTTAAGGATGGCTATAGCGTAGCCCAAGCGGCGCCATCAGCCAATACTCCGGGAGAACTATGCTTCCGGCCAGGGCTATTGGCGTCGGCGGTCCCGGCCGCGGCCGGCTTCCCGGGCCCCTGCCCTGCTCAGCGCGCTCGCAGCCTGAGCTGGTTGGGCAGGGGCAGCGAGCGGCGCAGGATGTCGTCGGCCAGCCAGAGCGCCGACTTGCGGGCGCGCTCGGCCACCATGGGCAGGGGCATCTGCACGAAGTCGTCGTTGAAGACCTCGAAGCTGTAGTCGCCGGCATAACCGAGCCGGTCGAGCTTCTGTACCAGGTCGATCAGCTCTGGGGTGTGCACGCCCTCGCGCGGAAAGACGCGGTAGGTGCGCGCCGTGGCCATGCGTTCCTCGAAGGTGGGCGTCTCGCGCCACATGAAGTCGGACAGCTGGACCAGGAAGATCTTGCCCGGGTCCAGGTCCAGGATGGCGTCCAGCGGAGTCTTGGCGGCCAGGATGTGGTACGAGTCGATGCAGACCCCCAGGTTGGGCGCATCGGCGCGGCAGACCACGTCCCAGGCCGTGGTGTACTCGTTGATGGTGCGGCCCCAGGACAGGCCTTCGTAGGCGATGCGGATGCCGTGGGGAACAGCCAGCATGGCCAGCTTGCGCAGGTCGCGCGCGATGTGGTCCAGGTCCTGCGATGCATGGGCCGAGGTGGAGGAACAGGCCAGCAGCACGTCGCAGCCGAGTTCGGCGCACATCTCCAGCATGGTCTTGGCGATGTCGACCTTGTACTCGTGCAGGTGGCCGCTCAGGCCCTCGAAGTCCCGCAGCACCTGGAAACCCGTGCCCCGCAGTCCGCTCGCGCGTACTTCCTGCGCAGCAGCCTTCCAGCCGCCCGGGTGGCCGACCAGGTCGTTGGCCTTGAGCATGACCTGGCTGAAGCCGGCGTCCTGCATGGCCTGCAGCTTGGCCTGCAGCGGACCGGCCAGGGTGATGGTGTCCATCCCGAAACCGCGGATGGCTTCCTCCATGCTGCGCCGGTCGTTCATGCCGGCTCCGCAGCGGAATGCACAAGCTCGAACACCACGCTGCCCAGATAGGTCTTGGTAATGGCGCCGCGCTGCCCGCTGTGGGTGGCCGGGCTCTCGATGAACTCGACCCCATGGGCGCGCAGGGCCTGCACCGCGGCCAGCACATCGGGCACTCCGAGGCCGATGCGCTGCAGCTGTTCACGCGGATCGGGCGCGTCCACCGCCGGTTCGACCAGCTGAATCATGAAAGCGTGCGAGGCCTGCAGCGCCGGTGTACGCATGAGCTTGCCCGAGGGCATGATGCCGAAGCGCTGCTCGTCGGGGATCAGCGTCGCACCCAGCAGGGTCTGGTAGAACTCGATCCAGTCGTAACTGCGGCCGATGCCGATGTACTGGACGATGCCGAAGAAGTTCAGCTTCGCCAGCACGGGCGGCTGGGCTGTCGCGCCGGGGATCGGAATGAAGTCGACGTCGTAGATCGAGAAGTCCTGGTAACGGTCGATCAGGTAGATGCGGCTGCCGCCCACGCCGTGGATGGCGGGGATGTTGAGTTCCATCGCGTCGGGGTGGCCGGGCACTTCCCAGCCGCCGCGTTCCAGCACGTACTCGCGTGCGGCGCGCGCACTGCGCACCCGCAGCGCGATGGCGCTGATGCCGGGGTGGTCGGCGCCGTGGCTGGCGCCCAGTGCGTCCAGCGGGTGGGCGTTGACCACGATGTTCAGCGGGCCCTGGCGGTAGAGCGTGACTTCACGCGAACGGTGGCGCGCCACGGGCCGAAAACCCATCATCTCCAGCACCTGGCCCAGGGCCTGGGGCTTGAGCGTGGCGTACTCGATGAATTCGATGCCGTCCAGCCCGATCGGGTTGGACGCATCGCTGAAGGAGTCCTGCAGCGGTTCGCGCGCATGTTCGGGGTTCAGCAACAGGTCGCTCATGGGCTTCTCCGGCAGGGGGGTGTGGTGGGCTGGTCAATCGTGCAAGCGGGCCACGGTGCGCAGCTGGTCGGCCGTCGCGGTCGGGTAGCCGAAAAATTCCAGATAGGCCGGGATCATCTCGAACAGCATGTCCGAACCGATCTGGACGCGGCAGCCGCGCGCCTGCGCAGCGCTGAGAAAGGCGGTCATCTCGGTGCGCATGACGACTTCGCCGACGAAGGTATGGGGGGACAGGCGCTCGACGTCCACGGGCAGCGGATCGCCGGGGTTCATGCCCAGCGGCGTGCCGTTGACGACCAGGTCGAACCCGGCGGGGTCCTTGCTGCCGGTCGTGACCTTGAGTCGCGGGTATTCGGTGCGCAGGCGCTGGGCCAGGGCCAAGGCGGAAGCGTCCTGCACGTCGAAGAGCGCGAGCTCGGCCACATCGGCCGCGGCCAGCGAGGCGGCAATGGCCGAGCCCACACCGCCACACCCGACCACCAGGGCCCGCGCACCTTCCAGAGCCAGGCCCTTGCGGCGCACACCGCGCACAAAACCTTCGCCGTCGAACATGTCGCCGACCAGGCGGCCATCGGGCAGGCGCTTGACGGCATTGCAGGCACCGGCCACACGCGCGGTGCGCGTGACTTCGTCGAGCAGGCCCACGGTGCTCACCTTGTGCGGCATCGTGATCAGCGCGCCCCGGATGTTCTCCAGGCGGAACAGGTTACGCAGCACCTCGGCGAACGCATCGGGCCTGCAGCCCATGGGCACCACCACCGCATTGACCCCGACCGACTCGAAGTAAGGGTTGTAGATCAGCGGTGCCTTGAAGCTGTGCGTGGGGAAGCCCAGATGGGCGATCAGCTCCGTATCGCCATTGATCAGGGCGCCCTGGAAAGCTCGTGCGTTCATCGCGGTGCTGCGTTTCTCTTTACTTGCGGATGCGGGCGAGCTCGGCCATCATGGCGTTGACGGTCGCTTCACCCACGGTGGCGGAGTGCTTGGCGATCACGGGTTTCATCTTCTCGCGCAGCTTGGCCACCTCGGCCGGCGGCAGTTCGGTGACCTGCATGCCGTTCTGCTTGAGCGTGGCCAGCAGGCTGCCGGCCAGGGCGCGCGACTGCTCGCGCTGGAACCTGATGGACTCGTTGACGGCGTCCTGCACGACCTTCTTCTCGTCGGCCGACAGACCGTCCCAGACCTTCTTGCTCATCACGATGGACTGCGGGTTGTACTGGTGGTTGCTCAGGACCAGGTGCTTCTGCACTTCATAGAGCTTGGCGCCATTGATGGTGGCGACCGGGTTTTCCTGGCCGTCCACGGCCTTCTGCTCCAGCGCGGCATACAGCTCGGGGAAGGGCAGCGGGGTGGGGTTGGCGCCGAGGGCCGAGACCCAGTCCACATTGATCGGGTTGGGGATCACGCGCAGCTTCAGGCCGGCAATGTCTTCCACCTTGTTGATGGGGCGCTTGCTGTTGCTGATGTGGCGAAAGCCCAGCTCGTAGTAACCCAGGCCGACCAGGCCCTTCTCCTCCAGCTTGGCGTGCAGGTTCTTGCCGAAGGTACCGTCGACCACGGCGTCGGCTTCGGCCGGGTTGGCGAACAGGAAGGGGAAGTCGTAGATGGCGAAGTCCTTGACCAGGCTGGCGAAGATGCCGGAGTTCATGGAGGCCATCTCCAGCGTGCCGCCTTGCAGGGCCGACACATTGGCCTGGTCGCTGCCCAGCGCGCCGCCCGGATAGACGGTGACCTTGAGCTTGCCCCCGGACCTGGCTTCGACGATCTCGGCAAACTTGTCCATGCCCAGCACGATGGGGTGGCCCTTGGCGTTCTGGTTGACGAACTTGAGGGTCTTGGTCTGGGCCTGGGCCAGGCCGAAGGCCGTGACACAGATGGCGGCCACCAGGGTCTTGAGGACGAGTCGTTTCATGGTTTGTCTCCGTGGATATCTGCGGGACGCCCTTGTCAAGAACGGCTGCGGTGGCGTGCCCTGAAACCGCAGTCGTGTGAAAACATCAGTAGAACCAGCGGGCCGGCACCATCACCAGCGACGGGAACAGCACCAGCAGGAACATCAGCACGAACTGCGCGAGCATGAAAGGCCACACGCCCTTGGTGACCTCGTCCATGCTGATCTTGCCCACGCCGGCCACCGTGCTCAGCACGGTGCCCACCGGCGGGGTGATCAGGCCGATCGCGTTGTTGATCATGAAGAGCACGCCGAAGTACACCGGGTCGATGCCCGCGGCCTTGATCAGGGGCATGAACACCGGCGTGAGGATGACGATGGTGGGCGTCATGTCCATGGCTGTACCCACCAGCATGGTGATGAGCATGATCACGATCAGCAGCAGGGTGGGCTGGTCCAGCAGGGGCTTGAGCAGCGCGATCAGCTCGCCCGGCAGGTTGGCCACGGTGATCAGCCAGGCCGAGACCATGGCGGCGGCCACCAGGAACATGATCACGGCCGTGGTCTGGGCGGCGGCCAGGAAGAGACCGAAGAGCTGGTTGAGCTTGAGTTCCCTGTAGACCAGGGTGGAGATCAGCAGGGCGTAGACCGCGGCGACCACGGCCGCTTCGGTCGGCGTGAAGACGCCGAACTTCAGCCCCACGATCACGATCACCGGCAGGCCCAGGGCCAGGGTGGCATCTTTCAGGGCGCTCAGCACCTGCGCACGGCTGGCGCGCGGCGTGAGCGTGGCGTCGCTCCTGCGCGAGAGCCACCACCAGGTCAGCGCCAGGGTCAGGCCCAGCATGAGGCCCGGCACGATGCCGGCCAGGAAGAGCTTGGAGATCGAGACATTGGCCGTCACCCCGAAGATGACGAAACCGATGCTGGGCGGGATGATGGGCGCGATGATGCTGCCCGCGGCGATCAGGCCGGCCGAGCGGGCCTTGTCATAACCGGCGCGGTGCATGACGGGCAGCAGCAGGGCGGCCAGGGCGGCGGCGTCGGCCACGGCCGAGCCCGAGAGCGCGCCCATGATGACGGCGGCCATGATGCCCACGTAACCCAGGCCGCCGCGCAGGTGGCCCACCAGGGAGGTGGCGAAGGCCACGATGCGCTTGGACAGGCCGCCGGCGTTCATGATCTCGCCGGCCAGCATGAAGAAGGGCACGGCCAGCAGGGGGAAGCTGTTGGCACCCTCGATCATGTTCTGTGCCAGGATCTGGGCGTCGAACATATTGAGGTGCCACATCAGCGCGGCGCCGGTGACCAGCAGCGAGAAGGCGATGGGCACGCCCAGGGCCATGGCGCCCAGCAGGGCGGCCAGGAAGATGGCGATGGTCATGTGCGCTCCTTGGCTTGTGCGGCTTCCTTGCCCGGGGCGACCGGGCTCAGGCCGTGCGGCATGTCGTCGGAGCCGACGATGCCGATCAGCTCCGCATCCGGCAGCTGGCCGGTGAAGAACTTCCACAGTTCATGGGCGATGACCAGCGCCGCCAGCACGGAAAACAGCAGGCCTGAGCCATAGAGCCAGGCCATCGAGACCTCCATGACGGCGCTGGTGGACTGCAGGTTGATGAGGGTCTGCTGGCGGGCGCCGTCGAACATGAACCAGCACATGGCCAGCATCAGCCCGTGCGCCAGCACGAAGCAGACCTTGCGGCCCGCCGCAGGCAGGCGCGAGACCAGGGCGTCGGTGCCCAGGTGGGCGTGCTGGATCAGGCCGACCACGGCACCCAGGAAAGTCATCCAGACGAAGAGCCAGCGCGACAGCTCTTCCGACATGGTGATGCTGGAGTTGAAACCGTAGCGCAGCACCACATTGCCGAAGACCATGAGCACCATCAGGCCCAGGCAGAGCACCATCAGCCCGCCGAAGACGCGGCCGATGAAGTTGATGAAGGTTTGAATCACAAGGGGTCTCCTTGTCCTTATTTTGTACGAACTGGTTAGTTTTTTGTTAAGGGAAAACCCTGACGCCTGCGCCGTCGGGGATGCTCCGGAGTCAGATCTTGCGCACGAAACGCACGATCATTTCCACCACGTTCTCGCGCCGCTGGGCGATGTAGGCCCGCGAGGTCATGTCCAGCTTGAAGATGATGCCGAAGGTGTGCCGGTTGGACACATTGAAGAAGCTCAAGGCCGAGATCGAGGCATGGATGTCGACGGCATCCAGGCCCTTGCGGAACTGGCCGGCCTTGACACCGCGCTCGTAGAGGTTGCGGATCGCGGCAATGGCCGGCACGTTGAGTTCCTGGATGCGCTGGCTTTGCGCCAGGTACTGGCCGCGGTGGATGTTCTCGGACATCACCAGGCGGATGTAGCTCTCGTGGTGCAGGTGGTGGTCGAAGGTGAAGGCCACCAGGCGGCGCAGGCCCTCCTCGGGTTCCAGGTCCTGCAGCTTGAGTTCGGACTCGACGTCGCGCACCCGGCGGTAGGCTTCCTCCAGCACGGCCAGGTACAGGCCTTCCTTGCTGCCGAAGTAGTAATAGATCATGCGCTTGCTGGTGCGCGTGGCTTCGGCGATCTCGTCGATACGCGCGCCTGCCAGGCCCTTCTCGCCGAACTCGGTCTCGGCCACCTGCAGGATGTTGGCCCGGGTGCGCTCGGGGTCGTTGGTGCGGCTGGGCGCCTTGCGCGCCGGCGCCGCCGCGCGGGTCGTTCGTACGCGGGCCTTTTGTACTGGTTCGTTCATTCGCGAAGTATAGGCCGCCCACGCCTGCCGCCGCAACACGGGGGCCTGCTGCCGGTCAGCAGGTCTGGCGGCGGCGCCTCAGCCGCACTGCCCCACGTAGCCGCAGGCGGTGCAGAAGTCGCAACCGTCCTTCTTGATCACCGTGGGGTTGCCGCATTCGGGGCAGGGGCGCCCGGCCATGGCGGCGGGCTCCTCGCCTTCGGCGTGTTCGCCCGGGCTCTCCAGCACGCCCATCTCGCGCAGCGGGAAACCCTGCTCGTCCAGCACGCCCAGCATGGCGTAGCGGTGGATGATGAGGCGCGCCATATAGGCCACGGTGGAGGGCCAGGTCTGCTGGCGGCGCTCGCCGTGCGGCAGGCCCGGCACGAAGGCCATGAACTGGCCCAGGGGCTCGGCGTAGTTGAGCAGCTTGCGCAGCTTCATGCCGATCCAGGCCGGGTCCACCACGCGCATGTCCAGCGAGAGAATGCGCGCCAGCCCGTCGAGCGCACGCGGGTAGTTGCCCGAGAAGCCCACCGCGCAAGGCCGCGTGACGCTGCCGCCTTCGGGCGCGGGCAGGGTGACTTCCTTGAGCGTGAGCGTGAAGACTTCGCCCGTGGCCGGGTTGTCGATGTCCACCGCCCAGGCCAGCGTGCCCGAGGGGCCGGTCAGCGGCTCCTCGCGGCTGAACATGGCGTCCAGCACCGGCGTGGCCGGTGCCTGCACGCGTTCGCGCCACACGCCGAGTTGTTCGCAGCGCCAGCGCACCACCGCGGCCGTGGCGGCCACCACGCCGGGGAAGAGGCGGCGTTCGCCGTGCGGCGGGAAGGGCATCTCGAAGGAGCGCTCCTCGGCCACCGTGGCCAGCGCATCGAGCTTGAGCCTGAGCCAAGCCGGGTCGTTGGAGCGCAGGTCCATGGACAGGGTCTTGGCCAGCGCACCCAGGCCGCGCGGTTGCTCGGCACCGTTGACCCAGACCTCGAAGGGCTGGGGCGGCCCGCCTTCCTCGCCCGGCAGTTCACCCACGAAGAGCGCGAACTCGCCGTAGGGGTGGTGCACCATGAAGCTCCAGGCCAGGTTGCCGCCGGGCAGCTCGGGCCGGCCCGGCCAGCGCAGCGAGGACAGCACCGGCGCGGGCAGGCGCTCCAGCGCCAGGCGCTGGTTGGCGTCGTCCAGTTGCAGCGGTGCGGCGGGCGTGGGTGTGACGCTGAGCACCGAGCCCAGCACGCTGTTGGGCCGGTAGGTCGCCAGGCCCTTGAGGCCGGCTTGCCAGGCCTGCAGGTACAAGTCCTGGAAGTCGGCGTAGGGGTAATCGGCCGGCACGTTGACCGTCTTGGAGATGGCCGTGTCGATATAGGGCGCCACCGCCGCCACCATGCTCGCGTGCGCCTGCGCGCTCATCTCCAGCGCGGTGACAAAAGCAGGGGTCAGTGGCGCGGCCGCGCCCTTGAGGTGACGGTACAGGCGCCACGCGTGGTCTTCCACCGCGTATTCCTTGAAGCTGCCGTCGGGCATGCGCTTCTTGCGCGTGTAGTGCCAGCTGAAGGCCGGCTCGATGCCATTGCTCGCGTTGTCGGCAAAAGCCAGGCTGATGGTGCCCGTGGGCGCGATCGACAGCAGGTGCGAATTGCGCAGGCCGTGCGCACGGATCCTGTCCTTGAGCGCCGCGGGCAGGCGCGAGGCGAAGCGCGGGCTGCTGAGGTACATGTCGGCGTTGAAGAGCGGGAAGGCACCGCGTTCGCGCGCCAGCTCGCAAGAAGCCTCGTAGGAGGCGTCGCGCAGCGCTTCCGAAATCTTGCGCGCCATCTCACGTGCTTCCGCCGTGTCGTAGCGCAGATTCAGCATCACCAGCGCATCACCCAGGCCGGTGTAGCCCAGGCCCACACGGCGCTTGCTGCGCATCTCCTGTTCCTGCTGCGGCAGCGGCCAGACGGTGGCGTCCAGCACGTTGTCGAGCATGCGCACCGCGGTGCGGCACAGCTCGGCAAAACCGGCGAAGTCGAAGTGGGTTTTTTCCTCGAACGGTTCGCGCACGAAGCGCGTGAGGTCGATGGAGCCCAGGCAGCAGCAGCCATAGGGCGGTAAAGGTTGTTCAGCGCAGGGGTTCGTGCTGGCGATGCTCTCGCAGTAGGACAGGTTGTTGTCGCGGTTGATCGTGTCCAGGAACAGCACACCGGGTTCGGCGTGGTCGTAGGTGGAGCGCATCACTTGTTCCCACAGGTCGCGCGCGCGCAGCTTGCGGTAGACCCACAGGCCCGTGTCCTTGCTCAGGTAGGCGCCCTCGGCCTTCTGGGCCGCGCCGGCCTCGGCGTGGTGCACCAGCTCGATCTCGCCATCGGCCACCACGGCCTGCATGAAGGCGTCCGTCACGCCGACCGAGATGTTGAAGTTGCGCAGGTCACCGGAGTCCTTGGCGTGGATGAACTCCTCGATGTCCGGGTGGTCGCAGCGCAGCACACCCATCTGCGCGCCGCGCCGGCTGCCGGCTGATTCCACCGTCTCGCAGGAGCGGTCGTACACGTGCATATAGCTCACCGGGCCCGAGGCGCTGCTCTGCGTGCTGCCCACCCAGGCGCCGCGCGGGCGGATGCGCGAGAAGTCGTAGCCCACGCCGCCGCCGCGGCGCATGGTCTCGGCCGCTTCCATCAGCGCCACGTAGATGCCGGGGTGGCCCTCGTCGTCGTGCGCGATGGAGTCGCCCACTGGCTGCACGAAGCAGTTGATCAACGTCGCGGTCAGATCGGTACCCGCCGCCGACTGGATGCGCCCGGCCGGCAGGAAACCCTGCTGCAGCGCGTGCAGGAAACGGCCTTCCCAGTGCGTGCGCTGGTCGGGCGCTTCCTGGGCGGCCAGGGCGCGCGCCACGCGCTGGTTCACCTGCAGGATGCTCTGTTCATCGCCCTTGGCGTATTTCTCCAGCAGCACCTCCTCGCTGATGCTCTGCGGGGCCAGGGCCTGGAGGGCCGGTGTCGGGTGCGTTGTGTCGCTCATGCATGACTCCACGTTGTACTGAACGGGATGCTAGGGAAGTGCCGCTTGGAGGGTTTGCGGCAAATCAAACCCAGGCGCCATCCCCTTCGGGCGTTGTTTCGAGGGGAAGACACTTGCCAGTGTGGCACCGTCTTGAGGAAAATCAAGCCATGACTATTAGTGATGCTCTTCATAACTCGCACCGTGCGCGGCGTGGATTTTGCGGGATGAGCCGCAAGGCGCAAAACCCAAGGCAAGCCTGGACGGCTTGCCTGGTTTTGCAACGCCGCGGATCGCCCGCAAAACCACGCCCCTTCGGGTTCGAACCAAAACGGGCCCTTTGCCCACCAAACCCCTTGCGTGTGCTGCCGGCACACGCTGCATGGTGTTGGTGGTCAAATCATCCCGTTTTGGACTCGAACGCGCATGGAGGGAGTTATGAAGAACATCACTAACTTTGATGACCTGCTGGCCACCGCGCGCCAGCAACGCGAGCCGCAGCGCCTGCTCTTCGTTTTTGCCGCCGCCGAACTGCCCGAGGGCAGCACCCCAGAGCAGGCCGCCCGTTTTGAGGCAGGTCAAGGCGGGGCACTGGTGCCGCAGATGTGCGTGGACAAGACGCCCGAGGAAATTGCCTCGTTCGCGGCCCTGGCCGGTGAAGCGCAACAGTTTGGCCAGGCCTGGAAGCTGGTCTTCGTGGCTGCCATGAACGACGGCCAGGACGCCGAGGCGCCGCTGCAGCGCATGGTGGAAGACATCAAGCGCGGGGCCATCGGCAACTACATCCCCTTCAATGCGCGGGGCGAGGCGGTGCAGCTGGGCTGAGGTACGGCGGCGCATGGGTATTCAAACGGCCATGTGACCCAGCGCATCGAGCGGGCTGGCCGTGCCGCCTGCTGCCACCTTGAGCACATGGGTGTAGATCATGGTGGTGCTCACGTCGCTGTGCCCCGGGGCCTGTCAGAGCTGATTTCTCAAGGTGCGTTGCGGATCAGAAAGGTCATGCGGTAGGCGCGGAGTCGCAGCCGGAGTCTTCCTCCGGCAAGGCTTCGCAACACCCCGCATGGCCTTTCTGGCCGCAACCCGCAGGTAACGTATTGGAAACCGCGCCACTCGTTGTTGTGCTCCTAGCCCAGACGTGCAGTCTGGGTGTCGTCGCACGCCTAGATTGGCGCGGTCTCCAATACGTTCGCACTTGAGAAATCAGTTCTGACAGGCCCTCGCTCCTGCACCGTGCGGATGTCGGTGCCCGCCTGCAGCAGGTGCGTGGCAAAGCTGTGGCGCAGGGTATGCACAGAAACGGGTTTGTGGATACCGGCCGCGGCGCAGGCCAATTTGATGGCACGTTGCAGGCGTTCCTCATACAGATGGTGTCGGCGTTCGATACGGGAGCGCGGGTCCACCGACAAGGCTGGCGCCGGAAACAGCCAGAACCATGCCCAACGCCGCCCCAGGTCGGGAGACTTCACGGCCAAGGCATCCGGCACATAGACCCCGGGCACACCCCGATCACGGTCATGCTCCCATAGACCGCGCGCGGCCGCCAACTGCGCCTTGAGCGGCATGCCCAGGCTGCGCGGCAGCATCACGACCCGGTCTTTCCCGCCTTTGCCGTCACGCACGAGCAGCACATGGCGATCGAAATCAACGTCCTTGACGCGCAGACTCAAACCTTCCGCAAGCCGCATGCCCGTGCCATAAAGAAGTTTGGCGAGCAAGGGAACGGTGCCGTCCATTGCACCCAGCAGGGCAGCGACCTCAGCCTGGGTGAGCACAGAGGGAATGCGTTCTGGGCGTGTTGGCCGCTGCAGATCATCGAGCCTGGGCAGGTTGATGTGCAGCACCTCGCGGTAAAGGAACAGCAAGGCGCTGAGCGCCTGATAAAAAATGCACCCAATACAGGTAGGCTTGCTCGGTGCGCAAGCTATAGTGTTTGTAACGCAGCACCTCGCGCAACTGATCCAGCAAGCGCGGCGACTGCGGAATAGGGAGGTCGGGTTTCATGGCTGACATGAATACTGTACACATAAACAGTATGAAAGCGCAAGCCCCGCATGGCAAGGCCTTGCGGGGATCTGGCTGCGACGGCCATGGCCGAGCCCCTCAGGTGTTATTCCGTCGGATATCCTGGCCTCGCCAGATTAGGCGACGGCCTACATTACGTTAGGTCTCTCGATGAAGCGCGGAGTTCTCACCCTTTCAGTCGCACTCAGTTGCGCGCTATCGGCTGCAATCGGGTTTTGGTTTGGTTTTCGCGAAGCCTTTCAGCTTGGAGTGGCTGCGGACTTCCTCCCGCGGGGCTCTATCGCAACCGCGCAACTGAAGGCGCTAAAGGCGGGAAACACGGCCAACGTCACTACTGCGCTTGAATTCGACGTGGACACAGGGCTGATCTGGGGGAACGAGGTATTTCGCCATCCTTTGCGTAGCTACATCGGTCCGCTCTGGGGCTACGATATTTACCCTGAATACGAGAAGTACGCGACACGTTTGGCCGACTACCGCAAAACTCATCCTTCATTGATGAAGGCCGAAGCCTTTGAAACGGCTGTGACCGAGAGTGAGGAACATCGGCAGTTCAATCGGGAGCTTGCGCAAAGTGCGCGCGAAAACATCGCTACCATCAATTCAATGGTGGAACGGTATGCGACCAAACGCTAAGAACACGAGACCTAACTTGTCGTATATGGACTCCCCCTCAACAGCACGAGGCTGATCGATTGGTGGTCTTGGGGTAAAGCGCCTGCAGTCGACTATCCGGCATCTGAGGTGGGATCATGGAAGTCCCGTGCCGACATGGAATCTGCGTCACCGTTGCGCCAATCAATACAAGCGGCGGCATAAGAGCCGGACACGCTGCCAGCTGATATAAACAGTGCTCTGGATGTGTTGCTGGAGCTCCGCCTCATGGATGCCCGGCCCTGCGGTTTTGCACTTTGAATGATCATGCGGTTTCTTGAAACCAGAATCCCCGCCCCTTTTGTTGCCATCGCCATTGCCGCGGGCATGTGGCTGCTGCCCCGCGCGCAGGCCCTGCCAGATGCCATCGATGTGCTGCGCCTGGCCACCATCGATCTCAGCATGAACCTGAGTGCGGTCGTGGCGCTGGCGGCCTTTGCCGGGTTCTGGAAGGCCCGCACCACGATCAATCCGCTCCAGCCCGATCGCGCATCGGTGCTGGTCACGCACGGCATCTATCGCTTCACGCGCAATCCCATGTACCTCAGCCTGCTGCTGCTGCTGGTGGCCTATGCCGGCCAGCTGGGCTCCTGGCAGGCCTTCGCCGGGCCGGCCGTGTACGTGGCCTACATCACCCGCTTCCAGATCGTTCCCGAGGAGCGCATCCTGGCGTCGAAATTCGGCGACGCGTTTGAACAGTACAAGCGCCGTGTGCGCCGATGGATCTGAGACCTGTTTCCCAGGTCAACCAACTGGAACATGCCATGACACGCCAGCTGCTCCCTGTTTTGCTTGCCGCCGGTCTGCTGCTTGCTGCCTGCGCCGGACCCGCGCCCGGGGTGGGCTCCACGCAAACCACGCTGCTCCTGAACCGCGCCTGGGTCGACGGCCGGCGGGTGGAGTACGTGACCACCGACATCTCGGACGCCGGCATGGCGCGGGAGGCGGGTGCGAATTTCGTGCCGCGCCTGGCCCAGGCCATCCCGGCGCCGGGCCGCCCGTCCCTGGTGGAGCGGGTCTACAAGTTCCCGGGCCAGGAGCAGATCAGCGTCTTCCAGTCGGCACCCCTACCCACGGGTGCGGGCAACGCCGACCGCAGCTACAGCCCGTTGTGGCGCATCGTCATGGTGCGCTGGCTCCAGCCCGCCGCCGTGCGCGAGCTGCGTTCCGAAGAAGAGGTGCTGGCCGCCCAGGAGCGTGGCGAGCTGGCGTTGCAGATCACCGACATCGTGGCCAACTGCCCCATCACGCGTTCGGTGGACGGGCTGACGCTCAGGGGCGTGCGCTGAGCCTGTCGAAACCGGCCCGGCCCGTTCGTCGTACAGTCTGAGGGACTTCCTCGGATTTTGACGAAGGGAACGACATATGAGTACCAACACCGTCCGCCTGCACCGTGTGCTGCGCGCCCCGCCCGAGCGGGTCTACCGCGCGTTCATTGACCCCGATGCCATGGTCAAGTGGCTGCCGCCGCACGGCTTCACCTGCAAGGTGCACCACCTGGACGCCAAGGTGGGCGGCAGCTACCGCATGTCCTTCACCAATTTCAGCAACGGGCAGAGCCACGCCTTCGGCGGCACCTACCTGGAGCTGGTGCCGGGCGAGCGCCTGGTGCACACCGATGTCTTCGACGACCCCAACCTGCCCGGGGAGATGCGCGTGACGGTCACGTTCAAGGCCGTGTTCTGCGGCACCGAGCTCAACGTGGTGCAGGAGGGCATTCCGGCCGTCATTCCCGCCGAGGCCTGTTACCTGGGCTGGCAGGAATCGCTGACCCTGTTGACCCAGCTGGTCGAGGCGGAGATCCCCGGGTGAGCCTGCGCAGCCCCCTGGCCCTGATGCTGACGCTGCTGCTCGGGGCCTGTGCCTCGGCACAGGCGCCTGCCGGGCTGAGCCCTTTCAGCACCGACGGCTGCAGCCTGTTTCCCGACCGTTCGCAGCTTTCGGGCGCCGACTGGTGCCGCTGCTGCGTGGCGCACGACCTGGTCTACTGGCGCGGCGGCACGGCCGAGGAGCGGCTGGAGGCTGACCAGGCGCTGCGGGCCTGCGTGCAGCAGGCGACGGGCAACACCGCCCTGGCCGAATTGATGTACGCCGGGGTGCGCACGGGCGGCGGGCCGTATTTCTACACCCGCTATCGCTGGGCCTACGGCTGGCCTTACGGGCGGGGCTACGAGCCGCTGTCGCCCGAAGAGCGGGAGCGGGCTGCGGCATTGCAGGCGAACTACCTGGCGACCCATGCCGCGCCGACCTGCGAGCCATGAGGTTTGCGCAAGTTGGCATGCACCCTGGCACGGACCCGCAGGGCCGTGCGATGGCGGCCGTCAACCTGCGCTGCCTGGAAGGCTTCGACCTGGCCAGCGTGCCGGTGCAGCACTACGACGGCAAGTCACACTGAGGGCGGGTTCGCCCCATCCACGTCTACAGGAGTCTTCATGAATCCCCACGAGTTCAACCAGCGTGCCGCGGCCATGCTGCCCGGCCACCTGGGCATCGTCATCATCCGTGTGGAGCCGGGCGAGGTGCACGCCGAGATGCGGGTGCGGCACGAGCTGATGGCGCCCAACGGTTTCCTGCACGCCGGCAGCCTGGTGACGCTGGCCGACACCAGCGCGGGCTGCGGCTGCCTGGCCAGCCTGCCCGAGGGGGCCAACGGCTTCACCACCATCGAGCTCAAGTCCAACCACCTGGGCACGGTGCGCGACGGGGTCGTGCTGAGCGTGGCCAAGGCCGTGCACCTGGGCCGCACCACCCAGGTCTGGGACGCCACCGTGACACACCGCGAGAGCGGCAAGACGCTGGCGCTGTTCCGCTGCACGCAGATGGTGCTGTACCCCAAGGCGAGTGGCGGCTGAGCCGATTCCGGACACGAGGTGTAGTGATGGCAACAGGCTGGCTTTCCGTGCTGCGACTGGTTCCCTGGGGCGAGGTGATCCGCAACGCCCCCAAGGTGGCTGAAGGGGCGAAGGGTCTCTGGGACAAGGTCTCGGGCCGGCCGCCGCCGCCGCCGCCCGTGGACGACCAGGTGCAGGGCCAGCTGCAGGCCGAGGCCCACGCGATCGCGAAGCTGCGGGCGGAACTGCTGGCCACCGAAACCGCGGTGTCCGAGCTGCAGGCGCAGATGCTGGCGGCCACCGAACTCATCAACGACCTGGCCGACCAGAACGCCCAGCTGGTGCAAGGCGTGGAAGCCCTGCGCCGGCGCCTGGCCTGGCTGGCCGGCGCTTTCATGTTGCTGGGCGCGGGCGTGGCGGCGGCGTTGCTGTTCCTGCGCGCCTGATACCTCAGGCTGCGGCCAGCGCCTCCTGGCGCGTCAGCAGGCGTTCCATCAGGTCGCGTACGCTGCGGATCTGCGCGCCGAAGGGCAGGGCGCCCACGCCGCGGAAGAACAGGCCTTTCTTGACATCGCCGCGCAGCGCGGCGGCGAGCTGGTTGTCGATGCAGAACTGGCCCCAGCCGGGCAGGCCGTCGCGCAGGCCGCACTGGGCCAGGCAGTCGAAGCTCTTGGTGCAGCGGTTCTTGTGGTGCACCACGGCCTGCAGCTTGTGCTCGATCTTCAGGTAGGCGCGCAGCCAGGGGGTGGCCACCGCGCGTGCGGGCAGGCCGGCCACGCTGGTGAACTCCAGCATTTCGTCTTCTTTCGCCTCGGCGAGGATGCGCTTGAACTCGGGGTGCGCGTCGCCCTCGCTGGTGACGGCAAAGGGCGTGCCCAACTGCACACCCGCGGCGCCCAGGGCTTGCAGACGCGCGATGTCGGCATGCGTGCGGATGCCGCCGGCGGCGATCAGCGGGATCTCCTGCTCGATGCCGGCGCTGCGCAGGAAGGAGAGCGACTGCGGAATCACGTTCTCGAAGTCGAAGCGCGGGTCGTTGAGGTCGGCGATCTTGGCCGCGCCCAGGTGGCCGCCGGCCAGACGCGGGTGTTCGATGACGATGGCGTCGGGCAGGCGCTTCTTGCGCTCCCACTTCTTCACGATGAGCTGCACACCGCGCGCGTCGGACAGGATGGGGATGAGTGCGGCCTTGGGGTGGTCCTGGGCCAGGTCGGGCAGGTCCAGCGGCAGGCCGGCGCCCACGACCACGGCATCGATGCCGGCTTCCAGGGCGGTGGTGACGGAATGTGCGTATTCGCTCACGGCGCGCATCACGTTGATGGCCAGCAGGCCGCGGCCTTGCGAGAGTTCGCGTGCGGCCTGGATCTCGCGGCGCAGGGCGACCAGGTTGGCGGCGTCGATGGCGATCCTGGCGTCCTCGCCGGCTTCCAGGTGGCCGGTGGCGGCCATCAGGTCCGGGTGGTGGCGGCGCAGGTCCACGGACGAGAGTGTGCCCACGCCGCCGAGCGCAGCGACGCTGCCGGCCAGGCCGTGCGCCGAAACACCGATGCCCATGCCGCCCTGCACCAGCGGCAGCAGGGTGCGCCCGCCCAGGTTCAGCGGACGCAGGCCGCTGCGTGCCAGCCAGAGGGCACTTTCGGCGGGAATGTGGGGCAGGGGGAGGGGAGCGTTCATGACGGGCAGGCCGCCACCGCGGCCGGGAAAAAGACCAGCCGCCAGCTTAGTGACGATGCCCGCGCCGTGTCTTGCGCTGTGTCAAGAAATCAGCGCAGGCGCAGCGGCGCGCCGCCCAGGCGGTAGCCGCCCACGTTGCCGGCCAGTTGGCGGGCCTGCTGCGCCAGGGCCTGGGCCGAGGTGGCCGAGCGGTCCAGCACGGCGGCATTGTGGCTGACCATCTGTTCCAGCTGGGCGATGGCGTCCTGCAGCTGGCTGAAACCCTGGTCCTGCGCCTGGCCGTCGCGTGTGATCTGCGCCATGGTCTCGGCCACCTGGCGCACCTGGCCCACCACCTCCTGCATGGTGCGGCCGGCCTGCTCGACCAGCTTGCCGCCTTCGGCTACGCTGCCGACCGAGGCATCGATGAGCTGCTTGATCTCCTTGGCCGCAGCGGCGCTGCGCCCGGCCAATGAGCGCACCTCGCTGGCCACCACGGCAAAACCGCGGCCCTGTTCGCCGGCACGCGCCGCCTCCACCGCGGCATTGAGCGCGAGGATGTTGGTCTGGAAGGCGATGCCGTCGATCACGCCGATGATGTCGGCGATGCGGGCGGACGACTTGCGGATGTCCTGCATGGTGTCCACCACCTTGCCGACCACGGCGCCGCCGCGCTCGGCCACCTGGGCCGCTTCGGCCGCCAGAGCCTGGGCCTGGCGTCCGCTGTCATGGCTGTGTTTCAGGGTGCCGGCGAGGGCCTGCATGCTGCTCTGGGCCTGTTCCACGCGTGCCGCTTGCGGGCCGCGCCGGTCTTCGGCCGGTTCGGGGGCGGCCAAGGCACGGGTGCTGCTGGCCAATGCCTCGGCGTCCTGGTGCACCTGCGCGATCAGCTGTTGCACGCCTTGCTGGATGCGCACCAGGGCCGCCTGGACCTGGCCGCTTTCGTCGTGCGTGCGCGCTTCGATCGGGGTGTCGAGCTCACCGGCAGCCAGCTGCTGCGCCGCGCGCAGGTTCTCGCGCAGGCCGCGCGCGAGCGGCAGCAGCAGCCACAGGCCCCAGAGCGTGGCGAGCAGCACGGCGGCGCCGCCGCAGTAGAGCAGCAGCGCGCGCGCGGCGGCGATGCTGCCGCGCTCCACGCTCTTGCGCTGCAGGGCGGTCAGGGTCTGGATGGACTCCTGCAGCGCGTTGAGCGCGGGCAGGGTCTCGCCGATGAACAGCAGCGAGGCCTCGGGCCGCAGGTTTTCCTCGACCAGCTTGACCACACGCTCGGCCGATTCCGCATGGGCGGCGCGGTGGCGCTTGAGATCGGTCAGCACCTGGGCGTCGCTGCGCGCGCCCAGGCGTTCCAGCGTGGCCAGGGCCTGGTCGATCTGCCGGTTGGCAGCCGTCTGCTGCTCGCGGATCTGGCCGGTAGGCGCAGCGATGGGGGCGGTGATCTGCTGCTGGGTCAGGCGCGAGAGCTGTCCGGTGCTGGCCGTGATCTGCAAGGCGGCCTCGGTCTGGGCGCGGTCGCCGGCGCTCATGCGTTCGCTGGCAATGCCGACCTGCTGCAGCTGCTGCAGGGCCAGCCCGGTGAGGCCCGCCAGTAGCAGCAGGGGCAGGCCCAGGGCCAGCGTCAGGCGGGTCCGGATTTTCCAGTCAGCGATGCGCATGCGGGGTGTCTCCTTGCACCGCCGCGGCGCGGGAGCCGGTGGCGGTGGTCGATGCCATGGAACAGCGTGGTGCCCATTGTGGCATCAGCCCGCGCGCCCGGTCCACCCCACCCGGGGGGCAGGTCTCAACCGCGCGGAGAGGTCGGCGCGCGGGGCTGCCGGCGCATGAATTCCAGCAGTTCGCGATCGTTGCGGCGGATGTGGATCGACAGCCAGTCGCGCAGCACGGTGGAGAGCTGCGCGGCCACCGCGATGCTGCCTTCCTGGTAGCGGCGCTGCAGCCTGCCCAGCTGGTCGATGAAGGCCTGGTGGCCGATCTTGTGGCGCTCCAGGTTGGGGAAGCCGGCTTCGGCCATGAGGCCTTCTTCCTTGCGCAGGTGATCGTCCGTGTAGCGGATCAGTTCGTCCAGGATCCGGCCCACCACTTCGCGGCCGCGGCCTTCGGTGGTGGCATCGTGCAGCTCGTTGACCAGGCGCACGAGATGCTTGTGGTCGTCATCGATCGGGCCGTCGTCGATGACCATGTCCTGGGCCCATGCAAAGTAAGCCATGACGCTGTCTCCTCAGGCCGCCAGGGCCAGGGGCGCGGGGGCCGACAGACGCGCCGGGCCCGGCCGCTGGCTCGGGTCCAGCCGGAACACGCTGACCACCTGCACCAGCCCCTGGGCCTGGTGCTCCAGGGACTGCGCGGCGGCGGCGGCTTCCTCCACCAGTGCGGCGTTCTGCTGCGTGACCTGGTCCATCTGGCCAATGGCCTGGTTGATCTGTTCGACACCGGTGGACTGCTCGCGGCTGGCCGTGCGGATCTCGCCCATCAGGTCGGCCACGCGGCGCACGTGCACCACGATCTCGTCCATGGTGCTGCCGGCCTGTTCGACCAGCTTGCAGCCCTCGCTGACGTTGCCCACCGATTCCTCGATGAGCAGCTTGATTTCCTTGGCCGCCGTGGCGCTGCGCCCGGCCAGGCTGCGCACCTCGCTGGCGACCACGGCGAAACCGCGGCCCTGCTCACCAGCGCGCGCCGCTTCCACCGCGGCGTTGAGCGCCAGGATGTTGGTCTGAAAGGCGATGCCGTCGATCAGGCCGATGATGTCGGAGATCTTGCGCGAGGAGGTGTTGATGGCTTCCATGGTGTGCACCACCTTGCCCACCACGTCGCCGCCCTTGACGGCCACCTGCGCGGCCGATTCGGCCAGCTCGTTGGCGTGGCGGCCGCTTTCGTAGTTGTTCTTGATGGTGGCGGAGAGCTGCTCCATGGACGCCGCGGTCTGCTCCAGCGCACTGGCCTGCTCCTCGGTGCGCGAGGACAGGTCCAGGTTGCCGGCGGCGATCTGGCTGGTGGCGGTGGACATGCTTTCCGAGCCCTGGCGCACCTCCTGCACGATGCGCGCCAGGCTGTCGTTCATCTCCTGCAGGGCCTGCAGCAGCTGGCCGGTCTCGTCGCGGCTCTCGACGCGGATATGGCTGCCCAGGTTGCCGCTGGCCACCGTGCGGGCCACCTGCACGGCCTCACCGAGGGGGCGTGTGATGGAGCGCGTGATCCACCAGGCGCACAGCACGCCCAGCAACAGGCCCAGCAGGCCCGTTGCCGCCATGAGGGCCTGGGCCGAGTCGATGCCGCGCCGCACTTCGTCACTGCTGGCCACGACGATCTTCTTCTGCAGTTCGGTCAGCTGGTCGATCGGCGCCTGCAGGGCGTCGAGCAGGGGCAGGGTCTCGGTGTTCATCACACGCGTGGCTTCCTCCCGGTTGCCTTCTTCCATGAGCCGGGCCACCTTGCCAAACGAGGCGACGTACTGGCCGCGCGTTTCCTTCAGGCGGGCCAGCAGCGCCTTGCCTTCGGGCAGGTAGATGAGCTGGTCCAGCGTCGCCAGCGCCACGTCGATGGTCTTCTTGTTCTCGGCGATGCGCTCCTTGATCCGGGCCAGCTGTGACACGTCGCCCACGATGATCAGCTCCATGGTGCGGCGCGCATTGGCCCGGGTGGTGGCGTTGATCACGTTGGCGGCCTCGGCCTTGACCCAGTCTTTCTCGATGATGCGGCGGTTGACCTCGCCGATCTGGCTGAAGCGCAGCAGGGCGAGCAGGATGACAGCGAGCAGCATCACGATGAGCAGGCCGAAGCCCAGGCTCAGCCGGGTGCCGATTTTCATGTGGACGATGGACATGGTGGTTCTCCGGAAGACTCAGCTGGATCGGGCCTTGGCGTAACTGCCGTCGATTTCATTGAACAGGGGGCTGGCGATGTTGTCGTCCGTGTCCGCGTAGGGGCCGGTGCCGCTGTGCGTGGCACTGGAGGCCGGCACGAACTGGCCGGTCTTCACGTCGAATACATGCACTTCGCCGTCTTCGATCACGTAGTGCCAGCCGTGCAGGGCCAGCTGGCCGGCTTCCACGCGCTCGCGCACCATGGGGTAGCCCATCAGGCGCTCCAGCTGCAGGATCACGGCGCGCTGTTCGGTACGGCGCAGCGCTTCGGGCGACATCTGAACGGGCAGCACGGCCTCGCGCCCGAGGTCCAGCCAGGCGGCCAGGTTGATGGCTTCCTTCGGCACGCCCTCGTAGAGCGCGCGGATGCCACCGCAGTGGCTGTGGCCGCAGACGACGATGCGCGAGACCTTGAGGCTGAGCACGGCGAACTCGATGGCTGCGGCCGTGCCGTGGTAACCCGTCCAGCGCCGCGCGGCAGCCAGGTAGACGCCCTCGGGGGACATGTCGCCCGAGGGGAGGTTGAGCATGCCGTCGTGGGGCGGCACGAAGGCCGCCACATTGCGCACGATGAAGAGGTCACCCGGTCCCGTGCCGGTGAGCAGGTAGGGCACCAGCCGAGAGTCGGAGCAGCCGATGAAGAGGATGGTGGGGTGCTGGCCGCGCTCCACCAGATCCTGGAACTGGTCCTGGATGCCGGGGAAGGTCTGGTCGTGAAATCGCCGCAGACGCTTCAGCAGTTCATCGGGCATAAATGAACTCGTCCGGGTTAGTTCGGCCGGTTTGCCCCAAGATGCGTCGCTTGAGGTGGTCCGGACCGGGAACGCCGCGGAACCGGCTTTGCCGGGCTGCTGGCGTTGCCCCCTGCAAGGGGGGTGGCGGAGCAACACGCAGTGCGCGCAGCCTGGGGGTGTGCCATGTCATTGGACCAGTGGGGTGTCGGCGGCGTCCAGTTCCACGCCCTCCAGCTCGGCCTGTCCGGCCAGCAGGGCCAGGTACTGGCGCAGCGCGGTCACGTAGGTCTGCTGGCGCAGTGTCATGGCCACAGCGCCGTGCACGGATTCGAAAGGCTGGTCGGCACCAGCTTCGCGCTGGCGCACGTCCACCACGTGCAGGCCGAAGCGGCTGTGCACCAGACGCGGCAGCACGCCCACTTCGGGTTGGCCGAAGATCTCGCGCGCGAATTCGGGCGCGCAGTCCTGCGCCGTGAGCCAGCCCAGTTCGCCGCCTTCGGCGCCGCTGGGGCAGTTGGACAGCTTGCGGGCGGCTTCGACGAAGGGGTCGCCCGTGCCGTCGTGGCTGCGCACATCGAGCAGGGCGCCTTCGGCGCGCTTGCGCAGCGCCACGACATCGACGCCCGGTGTCACGGCAAACAGGATGTGGCGCACATGCGCGCGCTCGCCGATGCGGTAACGCGCGGCGTGCGCCGCGTGGTGGCGACGGCAGGCTTCGTCCGAGGGCTCGGGAATCTGCAGGCTTTGTTCGAGCAGTCGCTCGATGGCGTCGACCGCCGCTTCGCTGGGCACGCCGTCGGCCGCGCTGTCGGCCGCGGCCAGCAGGCCGACGCCTTGCGCGGCCTGGCGCAGCAGTTCAGTGCAGGCGCGCTGGCGCAATTCGTCGTCGCTGATCTTTTCATCGGCAAGGTGCAGGGCGACGCCGTTGACACGCGCGATGGCGACGGGGGTGACCACGGCGTTTTCCGCTTCGGCACTGGCGCAGCCGCAACTGGAGGAGCAGGGGGTCTTCATGGTGTTTTCCTCAGACGCGGGCGCCGGGCTGGCGCGGCAGGTTGTGGCCGGCGGGCAGGTTGAGCCGGCGGCTGCGCACGACCTGGTAGGGCCGCACCAGGTAGCTCACCGAGGCAAAACCGCTCCAGACATGCACCAGGCGCGTGAAGGGGAAGATCAGGAAGATGCTCATGCCTAGGAACATGTGCGCCTTGAAGACCCAGCTGGCTTCGAGCAGCAGCTCGGGCGCGCCACTGCGGAAGGTCACGATGCGCTGGGCCCATTCGGCCAGCATCATCATCATGCCGCCGTCCAGATGCTGGGCCGAGAGCGGGATGGTGGCCAGGCCCAGGGCGAACTGCAGCCACAGCAGGAGCAGCAGCAGGATATCGCTGGCCTTGCTGGTGGCGCGGATGCGCGGCTCGAACAGGCGGCGATGCAGCAGCAGCGTGACGCCGATGAAACCCAGCAGGCCGAACAGGCCGCCCGAGACCATGGCCAGCAGCTGCTTGGCGCCGGCCGTCATGAAGGGCTCGTAGAGGAAGTGCGGCGTCAGCATGCCCACGGTGTGACCGAAGAACAGGAACAGCACACCGACGTGGAACAGGTTGCTGCCCCAGCGCAGCTGGCCGGCCTTGAGCAGCTGCGAGGAATCGCTTTTCCAGGTGTACTGGTCGCGGTCGAAGCGGATCAGGCTGCCCAGCAGGAAGACCGTGAGACAGATGTAGGGATAGATCCCGAAGACGAACTGGTTGAGGTAGTTCATGGTCATGCTCCTGGCGCAGTGGGCTGCGCAACATTCCTGACGATGCGGATGGGCTGGGGCTGGCCGGGTTTGGCCTGGCCCTGGGTCGAACAGCCGTCGAAGGCCATGGGCTCTTCCCAGGCCTGGTCCAGCGGCTCGTCCTCCACCACCTTCACGGCCTGGGCCCGTTCGCCGGCGATCTCCAGCAGGGCGCCCAGCACGCTGGCGTAGGGACTCTCGCGCTTGACCAGGGCGCTGAAGATGGCGTTGAGGATGTGGGCGATCTCGCCCAGGAAGGCCTTGGCCTCCTTGGCCGGCTGGGTGGAGACGAACTCCAGCACCGCCGGCAGGTAGTCGGGCAGCTCGCCCTCGGCCAGGTACAGGCCCGCCTTTTCGTAGGTCTGGGCCAGGTCGATCATGGCCGGGCCGCGGTCGCGGCTGTCGCCGTGCACGTGCTCGAACAGGTGCAGCGAGGTGGCGCGGCCGCGGTCGAACAGTTGCACGTAGTCGGCTTCCATGTCGATGGGGTCACGCGTACGCATGGACCTGAGCAGCGCGTCCAGCTCGCCCAGGCGGGTGGCGCCCAGGGCCTGTTCGCTGTGCAGTGCGGCGCTCAGGTCGCCCAGGTGGCCGCGCAGTTCGGCGTCGGGGTAGCCTAGCAGGCGGGCCAGAACGCGCAGGGTCAGAGAAGATTGATTGGGCATGGAATTACTCCTTCGCCGAAAGAAGAAACAGGGATGCACCAGAGGCGCCAACCGGGAAACGCCGTGGAACCGGCTTGGCCGGGCCAATGGCGTTGCCCCCTGCAAGGGGGGTAGCGGAGCGACACGCAGTGCGCGCAGCTTGGGGGTGTGCCATGTCTAGACTCCTGCCTTGATGGGGATGGTGCGGCGTTTGCCGCTGCCGAAGAGGCTGGTTTCGCTGGCGCCGTCGGAGCAACCGTTGCCAAACGAGAAACCACAGCCGCCGCGCATGTCGAAGGTGTTCTCCGCGTACTCGCGGTGTGAACTCGGGATGACGAAGCGGTCCTCGTAGTTGGCGATCGCCATCACGTGGTACATGTCTTCCACCTCGGCCTGGGTCATCTGCACCTGGTCCAGCGCGCTGGTGTTGATGCGGCCTTCGACGTGCTTCTCGCGCTGGTAGGCGCGCATGGCCAGCATGCGTTCCAGGGCGCGCTCCACCGGCATGGTGTCGCCGGCGGTCAGCAGGTTGGCCAGGTACTTGACCGGGATGCGCAGCTGCTTGACGTCCGGGATCTCGCCGTTGATGCCGATGTCGCCGGCGTTGGCCGCCGCCGTGATGGGCGAGAGCGGCGGCACGTACCAGACCATGGGCAGGGTGCGGTACTCCGGGTGCAGCGGCAGGGCCACCTTCCACTCCACGGCCATCTTGTAGACCGGGCTCCTGCGCGCGGCGTCCATCCAGGCATCGGGGATGCCGTCGGCGCTGGCCTGCGCTATCACCTTCGGGTCGTTGGGGTCGAGGAAGATGTTGAGCTGGGCTTCGTAGAGGTCGCGGTCGTGTTCCACGCTGGCCGCTTCCTGGATGCGGTCGGCGTCATACAGCAGCACGCCGAGGTAGCGGATGCGGCCCACGCAGGTCTCGGAGCAGACGGTGGGTTGGCCGGCCTCGATGCGCGGGTAGCAGAAGATGCACTTCTCGGCCTTGCCCGATTCCCAGTTGTAGTAGATCTTCTTGTAGGGGCAGCCGCTCACGCACATGCGCCAGCCGCGGCACTTGTCCTGGTCGATCAGCACGATGCCGTCTTCCTCGCGCTTGTAGATCGAGCCCGAGGGGCACGAGGCGACGCAGGCCGGGTTCAGGCAGTGTTCGCACAGCCGCGGCAGGTACATCATGAAGGTGTTCTCGAACTGGCCGTAGATGTCCTTCTGCACGTCGTCGAAGTTCCTGTCCTTCGAGCGCTTGCTGAATTCACCGCCCAGGATTTCTTCCCAGTTCGGACCCCATTCGATCTTCTCCATGCGCTGGCCGGTGATCAGGCTGCGCGGACGTGCCGTGGGTGTGGCCTTCATCTCGGGCGCCGACTGCAGGTGCTCGTAGTCGAAGGTGAAGGGCTCGTAGTAGTCGTCGATCTGCGGCAGGTTGGGGTTGGCGAAGATCTTCATCAAGAGCTTCCACTTCGCCCCCTGGCGCGGTTCGATGCTGCCGTTCGATTTACGGACCCAGCCGCCGTTCCATTTGTCCTGGTTCTCCCATTCCTTGGGGTAGCCGATGCCGGGTTTGGTCTCGACGTTGTTGAACCAGGCGTATTCCATGCCTTTGCGACTGGTCCAGACGTTCTTGCAGGTGACCGAACAGGTGTGGCAACCGATGCACTTGTCCAGGTTGAGCACCATGCCGATTTGAGCGCGGATTTTCATGGTCTTGCTCCTTATGCGTGCACGTTGGCGTTGGTGGTCGCGGCCGGCGTGTCCAGCCAGTCCACCTTGTTCATCTTGCGCACCACGACGAACTCGTCGCGGTTGGTGCCGATGGTCCCGTAGTAGTTGAAGCCGTAGCTGAACTGCGCGTAGCCGCCGATCATGTGCGTGGGCTTCAACACGATGCGGGTCACCGAGTTGTGGATGCCGCCGCGTGCGCCGGTGATCTCCGAGCCGGGGGTGTTGATGATCTTCTCCTGCGCGTGGTACATCATGACCATGCCGTTGTTCACCCGCTGGCTCACCACCGCGCGCGCCGCAATGGCGCCGTTGATGTTGAACAGCTCGACCCAGTCGTTGTCCACGATGCCGGCGCTCCTGGCGTCGTCCTCGCTGAGCCAGATCACCGGGCCGCCGCGATTCAGCGTGAGCATCATCAGGTTGTCCGTGTAGGTGGAGTGGATACCCCACTTCTGGTGCGGCGTGATGAAGTTCAGCAGGATCTCGGTGTTGCCGTTGGGTTTGATGCCGTGGATGCCGGCCGTGGTCTTCAGGTCCACGGGCGGCTTGTAGCTGGACAGGTTTTCCCCGAAGGCGGTCATCCAGGGGTGGTCCAGGTAGAACTGCTGGCGGCCAGTGAGGGTGCGCCACGGTATGAGTTCGTGCACGTTGGTGTAGCCGGCGTTGTAGGACACGGTCTCGCTCTCGATGCCGCTCCAGGTCGGGCTGGAGATGATCTTGCGCGGCTGGGCCTGGATGTCGCGGAAACGGATCTTCTCGTCTTCGCGGTACAGGGCCAGGTGCTTGTGGTCGCGGCCGGTCTGCTTGGACAACGCTTCCCAGGCCTTGACGGCGACGTGGCCGTTGGTTTCCGGGGCCAGCTGCAGCACCACTTCGCAGGCGTCGATGTCGGTCTCGATCTTCGGCATGCCGCAGGTCGCGCCTTCGGCACGCACCACGCCGTTGAGTTCTCCGAGCTGCTTGACCTCGATCTGGGTGTTCCAGGCGATGCCCTTGCCGCCGTTGCCCACCTTGTTCATCAGCGGCCCTAAGGCCGTGAAGCGCTTGTAGAGGTTGGGGTAGTCGCGCTCGACCACGGCCATGTTGGGCGCGGTCTTGCCGGGGATGAGCTCGCACTCGCCCTTCTTCCATTCCTTGACGTCGAAGGGCTGGGCCAGTTCGGACGGGCTGTCGTGCATCAGCGGGGTGAGCACCATCTCGCGCTCCACCCCCAGGTGGCCCACGCAGAGTTCGCTGAACTTCTTGGCGAAACCCTTGTAGATGTCCCAGTCGCTCTTGCTCTGCCAGGCCGGGTCCACCGCGGTCGACAGCGGGTGGATGAAGGGGTGCATGTCGCTGGTGTTGAGGTCGTTCTTCTCGTACCAGGTAGCCGTGGGCAGCACGATGTCCGAGTACAGGCAGGTCGTGCTCATGCGGAAGTCCAGCGTGACCAGCAGGTCCAGCTTGCCTTCGGGGGCCTGGTCATGCCAGACCACTTCCTCGGGTTTGGCTTCGTCATGTCCGAGGTCCTTGCCCTGCACGCCGTGGCTGGTGCCCAGCAGGTGCTTGAGGAAGTACTCGTGTCCCTTGCCGCTGGAGCCCAGGATGTTGGAGCGCCAGACGAACATATTGCGCGGCCAGTTGGCCGGGTGGTCCGGGTCCTCGCAGCTCATCTTGAGCGTGCCGTCCTTCAGGCCCTTGACCGTGTAGTCCTTGGGGTCCATGCCGGCGGCGGTGGCGTCCTTCACGATCTGCATGGGGTTGGTCTGCAGCTGCGGGGCGCTGGGCAGCCAGCCCATGCGCTCGGCGCGCACGTTGTAGTCGATCATGCTGCCGCCGAAGACCTTCTTGTCGGCCAGCGGCGAAAGCACTTCGCCCATGGTCAGCTTCTCGTAGCGCCACTGGTCGGTGTGGGCGTAGAAGAAGCTGGTGCTGTTCATCTGGCGCGGCGGGCGGATCCAGTCCAGCGCAAAGGCCAGCGCGGTCCAGCCGGTCTGCGGACGCAGTTTTTCCTGGCCCACGTAGTGCGCCCAGCCGCCGCCGCTCTGGCCGATGCAGCCGCACATCATCAGCATGTTGAT
Source organism: Hylemonella sp. GW821-FHT12C09 (assembly GCF_058807395.1). Lineage (NCBI taxonomy): Bacteria > Pseudomonadati > Pseudomonadota > Betaproteobacteria > Burkholderiales > Comamonadaceae > Hylemonella > Hylemonella sp. GW821-FHT12C09. Next base: position 389,442 of record NZ_JBXAQQ010000001.1, on the reverse strand, counting down.
GATGCCGCGGTAGTTCATGTCGCTGTGGTACCAGTGGTTCATGGCCGCGCCGATGATGACCATGGACTTGCCCTTGGTCTTGTCGGCGTTGTCGGCAAACTGGCGTGCCACGGTGATGAGCTGCTGGCGCGGCACGCCGGTGATCTTTTCCTGCCAGGCCGGGGTGTAGGGGGTGTCCTCGTCGAAGTTCTTCGCAGCGAGCTCACCCGGCAGGCCGCGCGCGATGCCGTAGTTGGCCGCCTGCAGGTCGAACACGGTGGCCACCAGGGCTTCGCGCTTGTCGCCTTCCTTGCCCAGCGAGATGCGGGTCACCGGCACGGTGCGCACCAGCACGTTGCTGGCCGCGGCACCCGTGGTGTTGTTGGGGAAGTGCTCGCTTTCGATGCCGCCGAAGTAGGGGAAGCCGATCTTCGCGGTTTCGGTCTTGGCGCCGCCTTCGAGCGCGGAGAGCTTGAGCTTCACGTCGTTGCCGTGGCGCGCTTCCTTGGCCTCCAGGTTCCACTGGCCGGCGTCGGCGCGGCCGTCCGGGCCCCAGCGGAAGCCGATGGCGCCCTTGGGACAGACCACCTTGCCGTCTTCGTTGATGGCCACGGTCTTCCACTCGGGGTTGTTGGCCTGGCCCAGCTTGCCGTTGAAGTCGCTGGCGCGCACGTAGCGGTCGGGCACCAGGATGGTTTCGCCGTTCGGGGCCTTCTGCTCTTTCAGCATGACCAGCATGGGCAGGTCGGTGTAACGGCGCGCGTAGTCGTCGAAATACGCCGACGGCTTGTCGAAGTAGAACTCCTTCATGATGACGTGGCCCATGGCCATGGCCATGGCCGCATCGGTGCCCTGCTTGGGGTGCATCCAGATGTCGGCCAGCTTGGAGATCTCGGCGTAATCGGGTGTGACCGCCACGGTCTTGGCGCCCTTGTAGCGCACCTCGGTGAAGAAGTGGGCGTCGGGGGTGCGCGTCTGCGGCACGTTGGAGCCCCAGGCGATGATGTAGGTGGAGTTGTACCAGTCGGCCGACTCGGGCACGTCGGTCTGCTCGCCCCAGACCTGCGGGCTGGCGGGGGGGAGGTCGCAGTACCAGTCGTAGAAGCTCATGCACACGCCGCCCATCAGCGAGAGGTAGCGCGAGCCGGCGGCATAGGACACCATGGACATGGCCGGGATGGGCGAGAAGCCGATCACGCGGTCCGGGCCGTGTTTCTTGACGGTGTAGATGTTCGCCGCGGCGATCATCTCGTTGACTTCATCCCAGCTGGAGCGCACGAAACCGCCCAGGCCACGCACGCTCTGGTATTCCTTGCGTTTGGCGTTGCTGTCGGCGATGGAGGCCCAGGCCTCCACCGGCGCATGGACCAGCCGGGCCTCGCGCCAGAGCTTGAGCAGGCGCCCGCGCACCATGGGGTACTTCACGCGGTTGGCGGAATACAGGTACCAGCTGTAGCTGGCGCCACGCGCGCAGCCGCGCGGTTCGTGGTTGGGCATGTCCCAGCGGGTGCGGGGGTAGTCGGTCTGCTGGGTTTCCCAGGTGACGATGCCACCCTTGACGTAGATCTTCCACGAGCAGGAGCCCGTGCAGTTCACGCCGTGGGTGGATCGCACGATCTTGTCGTGGGCCCAGCGGTCGCGGTAGGCGTCTTCCCAGGTGCGGTCTTCACCGGTGGTGACGCCGTGGTCCTTGGAGAAGGGCTCTTTCGGTTGCGAGAAGTAGCTCAGTCGGTCGAGAAAATGGCTCATGGGGGTCTCCGTGGAGCTGAGGGATAAGGTGTTAGGTACGTGGTGCGAGCAGCCGTGAAGATTTCGTCGCGAGCGGGCCGAGGTGCGGCCGAGCCGCGCAGCCGTACACCCGTACGGCGAGCAGCACAGGCCGCAGATCGGTTCGCGCAGCAGAAAGATTCATGGTTGCTCAGGGGTTCTTCACGTAGGCGTTCGTGCGCAGGTAGAACCACCAGTTCAGCACCAGGCACAGGGCGTAGAAGACCGCGAAGCCGTACATGGCGTACTGCGGTGTGCCCGCCTTGATCTGGGCGCCGATCACCACCGGGGCCACGAAGGCGCCGTAGGCGGCGATGGCCGAAGTCCAGCCCAGCACCGGGCCGGCCTGGCTGCGGTCGAAGATCACGGCGATGGTGCGGAAGGTCGAGCCGTTGCCGATGCCGGTGGCAAAGAACAGCACGATGAACAGGCCGATGAAAGCCGTGAAGTACTGCTCGGGTGTGGCCGACTGGTAGGCCTGCAGCATCACGTAACCCACCGCACCCGAGGCCACCACCATCACGGCCGAGATGATCTGCGTGACGATGGAGCCGCCGACCTTGTCCGAGACCCAGCCGCCGATGGGCCGCACTGCGGCGCCGACGAAGGGGCCGATCCAGGCGTAGGTCAGCGCGCTGGGGGCGTTGGGGTTCTTGGCATGGACCCAGGCGTTGGTGGCCGCGTCGAAGATGTGCGTGCTGCCGAAGATCACCGTGATGGACAGCGGAAGCGCCATGGAGAAGCCGATAAAGCTGCCGAAGGTCACGATGTACAGCGCCGTCATGGACCAGGTGTGCTTGTCCTTGAAGATGGCGAACTGCTTGTCGATGTTTTCCTTCATGGTGCCGAAGGCCGTGAGCTTCATCACCAGCAGGGTGCTGACGATGATCAGCGGCATGGCCAGCCACATGTTCAGTACGCCCAGGCCGGTGGGCGCGGGCAGGTAGAGGTAGAGGCCCACACCGGCCGGCAGGAAGGACAGGGTGTAGAGCCAGACGATCTTGATGAAGGCGCTGATGGTGCTGCCCAGGCTGTTGTCCACGCCCGGCGTGACCGTCTTCAGGTTGTTCATGCCGAACCAGCACAGGATGGACAGCGGCACCAGCGAGAGTAGCCAGGCGAAGCCGGCGTTCTGGATGAAGGTGGGCGTGCCGGCGGCGATCTTGCCGAAGATCCAGCCGCTGTCCTTCACGAGCGTCATCGATTCACCGCCGAAGGCGCCGAAGATGCTGACCGTCATCACCAGCGGAATCACGATCTGCATGGTCGTCACACCGAAATTGCCCAGGCCGGCATTCAGGCCTAGCGCCGTGCCCTGCAGGCGCTTGGGGAAGAAGGTGCCGATGTTGGACATGGAACTGGCGAAGTTGCCGCCGCCCACGCCCGACCACAGGGCCATGAGCTGGAAGGCCCACAGCGGCCAGTCCTTATGCTGGAGTGCGATGCCGGTGCCGATGGCCGGGGCCAGCAGCATGGCGGTGGTCAGGAAGATGGTGTTGCGCCCGCCGGCCAGCCGGATCAGGAAGGACGCGGGGATGCGCATGGTGGCGCCCGCCAGGCCCGCGATGGCGGTCAGCGTGAAGAGTTCGGCCTGGGTGAAGGGAAAACCCAGGTTGAGCATCTGCACGGTGATGATGCCCCACATGCCCCAGATGGCGAAGCCGCAGAGCAGGGCCGGCACCGAGATCCAGAGGTTGCGGTAGGCGATCTTCTTGCCCGTGCTCTCCCAGAACTGTTCGTCCTCGGGACGCCAGTCGGTGATCGTGGCGCCCGATTCCTTGGGGGTGGTGTTCATGTCGTTTCCTTGGAATGAGTAAGGGTCAGCCCTTGAGGCTGAAAGCGGTGGCCTGCGAGCCCATGACCTGGGCGCGGCGCACCTCGGTCCAGTACATCCAGATCAGCGAGACCCAGACCACGCCGTACATGAGCATGAAGGCGCTGGAGCGGATGCCGGTGAGGTCGAGCAGCACGCCGAACAGGATGGGCAGCACGAAGCCACCCAGGCCGCCGGCCAGGCCGACGATGCCGCTGATGGTGCCGATATTGGTCGGGTAGTCGTCGCTGATGTACTTGAACACGCTGGCCTTGCCGAAGGCCCAGGCGATGCCCAGGATGAACATCAGGCCGGTGAAGGCGTAGACGTTGAGGCCGAAGTGGAAGGTCTGCGGGCCGTTGATGGTGGTGACGGTGAAGTCGAACTGCGGGTAGCTCAGCAGGAACAGGCAGATCCAGCTCACCCACATGACCCACCAGGTCACGGAGTGGGCGCCGTACTTGTCGGACAGCCAGCCGCCCACGGCGCGCAGCACACCACCCGGCAGGGAGAAGCAGGCCGCCAGCAGGGCGGCGGCGCGGATGTCCAGGCCGTATTCACCGACGTAGTACTGCACCATCCACAAGGAGAGTGCCACGTAGCCGCCGAACACGATGCTGTAGTACTGGCAGTACTTGATGACCTTGGGGTCCTTCAGGGCCTTGAGCTGGTCGCTGAACTTGGTGTTGCTGGGCACCAGGTGGGCCGGGTCGCTGTGGCTGAACAGCCAGAACACGATGACCGTGCCCAGCATGATGGCCGCGTAGACCTGCGGCACCATGGTCCAGCCGAAGGCCACGACCAGGGCCGGGGCGATGAACTTGTTGACGGCCGCGCCCGAGTTGCCGGCGCCGTACACGCCCATGGCGAAACCCTGGCGGTTCTTGGGGAACCAGCGGGCCACATAGGGGGTGCCCACCGAGAAGGAGCCGCCGGCCAGGCCGACGAAAAGGCCGATGGTCAGGAAGTGCCAGTATTCGGTGGCATAGGCCATCAGGTAGATCGCCGGCACGGTGCAGGCCATCAGGATGGTCATGACGATGCGGCCGCCGTAGCGGTCGGTCCAGATGCCCAGGGGCACGCGGATCAGCGAGCCGGTGAGCACCGGGGTGGCCGTGAGCAGGCCGAATTCGGTCGCGTTGAGGTTGAGTGCCTTCTTGATCGGAATGCCGATCACGCCGAACATCATCCACACCATGAAGCACACGGTGAAGGCCAGCGTGCTGACGATCAGCACCGAGAGGGCCTGTCTGTTTCTATCCATGTCACATCTCCTTTGAGGATGGATGGACTGTAGAAATCAGCAGCTTGCCCCGCCATCCTTCATAGGTAGCGGCAGGAGCGGTGGGCATCCTCCGAAAGAACTAGTCGGGCGGTTTAATCGCCCGGCGCTTGATGTGGATCAAACGGTGAGGTCGGCGGGTGGAGCGTCACGCGCCCCGCGTGATCCGCAGCGCTAGAGCGCGGTCGTGATGCCGCGCCAGCCACGCGCCTTGCGCTGGAGGTGGTCCAGAAAGGCCGCGGCGATCGGGGACAGCCGTTTGGCACGCAAATTCACCACGTGCCAGCTGGAGCTGATCGGAAAGCCCTGGACATCGAGCACGGCGACACCATGCTCCCGGTTCTGGCCGTGCAGCGCGTGCTGGGACAGCACCGAAATCCCCAGACCGCCGGCCACGGCCTCCTTGAGGGCCTCATTGCTGCCCAGTTCGAGGCGCACCTGCGGTGTGAAGCCCTTGGCCTTGAAGTGCTCGTCGACCGCCATGCGGGTGCCCGAACCCTGCTCGCGCAGCAGGAAACGATGCGCCTTCAGATCCTGCAGGCGGATGCGGCGGCGCGCGATCAGGGGGTCGCGCACGGGGGCCACGATCACCAGGGGGTTGGACATGAAGACATGGTCGTCGAGATCGAGGTCCGCCGGCGGCCTGGACATGATGTACAGGTCGTCCATGTTCTCGCGCAGGCGCTGCACCACGCCGTCGCGGTTGAGCACCTCCAGGGCGATCTCCACGTCCGGGTGGCGGCTGCAGAAGCCGCCCAGCAGACGCGGCACGAAATACTTGGCCGTGCTGACGACCGCGATGCGCAGCTTGCCGCGCGTCAGGCCCTTCATGGCGTCCACCTGCTGGGCGTAGTTGTCCCACTCGGTCGCCAGCGTGCGCGCCGTCTGCGCCAGTGCGACACCCGCCTCGGTGAGGTGGACCCTGCGGGCAATCACCTCGTACAGGGGCAGGCCGACCGACTCCGTGATCTCCTTGAGCTGCATCGAGGCGGTCGGCTGGGTCACATGCATGGTCCGCGCGGCAGCGCTGACGCTGCCCGTCTCGGCCAGGGCCAGGAAAAGGCGCAATTGGCGGAATGTCACGTTCATAGACTTTTCTCTATGTATTTGTATTTAAGAATCGATTTTACTTATTTGCCTGGATCCGTACCATGGGAGACACAGGAGTACCCATGCACAACTTGCTCGATCCCGCGATTCTCTTTTTTGTCTTTGGCGTGCTGGCGGGGACGCTCAAGTCCAACCTTGAAATCCCGCCGCCCATCGCGCGCTTTCTTTCGCTGTACCTGCTCATGGCGCTGGGGCTCAAGGGTGGCTTTGCCCTGGCGCACTCGGGCCTCACCACCGGCGTGGTGACCAGCCTGCTGGCGGCCGTCTCGCTGGCGATCCTCATCCCGATCCTGGGCTACCAGATCCTCAGGCGGTTCCTGCCGGGTTTCGATGCGGCTGCGGTGGCCGCAACCTATGGCTCGGTCAGCGCCGTCACCTTTGTCACCGCCGTGCAGTACCTGGAGCAGCAGCACATTGCCTACGGGGGGCACATGGCGGCAGCGCTGGCCCTGATGGAATCTCCGGCGATCATCCTGGCCGTTGTGCTGGCCAATACGCTGCGCCAGCGCCAGTCCCCGGGCGGTCAGCAGGTCCTGGGCGATGGCACCGCCAGCCTGGGCGGCCCGCGCGGACTGCGGCTGGGCAAGGTCCTGCACGAATCCTTCACCGATGGCGCCCAGCTGCTGCTGCTCGGGGCGATGGTCGTGGGCCTGCTGAGCGGCGATGCCGGCAAGACCGCGATGCAGCCCTTCTCCGGCGACCTGTTCAAGGGCATGCTGGCCTTCTTCCTGCTCGACATGGGACTCATGACTGCGCGCAACCTGCCGCAGCTCAAGGGCATCTCTCCCCTGCTGCTGGCCTACGCGGTGGTGGCACCGCTGGTGCATGCCAGCCTGGCGCTGGGGCTGGGCGCGCTGCTGGGCCTGCCGCTGGGCGACGTGATCCTGCTGATGGTGCTGTCCGCGAGCGCCTCGTACATCGCCGTGCCCGCCGTGCTCCGGTATGCCATCCCGGAAGCGCGCCCGCCGCTGTACTTCGGTCTCTCGCTGGGCCTGACCTTTCCGCTCAACATCATCCTGGGGATACCGCTGTACAGCGCCGTGGCGCATGCCGTGCTGTAGCCCTGTGACGAGGTCCGGGATGCCACCTGCCCTCGGGAGATGAAGGCCCCTAGGCGCCGGCGCCAGCCGATGCCACGCGGTTGCGACCGCCCGTCTTGGCCACGTAGAGCTGGTCGTCGGCCCGCTTGAGGGCGGCGTTTTCGTCCTTGTCCTGGGGGCTGGCGCCGGCCAGACCGATGCTCACGGTGATGCTGCCGGCGATGGGGTCGGCCCTGGATTGCACCGCCTGGCGGATCTTTTCCGCCACCTGCAGCGCAGCCTCCGGGGCGGTCTCCGGCAGCAGCAGGACGAATTCCTCGCCGCCAAAGCGGGCCAGGAAATCGGAAGCCCGGATGCTGGCGGCCAGGGTCTTGGCCACTCGCCGCAGGACATGGTCTCCGGCTTCGTGGCCATGGCTGTCATTGATGCGCTTGAAGTGGTCGACGTCCACCATCAGCACCGTGTAGCGGGCCCCTGTGCGTTTCAGGCGCATGAATTCGCCGTGCAGGCGTTCGTTGGCCGCCATGCGGTTGGGCACACCGGTCAGGACATCGTGCCGCGAGAGGTGCCTCAGTTCCGAGTTCGCCTTCTCCAGTTCGGCGGTACGCTGGTGGACCTTTTCCTCCAGCTCCGCGTTGAGCTGGAGGATCCTTTTTTCCGTCGCGTCGCGTTCCGCTTCCTGGGCTTCCTCCAGCTGTTCGATGGCGCGGTGGCGGACCTGGTAGATGTAGAGGCCGAAGACCGAGAGGAACAGGATGACCGCAAACAGCGCTGCCCTGAACTGCACTTCCTTGTGCCAGGGGGCATACAGGACCGAGAGCCTGCGGTCGATGGAAATGACCAGGGGCTTGTCCACCGGGGTCGTGGTGGGTGCGATGCGGGCGAAGGCGATGGTGCGTTCCACGTTGGTGGCGGCGGCCAAGCCGGTGATGATGTCGTCTTTTTTGCCGCTGTCCATGAAGCGCTTGAACAGGGAGCCGGGCCGCTCGACCAGGTTGGTGCCGGTGACCTGTTCCGGGTCGGGCATGCGGAAGACGATCCTGCCGTCCGCGTGGATCAGCGAGGCATGCACATCCTCTGCATACAGCAGCGATTCCAGCAGGATCCGGAAGTAGTCGGGATCCAGGATGGCCAGCACATAACCGTTGAAACGCCCCCGGGCGTCGGCGACCATCATGCCTGCGCCCACCGCGTACTGGCCCAGGGGCGTCGCAAAAGGCGGGGAGATGTGCAAGAGGGGCGGGTCGGCCGCGCTGCGGATGGTTGTGTAGCGTTCGGAGTCGAGGAAGCTCAGCCCGCGCAGCTCCGGCCGGTTGCTGGCGATGACCTGACCATCGCGGCCGACCAGCAGGATGGAGCGCACCCCGGTCTGGGCGGCCACCATGATGGCCAGGAGTTCATCCAGTTCCCGGCGGTTCAGCGTCTGCGCCTGTACCGCCCCGCGGATCGACTGCAGGGCGTTGCTGGTGGTCTGCAGGCGCCGGCTGAGCGTAGCGTCGGCCACCTTGATGTTGTGCATCAGGCGGCTCCGGCCTTCCTGCGTGATGGACTGGAAGTCCCGGTGCAGGTCCCAGCTCAGCAGCAGGGCCAGGCCCAGCAGGCCGAGCAGGACCCCCACCCATTCCTTGCGGTGCTGCAACCGGTGCCTGCTTGCCTTGTCCAACTTGATTCCAAACGACGTATCAGTCCGGGTAGTCTATCGGCGGGCCGGACAGCACGGCAATCCCGGGTAGACCCGGAGCCGGCCGCTGTCGAGCGGCTCAGTTCACCCCCGCGCTGGTCGCCAGCACCGCCGCCTGCACGCGCGTGCTCACCGCCAGCTTGCGCAGCACGTGCTGCACGTGGATCTTGACCGTGGTTTCGGCGATGCCGAGGTCGGTGCCGATCTCCTTGTTGCTCGCGCCGCGCGCGATGCCGCGCAGGATGTCGCGCTCGCGCGGCGAGAGCTGGTCCAGCAGGGCCTGGGCCGGGCTGGGCGCGGCAGGTGTGGGCGCGGGGGGCGTGCGCCCGTTCTGGAAAGCCGAGACCAGCTTGCTGGTCATCTCGGGCGCCACCACGTTTTCGCCGCGCATGACACGGGCGATGGCCGTGGCCAGTGCGTCGCCTTCGATGGTCTTGAGCAGGTAGCCGGCGGCGCCGGCCTTCAGCGCCGTGCCCAGGTCCTGCTCGTCCTCGCTGACGGTGAGCATGAGCACACGGGCCTGGGGCGCGGCTTCGCGCAGCGCGGGCAGGGCGTCGACGCCGCGCACGCCGGGCAGGTGGTTGTCCAGCAGGATCAGGTCGGGCTGCAGTTCCTGCGCGCGGCGCTGGGCCTGGCCGGCATCGGCCGCGTCGCCCACCACCTCGAAGTTGGGTTCGCGTGCCAGCAGGGCGATCAGGCCGCGGCGAAACAGGGTGTGGTCGTCGACCACCAGGATGCGGATGCGCTCAGGCTGCATGTTCAAGGGGGCCGGTTGCCGGCAGGGTCGGGGCGGGCGCGCGGGCGGCGACCAGCTGGGCCGGCAGGGTCAGCACCATGGAGGTGCCGCTGCCCGGGGTGGAGATGAGTTCGACCCGTGCGCCGATGCGCTCGGCGCGCTCGCGCATGATGCGCAGGCCCACGTGGCTCTCGTCGATACCGTCGTCGCGGGTGTCGAAACCGCTGCCGTCGTCACGCACCTCGAAGCGCCATTCGGGCTGCTGCTGCACATCGAGCCAGACCTGCGAGGCGCGGGCGTGCTTGCGCACGTTGGAGAGCGCCTCCTGCACGATGTGCAGCACCTGGATCTGCAGGTCGGGCGCCAGCGGCAGGCCGTGGCCCTGCATCTGCAGGTGTCCCTTCAGGCCGCTTTGCAGTTCGAACTTGTGCAGCGTGGTGGTCAGCGCGGTCTCGATGTCTTCGGTGTTGGTGCGGGTGCGGAAGTGCATCAGCAGCTCACGCACGTCGCCATAACTTTCGCGCACGCCCGCATCGATCTCCTCCAGCACCTTGGCCATGCCCTGCGCGTCTCCTGCGGCCAGGGCGTCGCGCATGAGCTGCACCTGGATCTTGAGGAAGGCCAGGGACTGTGCGATGGAGTCATGCAACTCGCGCGCCAGCAGGTGGCGCTCCTGGGACACCGCGGCCTCCATGTCCAGGGCGTTCAGGCGCAGGTTCTCCATGGCGCCGGCCAGGTGGCTGGCCAGGGCTTCGAGCAGGGAGCGTTCGGCGGCCGAGGGCTCGGTGCGGGCGTGGAAAAACAGGTCCACCTCGCCCATGAGGCGTTCGTGCAGGCGCACCGGGATGTTGACCAGCGACTCGAAACCGGCCTGCCCGCACAGGCGGTCGCGCGTGTCGCCCAGCGTGTGGATGGGGATGACGCGCAGCCCGGCGCTGGTGGCCGTGCTGGCGCCGCAGTCGCAATCGCCCTTGTGGATGCAGTGCTCGGCTTCCACCATGTCGGCGGGCAGGCCCTGGGCGGCCAGCATGAGGTAGCGCTGGTTGGATTGGTCGGACCAGCGCAAGGCCACACCGTCGGCATGCGCGATGCGCTGGATGCTGCGCACGAAACCCTGGGCCAGCTCGTCGAGCGAGGTGCTGCGCGCCACCAGCGCGGTGATTTCGTAGAGGCTGGCCAGGCGTTCGCGTTTTTCTTCCAGCTCGGCGGTCTTCTCGGCCACCTTGGCTTCGAGGTTGCGGTACATGGACTGCAGGTGCGTGGCCATGTCGTTGAAGCCTTCGGCCAGGGTGCCGAACTCGTCACTGCTGACGCGCTCGACGCGCGCGTCGAAGTCGCCGCCCTGGATCTTCTCGATGGCCCGCTTGAGCAGGCCCACGGGTTCGAGCACCAGCAGCTGGCCGACATAGAGCAGCACCACCGCGCCCAGGACGACCAGGGCCATCAGCGTGGTCTGCAGCAGGTGCAGGATGGCCGTCCAGCGCGAGATATGGGTCTCGATGCCATGCACGAAAGCATCGATGTCGGCGACGAAGGCCATGGTCTGGATGCGCAGGCCCGACTGGGCCACGCCGGATTCGAGCAGGGGGCGGAAGGCTTTCCAGTCGCTCTCGATGACGACAAAGCGCTCCTGCACGGTGTCGTCCCAGGGCACGAAGAGCGGGCGCTCGGGGTCGCCCGTGCGCAGCACCTGCAGGCTGGCCTCGAACTCCTGGACCAGCGGCAGCAGCTCCGTTGTCTGCCCGGCGCTGCGCGCCAGGGCCATGCGGTAGGCCTGCATGCGCATGCGCCCGGCTTCGTTGACGGCGGCCGCACCGCCATCGAGCTGCCAGGATACCCACAGCGTGGCCGCCGTGGCCAGCAGGGCCAGCAGCAGGAAGGGGGTGGCGGCCAGCGTGAGCTTGGCGGCCAGGCTGCGTTGCTTCTGGGGTGTCATGGTGGTTGCGTTGCGGGGGCTCCAGTGTGCGGTCAAAGCGGTCGCCCGGGCCGGCTTGAATCTTGATACGGATCAAGCCGGCGCGCAATAGCCGGTCTAAAGTGAGGCGGTATCCGCTTCGACCAGGAGGTTTCCATGTTCCAGCATATCCTGTTGCCTACCGATGGGTCCGAGCCGGCCATGCGCGCGGTGGCGCGCGGCGTCGAGCTGGCCCAGCGTCTGGGGGCCCGGGTCACGGTGATGACCGCACTCGAACACTTTCCGGCCGGCATCATGGCCAGCGGCTACCGGCCCCACGACGAACCCCAGGAGGTGCCCGGCCTGCAGGCCGCCACCTACTGGCTGGAGCAGGCCGAGACCGTGGCGCGCGCCGCTGGCGTGCCCTGCGAACGCCTGCTCATGCGCGAGCAGAAGATCGTCTACCGCGCCATCCTCGATGCGGCACAACAGTGCGGCGCCGATCTCATCGTCATGGGCACGCACGGCATGGGTCTGATGGAGCGCCTCTTCGTGGGCAGCCAGACGCAGCGCGTGCTGGCGCACACCGCCATCCCCGTACTGACGCTGCATTAGAGAAGCTCCCCCAGGCTCCGCTCCTGCGTTCGTTACACCCCCCCCTTTCAAGAGAAGGGGCAACGCCAGTGGCCCGGCCAAGCCGGTTCCACGGCGTTCCGCGATCCATCCCGTAGGTCTGCCAGGTCTTCGTTGATCGGGTGTCTGCTCATCCACGCACGTCGGCTACGGGTTCGGCGCCGAAGTCCGGCCGGTCCAGATACGCCAGCACCTTGCGCGCGGCGGCCTCGGGGCTGTCGAGCTGGCCGGCACTCTTGAGCTGTTCAAAACGTGCGCGGTCGGGGAAGGCCGCGGCATCGGCGCCGCGCAGTTGCACCTGCATGTCGGTGTCGATCACGCCGGGCGCCAGCGAGCAGACCTTGGCGCCCTGGGGCTTGAGCGCTTCTTCCAGCGCCAGGCAGCGTGTGTAGTGGTCCATGCCGGCCTTGGCCGCGCAATAGACAGCCTGCGAGGCCATGGGCCGGCGGCCCAGGCCCGAGGAGATGTTGAGGATGCGGCGCGGTACGCCCCAGCCTTCGGTGGCGGCCAGGAAGGCCGCGCAAAGCGCCAGGGGCGCTTCCAGGTCCACGCGCAGGGCCTGGGCCAGGTCGTCGGGGTCGATCTCCGACAGCGGCGCAATGCGCGGGATCGTGCCGGCGTTGTTGATCAGCGTGGCGCCGGCATGGCGCATCCTCGGGCGGCCCAGCCATTGCCGCAGCATGGCCGCGGCCTCGCGGCTGTGCGAGAGGTCCAGTGGCCACTGTTCCAGCGGGCAGCCGGCCTGTGCCGCCAGCGCCGCCAGCGCCGCGTTGTCCTTGCGCGAGAGGCACAGCAGGGTGTGGCCGGGCGCCAGCAGCTGCTGTGCCATGGCCAGGCCCATGCCGCGCGAGGCGCCGGTGAGGATGTACAGATGGGTATCGGCCATGGGGTTCTCCTTGGACATCAGAAGGGGGGCGGGCTGTACCAGTGCAGGGCTTCGCCCGTGGCGGGGTGCGTGAGCGCCAGCTCGGCGGCGTGCAGTTGCAGGCGCGGGCAGCGTGCCTGGGTGTCGGCGTCCGCATAGAGGGCGTCGCCCAGGATGGGGTGGCCGATGGCCTGCAGATGCACGCGCAGCTGGTGCGTGCGGCCCGTCACCGGCTCGAGCTCCAGCCGGGTCTGCGGCCGGCCCCTGGCATCGTGCTCGTGCGCCAGCACGCGCCAGCGCGTCTGGCTGGGCTTGCCGCCGGCGTCCACCCTCTGGCGGGGCCGGTTGGGCCAGTCGCTCATGAGCGGCAGGTCGATCTCGCCCCCCTCGGCGGGCGGCGGCGGCACGTGGCCGGCGACCAGCGCCACGTAGCGTTTGCGGACCGAACGGGATTCGAAGGCCATGCTCAGCGTGCGCTGCATCGCGCTGCCGCGCGCCATCAGCAGCAGGCCAGAGGTGGCCATGTCCAGCCGGTGCACGATCAGCGCGTCGGGCCACAGCGCCTGGGCGCGGGCGCTGGCACAGTCCTGCTTGTCGGTGCCGCGCCCGGGCACCGAGAGCAGGCCGGCGGGTTTGTCCAGCACCAGCAGCGCGTCGTCGGCGTGCAGGCAGGCAATACCGACGGGTTCAGCGCTGGGGCTCACCCTGGATCAGGCGCTGCACGGTGTCGCACAGCTCCGAGACGTCGTTGGGCTTGTGGATCAGGGCACGGGCACCGGCTTCCAGCGCGCTGGCCTCGATCTCGGGCGTGATGTAGCCCGAGGCCAGTGCCATGGGCAGCTTGGGGCGGATGCGGTGCGCGTCCTTGAGCAGCTCGACGCCGCTGTAACCCGGCATGTTGTAGTCGGTCACCAGCAGGTCGTAGTCGTCGGGCTGCGCGCGCAAGGCGGCCAGCGCGGCCTGCGGGTCGGTGTAGACGCTGACCTTGAAACCGCGCCGCGCCAGCACGCGCTCGACCAGGAAGGACAGGGCCTGGTCGTCATCGACGTACATCACGTGGCGGCCGAAGCCCATGGCGGTCTGCAGGCGCGTGGGCTCGGCCGGCGCGGGAAGGCTGTCGCTCTCGGCCTCGGCCGCGGGGAAATAGAGCGTGAATTCGCTGCCGTTGCCGGGCGAGCTGCTCACGTCCACGGTCCCCAGGTGGGTGCGCATCACGCCGTGCACCACGGCCAGGCCCAGGCCCGTGCCCTGGCCCACCGGCTTGGTGGTGAAGAAGGGTTCGAAGATGCGCTGCAGGGTCTCGGCCTCCATGCCGCTGCCGCTGTCACGCACGGCCAGCGTCACGTAGCGGCCCTCGGTCAGGCCCAGGCGCTGGCACTCCAGCATGTCGGGATGGGTGCTGTCGAGTTCGATGCTGACCGTGCCGCGCGCGTTGCCGATGGCGTGGACGGCGTTGGTGCACAGGTTGATCAGGGCCTGCTCGACCTGGGTCGCGTCGGCCAGCACGGCCGGCGTCTCGCGCAGGCGCACCTGCAGGTCCACCGCAGGCGGCAGCGTGACCTTCATGAGGCGCACCGATTCCTGCACCACCTCGACCAGCTGGATCGGGTGGCGCTTGGGCGGCTCGTTGCGGCTGAAGGTCAGGATCTGGCGCACCAGGTCACGACCGCGGCGGCCGGCCTTTTCGACTTCGGTCAGGCAGACCTGCACCGGCGAGTCGGCCCCGGCATCCTGGCGGGCCAGCGTGACGTTGCCCAGGATGGCGCCCAGGATGTTGTTGAAGTCGTGCGCGATGCCGCCGGCCATCGTGCCGATGGCCTGCATCTTGTGCGCCTCGCGCAGCTGCGCTTCGAGGATGTTGCGCTGCACTTCCATCTCGCGGCGCGTCGTCAGGTCGCGCGCGAAGACCGTGGTGATGTCGCCGTCGCCTTCGGGCTGGCGTTCGCGCGAGACGCTGACTTCCAGCATCAGGGGACGGCCTTCCACGGTGCGGCCTATCACTTCGCCCAGCGTGGCCTGGGTCGAGAGGCGGGTGGCGGCGATCGCGCCGATGGCCTCGGGCAGGAAGCGCCCGAGCGAGGTCTTGAGCGCCTGCTCGGGCGGGCAGTGGAAGAGCGCGGCGGCGGCCGGGTTGAAGACGGTGATGCGCTGCTCGCCGTCGACGCAGATGATGGCGTCCAGGGACGAGTTGATGATGGCGGCCAGGCGGTTCTCGGAGAGGCGCAGTTCCTCGTTGCGCTGCTGCAGGGCCAGCGCGCTTTCCTGCAGCGCGCGGCGGCGTTCCTGCAGCGCGCGCCGCTCGGTCAGCAGCGGGCCCTGGTCGATCACGGCGCAGATGAAATGGGTCAGGTCGCGGTCCTGCGAATACTGGATGCGTGCGATGTGCAGGTCGCCGGTGAAGCGGGCCTCCAGCCCGCTGGAGAACACCACCTCGTTGGTGTCGCTATGGCCCTGGATCTTGGCCTCGTCCAGCGACTGCTGCACGCGCTCCACGTGGTCGGGTGTGACCAGGGGCAGCAGGAAGTTCAGCGGCGGGTCGGATTCCTTGGGCCGGAACAGCTTGAGCGCCATGGCGTTGCTCTGCTCCACCATGCCGAACTCGTCGACCACCATGAGTCCTAGCGGCACATTGGAGAACAGCGACTCGAAACGTTCGGAAGCGCCCTCGGCGGCGATGCGGCTGAATTCGAGCGCGCTGTTCTGCGCTTCCAGTTCGGCCTGGTAGGCGCGCAGATCGTCGATCAGCTTGGGGAGGGCCCGGCGGGTCATGGCGCTAGGACCGGCTCAGTTGTTCTTGTTGGTGAACCAGAAGCTGACGATGGGGGCGGTCGGGTCGTCGAAGGAGGCACCCAGCGCCATCTCGCCCTTGTCCAGCAGCACGCATTCCTGGCGGCGCAGGGAGATCACGGCCGAGGAGCCGGCAAAACGCACCCAGGTGCCGTAGCTGCTGATGTCCGAGAGGACGAAGAGTTCGCCGCGGCGATCCAGGCGGGCGTGCAGGCGCGAGACGCGCGGGTCGAGCACCGCGAACTGGGCGTCGTTGCCGCGGCCCAGGAAGACCGGCATGTCCATGGCCTCGAACAGGATGTTGTGCTCGCGCCAGGTCAGCTCGATGGTACTGGGCAGGCGGCTGCTGGGCGCGCCGACCGTCTCCAGACCGGCCTGCATGGTCATGATCTCGGAGGTGGTCTCGCGCTGCCAGTCGATGCGGTAGACGATGATGGGCTCGCTCTTGCCCCGGATGTCCATGGGGCCGAGGTTGCGGTAGTTGATGTCGCCGTCGTTGTACAGCGCCTCGATGACGCTCTCGGACGCAAAGATCTGCTCGGCGCCCGACAGGTCGCTCAGGCGCGAGGCCATGTTGACGGCGTCACCGAAGCAGTCGCCGTCCTGTTCCACCACTTCGCCGCGGGCCAGCCCCACCTTGACCTGCATCTTGCTCAGGCCCGGCATGCTGCTGCTGCGCTCGCGCTGCATGCGCTGCATCTCGACCATGGACAGCACGGCGGCCTGGTTGTCGGAAAAGGAGGCCAGCACCCCGTCGCCCAGGTACTTGATGACACGCCCGCCGCGCGCCTGGAAGGTCTTGCCTATCCAGTGCGTGGTGCGTGTCACCAATTCAGCCGCCCTGGCATTGCCCAATGCCTCGAACAGCCCGGTACTTCCGGTCAGGTCAGCAAAGACGATGGTGAGGACGGCCATGCGATCGGAATGTTGGAGAGTATGCGTATGCTTATTATGCCGGCCCCGCCACGGGGCGCGGACGCGGCCATGGAGGCCGAGCTGATCGGCGACAAGTATACGGGTCGTCCGGTTTCTGGACGGCCGGGCGGCACCCGGCGCAGGCGCCGCCGGTCCAGCTGCGCGCGGCGTAAGACGCGCTGCCACCGTGCGAAAAATGCCAGGCCGTGGCGTGCCACGGCCGCCACCGCTGTGTAAGATGTGCGATGTACCGCCAGCAGGCGGTGCGCCACAGGGGACACAAGAACATGGGCATCAATCCTGCCATCGTCCAGAACATCGCCGAGCGGGTGCGGGCCGAGGTGTTGCCCCCGCGCGCTGCATCGGTGCTCAAGCTCGACCCGGCCATCATCCAGAAGATCGCGCAGAAGGTTCCGATTTTTGCGGGCATGAGCCAGCCTTGCCTGCTGGACACGCTGGCCACGGGCGAACATTTCACGGTCCAGACCGGCGAAGCGGTGTTCCGTGAAGGCGACATGGGCAACTCCTTTTATGTCCTGATCGCCGGCGACGTGGTGGTCGAAAAGATGCGCGACGGCAAACCGGTCGAGTTGGCGCGCCTGGGTCCGGGCGAGTGCTTCGGCGAGATGGCCCTGGTCGGCAACGACGTGCGGTCGGCCACGGTGCGCGCCACCGGCCCGCTGGTGGCCATGCGTTTCTACCGCGAACTCATCGATGCCAACCCCGAGAGCGCCTCGGCCATCTACCGCAACATCGCCCGCATCCTGGCGGGCCGCCTGGGCGAGTCCAGCCTGATGCTGGCCGATCTGAAAAAGCGCGACAGCGCAGCCTGAGTTCCTCATGCCGACGGGGTCGGCCAGGGCTGGCCCGCACTCCACAGGCCCAGCAGACGGCCGATGTCTTCCAGCCGGGGTACCGGGGTCACGCCCTCGGGGGGGCGCCGTTGCAGCACCGGGTGGCTGCCACCGGCCCAGATCTCGATCCCGGCCGGCAGCCGGCTGCGCAGATCCTGCAGGCTGCGCTGCAGCAGCTGCGCATTGAAGGCCGGGCTGAAGCTCAGGCCCACGATCTGGGCGCGGTTGGCCTGCGCCGCGCGCACGATCTCGGCCACGGGTGTCTGGGCCCCGAGCGAGACGCATTCGCAGCCTTCCAGAACCAGGGTGATCTCGGCCATCAGCAGGCCCAGCATGTGGGATTCCTGCGGAAAGGTTGCCAGCAGCACCCGCGGGCGGCCCGGGCGCGGCATGGAGGCCATGCTGCCCAGGGCGCTGCGCAGCACGGCGGTCACGCTCTCCGTATACATATGTTCCTCGAACACCTGGATCTCGCCGCGCACCCAGGCTTCGCCTACCTGTGCGTTCAGCGGCGCCAGCAGTTCGGTCAGGAAGCGGCCCAGGCCCAGTCGCAGCACGGCCTGGTTCAGGGTGCGGCGCAAGGCCATCACCTCGTGCTGGCGCACCAGGTCCAGGACGGCCTGCAGTTCGGGGGTGAGGGGGGAGTGCGTCGGGACCGGGGCCGAGTCCAGCAGCAGTTGCTGCAACTCGGCCAGCGACAGGGGCACCACGCGCCCGGGGCGCTGGCCGGCCCCCAGCAGGCGTGCAATCAGGCGCAGGCGCTCGACCTGCTCGGACGGGTACAGGCGCTCGTCGAAGGCGTCGCGCACGGGCTGCGGGAAGCCGTAACGGCGTTCCCATACGCGCAGCGTGTCCTTGGAAAGACCCGTGTCGCGCTCCACCGCGGCGATGGGCAGGTCGGTGCCGGCCGTCGCGCCTGTCATTCCTGACTCATCAGTAAGGTCTTTCACTATAAATCTTTTTGTCTAGGACAAACGAAGATAATCTTCGAAAACAACGCGATATTAACTGTTTAACCTAAGTTTTGTCCATGTCAAAAATTCTTTCCAACTGCTCCCGCTGGTCAGGCAAATCGGCCGTTCCGGGCGTCCCGGGCCCGTGGAAGCGAGCCTGCACATGAAGGTCGCCATCGTCGGCTCCGGCATTTCCGGCCTGGCCGTGGCCCATGCTTTGCAGGGCCATGCCGAGCTGACCCTGTACGAGGCGGGTGACTATTTCGGCGGTCACACCCACACGGTGGACGTGACCTTGCCCACCCACCATGGGTCCGTCACCTGGGGTGTGGACACCGGTTTCCTGGTCTTCAACGAGCGCACCTACCCCAACCTGATCCGCCTGTTCGGTGAACTGGACATCGCCACCGCCAAGACCGACATGTCCTTCTCGGTCCAGGCCGGTGGAGCCGGCCGCCGGCTGGAATGGAACGGTGCGAGCCTCAACAGCGTGTTTGCCCAGCGCAGCAATCTGCTGAACTGGCGCTTCCTGCGCATGCTGCGCGAGGTGCTGCGTTTCAACCGCCTGGCCACGACCCTGGCCGAAGCCGGGGCCGATGCGCAGCTGTCCCAGCCCCTGGGCGAGTGGCTGGACGAACAGCGTTTCAGCGTCGAATTCCGTGACTGGTACTTCCTGCCCATGATGGCCTGCATCTGGAGCTGTCCGACGGTGCAGATGCTCGAGTTCCCCGTGGCCACCATGATCCGCTTCTGTCACAACCACGGCCTGATCCAGGTGAACAACCGCCCGCAGTGGTGGACGGTGACGGGCGGCGCGCGCCGTTATGTCGAGAAGATCGTGGCGCGCATCCCCGACAAGCGTCTCAATACTCCCGTGCGCGCCATCGAGCGCGACGACCACGGCGTGACGCTCACCACCGACCATGGCGCCCAGCGTTTCGACCAGGTCGTGCTGGCCACCCACTCCGACCAGGCCCTGGCCCTGCTGCGCCGGCCGTCGGCCGAAGAAGGCCGCGTGCTGGGTGCCATCCGCTACCAGGCCAACCGCGCCGTGCTGCACACCGATGCCTCCGTGCTGCCCGAGCGCCGCCTGGCCTGGGCCGCCTGGAACTACGAGCGCGCACCCGCCACCGGGCAGGAAAGCAGCCGCGTCTGCCTGCACTATCTGCTGAACCAGCTGCAGCCGCTGCCCTTCGAGCAGCCGGTGGTCGTCAGCCTCAACCCGCTGCGCGAGATCGAACCGCAGCATGTGCTGGGCGACTACGCGTACGCGCATCCGGTGTTCGACCTGGGTGCCATTGCCGCGCAGAAGGAACTGCCCAGGCTGCAGGGCCGCCAGCGTACCTGGTACGCCGGCGCCTGGACCGGCTACGGTTTTCACGAAGACGGCCTCAAGTCCGGCCTGTTGGTGGCGCAGCAACTGCTGGCGCGCATGGCCTATCGGGAAGCTGCATGAGCCAGCCCGACGTGCCCCTGATCGCCCGCGGCCAGGTGCGCCACACGCGCCTGCGCCCGACGCGGCACGCTTTTGCCTACTCCACCTTCTTTCTCATGCTGCCGCTGCGCAGCATGTGCCGCTATGGCAGTGGCGAGCTGGCGCACAACCGTGCCGGCTGGCTCAGCTTCCATGACAGCGACCATGGCGACGGCCGCGGTGCCGCGCAGGGCGGGGCGCTGGGCTGGATGGAGGAGTTGCTGCGGCGCGAAGGCATCACGGATGCCGACGGCGAGATCTGGTTGCATTCCTACCCGCGTGTGCTGGGGTACGCCTTCAAGCCGGTGAGCTTCTGGTACTGCCACCGCCGCGACGGCACGCTGCGCGCCATCGTGGCCGAGGTCAACAACACCTTCGGCGAGCGCCACTGCTACCTGCTCGATGCGCCGCGCTACGGCCAGGAGCAGCGCGCCAGCAAGGTCTTCCACGTCTCGCCCTTCTGCCGCGTGGAAGGCGAATACCGCTTCCGCTTCATGCGCACCGAGCGTGCCGGCTTGGAGCGCACCGTCGCCTGCGTCGACCTGATGGATGCCCAGGGCCTGCTGCTGCAGACCAGCGTCAGCGGCGTGCTGCAGCCCTATACCGCGCTGAGCGCGCGCCGTGTGCTGTGGCGCCAGCCGGCCATGACGCTGGCGTTGATCGCCCACATCCATTGGCAGGCCGTGCGCCTGTGGCTCAAGCGCGTCCCCTTTTTCGCCAAGCCGGTGCCTCCCGCCGACTTCGTCACCCGTTCCATCCCTCCAGCCTCCACGCCATGAACACCACCACGGCTTCCCGCCTCGTGCTGCCGCGCAGCGCGCCCGCCAGTGCCCGCTCCGTCCTGCGCCTGCTCGAACGACTGCAGCATGGCACGCTCTCCCTGCAACTGCCCGACGGCACCCAGCTGCGCTACGGCAACGGCGAGCAGCCGGCTGCCAGCCTGGTGCTGCACGACTGGGCCGTTTTCGGCGCCACGATGAAGTCCGGTGACATCGGCTTCGCCGAAAGCTACATGGCCGGCCAGTGGACGACCTCCGACCTGGCCGCACTGCTGCGCCTGTTCATCCGCAACCGCCAGGCGCTGGAGGAGGTGATCTACGGCAGCTGGCTGGGCAGCCTGTTCTACCGCCTGCGTCACCTCTTCCACCGCAACACCCGGACCAACAGCCGCAAGAACATCCACGCCCACTACGACCTGGGCAATGCCTTCTACCGCCTGTGGCTGGACGGCACCATGAACTACTCCTCGGCCTGGTTCGAGGGCAAGCTGGACGGCGACATGGTTGCCGCCCAGCAGGCCAAGGTGCGGCGCGCGCTGCGCCTGGCGGGTGTGCAGCCGGGTGACCGCGTGCTGGAGATCGGCTGTGGCTGGGGCGCGCTGGCCGAGATGGCCGTCACCGAATTCCAGGCCGCGCTGACCGGTGTCACGCTGAGCACCGAGCAGCTGGGTTGGGGCCGGGAGCGCATGCGCAATCTGGGGCCCGAGGCCGCCGCGCGCGCCGACCTGCGCCTGCAGGACTACCGCGACATCAACGACGGCCCGTATGACGCGATCTGCTCCATCGAGATGGTCGAGGCCGTGGGCCAGGAATACTGGCCGACCTACTTCCAGAGCGTGGCGCGATTGCTCAAGAGCGGTGGCCGTGCCTGCATCCAGAGCATCGTGATCGAGGACCGCCTGTTCGAGCGCTACCTCCACTCGACCGATTTCATCCAGCAGTACATCTTCCCCGGTGGCTGCCTGCCGTGCCCCGCCGAGTTCCGCCGCCAGGCGCAGGCGGCCGGCCTGAAGGTGGTGGACGAACTGTCCTTCGGTCCCGACTACGCCGAAACCCTGCGTCGCTGGCGCCGCCAGTTCCTGGCGGAGCGCAGCCGCATCCTGCAACTCGGATTTGACGAAAGGTTCATGCACCTATGGGAGTTCTACCTCGCCTACTGCGAAGCGGCCTTCGACGAAGCCAATATCGACGTGATCCAGTTCACGCTACAAAAAGCGTAGCAACTTTCGCCGGACTCGTCCTGCTGCTGGCCGCCGCGCCGGTGCTGGCCGAGAGCGTGCCGCCGCCGGCGCGGGTTGCCTCGCCCCTGCTGGCGCAGCCGCGCCAGGCCGGCAGCGGCCTGTACACCTGGTGGGGTTTCGACGTCTACCAGGCCAGCCTGTGGGTCGAGCCCGGTTTCGATGCCGCGGCCCTGCCGCGCCAGCGTTATGCGCTGGAGCTGCACTACCGGCGCGACTTCAAGGGGCGCGACATCGCCCAGCGCTCCATCGACGAGATGCGTCGCGTCGGCCCCTTCAGCGACGCGCAGGCGCAAGCCTGGCTGCAGGCCATGGTCGCGGTCTTTCCGGATGTGTCCAACGGCGACCGACTGACCGGCGTGAACCTGCCGGGCCGCGGCGCGCAGTTTTACGCCAACGGCAAGCCCGCGGGGGAAATCGCCGACCCCGAGTTCGCCCGCCTGTTCTTCGGGATCTGGCTGTCGGAGCAGACCTCGGCCCCGAGGTTGAGGCTGGCCCTGCTGGGCCAGTCCGCGAGCGCCCGCTGAACGGCAAACCTGCATGACGACCTCTTCCACACTCTCGGTCGCGCAAGCCTGGCGCTATGGCCTCATGGGCCTGCCGCTGGCATTCGTGGCCTTGCCACTGTATGTGCTGCTGCCCAACCACTATGCGCGCGAGTTCGGCGTGCCGCTGGCCACGCTGGGCGCCTTGCTGCTGGCCACGCGCCTGGCCGATGCGCTGATCGATCCGCTGCTGGGCCGCGTGAGCGACCGGCTCTACCGCCGGTCCCCGGTCACGCTGCTGGCCTGGGCCGCGCTCGCGTGCGGGCTCATGGGCGGGGGGTTTGCGCTGCTCTTCTTTCCTCCGCTGCGCAGCGGGGGCGGCCTGCTGGTCGTCAGCGCCGTGCTGCTGATGCTCACCTACGCCAGCTTCAGCGCGGTGACCCTCTCGCACCAGGCCTGGGGTGCCTTGCTCGGGGGTGACGCCGTGCGCCAGAGCCGCCTGGTGGCCTGGCGCGAGGGCCTGGGCCTCGTCGGTGTGCTGCTGGCGTCGGTGGCGCCCGTGCTGTGGGGGCTGGACGTCATGGTTGGCCTGTTCTGGGGCGCCTTGCTGCTGGGCTGGCTGGCCTGGCGCGCGGCGCCGCGCCCGGCGGCCGATGCGATCACGGGTACGGCGTCCGAGGCCGGCCATCTCTGGCAACCCTGGCAGCGCGCGCCCTTTCGTCGCCTGCTCGCGGTCTTCATGTTGAACGGCATCGCCAGCGCGGTGCCGGCCACGCTGGTGCTCTTTTTCGTGCAGGACCGGCTGCAGGCGTCGGCGTCCATGGAGCCGCTCTTTCTGGGCAGCTACTTCCTGAGTGCGGCCCTGTCCATGCCCCTGTGGCTGGCCGCCGTGCGCCGCTTCGGCCTGGCCCGCAGCTGGCTGGGCGGCATCGGGCTGGCGGTGGCCGTCTTCGTCTGGGCCAGCACCCTGGGCAGCGGGGATGCCTGGCTCTTCATCGCCATCTGCGTGCTCTCGGGCGCCGCCTTGGGTGCCGACCTCGTGATGCCTGGCGCCATGCTGGCCGGCCTCATTGCGCGCGCCGGTGACCTGGGTCGCACGCAAGGCGCCTACTACGGCTGGTGGAACTTCGCCACCAAACTCAACCTCGCCCTGGCCGCCGGCCTGGCCCTGCCCCTGCTGGGTTTCTACGGTTATGCGCCTGGCGCGCGCGAGCCCCAGGCCCTGCAGTCGCTCACCATCGCCTACTGCCTGCTGCCCTGTGCGCTCAAGCTGGCGGCGGGTGGCCTGCTTTATGTCTTCTTTATCCATCGCAAAGGGTCCTCATGAAACGTCGTCTCCTGCTGACCGGCGCCGCCGCGCTTGGCGCCACCACCCTGGCCGGCTGTGCCTCGCCCACCGTGGCCGATTACGCCCAGGAAAAACCCGAGCTCGACCTGCGCCGTTATTTCAACGGCACGGTGGATGCCTACGGTGTCTTCACCGATCGCTCGGGCAAGGTCGTCAAGCGTTTCACCGTGGTCATGAACTGCAGCTGGAGCGGCGAGAGCGGCCGCGAGGTCGGCGTGCTCGACGAAGACTTCACCTACTCCGATGGCACGACACAGAAGCGCATCTGGACGCTGCGTCGCCGCCCTGGGGCCGGCAGGCAGGGGCTCTATGTCGGCACCGCCGGTGACGTGGTGGGCGAGGCCCATGGCGAGGAGCGCGGCAACGCCTTCTACTGGGCCTACGACCTGGACCTGCCGGTGGACGGGCGCAACATCGTCGTACATTTCGAGGACTGGATGTACCAGATGAACGACCGCGTCATGCTCAACCGCGCCACCATGAGCAAATGGGGGGTGCGCCTGGGTGAAGTCACCCTGTCCTTCAGCAAGCGCTGACCATGGCTCTCAATCCTCCCCTGCGCAACTGGGCCGGCAAGACGGTCTGGCTGGTCGGTGCCTCCAGCGGCATCGGCCAGGCCTGCGCCGACCTGCTGCACGCACAAGGCGCCACGGTGTTTGTCTCAGCCCGCAAGGCGGATCAGCTCGATGCCTGGGTGGCCGCACACCCGGGTGCCGATGCCCAGGGCCGGCCGCGCGCCGTGGCCCTGGCGCTGGATGTCACGGACCGCCGCGCCCTGCAGCTGGCCAGCGACGCTGTCGCCGAGCGCGGCCCGCTGGACCTGGTGGTGTACTGCGCCGGCTATTACCTGCCGGTCGACGCCCGGGCCTACAGCCTGGAGGAAATGCTGCGCCACGAACAGGTCAACTACGTGGGCGCTCTCTACCTGCTGGAGGCGGTGTTGCCTCAGCTGCAGCGGCAGGCCGCGGCGGGGCAGGGCGGGCACTTGAGCCTGGTCAGCAGCGTGGCGGGCTTCCGCGGCCTGCCCAAGAGCCTGGCCTACGGCCCGACCAAGGCCGCGCTCATCAACCTGGCCGAAGCCCTCTACCTGGACCTGGGTGCCCTGGGCCTGGGCGTGAGCGTGGTCAACCCCGGCTTCGTCGAGACGCCGCTGACCGCGCAGAACGATTTCAGGATGCCCGCGCTCATCACGCCCGAAGTCGCAGCGCGCGAGATGCTGGCCGGCTGGGCGCGCGGCGACTTCGAATTGCATTTTCCCAAACGCTTCACGCGCTGGCTCAAGTTCATGCGCCTGTTGCCCTACCGTCTCTACTTCCCCCTGGTTAGAAAGGCCACCGGAGCATGAGCCATGCCGTCGAAAAGATCGCCGTCTTCTTTGAAACGCTGACGCCGCAGAGCGTCGAGCGTTTTCCCGAGTTCTATACCGAAGACGCGTATTTCAAGGACCCCTTCAACGAGGTGCGCGGCATCCTGCCCATCCAGCGCATCTTCCGCCACATGTACGTCAACCTGCACGAGCCACGGTTCGTCGTGACCGGCCGCGTGGTCGAGGGCGAGCAGGTCCTGCTGACCTGGGATTTCCATTTCCGTTTCCGCAACTTCAAGACCAGCGAGCTGCAGACCATCCGCGGCGCCACGCATCTGCGGCTGGCCCATGACGGGCGCATCCGCTCGCACCGGGACTACTGGGATGCGGCCGAGGAGCTTTACGAGAAGCTGCCGCTGGTGGGCGGGCTGATGCGCTGGTTGAAGAATCGCGCGAACCGCTAGGGTCAGGCTGGTCCGCGGGGCAGCTCCTGAGGCATCGCGCCTGCCTGGCACTCGAGGGTTTCGATGGCTTGTTGTACTTGCGGCAGTTGCAGGTGCTGCGCAGGCAGCTGGCTGAGTTGAAGGTACAGGCGAACCACCTCTCGGACAGTTGTTCCGCTGCGCTGACCGGCAGCGGGTGGCGCAGCCTGCGCCTGGAATTCGAGATGTAACATGGCCAGGGTCACCTTCTCGGCCTGCAGCTCGGCCTGCTTGACCTCTTGCCGGATGCGTTCAAGTAGCGCCCGCGGGACCGGGGCGATGCCGTCTTTCATGTCTTGGCGCAGATGGCGCAAGGGCAAGATCACGCGCTTCCGCCAGCCGCGCACCCGCTGGTCTGACGCTTCCAGCTGCGCCGGTGTCAGCGGCCGGCCCTGGTTCGCGGCGTAGAACGCATACAGCAGGACGCAGACATCCACGCCGGCGTGCGCCTGCAGGGCCAGGCAAGCGGGCGCTACCCCCGACTTGGCGTACAGAGCCAGCGCATAGCGCCACAAGGGCGACTCCATCGGGTCATCGTGGCGGATCGGGTCGCTGGTCATGGGGGCTACTGCAGTGGGCGTCAGGGACGGACTGGTGTTGCTGGAGATGTTGCTGTCCGGGACTGCGCGTGTTGCTCCAGCATGGCGATGAAGGCCGAGGCCGCCGGGCTCAAGGCTCGCCGCGGGTGGGTGACGCACACGACGTGGCGTACCAGCGTCGGCTCCACGATGGTGTGGGCCAGCAGGACGCCTTCCTCCACCCGGCTGCGAACGGCGATCCGTGGCAATAGGGTGGCATAACTGCCCATCTCGACCAACTGCAGGAGGGCGTTCATCGAATCCACTTCCAGCGCAGGCGACAACTCGACGCCTTCGACCTGGGCGAAGCTCTCCAGAATGTCGCGCAGGCCGTGCAGTCGCGTGGGCAGCACCAGCTTGAGGGCTGTAGCCTGGCGCAGCGCGACGGTTTCGCTTAGCGGCGCGTGCCGCAGCCCCGTCACGAGGACGAAGTCCTCGCTCAGCACCGGGTGGCTGTTGAGGGCCAGCTTGCGACGTGGCTGGTTGATGATGGCCGCGTCCAGCAGCCCTTCGGTTACGGCTTTGCACAGGGCTGGCGTGTAGCCATCACTCAGCGACAGGGTAACGCGTGGATGGGCTTCGGAGAATTCGGTCACGGCGCCCGCCAGCAGGTCCTGCGCCACGGTGGCGATCAGCCCGATGGACACGTGGCCGCTAAGTTCGCCATCTGTCTGCATCAGCAGCTCGCGCGCGCGGGCAAAGTCGCCCATCACCGGGCGAAACAGCTTGTACATCTGACGCCCTGCCGGCGTGGGCTCCATGCCGCGCGTGCTGCGGATGAAGAGCTGCTGTCCGAGCTCGCTCTCCAGCTTGGCCAGCTGCATGCTCAGGGCCGGCTGCACCACGTTCAGGCGGCTGGCCGCCTTGGTCATCGACCTCTCGTCATAGAGCGAGAGAAAGTATTGAACCTGACGGAATTCCATGGCGAAAAGGGTGGTCGGACGGTGTTGTGATGGAAATCACGATTCGTGATTATTGGCATCAATATATATTAATTGACGTGATGGATGGGGGTTTTTAGACTGCCAAGCATTCAACCTGCCGTGCATACCGGTTGCCTGCAGCTCATAACGAAGGAGATACACCGTGTCTGGAAATTCCAAGATTCGTCCGCTGTCGCGCCGGCGTTCCCTGTCGGGCTCCATGCTGGCCTTGGTGGCCTGCGGCGCGCTCCTGGGCAGTGTCCAGGCGCTGGCCCAGGTTTTCCCGAGCAAGCCGGTACGCATCGTCGTACCCTACCCGCCGGGCGGCTTTAACGACACTTTGGGCCGTCTGGTGGCCAACCAGCTCAGCAGGACCTGGAAACAGTCCGTGATCGTGGACAACAAGCCCGGTGGAGGCACCGTCATCGGTACTCAGGCCGTGGCCATGTCGCCAGCCGACGGCCATACCTTGCTGGTGATCCAGTTTCCGTTTGCCGCCAACCCCTGGCTGTACAAATCGCTGCCTTACGACAGCGAGAAGGCCTTCGCGCCGGTGGTGCTGGCGGGCCGCTCGCCCATGCTTCTGGTGACCCACTCGAGTTCGTCCCTGCGCACCGTGGACGATGTGCTGGCGCGAGCCCGGGCCAAGCCCGAAGCGCTGAACTACGGTTCCTCGGGCGCGGGCTCCTCCAATCACCTGGCGATGGCCTACTTCGAGTCGACGGCCGGCGTGAGGCTCATGCAGGTGCCCTACAAGGGCAGCACGCCCCTGCTGACCGACCTGGCCGGTGGTCAGCTCGACCTGGCCTTCGACGCGTTGCCCCATGCGCTGCCTTTCATCCAGTCGGGCAAGATGCGCGCGATCGCCATCGCCAATGCCAAGCGCTCGCCGCTGATGCCGGACCTGCGCACGGTCGGCGAGTCCGGGGTGCCGAACTATGAGGTGTCGTCCTGGCACGGCTTTGTGGTCCCCGCCGGCACGCCGGCGGCCGTGATCGAGCGCCTGAATCGCGATATCAACGCGGTGCTCGCCACGGACGAGGTCCGGAACATCTTTGCCCAGCAGGGCGTCGTCCCCGATGGCGGCACGCCGGCCCAGTTCAAGTCGTTCATCGATGGCCAGATGGCTTTATGGAAAAAAGTCATCGTGCAAGGAAACATCACGGCCGAGTAAGCGGCCACGGGCCCAGCCAACCAGGATCCCAACGGGCCATCGGACGATGGCCCGCGGGAGAAGGCCGGCCTGCAGTTCAAACCAACATGGATAAACCTCTCATGACGAAGCAGCAGACCCCCAACGTACCCCGCTCGGACTTGCGCGAATGGCTGGCGCATCTGGAGGCCACCGGTCGGCTGGCCGTGCTGCGCGAGGGCGTGGCGCTGAAGCACCGGCTGGCCGCCGTTGCCAAGCGGCTCGATGGTCACCAGGCCAGCTACTTTCCTGATGCCGGTGCCACTGGCATGCCCGTGGTGTCGGGTTTCATGTCGCGGCGCAGCTGGATCGCCGAGGCCATGGGCGTGCCCGAGTCTGACATGCTGGCGCATTTTCGCAAGGCAGCCGACAGCCCGCTACCCTGGCGCGAGGTGCAGGCTTCGCAGGCGCCCTGCCAGCAGGAGGTCGTGCGGGGTGCCGATGTTCTTAAGCTGCTGCCGGTGCCGACCCACAGCGAACACGACAACGGCCCTTACATCACCGCCGGTCTGGTGATCGCACGCAACCCGGTGACGGGCGTACAGAACGTCTCGATCAACCGCATCCAGGTCCATTCAGGAATCCGCATGGCCATCCTGATGCTGCCGCGCCACCTGATGGCCTTCTACAAGGAGGCCGAGTCGCGCAACCAGGTGCTGGAGGTGGCGGTGGTGATCGGGGTGGACCCGCTGACGCTGCTGGCGTCGCAGGCGATCGCGCCGATCGACTATGACGAACTCGGGATTGCGGGGGCCTTGCATGGCGCGCCTCTGCCGGTGGTTAAGTGTCGGACTAACGAGGTACGGGTGCCGGCCAACAGCGAGATCGTGATCGAGGGGCGGCTGCTGCCCGGCGTGCGCGAGCCCGAAGGGCCGTTCGGCGAGTTTCCGAAGTACTACAGCGCGCGCGAGCGCCGCGAGGTCATCGAGGTGGACGCCATCACGCATCGCCACAACCCGATCTACCACACCATCGTGCCGGCGGAAATGGAGCACCTGCTGCTGGGCTCCATCCCGCGCGAGGCCACCTTACTGGCGCACCTGCAGCGCAGTTTCCCCAATGTCCTGGACGTGCACCTGTCGATCGGCGGGGTGGGGCGCTACCACCTGTTCGTCAAGTTGCGCAAGACGCACGAAGGCCAACCCAAGAATGTGATCTGTGCCGCTTTCGGTGCCCACTACGACATCAAGCAGGTGATCGTGGTCGACGACGATGTGGAGGTGCACGACCCGGAACAGGTGGAGTGGGCCGTGGCCACGCGCTTCCAGGCCGATCGCGACCTCGTGGTGATTGCCGGAGCACAGGGTTCGGTGCTCGATCCGTCTACCACCGTCGGCCAGGACTACCAGGAAGGCGGCGCGCCGCCGGCGCATCTGCAAGGGCTGAGCGCCAAGATGGGGTTGGACGCGACCCGTCCGGTGGTCTACCACGAGCATGTGTTCACCAAGGTGCGCGTCCCCGGCGAGGCCGATGTCGATCTGAAGCAGGAGGTACGTTCCGAGGCACGCATCGACTGGCGTACCGGTGGCGTCAAGGCATGAGCCGACCCGATCGCAAGCGACTGATCGTCGCCATCACGGGCGCCAGCGGCGCGATCTACGGCGTGCGCCTGCTCGAGCAGCTGCGCGACCTGCCGGAGTGGGAGACCCATCTGATTGTGTCGGCCGCGGGCGTCCTGACCGCCGTCGAGGAGCTCAACCTCAAACGCGCTGACATCGAGGCGCTGGCTGATGTCGTGCACAACGCCAAGGACATCGGCGCGGCGGTCTCGAGCGGCTCGTTCCACACCGCGGGCATGGTGATCGCACCGTGCTCGATGAAGACCTTGGCGGAGATTGCCCACGGCATGGCCGGCAACCTGGTCAGCCGCGCGGCCGACGTGGTGCTTAAGGAGCGCCGCCGCCTGGTCCTGCTGGCGCGCGAGACGCCTCTGAACCTGGCCCACCTGCGCAACATGACCGCCGTGACGGAGATGGGCGGGATCGTGTTCCCGCCGATGCCGGCCTTCTATACCAAGCCATCGTCGATTGACGACGTGGTCAACCACACGGTGGGACGGGTGCTCGACTTGTTCGAGATCGACCACACCCACCTGGTGCGCCGTTGGCAGGGACTCGGCGTCCAGGATCAGTAAGTTCGAAGTCCCGGTTTCTTGACATTCAACAACGAGGAGACATGAGATGAAGACAATCAACCAGCTCATTGCGGCCAGCACCGTGGCACTGACCAGCGCCCTGACCCTGCTGCCGGCCCACGCCACCCTCGGCTCGTGCAGCGAGGCGATCGTGTTGGGCACCACCATTTCCGAGACGGGGCCGTTCTCGACCCTGGCCGACCGCTGGCGCAAGATGACGGAGGTCTTTGCCGAGGAAGTCAACAAGGGTGGCGGCGTATCGGTGAAGTCCTGCAACAAGAAGCTGCCGCTCAAGTTCGTGATCTATGACGACCAGAGCGTTCCGGCCACCGCCGTCGCCCTGTTCGAGAAGATGGCCACGGTCGATAAGGTCGATTTCTTCGTCGGTCCGGACTGGTCATCGCTGGGCGGTCCTGTGCCGCCGGTGGCCGAGAAGCACAAGATTCCCATGGTGATGGCCAACGTGGCCACGCCGTCTGTGTACGATCGCGGCCTGAAGTACATCTGGGGCACGCCTTTCCCGGTGGTGCCCAACTGGTCGGCGCGTTATTTCGAGATGATCGGCAAGGTCAGCCCGAAGCCCCAGACCATCTTCTTCATCACCCACGACAACCCGGTGATGAAGGGCATTACCGCGACCTGGAGCAAGAAAGCCGAGGAGCAGGGCCTGAAGGTGCTGGGCAATGAAACCTTCTCGCCCGAACTCAAGGATTTCACGGCGTTGATCGCCAAGGTCCGTGCCGCCAAGGCCGACATCATCTACCTGAGCTCCTACGACAACGCCTCGGTTCCCCTGGTACAGCAGATGCGCCAGCTCAAGGTGCGTGCCATGGACGTGCACCACACCATGCTCACCGGCGCGCTGCACCGCCAGGTCGGCAAGGACATCGAGGGCATGACCGGCGAACTGAGCTGGTACCCGGGTGTCAAGGGTGACTACAGCGACTTGGTCGAGACCGTGATGAGGCGTGCCGATGTGTCGATGTTCGACTACATCTGGACGCTGGGCCGCCTGACTTCCTACTTGACCATGATCCAGGCCATCGAGAAGGCCGGCGTGGTGGACCGGGAGAAGGTCAAGGAAGCCTTGTTCAAGGCCACGGTCAAGTCGCCCGCCGGCGACGTGACCTTCGACGAGCGCGGCTTCCCCAACACCGGTGCCTTTACGGTGCAGATGAATGGCGGAAAAGTCAATGTCGTGTGGCCGCCCGAGGTGGCCACCGGCAAGCTGGTCTGGCCATCGCCGACCTGGAAGTAAGCGGACGTCACGAAGATGGAAGTCCTGCTCCAGGTTCTTATTGGTGGGGTGCTGCTGGGCGGACTGTACGCGCTGGTCGCGTTCGGTCTGTCGCTGATCTACGGTGTCGTGCGCATCCTCAATTTTGCACACGGCACCCTGCTGGCGGTCAGCGGCGTGCTCGCCAGCTTGGCGTACGCCAGCTGGCAACTGCACCCGGTTCTGATCGCAGTGCTGCTGGCGCCGCTGCTGTTCGTCTGCGCCTACGGCTACTACCACGTGCTACTGCGCCCGCTGGCCAAGCGCAACCACTTCGAGGCCACGGTGGGCACGGTGCTGGTGACCGTCGGCACGTTGATGATACTTTCGGACCTTACGGCCAAGGCCGCCGGTGCCACCCAGCGCAACATCCCCTTGCGGCTGGAGGCGCTGGAGTTTGGCGAGATCGTCATCTCGACCACCCAGCTGCTGATCCTTCTGGGCATCGCGCTGCTGACCGTGGTGATGCACCTGATT
Source organism: Hylemonella sp. GW821-FHT12C09 (assembly GCF_058807395.1). Classification (NCBI taxonomy): domain Bacteria; kingdom Pseudomonadati; phylum Pseudomonadota; class Betaproteobacteria; order Burkholderiales; family Comamonadaceae; genus Hylemonella; species Hylemonella sp. GW821-FHT12C09. The sequence goes on along the minus strand of NZ_JBXAQQ010000001.1, from coordinate 357,441 downwards.
CTTACGCGCACTTGGTTCGGGCGTGCGGTGCGCGCGGTGACGCAGGACCCGGTCGGGGCCCAGATCTGCGGCGTGCAGAGCACGCGCATGAAGGCGCTGACCTTTGCCTTCGGCTCGGCAACGGTCGCCATCGCGGCCGTGCTGTACGTGCTGTCCTTCCCCGTGGATCCCTACATGGGCTTCGGGCTGACGGTCAAGGCCTTCACCATCATCGTCGTCGGCGGCGTCGGCAACTTGCCGGGTGCCCTGCTGGCGGGGATCTTTCTCGGCGTGGCCGAAGGCCTCACCGGCCTGTACTGGAAGCCCGAATGGGCGCCTGCGCTCAGCGTGGTCCTGATGCTGCTGATCCTGGTGGCGTATCCCAAGGGCGTTGGAGTCAAAGCATGAAACATGGCATGTCACGCCCCGCCGGCTGGTTGACAGGCGGTGTCGGAGTGCTGGCGCTGGCAGCGCTGCCCTTCGTCAGCAACGCCTACATCACCACCATCGCATTCACTGTGCTGATCGCCTACATCCTGGGCCAGAGCTGGGACTGGGTTGCCGGCGAGATGGGTTACGTCAACCTGGGGCATTACTGCTTCTACGGCATCGGGGCCTACGCCTTCTCGATTGCGCTGGTCGGCCAATGGCCGCTGGTTGTCGCGATCAGCTTTGCGGTGCTGATCACAGCCCTGGCCGCGCTCGTCATCTCGGTGCCTCTGTTCCGGCTGCACGGCGACTACTTTGCCTTCGGCACGCTTGCGCTGCTGCCGCTCATGGAGGTGCTGGCCTACAACCTCACGCCGGTGACCAACGGAGCCGACGGCATCGTGTTGCCGGTGGAGCAGGTCCTCAAACCGGCCTACCTGATCTCTCTCGGGGTGTGCGTGCTGACCTTCATCGTCACGCTGCGCATCAATGCAGCGCGATTCGGCTACGCGCTCAAGAGCATCCGCAACGATGAGCAGGTGGCTGAGACTGTGGGTGTGCGCATCGCGCCGGTCAAGCGGCGCGTGCTGATGCTCAGCGCCAGCTTCGGCGCTGTGGCAGGCGCCTTGCAGGCCTGGCAGATGAGCTACATCGACCCGGCCACCGTCTTCGGCCTGAACGTGGCGCTGGTGCCAGTGGCCATGGTGCTGTTCGCCGGTTCCGGCCTGCGCTGGGGTCCGCTGGTTGGCGTGCTGGTGCTGGCCACGCTGCAGCAGTGGTTGCTGGTCAGCATGAAGGGCTTCCAGGCCACCCTGTACGGCCTGATCGTGCTGCTCATCGGGCGCTTCATGCCCGGCGGCTTCCTGCGCGCCAAGTGGGTACGACGCGTGCCGCTGCTCAGCGGCCTGGCGCGCGAGCATCACGAGTACATGGGCGAGTCGGATGCCAAGGCGGTTCCCCAGATGGCCAAGGACGGCGGCGCCGTGGCGCTGCCGCTGCCGCGCGTCCAGCCGGAGAGCGGGAAGCCCCTGATCGAGTTGCAGAACGTATGCATGCAGTTCGGCGGCAACGTGGCCGTCAACGACGTCAGCCTCAGTATTCGCCAGGGCGAGATCGTCGGCCTGATCGGACCCAACGGCTCGGGCAAGACCACCCTGTTCAACTGCATTTCTCGGGTGTACACGCCTACCGGTGGGCGCGTGATGTTTGCCGGCCAGGACTTGAGCCAGGCGAGCCGTGACGAGATCGCTCGTCTGGGCGTCGGGCGCACCTACCAGATCCCGCGCCCCTTCGGGGACCTGACGGTGCAGGAGAACATCGCCATTCCCTTGATGTTCAACGAAGCGCCGCTGTCGCCGCGCGATGCGATGCGCGAGGCGCGTTCCTTTATCGAGTACGCCGAGTTGAGCCACCGCCTGCGCGACCGTGCCGACAGCCTGTCGGTGCAAGAGCGCAAGGCGCTGGAATTCGCCCGTGCGCTGGCCTGCAAGCCGCGCCTGCTGCTGGTCGATGAGGTCGCCTCGGGCCTGACGCCGGTCGAGGTGCAGCGCTTCGTCGAGCACATCCGGCACGTGCGCGACCGCTACGGCATCACCGTGATCTGGGTGGAGCACATCTTCTCGGCATTGGAGAAGGTGGTCGACCGGGTCATCGTTCTGGAGCAGGGTTCGCTGATCGCCGACGGTCCCCTGAGCCAGGTGGTCAAGGACGAGCGTGTGCTCAATACCTATCTTGGCAGCGCTGCCCAGGCCAGCACCAAGACCAAGGTGCATAAATCCCCGCAGCGGGCAGAGGGAGTCGTCTGATGCTGACGCTGAAGAACCTGAGTGTGGACCACGGCGCCTTGCGCGCCCTGTGGGACGTTTCCCTGCACGTGGGCAAGGGTGAGCGCGTGGGCCTGCTGGGTGCCAATGGCGCGGGCAAGTCCACCGCGATGGGGGCTATCGTCGGCCTGTACCCTAGCGAGTCCGGCACCATCACCTACGACGGCCGGCTGCTGGATCGCCCTTCGACGGCCCAGACGGTGGCCGGCGGAATCGCCCTGGTGCCCGAAGGCCGACGCCTGTTTCCCGCGATGAGCGTGCTGGAGAACCTTGTCATGGGGGTCTATGCGGCGGCCAGCCGCAAGGACCTCGATGCAACGCTTGAGCGCGTCTACGCGCTGTTCCCGATCCTGCGCGACAAGGCGCGCCAGAACGCCGGCGAACTCAGCGGCGGGCAGCAACAGATGGTGGCCATCGGCCGTGCCCTGATGTCGCGACCCAGGCTGCTGCTGCTGGACGAGCCTTTCATCGGCGTGGCTCCGAGGCTGGTCGACGAGATCCTGGAGGCCTTGCGCAGCATCGCCGACGAGGGCGTGACCATGCTCCTGGTCGAGCAGAACACCCACCGCGCCCTGGACTTCGTGGAGCGTGCCTACGTGATCGAAAACGGCCGTACCGTGCTGGAGGGTGACCGCCAGTCGCTGCTGGACGACCCGGCCTTTGCCGCCAAATTTCTCGGACTTGAGTAGAAGGAGACACACCATGAACAGAGAACAGGAAATCGTTGCCCGCTCTAAGGCGTTTCGCGACGAGTACCGCGCCTCCACGCCGGGCTGGTACCGGGGTGAGATGCATCTGGCCTTCACGCTAACCTTCACCCTCGGCGTCATCTGGTACTGCGCCAGCCAACTCGGTACCACCGCCTGGCAGGAGTGGGTCTACGTGATGGTGCCGATGTTCCTCTTTGGCAACTGGGCCGAGTGGGCGGCGCACCGCTACCTGCTGCACAGTCCCAAGAGCCTGTTGAAGATGGCCTACAAGCGGCACGTGGCGACACACCACCAGTTCTTCTCGCACAAGACGCTGGACTATCACGGCCACCGCGACTGGCGTGCGCTGCTGTTCCCGCCTTTCGCTCCCGTCATGTTCGTGATGGCCGCGCTGCCGGCGGCCATCACGCTCGGTGTTCTGTGGACGGCGAATGCAGGCTACATCGCCATGATGACCATGGCTGGCTACTTCCTGATGTACGAGGGCCTGCACACGCTATCGCACATCGAGCACCCGCTGCTGGACCGCCTCCCGCTGGTCAACACCGTGCGCCGCATGCACGTGCTGCACCACAACCCGGACTTCATGCACACGCGCAACTTCAACCTGACCTTCCCCCTCTGTGACGCCCTGTTCGGCACCAGCGACCTCAGCTCGGGGGTGGTTGGCACGCTGTTCAACGGCATGTCGGATGAGAACCGCAAGGAAGAAGATCGCCGCAAGCTCGATGCGCAGCAAGTCGAGCGCAACACCGGCACTCACTGAGAACCCCCAACTGGAATCAATATGCTAGAGAACTTGAAACAATGGGCCCCGCGGCTGGACGGTCGCGTGGCGATCGTCACCGGTGCGGCCCAGGGCATCGGCGCGCGCTACGCGCAGGCGCTGGCCGCCGAGGGCGCCCGGGTGGTGTGCGCCGACGTCATCGACGCGGCCCCGACGGCGGCGGCCATCAATGCGGCGGGCGGCCAGGCCATTGCGGTTCGGGTCGACGTTACCTCGTCTGCGTCCACCCGCCAGATGGCGGCCGTGGCTGTCGAAGCCTTTGGCCGCATCGATATCCTGGTCAACAACGCCGGCCTCTTCACCAACCTGGCCCTCAAGCCCTTCGAGCAGATCGATGGCGCTGAGTGGGACAAGGTGATGGCGGTCAACGTGCGCGGTCCGTTCGAGTGCAGCAAGGCGGTGCTGCCCGCCATGCGCCAGCAGGGCTATGGCAAGATCATCAACATCGCCTCGGGAACGGTGTTCAAGGGTGCGCCGATGCTGCTGCACTACGTCAGCTCCAAAGGCGCCGTGGTCGCCATGACGCGCAGCATGGCGCGCGAGCTGGGTGACGCCGGCATCCGCGTCAACACGCTTGCGCCGGGTCTGACGGCCAGCGAAAACACCCTGGCGAACCCGGCGTGGCAGGGCGTCGTGAGCGCCAACAACATCGCCAGCCGTGCCATCAAGCGCGAGGTCACGCCGGAAGACCTCTGCGGCACACTGCTCTACCTGGCCAGCACCGACAGCGACTTCGTGACCGGCCAGGTCGTCGTGGTCGATGGCGGTTCCGTGATGCATTGAGTCCATGAACATGAGTCTTGAAGCCCGTAACCTGATCGATGGCCAGTGGCAGGATGCCGCGAGTGGCCGCTTTGAACCCAGCCTGAACCCGGCCGACGGGACCGTGATCGGCCGTTATGCCGCCAGCGGCGAGGTCGACGCGCAGGCCGCGATTGCCGCGGCCCGCTGTGCCTTCGACCGTCCGGACTGGGCGCAGTCGCCACGCCTGCGCCAACAGGTCATGCTGAACTGGGCCGACCGCCTGGAGGCGCGCGCCGACGAGCTGGCACGCCTGCTGACGCTGGAGAACGGCAAGGTCCTCGCCCAGTCACACGGCGAGATCGGCGCCGCCATCTCCGAGATTCGCTACTACGCCGGCCTGACCCGCTACATCCCGGGCCATGTGTTCGAGGTCGAGCCCGGGGTGTACTCCACCCTGCTCAAGGAGCCCGCCGGCGTGGCCGGTATCATCGTGCCCTGGAACGCACCGGTCGTGCTGCTGATCCGCTCGCTCACGCCGGCGCTGGCCGTTGGCTGCACTACGGTGATCAAGCCCGCGCCCCAGACAGCGCTGATCACCGCCGCGGTGATCGCCGAACTGCACGCGGTCGCCAAATTGCCCAAGGGCGTAATCAACCTGGTCAGCGAGCTCGGTCACGACGTGGCCCAGGCGCTCACCACTTCCGCGGGGGTCGACGTCATCAGCTTCACGGGTTCCAATGCCACCGGCCAGCGCATCATGGCGGCGGCGGCGCCCACCATGAAAAAGCTCTCGCTCGAACTCGGCGGAAAATCCTGCTGCCTGGTGTTCGACGACGTCGACGTCGCCCGCGTCGCGCCCCAGCTGGCCGCGGCCGCGACGATCATTTCCGGTCAGCAATGCACCGCCGCCCGGCGCGTGCTGGTGCACGCCTCGCGCTACGAGGAGATGAAGGTCGCGCTGTCGGGTGCGCTGCAGGCCCTGGTGGTGGCGCCTGGCGGCGCTGCCGGTGCCCATGTCGGCCCGCTGATCGACGCGCCGTCGCACCGGCGCGTGGGCGAGCTGATCCGGCAGGCCATGGACATGGCCGACGAGGTTATCCTGCGCGGCGGGCGCCCATCCGGTCTGCCGGCGGCAGGCCACTTCATGAGTCCGACCCTGGTGGCGCACCGCGATACCGGCGCCTTCTTCGTGCAGGACGAGATCTTCGGCCCCTTCGTGGTGCTGGAGAAGTTCGAGGATGAACGCGAGGCCGTGGCTCGTGCCAACCACAGCGAGTACGGCCTGTCGGCCAGTGTCTGGACGCAGGATGGCGCACGCCAGATGCGTGTGGCGCGGGCCTTGCGCAATGGCACCGTCTGGATCAACGACCACAACAAGCTCTATGCCGAGGCCGAGACTGGTGGTTACCGCCGCAGCGGCCTGGGTCGCCTGCACGGTTATGACGCCCTGATCGACTTCGTGGAGATTAAGCACGTTTACCACAACGCTGGCGTCGTCATGCCCTGAGCCAAGGGGAAGAACGAGGGCCGGTCGATTGGTCAGCTTGCAGGTGGCTGGTTGAGAAGCTGGGTCTGTATCCGGGTTATCCGGGGTGTGGGGCGGGGGTCGCGCACGCTATGCTGTGCGGGTTTTCCGTCACCACATCATCCATCGTGTCCTCAGCGGTCAAAATCTTCCAGGGGCGGTTCGGGCGCGTCGCTTTGCTCGACATGAATGCGCCTCTGGTCGGGCACGCCCATCACCACTGTCACATCCTGATCAAGGCCGGCGGGGTTGACAGCGCCTTTCGAGTGCGCGGAGAGCTCGCACCGTTGACCGATGACTTGGCGGTGCTGGTCAACGCCTGGGAACACCATGCCTATGAGCACCCGGCACCACCGGAACAAAACACCCTGATCCTGGCGCTCTACATTGAGCCAGGTTGGCTGGCCGAGATCCAGCGCTCGCTGGCGCTGTCCAGTCATCCGCGTTTCTTTCCAAAGTCCACTGTGAAGCTCAACGCGGTGACGCGTAAGAATGTCGAGGAATTTGTGTTGGAGTTGTGGTGGGCTGACGAGGTCTCGCCCGGCCGGTTGGAGCATCTGCTGTTCGAGCTGATCATCGAGGTGATAGAAAGCTGCTCGGGCTGGCGTGACCTGTCCAGCCCTCTCAAGAGCCGCCCACCGGCGGCCATGGATCCGCGCATCCGCCAGACGATTGCGGTGATGAAACAGGATGTCGCCGGCGACTTCGATGTTGATGACTTGGCCGACAAGGCAGGCCTGTCGCGGGCCCATTTCTTCACTCTGTTCCAGCGCGATACCCAGGTCACCCCTCTGGTCTACGCCAACGTGCTGCGCTTCGAGGCTGCGGTCCAGCGATTGACCCAGGGGCGCGACGCTGTCGGCGATATCGCGCACGATCTGGGTTTTTCTGCGCCCAGCCATTTCTCGCGCTTCTTCCGCGCCCACCTGGGTATCACGCCCACCGACTATCGGCGTGTGGTCAACCTGTTCGATCCGCCCGCTGAAGGCGCCGACCTGCTGTAAACGAAGTCATCAGACTTTTTGGTCAGTTTTCTGACCTATTGGTTCAAGTCCGGACTTTTACGTTAACGCCTTGTCTCCTGTTTGCCGACACTAGGTCGGACAGAACAGCGCGCCCAGCAAGGGCCGTATACAGGAGACAGATTTGCGAGCAGCTTCCCCCGTGGCCCCGGGCTCCACCGCTTTCGTGGGGCAGCGTCTCGAGCGTTTGGAAGATGCTGCCCTGCTGACCGGGCGTGGCGTCTACGCCGACGACGTGGGCGTCAAGCCAGGTACCTTGCAGGCCGCCGTGCTGCGCTCGCCGCATGCCCATGCCACAGTGCGTTCCATCGATATCGGTGCGGCTCTGCAACTGAGGGGGGTGCGCGTCATCCTTACCGGTGACGACGTGCAACGCTGGGCCCAGCCCTTCGTGGTGGGCGTCAAGCAGCCCATGCAACATTGGGCGCTCGCTGTCGATCGTGTCCGCTATGTCGGCGAGCCTGTGGCAGTGGTGGTGGCCGAGGACCGATACATTGCCGAAGACGCGCTGGACCTGATTCGTGTCGACTACGAAGTGCGTCCGGCGGTGGTCGCGATCGATGTCGCCTTGAGCGGGGAGTCGCCGTTGCTGCATGACGCCGTCGGCAGCAACGTGGTGTCCGATCGCCACTTCAGCTATGGAGAACCCGACGCCATTTTTCCGGGCAGTCTGCGTGTCTCCACGACGGTGCATTACCCGCGCAACAGCTGCTCGCCGATGGAGTGCGCGGTGGTCATCGCCGAGTACCTGGGCGAGGACGAAGGCTACGAGGCCTTGTCCAATTTCATGGGGCCCTTCTCGCTGCACGCGGTGATGGCCCTGGCGCTCAAGGTGCCGGGCAACAAGCTGCGCCACAAGGTGCCGCGCGATTCGGGTGGCAGCTTCGGCGTCAAGCAGGCAGTGTTCCCTTATGTCGTGCTGATGTGCCTGGCCGCACGCAAGGCCGGCGCGCCGGTGAAGTGGGTCGAAGACCGGCTGGAGCACCTGAGTGCCGCCACCTCCGCTACCGCCCGTCTGGCGACGGTCGCCGCCGACGTACGCGACGACGGCCGCATCCTGGCGCTGCACTGGGACCAGGTCGACGAGGTGGGGGCCTACCTGCGCGCGCCCGAGCCGGCCACGTTCTATCGCATGCATGGCTGCCTGACCGGTGCCTACGACATCCCCAACCTGAAGGTGCGCAACCGGGTGGTCGTGACCAACAAAACGCCGACCGGTCTGGTGCGCGGCTTTGGCGGCCCACAGGTCTACTACGCGTTGGAGCGGCTGCTCGATCGCATCGCTATCGAGCTCAAGATGGATCCGGTCGAGCTGCGCCGCCGTAACTTCGTCAAGGCCAGTCAGTTCCCCTACAAGGCTGCTGCCGGCGCGGTGCTCGACTCGGGTGACTACGACCGGATGGTGGACATGACCCTGGCGGCGGCACGCGAACAGGGGCTGTACGAACGCCAGCGCGCCGCGCGCGCCGCCGGGCGGCTGTACGGCATCGGCGTGGCCGCTGTGGTGGAGCCCTCGGTCTCCAATATGGGTTACATCAGCACCGTGCTCACACCCGCGCAGCGCGCCAAGGCTGGTCCGAAGAACGGAGCGATTGCCAGCGCCACGGTGGCCGTGGACCTGCTGGGTGGCGTCAACGTCAACATTGCCTCGGCGCCCGCCGGCCAGGGCCACATGACGGTGTGCGCCCAGGTGGTGGCCGACGCGCTCGGCCTGCAGCCGGCCCAGGTGATGGTCAACGTCGAGTTCGACACCGCCAAGGATGCCTGGTCTGTCGCCGCCGGCAACTACTCCAGCCGCTTCGCCGGTGCGGTGGCGGGTGTGGTGCACCTGGCCGCGCACAAGCTGCGCGACAAGCTGGCGCTGATCGCGGCCGACCAGTTCGGCTGCCTGCCGGCCGAGGTGGCCTTCGCTGGCGGCGAAATCTACAACACTGCCAACCCGGCGCTGCGCCAGCCCTTCATCCGGCTGGCGGCCAATCCGCATTGGGCGCCGGCGTTGCTGCCCGAGGGCGTGAGCCCGGGCTTGCGCGAGACCGCCTTCTGGACGCCCGCGGTGCTGGCAGCACCCGATGAGGCCGACCGTGTCAACACCTCGGCCACCTACGGTTTTGTCTTCGATATCTGTGGCGTGGAGGTGGACGTCAACACCGGTGCGGTGCGCGTGGACCGCTATGTCACTGGGCACGACGCCGGGCGCCTGCTCAACCCGGCGCTGGCCGACGGGCAGATCCAGGGTGCCTTCGCGCAGGGCCTGGGGGCGGCGCTGCTGGAGGAGTTTCGCTACGGCGGCGACGGCAGCTTCCAGTCCGGCACGCTGGCCGACTACCTGATGCCCACGGCCTGCGAGACGCCCGACCCTGTCATCGTCCACCTCGAAACCCTGTCGCCTTTCACCCCGCTGGGGGCCAAGGGCCTGGGCGAGGGCAACAATATGAGCACGCCGGTGTGTATTGCCAACGCCTTTGCCGATGCGTTGAGCCCACGCATGGACCTGGCGGATGTGCGCCTGCCCCTGACACCGGGCCGTGTGCTGGAGCTGCTTGAGGTACAGGATCCTTCGCCCCGGGAAATGCCGCGCCCGAAACTGGCCATGCCTGCCGGCGAAGGCCTGGCGCTGCAGGCGCAGGGCGAGGTGGACATACCGGCGCCGCCGGAGCAAGTGTTTGCCGTGCTGCTGGACCCGGTGGCGCTGGCCCGTGTGATCCCGGGCTGCCACGCCCTGCAGTCCACCGGCCCCAACCGCTACCGCGCCGATGTGACCGTGGGTGTGGGCTTGGTCAAGGCGCGCTACGAGGCCGAGATCATCCTCTCCGATATCGACGCCCCGCGCAGCCTGCGCCTGGCCGGCAGCGGCCGCTCCTCGCTGGGCACAGGTGCCGGCGACGGTCTGGTGACGCTACAGGCCACGGCTACCGGAACGCGCCTGAAGTACGACTACAGCGCCCAGGTGGGTGGCAAGGTGGCCATGGTGGGCAGTCGCATGCTCGAAGGCGCCGCCCGCATCATCGTGGCCCAGCTGTTCGAGTCGCTGGGTCGTCAGGCCGGCGGAGAAGCTGTAGCGCCCAGCTGGTGGCGTCGGGTCCTGCGTCTTCTGGGGGTACGCGCATGAAGCCCGCCGCATTTGACTACGTACGTGCCGATAGCGCCGAGGCGGCCTGTGAACTGCTGGCTCGTCACGGCGAGCAGGCCCGCATCCTGGCTGGAGGCCAGTCGCTGATGGCCGTGCTCAACATGCGTCTGGCGCAGCCAGAGATGCTGATCGATATCTCGCGCAGCGTCTCGTTGGCACGCATCGAGATACGGGACGGCTACCTGCAGGTGGGCGCTTCCGCCACCCAGGCCGAGCTGGAGTGGCGTGAGGGCCTGGCCCGCGAGTTACCGCTGCTGCAGCTGGCCTTCCCCCATATCTCGCATTTCCAGATCCGCAACCGCGGCACGGTGTGCGGCTCGATCGCGCATGCCGATCCGTCGGCCGAGCTGCCGCTGTGCCTGCTGGCCCTCAAGGGCAGCGTTGTGCTCAGGCGCGGCACCCGCCAGCGCCTGTTGCCGGCCGACCAGTTCTTCACCGGCATGCTCAGCACAGCGCGAGCGCCCGACGAATTGCTGGAGGCGGTGCGCTTTCCCCTGGTCCGGCCCGGTCAGGGCTTCGGTTTCCGGGAGTTCTCCCGCCGGCACGGTGACTTCGCGGTCTGCGCGGTGGCCGCCATCGCCGACGCGCAGGGGCTGCGCGTGGCCGTGGGCGGCGTGGCTGACCGGCCGATGGTGCGCGAATGGCCGCTGCTGGAAGGCAACGCGCTGGACGACGCGCTCAACGAGTTCGCCTGGGCGCTGGATGCTCGCGACGACCCACAGATCAGCGCGGCCTCGCGCCGCCACCTGGTGCGCCGACTGGGCCGTCAGGCCGTTGCCGAGGCCCTGCAAGCAAGGAATTCCAAATGAACCATGACATTCTTGGGCGCCAGCAGCTGTACCCGGTGACGATCGAAGTCAACGGTCGCAGCCGGCGCGGTCACAGCACGACGCGCACACTGTTGAGCGACTACCTGCGCCACGAGTTGGGTCTGACCGGCACCCACGTGGGCTGCGAGCATGGCGTGTGCGGTGCCTGCACGGTGCAACTGGACGGCGTGGCCTGTCGCTCCTGCCTGACGCTGGCCGTGCAGGCCGATGGCCGGCGGGTCGACACCGTCGAAAGCCTGGCTGGCGAGGGCGGGGTGCTGTCCGAGCTACAGGCCGCCTTCAAGCGCCACCACGCGCTGCAGTGCGGCTTTTGCACCGCCGGCATCCTGATGTCCAGCACCGACTGGCTTCAGCGCCTGCGCCAGCAGGGCCGCAAGCCCAGCGAGCAGGACGTGCGCGACATGCTTTCGGGCCACCTGTGCCGCTGCACGGGTTATGCGCCCATCGTCAAGGCCTTGATGGAGGTGGCAGATGCTTGATTTGGGACGGACTTTCCTGCAGAGCGTGGAGCGGTCGCCGAGGGCTATCGCGCTTGTCGACGGCTCGCAGCGTCTGAGCTATGCGCAGTGGGCGCTGAAAATCGGCGCGGTACAGCGCGGCCTGCGCGAGCTGGGCCTCAAGTCCGGCGACCACCTGCTGTCGGTACTGCAAAACCGCGTCGAAGCGGCCACCTTGCACTGGGCCTGCCAGTTTGCCGGCATCGTGATGACGCCGCTGAACTGGCGCGCCAAGCCAGAGGAGATTCTCCACTGCCTACGGGATGCGGCGGCCTCGGTGCTGGTCTATGAGCAAGCGTCGGCCAGTGCCGTGTACGAGGCTGTGACAGTCCACCGGGCCACGCTGGTCTACGTAGGCGAGGGGGACACCAGCGGCCTGCGTTACGCCGACTGTTTCAAGGGCGAATACACCCCCGTGCCACAGGCCCAGGCATTGGACCTGTCGCTGATGCTCTACACCTCGGGAACCACCGGCGCACCCAAGGGAGTGCCGCGCCGCCAGCACGCCGAACGCGTGGCCGCGCTGGCGCACGTGGCACAGAACCGGTACGGGTATGGCGAATGCACGCTGGGCGTCATGCCGCTGTACCACACCATGGGGGTACGCTCGTTGCTGGCGCTGGCTTTGGTCGATGGCTGTTTCGTCTGTATGCCAAAGTTCGACGCCGCGCAGGCGCTGGCCCGTATTCAGTCCGAGAAAGTCAGCCATCTCTATCTGGTGCCCACCCTGTACCACGACCTGCTGGCGCATCCCGACTTCTCCCGCACTGACATCTCATCGGTGCGTCGCCTTGGCTTCGCCGGTGCGCCGATGCATGACGCGCTGCTGTTGCGTCTGCAGGCAGCCTTCAAGCCCGACTTGTTCGTCAACCACTATGGCAGTTCCGAGATCTATACCTTCGCCATCAACCAGGATGCTGTCGGCAAGCCAGGCTCGGCCGGGCGTGCCGGCCTCAACACCCGCCTGCGCGTGGTGACGTTGGACGGCAAGTCGGTCGAGGAGTTGGCCGCGCCTATGGAGGAGGGGCAGATTATTGCCGACTTGCTCAGCGACGAGGCCTTCGAGGGTTACCACAACCGGCCCGACGCTAACGCGAAGAGCCTGCGCGACGGCTGGTACTTCACCGGTGATACCGGCTACGTAGACGCCGACGGCGACTTGTTCGTGACCGGCCGGGTCGACGACATGATCATCAGCGGCGGCGAGAACATCTCGCCGGTCGACATCGAATCGGTGCTCTCGCTGCACCCGGCCGTGGACGAGGTGGCTGTGGCTGGTTTGAAGGACGAGCGCTGGGGGCAGCGTGTGGTCGCCTTCGTCAAGCGCAAGCAGAACGTCTCTTCCGAGGGGCTGGACCAGCACTGTCGCACTTCCGATCTGGTCAACTTCAAGCGCCCGCGGGAGTATGTCTTCGTCGATGAAATTCCCAAGTCGCCCGTGGGCAAGGTACTGCGCCGCAAGCTGGTGGCCGGCGACTACACGCCCGAAGCCGAGCCGGGCACCGGCCTGCCGCCAGTGCCGCCCGCTTGAACTCATTTCCTCCGCTCAACCTAAAGGACAACCATGCAACTCAGCGATCTTCAGCACCCGGCCGTGACCCTGAGCCGCGATCTCGACGGCTACCGCGTCGAGATCGACGCCTCGAAGCAGCGCGCCGACATCATCCTGACTCGCCCGCCGTTCAACGTCATCAGCATGACGCAGCGCGAGCAGCTACGCATCACTTTTGAAGCGCTGGATGCCAACGATGACGTGCGTGTCATCGTGCTACGCGCCGAAGGTGAGCATTTCTCCAGCGGCGGCAATATCATGGGCTTTCTGGAAGCCAGTCCGGAGCACGTCTCCAAGCTGGCCTGGAACGTCGCGGCACCTGCTCGCTGCAGCAAGCCGGTGATCGCGGCCAACCGCGGCTACTGCTTCGGCGTGGGCTTCGAGATCTCGTTGGCCTGCGACTTCCGCCTGGTTACGCCGACAACGTTGTACGCACTGCCCGAGCAGAAGCTCGGGCAGATCCCGGGCTCGGGCGGCTCGGCCCGCCTGCAGAAGATGGTGGGCATCACCCGCACCAAGGACATCGTGATGCGTTCGCGCCGCATCCCCGGCCAGCAGGCCTATGACTGGGGCGTGGCCACGGCCATTGTGCCCGACGCCGAACTGGAAACAGCCACCAACCAGTTGGTCGACGAATTGCGTTCGTTCTCGCCGCTGGCCCAGCGCACGGCCAAAAAGCTGCTCAACGACACCGAGGATTCGCCTTTGACCGTGGCGATCGAGCTGGAAGGCCACTGCTATTCACGCCTGCGAAGCTCGGAGGACTTCCGCGAAGGCGTGGAGGCTTTCCACGACAAGCGCACGCCGAAGTTCGTCGGCCGCTGATTCCGCAACGTTCCCGTCAACCCAGAACCCCAACGATCCGAAGGAGACATGACATGAAAACCAAGATGATTCCCACCCTGATGGCCGCCGCTGCCTTCACCGCCGGTGCCTATGCCCAGACCGGCCCGATCCGCATCGGCGTGGTCACACCGCTGTCGGGCACCTATGCCGGCATCGGCCAGCAGGTGAAATGGGGCCTGGACCTGGCCGCCAAGGAAATCAACGCCAGCGGCGGCGTGTCCGGCCGCCAGATTGAACTGATCTACGAAGACGAGGAGGCCAACCCGGCCGTGGCCGTGCAAAAGGCGGAGAAGCTGTTCCAGGTCAGCAAGGTCGACTTTCTGACCGGCACCGTGAACTCCGGCTCCACCCTGGCCGTGGGCCAGGTGGCCGAGCGCAACAACCGCCTGATTGCCACCACGGTGTCCTTTGCCGACTCGATCACCGCCGACAAGTGCTCGCCCAACGTGTTCCGTGTCAACGCCCGCGCCGGCATGCAGTCCGCCGCGCTGGCCGACTGGATGGCCTCCACCAGGCCGAACGCCAATGTGTTCTACCTCGGTCCGGATTACGAGATGGGCCGCAGCACGGTGGCGGCGTTCAAGTCGGCCGCCGAGGGTAAGGGCGCCAAGACGGTAGGCGAGGTGTTCGCGCCGCTGGACAACAAGGACTACTCGCCTTTCTTTGGCCAGATGCGCTCGGCCCGACCGAGCGTGATCTACACCTCGGTGGCCGGCAACGACACCGTGCGCCTGTTCACCCAGATGGCCGAGTTCGGCCTGAGCCGCAACGTGCAGGTGGTGGGCGCTTCGGGCACGGTGACTTCGCAGAACCTGCAGGCTATCGGCAAGGCGGCCGACGGCTTCGTGACCGGCGTGGGCTACTCGCCCAACATCGACAACGCCGACAACAAGAAGTTCGTCGCCAGCTTCGAGGCGGCGAACAAGGCCCAGCCTGACCTGTACGGCGCCGACAGCTATGGCGTGCTGTTCTTCTACAAAGCTGCGGTTGAAAAGGTCAAGAGCACCGACACCGACAAGGTGCGCGAAGCCATGCGCGGCATCCAGTGGTCCACGCCGCAGGGTCTCAAGACCATGCGTGCCGGTGACCACCAGGCCATGCAGGACATGTACGCCGTGCGCGTGAACGGCGGCAAGTTCGAGATCGTCGGCAAGGTGGCGGCCGCTGCGGCCATCGGCCCTGACAGCTGCACCAAGTTCTGAGGGCGACCATGACCGAAGCCCTGGAATGGCTGCAATTTGTCCTGGCGCCGCAGATGATCAACGGCCTGTCCATCGGCGTTGCCGTGGTACTGATGGCGCTGGGCCTCACCATCATCTTCGGACTGCTGGACGTCATCAATATGGCGCATGGCGAGTTCTACGCCATCGGCGCCTATCTGGCGGTGGCCCTGCTGGGGCTCGGTCTGTCCTTCTGGTGGGCGCTGGCGCTCACCCCCGTGCTGATGGCGGTCCTCGGATATGCCACGGAGAGAGGACTGATCCAGCGGGTGTTCCACAGCAAGGACCGGCATACGCTCACGCTGCTGCTGACCTTTGGCCTGGCCATCGTGCTGGAGGACGTGCTCAAGATCATCTTTGGCGCCAATCCGCTGCGCGTCGAGACCCCGATCACCGGGGGGTCCGAGCTCTTCGGGCTGTTCTTCCCGAACTATCGTCTGTTCGTCATGGCGGCGGGTGGGCTGCTGATCGCCGCCGTCTGGGTGCTGGTGTTTCGCACCTCGCTGGGCGCCATTGTGCGCGCGGCGGCCTTCGACCGCCACATGAGTGCCTCCCTGGGCGTGCCGGTCTCGCGTGTCTACGCCGCCACCTTCGCCTTCGGCGTGGCGCTCGCCGGCCTGGCGGGCGTGCTGCTGGCGCCCATCTACTCGGTCTTTCCGACCATGGGCCGCGACTTCGTGCTGATCGCCTTCAGCGTGGTCATCATCGGCGGCATGGGCTCGATCAAGGGCGCGGTGTTGGCCGGGCTGCTGCTCACGCAGGTGCAGTCCATCTCCAGCCTCTTTATCTCCCCGGTCTGGAACGATCCGCTGCTGTTCGGCATCATGGTGCTGGTGTTGATGTGGCGACCCCAGGGCCTGTTCGGAAAGCTCGGTCATGCCTGACAACCAACTCAATCGCGCGCGTGCACCCGATGCGCTGCGCCTGTTCAGCCTTCTGTTCTTCGCGGGAGCCCTGGTCTTTGCGCTGGTGGCGACGCTGGTAGGCGACGTCTTCTTCCTGCGCCTGGCCACCGAGGCCCTGATCTTCGGCGGGCTGGCGCTCTCGGTCGACCTGTTGCTGGGGCGGGTGGGCCTTCTGCCGCTGGGCCAGGCGCTGTTTTTCGGCCTCGGGGCCTATGTTTCGGCGCTGGTGCTCAAGGAATGGCACGCCTCCTTCTGGCTCAGCCTGGCCGTCTCTCTGCTGGCGAGTGCGCTGGCCGGTCTGGTCGGCGGCATCATTGCCATCCGCTCCAAGGGCGTGTACTTCGCCCTCATCAGTTTCGGACTGGCCCAGGTGGTTTCCAAGGTGGTGTTCAACACCCGCGAACTCGGGGCTTCCGACGGCATCATCGGCGTGCCTGGTGCGGCCGTGGTCCCGGGCCTGGATTCGACCGCACCGACCGGCTTCTTTCTTGTCACGCTGGCTGTGATCTTCGTGATCTACCTGGGCTTGCGCTACCTGATGGACACGCCCTTCGGGCGCCAGCTCTCGGCCATCCGAACCAACGAGGATCGGGTGCCCTTCCTGGGCTTCGATCCCTGGCGCTACAAGCTGCTGGCTTTTGTCGGCGCGGCCTGTATCGCCGGTGTAAGCGGCGCCTTGTACCCGATGCTACGCGGCTTCGTGTCGCCCGAGCTGATGTTCTTCCAGGTTTCCGGGAATGCCGTGATCAACGTGATCGTCGGCGGCGCCGGCACCCTGATCGGCCCGCTTTATGGCTCGGCGCTGCTCACGGGTTTGAGGTCGGTGGTGGGCTCATTTACCGCCCACCACCAGATCATCATCGGCCTGCTGTTCGTGGTGGTGGTGATCGTGTTCCCGCGGGGCCTGATCGGCTACCTGACGCCGTTGCTGCAGCGCCGTCTCGATGCACGGCGTTCACACCACCATCAAGGAGATCAGTGATGGAGTCCATCCTTTCTGTACAAGGACTGGGCGTGCGCTTCGGCTCGCTGCAGGCCGTCAATGATGTCACGTTCGAGGCCCAGCGCGGCAAGATCACGGCCATCATCGGACCCAACGGGGCCGGCAAGAGCAGCCTGTTCAATCTGATCAGCGGCGCGATCACGCCTTCGTCCGGTCAGGTCTTGTTCGAGGGCCAGGACGTCACGGGCGCCTCGCCCGACAAGATGTTGCGCTCGGGCCTGTCGCGTTCCTTCCAGATCACCAACCTGTTCTTCGAGCTCCCGGTGCAGGAGAACCTGCGCCTGGCGGCTCAGTTTCTCGAGCAGGGTCGCGGCCTGTTCCGGCCCCTGTCGGCCAGCACCCGGGCCCACGAGCGGGTCGAACAGCTGGTCGAGCAGTTTGGCCTGCAGTCCAAGCGCTACGAGCTGGCCGGCTACCTGTCGCACGGCGAGCAGCGCCGCCTGGAGATCGCGGTTTCGCTGGCTGCGCACCCGCGCATGCTGTTACTGGACGAACCGACCCAGGGCATGAGTCACGCCGACACCCGGGAGACGGAGGCCCTGATCCGTGGCCTCGCCGCCGAACACGGCTTGAGCATCTTGCTGGTCGAGCATGACGTGGAATTGGTCATGAACCTGTCGGACCACGTGGTCGTTATGCACCAAGGACAGAAGCTCGCAGAGGGCGCACCAGCGCAGGTGCGCGGCAATGCCAGTGTGCAGGCCGCCTACTTCGGCGAACATCACTAGGAGACACGATGCTGGAACTACGGGATGTACACACCCATTACGGCCTGAGTCACGTACTGCAGGGTATCAACTTGCGGGTAGGCGCGGGTGAGGTGATTGGTCTGTTTGGCCGCAACGGTGTGGGCAAGACCACCGTCATGAAGACGATTGCCGGCTGGGTCCAGCCTACGCAGGGGGAGATCATCTTCGGCGCGCGTGCGCTCAACGGCATCATGTCCGATCAGATCAGCCGCTTGGGTATCGGCCTGGTGCCGGAAGACCGGCGCATCTTCCCAGGCCTGACGGTGGAAGAGAATCTGCGCCTGGGTTTCATGCAGGCCCCGGGCCGCAGCCGTGCGGAGCAGCAGCGCAAGCTGGATGAGATCTATGGCCGTTTTCCGAGGCTGGCCGAGCGGCGGCGTCAGATGGGTACGACTCTGTCGGGCGGCGAGCAGCAGATGCTGGCCTTTGCCCGAGTGCTGACAGGCGCACCCAAGCTGCTGCTGATCGATGAGCCGACCGAGGGGTTGGCGCCCATGATCGTGGAGGAGTTGTTCGCGCTTATGCGTGGGCTCGTCAAGGAAGGTATTTCCATTGTGCTGGTGGAGCAGAATGTGCACGCCGCTCTGGAACTGACCAACCGCTTCTATCTGGTCGAGCGCGGGCGGGTCACGCTGGAAGGTGATTCAGCCGACGTGAGCTCACGTGCCAAGTTGATCGAGGGCCTCAGCGTCTAGGTTGTGCAGTGAACCTTAGCGAGCATCACTTGGTGGTTGTCCTGGTAGCTACCGCAGCGGTCGTGCAGATCACTCCAGGCATCCGAAAGGTAGCAAGCGAAGCCCTCCGGCCCAAACGGTTGGCACGCCACCGCGTGGCCGGCATGCTGGCGGTCTGAGGCACGCCTGGCCGCATGATTCGCCTGATGAAAGTGGCCTCTCCTGGCTTATCCGATGGCGAGTGTCTGCTCGTCTGCGGAGCCCCCACATGTGCGCGGATCGAGCAGGTTTGCTTCAAAGTTAGGTCACCGCGGTGCTTGTATGTTTCGATGATTCATTGCTCGGTCTGCATCCTCGCTGGAAGAGGTGCCCGGATTGACTGACGTGCCAACACTCCCCTCTCGCTACGTGGACATCCGTTGCGAGGGGAGGTCGATTTCTATCGAATACGCCTGGATTGCGCCTGAACGATGCGAAGCGCCGCTCATGGTCTTTCTTCACGAAGGTCTGGGCTCGGTCGCCATGTGGCGTGATTTCCCGCAACGCCTGTGTCAGGCCTCCCACTGTCGTGGTCTGGTCTACTCGCGTCCGGGCTACGGGTTCTCCACGCCGCGTGCAGGCGATGAAAACTGGACTGTGGACTTCATGCACCGGCAGGCCGACGAGGTGCTGCCGGCCTTGTTGCAGGCCTTGCACGTCGATGCGGGGCGGCAAGCCCTTTGGCTGCTGGGGCACAGCGATGGCGGCTCGATTGCGTTGTTGTATGCCGCCAAAGTCCGTCAACTGGCCGGTGTCATTGTATTGGCGCCGCATATTTGCGTCGAGGAATGCGCCCTCGACAGCATTCGCAAGGCGCGCATCGCCTACGAAAGCGGTACCCTGCGCAAGCGCCTGGCGCCGTTTCACCATGACCCCGATTCGGCTTTCTGGGGCTGGAACCGCGTCTGGCTATCACCGGAGTTCACGAACTGGTCTATCGTGAATGACCTGCCCGCCATCCGCTGTCCTGTGCTGGCCATACAGGGCGAGCAAGATGAGTACGCGACGATGGAGCAGATTCGCGGGATCGCCCGCAATGTCCCTGGGTCTGTCGTCCTCGAGCTATCCGATTGCGGGCACTTTCCTCATCGGGATCATCGAGAGACTTTGTTGCAGAAAATTCCGCGTTTCATGCAGGGACTGCCGATCTAGTTTGCGAGCCGCGCTTTGGGCGGTATTCCGGTTGGGGCCGTTGCACCAATCGAGCCGCAGCAGAGCCCACAGCTCGCTAGTCTTCGAATAGGGCCTCAAAATTACCTTCTGGTTCGAAGCGGCGGTTGCGATAGTAAAGGCGGGTCGGTCCGGGCAAGGCCCGCTCGCGCAGCGTATGGTGAGGGTCCCCGGGGTAGCACAACACGCGCGTACCGTGCTCGTCGTCGTAGGGTTCAGTCAACACCAGCGCGGGAGGCCTGCAGCGTGCCTCGTCCAGTACGCTGCGAACCGTATCGTGCCGGCTCAGATGCGCAAGGCTCATGATCTGCGGTGGCGCAAGTGCGATGCGACCGTCCCAGTACTGGGTTAGCGCAGCGCGCGGCCCCAGCCAAACGCTTTCGGTGGTCTCGTGGTCATCGTGCCGTGCGGTCTGTCCGGACGGCACTGCTGCGACGAAAAAGCGGGTGTCGAAGCGCTTGCTGCTGACCGAGGCCATCTTGGCCGTGATCCAACGCGACCAGGGCAGCACGCTGCGGCTGTCGAGCTTCAGGCCCAGTTGCGTCAGCACCTCGGCAAATCCCTGGCCCGCACGCAGCAGCGCGGTGGCCTGCGCCACCTGTTCGGCGCTGGCGCCATGCGCGTACAGCACCCCCGATTCCTCGAAGGCCTCACGCAGCGCCGCCACGTAACAGCTCGCGGCCAGCTCGGCCGCTGTGTCGGGCTCGCCCAGTGCGCCGTGCAGCGCGGCCAGGGGCTGGTCCAGCTGGAGGGCCAGCGCGGCATCTTGCGCGTCGATCTTGCCGCCGGGGAACACATAGGCGCCACCCAGTACGTCGGACAGACCATGGCGCTTGAGCAGGAAGACCTCCAGCCCGGTGGGCGCGTCGCGCAGCATGACCACGGTGGCCGCGTCGCGCGGCGGGGTTTCGATGAGGGTGCGGTTCAGTTCCATGGTGTCGTGTGCAGGACTCGGCGGGTTTTATTCGTCCATTAAGATTTGACCATACGCTGACATACACAGAGGAGACAGCATGATCGACTTCAAGGGCCGGGTGGCCATCGTGACCGGGGCCGGTGGTGGCCTGGGCCGCCAGCATGCGCTGGCGCTGGCCCAACGCGGCGCCAGGGTGGTGGTGAACGACCTGGGCGGTGCCCGTGACGGCTCGGGCGGTTCGGCCAGTGCCGCACAACAGGTGGTGGACGAGATCCGTGCGGCGGGCGGTGAGGCCATGGCCAATGCGGCGTCCGTCACCGACTTCGAGGCCGTACAGGCCATGGTGCAGCAGACGGTGGAGACCTGGGGCCGCGTGGACATCCTGGTCAACAACGCCGGCATCCTGCGCGACAAGACCTTCGCCAAGATGGAGCTGGCCGACTTCCGTCTCGTGCTGGACGTGCACCTCATGGGCGCCGTGCACTGCTGCAAGGCCGTCTGGCCCCACATGACGGCGCAGAAATACGGTCGCATCGTGATGACCACCTCGTCCAGCGGCCTCTACGGCAACTTCGGCCAGAGCAACTACGGCGCGGCCAAGCTGGCCCTGGTGGGGCTGATGCAGACCCTCTCGCTCGAAGGTGCCAAGAACGACATCCGCGTCAACTGCCTGGCCCCCACCGCCGCCACGCGCATGACCGAAGACCTGATGCCCGCCGAAGTGCTGCGTGCCCTGCAGCCTGAGGCCGTGGTGCCCGCCATGCTGGTGCTGGCCAGTGCCGATGCGCCCACACGCACCACGCTCTGTGCGGGTGCGGGCAGCGTCGAGGCCGCGCACATCACGATGACGCAGGGCGCCTGGATCGGCATCGACGAGAACGCCGACGTGCGCCTGCAGCAGCACCTGGCCGAAGTGCTGGACCGCAGCCACGAAACGGTGCCCGGCAGCGGCAGCGCGCAGGGCCAGCATGAGGTGGGACGCGCCATGGCCATGCTGGGCAAGGGCTGAGCGCCGCTTGCGCTAAGCCTGCTTCGCTGCGAGCTGCGCGCCGAGCGCTGCATCGATGGCCTTGGCGGCCTGGTAGGCCGGGCGCTGCGTGAGCCGGGCGGCGTAGTCCTCGAATTCGGCGCGTTTGGGGATGGTGCCGAACTGCATGCCCCAGATGAGCTGGGCGCCTACGTAGAGATCGGCAGCGCTGAAGGCCGGGCCGCCAAGCCAGCTCGTGCGCGCCAGCGTGCCGGCCAGCGTGTCCATGACCTTGTCGTAGTTGCCGTAGCCGACCATGCGCTCCTGCTTTGCCTCGATCTTCACGCCCAGGGTGCGGTCCACCACCGAGGCCTCCAGCGGGCCGGCGGCGAAGAACAGCCAGCGGTAGTAGGCGGCGCGCTGCGCCGGCGGCGGTGCCAGGCCGGCCGCCGGGTAGGCATCGGCCAGGTAGGCGCAGATGGCGGCGCATTCGGTCACGATCTGCTGGCCGTGCACGACGGTCGGCACCTTGCCCATGGGGTTGAGTGCCAGGTAGTCCGGGGCCTTCATGGTGGTGCCGAAGTCGAGGACGACCTGGCGATAGGGGGCGCCGGTTTCCTCCAGCATCCAGCGCGCGATCTGGCCGCGGGACCAGGGATGCGTGTAGAGCACCAGGTCGCAGCTCGGGGTGTCGGTCATGGGCATGGGCAGTCTCTCTTTCGGGGGTGTGACAGGGGCAGGCCGGATTCTAGGGCGGCAGTTGCCACACCACGGTCATGAGCAGCGCGCCGTTGAGCAGCACCGTGAGCCAGAACACCAGCAGGAAAGCGGTCTTGACCGATTTGTGGCGCAGATGTCGCTGTGCCAGCAGTGCACCCGGCCAGCCGCCCAGCAAGGCCAGCAGGTGCAGCGTGCGTTCGGACACGCGTCGGCGCCTGCGACGTGCGGCCGATTTGTCCCGCGCATAGACGGCATAGGTGGCGAGGCTCATGATCGCGTAGACCAGGCTGATGAGGAGGAGGGCGTTCATGGGCCGTCCTGGCCCTGCAGGCGCAACTCCGCCTCCTCCTGCCAGTACGCCGCCGCCGCATAGAACCCCTCCCACACGCAGCCGTTGCAGCCACGCCCGCAGCAGCCCGTGGGCAGGGGCGGCGGGTTGCGCAGGCTCACCCCGGCGACCTGGGCGCGCTGCTGCAGCGTGGCGACCATGGCCTGGGTGTCGGCCAGCGGGCCTGGTGTGATGAGGGTGCTCGGAGGGTCGCTCATTCGGGGCAAGGGAGGGGTCTTGACCCCGCGCAGCAGGGTTTATCCCGGCATGGTAACTTCCGGGTCCGATTACAAATAGAACAGCCGCAGGATCTTTCGCATGAGCAGCCCCGTCGCCCACCCTCTCCTGGCCTCCGAGCGCCTGCTGGGTATCCGGCGTGGCATCGAGAAGGAGAGCCTGCGCGCGCTGCCCGACGGCAAGCTGGCGCTCACGCCCCATCCCCTGGCGCTGGGCTCGGCGCTCACGCACCCGCACATCACCACCGACTATTCCGAGTCGCAGCTCGAGCTCATCACCGGTGTGCATGCCGGTGTGCAGGCCTGCCTGGACGAGCTCACCGAGACCCACCAGTACACCTACCGCACCCTGCGTGAGGCCGGGCAGGAGATGCTCTGGGTTTCCAGCATGCCCTGCGGCCTGCCGACGGACGAGACCATTCCCCTGGGGCGCTACGGTTCCTCCAACATCGGGCGCGCCAAAAGCGTCTATCGCATGGGCCTGGGCCATCGTTATGGCCGACGCATGCAGACCATCTCGGGCATCCACTACAACTGGTCGCTGCCCGGCGTGAGCAACGCGGAGTACTTCGCGCTGATCCGCAACTTCCGCCGCCACGCCTTCCTGCTGCTCTATCTCTTCGGCGCCTCGCCCGCCCTGTGCCCTACCTTTGTCGAAGGTCGCCAGCACGAACTGCAGTCGCTGGGCGGCCAGGCGCTGTACATGCTGCATGGCACCTCGCTGCGCATGGGGCGCCTGGGTTACCAGAGCGACGCGCAGGCTTCGCTGGCCGTCAGCTACAACAGCCTGGAAGGCTATGCCGCCTCGCTGCACGATGCGCTCACGCGGCCCTGGCCGGCCTACGAAGCCCTGGGCGTGCTCAACCCCGGCGGCGACTACATCCAGCTCGCCACCAGCCTGCTGCAGATCGAGAACGAGTTCTACGGCACCATCCGTCCCAAGCGCACCATCTTCCAGGGCGAGCGCCCGCTGCACGCCCTGCGCGAGCGCGGCGTGGAGTACGTGGAGGTGCGCCTCATGGACCTGGACCCTTTCGAGCCCGTGGGTATCAATGCGCAGACCATGCGTTTCCTCGATGTGTTCCTGCTGCATTGCCTGCAGAGCGAGAGCCCGCCCGACACGCCGCAGGAGATCGCCGAGCTCGCACGCAACCAGCACCTCACGGCCGCGCGCGGCCGCGAACCGGGCCTGCAACTGCTGCGTGGAGGCCAGGCGGTGACGTTGAAGGACTGGGGCAGCGAACTGGTGCAGGCCTGCGAGCCCATCGCACGCGCGCTGGACGCCGCGCACGGTTGCACGGACTACAGCGCGGCCCTGGCCTCGGCCCGTACCGGCCTGGACTCTCCCTCGACCCTGCCATCGGCGCGCGTGCTGGCCGAGATGGCCAGCGGGCATGACAACTCTTTTCTGCGTTTTGTGCGGGCCCGCTCGCAGCAGACGCGCGAGAACCTGCTGGCCCGCCCGTGGACGCCGCAGCAGCAGCTGCGTTACGAGCTGATGGCACGCAAGTCGCTCGAAGACCAGAAGGCCATCGAGGCGGCTGACACCATGCCTTTCGAGATCTTCCGCCAGCAGTACGTCTCGCCGACGCGGCTCGGCTTACCGGCGCGCGCGGCGACGCAGGAAGTACTGGCCTAAAAAGGCGACTCCCAGGACGAGGGCGAACCAGCCCACGATCTGGCCACCGGTCAGCAGTTCCTGTACCGCTGGCGAACGGGCGAAGTACGGGCCCAGCAGGATGACTGCGCCGATCAGGGCGATGGCGATGCCTTTGAAGAGCAGCTCCTGGTCGGCTTTTCTGAGTTGGGCTTCTTGCTTGGCTGGGTTCGTCATAGAGGGATTATCGTTGCCGGTCTGGTTCCTCGCATCTTTTTGTCTTGCGTGGCATTGCCGGGATGTGCCCCCGGCAGGGCAGTGACTTTCTTTTGCTTCGCCAAAAGAAAGTCACCAAAGAAAAGGCGAGCCGGGTTCGTCGTCCCTCCGCTGCGCCACGGGCACGCTGCGTTGCTCGGCCAGTGCGGGAAGTGCAGAAACTCGCCCTGCGGGCTCAGACATCTGCACTTCTTTCTCCGCCCTGGCCTGCGCTACTCGCCTCCTCTCACGGTAATGGGGAGCCGGAGACCAAAACCCAAGACAACAAGGACGCGCCATGGCGCGTCCTTGTGGGGTTCGGCTGTTGGGTTCCCGGCTGTCCGGTTCCCCATGCCGTGTGGCAGGGCTGAGCAGCGCAGCAGCGGGCGGATCAGGGCGGGCGTTGTTTGAGCGCAGCGCGTTGAGCCAGACCCCGCCCGCTGCGAGCAGCGCAAGGAACCGCGCAGCGGCCCTGACTTCGGCTCGCCTTCTCTTTGCTTACTTTCTCTTGGCGAAGCAAGAGAAAGTGAGTCGCCCGCCGGGGCGAGACCCGGCCTGCCACGAAAGCAGTTCCCAATCCAGAAAACGAGCCGTCTCGGCGACAATCTCTACTGCCCAAAACACAGAACACGAAATCCATGGCCGTCCAGTGGTTCCCAGGTCATATGCACCTGACCAAGAAGACCATCGAGGAGCGCATCAAGCACATTGATGTGGTCATCGAGATGGTCGACGCACGCCTGCCGGGCTCCAGCGCCAACCCCATGCTGGCCTCGCTGACTGCCAAGCGCCCCAGCCTCAAGGTTCTGAACAAGCAGGACCTGGCCGACCCGGGTTGTACCGCGCTCTGGCTGGCGCATTACAACGGCCGCGAGGGCACGCGCGCCATTGCCCTGGACACCACCGATGGCAACGCCGCCAAGCGGCTGATCGCGCCGTGCCGCGAACTGGCGCCCACACGCGGCACCAGCATGGCGCGCCCGCTGCGCGTCATGATCTGCGGCATCCCCAACGTAGGCAAGTCCACGCTGATCAACCGCCTCGTGGGCAAGAGCGCTGCCAAGGCGGCTGACGAAGCCGGTGTGACGCGCAACGAGCAGCGCATCGTGCTCGAAGACGGCTTCTACCTGTTCGATACCCCCGGCATGCTGTGGCCGCGCATCATCGTCGCGCAAAGCGGCTACAACCTGGCCGCCAGCGGAGCCGTGGGCCGCAACGCCTTCGACGACCAGGAGGTGGCGCTCGAATTGCTGGACTACCTCAAGCCCCACTACGCGGCCGAGCTGGCCGCGCGGTACGCGCTCAAGGACGTCGCGGCCCAGGAGAGCGACGCCTTGCTCGAGGCCATCGGCCGCAACCGCGGTGCGCTGCAGGCTGGCAACAAGGTCAACCTGCAGAAGGCGGCCGAACTGCTGATCCACGACTTCCGCGTCGGCGCGCTGGGCCGCATCTCGCTGGAGACGCCGCAGGAATACGCGCGCTGGCTGGCCGAAGGCAAACAGCTCGATGCCGAGCGCCAGCTGCGCAAGGAAGCGCTCCAGAGTGCCGGCCATATCCGTACCCAACCCGCCGTCAAGAAATCTGCGCCTCCCCAGGCCGCCGCCCGTCCCAGGAAACCCGCCCGATGAAAACCCTGCTGCCCCAGCAACTGCTGGTCCACCCCGACCGCCACGATCCCTCGCCGCTGGTCCTCTACCACGCACGCTGTGCCGACGGCTTCGGTGCTGCGCTGGCGGCCTGGCTGTATTACGAAGGCCAGGCCGAGTTCCGTCCCTGCGACCATGGTGATGTGAAGACCGTGGACGACCTGCCGCCGCTCGAGGGCCGCGCGGTCTACATCCTGGACTTCTCCTTTGCGCCCGAGATCATGTCGGCCATCGAGCAGCGCGCCGCCAAGCTCGTCCTGCTGGACCACCACAAGAGCGCCGCCGAAAAGCTCACGGGCTTTGCCTGCCGCTGTGGCGTCGTGCATTTCGACATGAGCAAGTCCGGGGCGCGCCTGGCCTGGGAGTTCTTCCAGTCGGACCGCGCGCTGCCCGCCCTGGTGCGTTACATCGAAGACCGCGACATCTGGGCCTGGAAATTCCCCGAGAGCGCGGGTTTCCTCGCCGCGCTCGACATGGAGACCATGGACTTCGAACGCTGGGCGCAGATCGCGTCCTATGACGAAGACGAACTGGCGAACTTCATGCTGCGCGGCCAGGCCATGGACGAGAAGTTCCGCAAGCTCTGCGAGGACATCGCCGCCGGCGCCGAGCCCGTGGTCTTCAACGGCCAGGCTGGCCTCATGGTCAATGCGCCCGGCATGTTCCACAGCCTGGTGGGCGAGATGCTTTCGAAGAAGAGCGGCACTTTTGCCCTGATGTGGAGCGCCAGCAAGGGCGGGCTCATCAAGGCCGGCCTGCGTTCGCAGCGCAGCTTCGACTGCATTCCCCTGGCCGAGAGCATGGGCGGCGGCGGCCATGCCCAGGCCTGCGGTTTCCGCATGGGGGTCGAGCGCCTGCCCGAATTGCTGCGCGGCACGCTGAACGCCTGAGCCTCAAGTTATGGACCGGTCTGCCGATAAAGGGTGTGGAACCACCCGATATCGAGCATGGACGGCATCAGCAACCAGATCATCGCCATCGCCGGCCAGTTGCAGTCGGCGCGGCTCGCGCAGAACGTGCAGGTGTACGTCTTGCGCCAGGCCATGGACATGCAGCAGAGCAGCCTGCAGATCCTGCTGCAGCCTGCTACCGGTCCGCAGCCCCTGGCCACCTCGGGCAGCCTGGGCACGCGGCTCAACGTGCTGGCTTAAAGCCGGTTTCAGTAGCCCTCTTTGAGCACCACGTCCGAGCAGGGGTGGGCCACGCAGGGCAGCACATACCCTTCTTCCTTCTCTTCCGCCGTCAGGCCTGGCCAGTCCATCTCGTAGCGCACCGTGCCGCCGACGAGCTGGCCGATGCAGGTGCGGCAGGTGCCGTTGCGGCAGGAGCTGGGCCAGTCCACACCGCCACCTTCCATGGAGAGCAGCAGCGGCCGGTCGGCCCAGGCGTCGAAGGTCTGGTCGAAGGCCTCGGTGCGGCCGGTGTAGAAGAGGGGGGTGTCGTTCGGGTTCATGGTGCGTGGAGAATGCGCTTTCATTTTAGGCAAGACCCGATAGGCCCGTTGCGGCACGGGGCAAGTTCTGTTTGCTATGAAAAACAGAGCATTTTCGCCAGATCATGGAAGCTTGTAGGCTGTCGTGCCAGCATCACGGGTCCGCACCGCAGGAGCTTATCCATGGACAGCCGCCGCATCCTCATCCTCCAGGGCCACCCCGACGCGTCGGCGCTGCACCTCTGCCACGCCCTGGCCGCAGCCTATGCCGAGGGCGCACGCAGCGCCGGCCACGAGGTGCACTTCGTCGAGATCGCGACGCTCGACTTTCCCCTGCTGCGTAGCCAGCAGGAGTGGGAACACACGGCGCTGCCCGCCGGCCTGCAGTCCGCGCAGGACGAGATCGCCTGGGCCCAGCACCTCGTCATCCTCTTCCCGCTCTGGCTGGGCGACATGCCGGCCCTGCGAGGGGCTCCCTGTCGGGTTTGCAGCGCGCGCGGCGTGGCCTTGCGGCTCGCCCGCAAAACCACGCCCCTTCGGGTTCGAGCCAAAACGGGCCCTTTGCCCACCAAACCCCTTGCGTGTGCTACAGCACACGCTGCGTGGTGTTGGCGGTCAAATCATCCCGTTTTGGACTCGAACGCGCATGCTGCAAACCCGACAGGGAGCCCCCGGGCTTTCTGGAGCAGGTGACCCGCCCGGGTTTTGCCTTCAAGGGTGATGCGGCCGAGCGCAGCAGCAACCCCTTCATGTTCAAGGGCCTCAAGGGGCGCAGCGCGCGCATCGTCGTCACCATGGGCATGCCGGCCCTGGTCTATCGCTGGTATTTCCGGGCCCGCGGTGTGGGCCTGCTCAAGCGCAACATCCTGGGTTTCGTCGGCATCTCGCCGGTGCGCGATACGCTGGTCGGCATGGTGGACAGGCTGGGTGAGGCTGGCGTGCGCAAGTGGCAGGACAAGTTGCGTGCGCTGGGTGCGCGGGCCGTCTGAGGCATCCGGATCAGGCGGGCGCGCCGAAGTGCTCTGCCACCAGTTCGCGCAGCGTCTTGGCGACGTGGCGGCTCAGGCGCGTGGCCGGGCGGGCGGTTGGCACGGCCAGCACCAGCTGGTTGCGCATGGCCGGCGTATGGATGGCCGCCACGTTCAGGGCCTGCGGGTAGTTCCAGGCGCGCAGGGCGCCCTGCGGCAGCACCGTGTCGGCCACGCCGCGTGCCACCAGGCTCAGCACCGTCTGCACCGAATCGACCTCGGCCACCAGCTGCAGCGGCAGGCCGCGCGGGCGGGTGTGCTGTTCCAGCAGCTGGCGCAGGGCATTGGGTCCGCTGGGCATGACCAGCGGGCGCTGTGCCACCTCGGCCAGGCGCATGCGCTTGGGCAGGGGCTGCACGCTGATCAGCACCAGCGGTTCGCGCAGCAGCGTCTCCTGCTGCATCTGGGGCGAGGCGGGCGGATCGAACATCAGCGCCACGTCGATGCGCCCGGCCACCAGCCATTCGCGCAGCCGGATGCTCAGCCCCTCCACCACCGTCATCGTGGCTTCGGGAAACCGGGCGTGGAAGCGCTCGACCAGGTCGGCCGTCAGCACGTGGGCCAGGCGCGGCGGCAGGCCCACGGTCACGCGGCCGCGCGGGCTGGCCTGGCGCTCACGCATGTCCGTGCGGGCCTGTTCGGCCAGATCGAAGATACCGCGCGCATGCGCCAGCAGGGCCGTGCCCGATTCGGTGGCCTGCACGCCGCGACCGGTGCGCTCGAACACGCGCTGCCCCAGTTCCTCCTCCAGCAGCAGCACCTGGCGGCTCAGCGCGGGCTGCGACATGTGCAGGGCGGCGGCGGCGCGGCTGAAGCTGCCGGCCTCGGACACGGCTACGAAGTACTCCAGGCGGGCCAGGTTCATGCCATGCATTCTACGGATAGCTGGTATTGATTCATGGTTGATTCGAGGGTGACCAGCCCGCACCACAATCAGCGACATGCCCGATCGCCAGATGCCCGTCCAGACCTACCAGACCCCGCCCACCCGGCCCACCCTGCAACTGCCGACCGGCGCCTGCGATGCCCATGTGCACGTGTTCGGCCCGGCCGCGCGCTTTCCCTACGCGCCGGGCCGCAACTTCACGCCGGTGGATGCGCCCAAGGAAACGCTGTTTGCCCTGCACCGGCAACTGGGCATCAGCCGCTGCGTGATCGTGCAGTCGGCTGTGCACGGCTTCGACAACCGCGCGGTCGAAGACGCGATCCGGGCCGGGCAGGGGGCCTACCTGGGCGTCGCCCTGGTGCCCGCCAACGTGGCCGACAGCGAACTGCAGCGTCTGGCCGCCGCGGGTTTTCGCGGCGTGCGTTTCAACTTCATGAAACACCTGAGTGCTGCGGCCAGCGTGGACGAGGTCGTGGCGCTCACCCCCCGCCTCAAGGCCGCCAACCTGCACCTGCAGGTGCACTTCGAGAGCAGCCTGGTGCACGCCCTGGGGCCGGTGCTGGCGCGCAGTGCCGTGCCCGTGGTGATCGACCACATGGGCCGCGTGGACGCCGCACTGGGCGCCACGCACGCCGATTTCGCGGCCCTGCATGCGCTGCTGGCGAACCCGCTGTTCCATGTGAAGCTCAGCGGCATCGACCGTATCAATGCCCAGCCTGCCGCCGCGCCGGCCTATGCGCAGGGCGTGGCCCTGGCGCGTTTGCTGCTGGAAAGTTATCCCGAGCGCTGCCTCTGGGGCACGGACTGGCCACACCCCAACCACACCCACGTGCCCGACGACGGCGCGCTGGTCGATGCGCTCGCACGCATCGCCCCGGACCCCGCGCAACGCGAGCTGCTGCTCGTGCGCAACCCCCAGAATTTCTATCGCTTCGGGCACTGACTCCATGAACAAGACTGCCACTTCTCCCATCGGCCGCCTCGCCGGCAAGGTTGCCTTCGTCACCGGCGCAGGCTCGGTCGGCCCCGGCTGGGGCAACGGCCGCGCCATCGCCGTGCGTTTTGCCGAAGAGGGCGCCAGCGTCTTCGGCCTGGACCGCGACCTGGAGCGCATGGCCGAGACCGAGCGCCTGGTCAGCGCCGCGGGCGGGCGTTTCATCGGCATCCCTTGCGACGTCACGCACGGTGAGGCCATCGCGGATGCCGTGGCACGTTGCATGAGCGCGTTCGGCCGCATCGACGTGCTGGTCAACAACGTGGGCGGCTCGGCCAAGGGCGGCCCGGTGGAGATGGGCGAAGAGGTCTGGGACGCGCAGATCGACCACAACCTCAAGAGCGTGTTCCTGAGTTGCAAGCACGTGCTGCCGCACATGCTGGCGCAGGGCGGCGGCAACATCGTCAACATCTCGTCCACCTCGGGCCTGCGCTGGACGGGTGCCGCGCAGATCGCCTATGCGGCCACCAAGGCCGGGGTGATCCAGTTCTCGCGCGTGCTGGCCGTGCAGTACGCCAAGCAGGGCATCCGCGTGAACACCGTGGTGCCCGGGCAATTGCACACGCCCATGGTCGAGGTCCGGCTCGCGGGCCAGCGCGCCGGCGGTGATGTCGAGGCGCTGCTGCAGCAGCGCCAGTCGCGCATCCCGCTGCCCTTCATGGGCGACGGTCGCGACACGGCCAACGCCGCGCTCTTCCTGGCCTGTGATGAATCGCGTTTCGTCACCGGCACCGAAATCGTGGTCGACGGCGGCATGTCCGTGCGCTGCGACTGAAGCATATGAAACACCCCCTGGGTCGCTTCGCGCCTTCCCCCTGGAGGGGGACGACGCCAGTGGCCTGGCGAAGCCAGTTCCACGGCGTCCGCTGGAACGGCCGGCTGTGCGGCCTGGGATGTCACGCTGCCCACGGAAATACTGCGACATGAACGCGTCATCACCATCCATGAAACGAGGAGACTCCCCATGAATTTCCATCGCTACCTGCGCCGTGCCGGCCTGCTCTGCGCCATGCTGCTGCTGACGGGGGCTGCACTGGCCCAGCCGGCCAAGGTCACCCGCCTCATCGTGGCCTTCCCGCCCGGCGGCCCGGTGGATTTCGTGGCGCGCACCCTCGGTGAGCAGCTGGGCAAGGAGCTGGGCCACCAGGTCATCATCGAGAACAAGGCCGGCGCCAACGGGGCTATCGCAGCCGAATACGTGGCGCGTTCGGCTCCCGACGCCCAGACCCTGTGGCTGACCAGCGTGGGCGCGGTGGCCATCAACCCCGCGCTCTACGGCAAGCTCTCCTACGACCCGCAGCGCGACCTGAGTCCGGTGTCCGGGGTGGTCAACAACGTCGAGGTGCTGGTGGTCGGGGCCAATGCGCCCTACAACAGCGGTGCCGAATTCGTTGCCGCCAGCCGCCAGAACCCGAGCCAGCCGCTGACCATGGCGTCGTCCGGTACCGGCAGCGTGCCGCACCTGGCCATGGAACTGCTCAACGATGCCGCGAAGATCAATCTGCAACACATCCCCTACAAGGGTGCCGCACCGGCCATCACCGATGTGATCGCCGGCCACGTCAACGGTTTCTTCGGTGACATCCCCGGCCTCATCTCGCACATCAAGTCAGGCCGCCTCAAGGCCATCGGCCTGGCCGCGACACGGCGCCATCCGCTGCTGCCCGAGGTCAAGACCTTCGAGGAGATGGGTGTGCCCGGTGTGGACTCCGACAACTGGTACGCTCTGTTCGCCGCCAAGGGCACCCCCGCGGCCGAGATCGATCGCGTGAACCAGGCGGTGCGGCGCACACTGGGCAACGAGGCCGTGAAAGCCAGGCTGCAGGCCTCCGGCGCTGAAGTCGCGCCGTCCACACCGGCCGCACTGGCCGCGCTGCTGAAGAACGACACGGCCAAGTGGACCCGCGTGGTCAAGGCCAAGAACATCCAACCCGACTGAGATCCCACACCCCATGCGCATCACCCCCGTCACGCCCGGCACCCGGCCCGAACTCGCCGACCAGGAGGCGCAGATCCAGGCCGAGCGCGGCCGCATCTCGCCGCTGTACCAGGTGCTGCTCAACAGCCCGCCCATCGCCCACGGCTGGGAGCAGATGCTCTCGGCCGTGCGCAACCGCAACAGCATCCCGGCCGGCCTGCGCGAGATGGTCATCCTGCGCGTGGCCGTGCTCAACCGCGCACCCTACGAGTTCGACGCCCATGTGCCGCACGCGCTGAAAGCCGGTGTCTCGCAGGTCGTCATCGACGGCCTGCGCGCCGTGCCGCTGGCGGCCGGGCTGCCCCTGTCGCCGGCCGAGCGTGTGGCCCTGCGCCTGACCGATGCCATGACACGCGACGTCGATGTCCCCGAGGCGCTGTACGACGAGGTCAGACAGCACTTCGACGCCCAGGGCCAGATCGACCTGGTGGCGACCGCGGCGGCCTACAACATGGTGTCGCGTTTCCTGGTGGCACTGCAGATCGGGCACTGAGCGTGGAGCAGCCTACCGACTTTCTGCTGCTGCAGTTCGGCGTGGATCTGGCGGCGGTGCCGGAACTGGGGCCGGCCGTGGCGCGCCTGTGCGCCGACAGCCGGGTGCCACTGCAACTGCACCGCTTGGCCGGTACGCCGTCGGGTGAGTTCTATCTCTACCTGCGCGCGCCGGCTGGCAGCCGGCTGCCCGCGCAGGCATTGCCGCCGCTGACCGCACTGCTGCAACGCCATGTCGCGGCGGCGCGCGATGTCCGCGCCTCGCGGCTGCAACTGGTCTTCGAGGCGCCGGGCCATTCGTCCGCGCAGGTGCCGAGCTGCCACTACGTGGTCGAGACGGATCCTGAAGAGGGCTGGATGGACGAGATCGCGCGCTGGTACGACACCGAGCACATGCCGGGCCTGGCGGCGGTGCCCGGTTGCATCCTGGCGCTGCGCTGTCTGAATCACGACCATGGCCCGGTCTCGCTGGCCTGCTACGACCTGGTGAGCGACGAGGTGCTGGGCTCACCACCCTGGCTGGCCGTGCGCCACACCGCCTGGAGCAACATCGCGCGTCCGCACTTCACCAACACCAGGCGCACCATGTTCCGTGCGCTGGGCTGATCGGGGTCGTTCCTAGCGCGCCCGGCGCAGGCAGTCCGCGCGGGCATCCAGGATGCGGTCCTCCGCCTCATGGTAGGCGCGTTGTTGCTCCATGGTCGGCCGGCCCTGTGCCTGCATGCTGGCCCTGGCCTGATCAATCTCCCGGTTCGCCATGTCCGTGCAATGCTGTGCGCGGGCTGCGGCGGCCTGTGCGGTCGGGCTGCCGGGTTGGGGCCGACCGGCTTCCTCGCAGGCCCGGGCCTTGGCCGCTGCGGCTTCCAGCGCGGCATGGATGGGCGCCATGAACTGCTGCTGCGTGCGCGTGTCGCTGCCTGGCGCCGGGGCGCGGGCCATGGCCTCGCGCTGGATGCGGGCTGATTCGGCCTCGAACTCGGCCAGGCAGCGCGGGTTCCCGGCCTGGGCCGTGGTGGCCAGCAGCAGGCTGCAGATGAGGGCAAGGGCGTACTTCATCGCGGATCACTCCCATGAAGGTGTTGGGTGAGGCATTGTGCGGTATGGCGACACCTCCCACGTTCAGGGGATGACGGCGCAGGCGCTAGCGGCTAAAGTCGCGCGATCATTCAAGAGGGAGGCTTCATGAAACGACTCGGCCCGGTCCTGCAATTCCTCGGCTGCGAACAGGAGCAGTGGCGCATCAGCGCCCTGTGGGTGCAGGACAGCGCCGACCCTGCGCCCGTCCTCACGGCCGGCGGCCGCCCCGTGCAGGTGGCGCAGGCGACGGTACCCGGCAGCAGCTGCACGGCCTGGCGTTTCGAGTTCGCCGTCGCGCAGACGGCCGCGGCGCAGGACGTGGCCTACAGCATCGGCGGCGAGCAGCACGGCTTCGCCGTGCCGGCGCGCGCCACCATGCCCTCGATGGCTTACGCCTCGTGCAACGGCTTTTCCGATCCGACCCTGATGAAGAAGGTCAAGGAGCCCAACGCGCTGTGGGCGCGCCTGGGCCGGCTGCACGCGGGCACGGACCGTGTCGATAACCAGGCCTATGGGCCCCTGCACCTGCTGCTGCTCGGCGGCGACCAGGTCTACAGCGACGCCATGTGGGCGGTGATCCCCGAACTCAAGGCCTGGTGCGCGCTGCCGCGCGACAGGCGCTTCAAGGCGCCCTTCACCGCCACCCTGCGCCGCAAGGTCGAGGCTCATTTCAGCAGCATCTACCTGGACCGCTGGTCCCAGCCCGAAGTGGCGACCATGCTGGCCCGCCTGCCCACCGTGATGATGTGGGACGACCACGACATCATGGACGGCTGGGGCTCCTACCCGGTCGAGCAGCACCAGTGCCCCGTCTACCAGGGCATCTTCGAGGTGGCGCGCAATGCCTTTGCGCTGTTCCAGCGGCAGGCCATGGGCGCGCTGCCGCCAGCCACGCTGCCGGGGCAGGACCAGCACAACAGCGCCTGGCGCATCGGCGAGCTCGGCCTGCTGGTGCTCGACATGCGCAGCGAGCGCCGCCCGCGCTCGGGCGACGCGCAGGCCACGGGTGGCGTGCTGCAAGCCGAGCAGGTGCTCAGCCCGAAGAGCTGGGCCGCCGTCTACCAGTGGCTGGCGGCCCAGGAGGCCGCGGGGGGTCTGAAGCACCTCTTCGTCATGAGCAGCATCCCCGTGGTGCACCCGGGCCTTGATCTGATCGAGAAGGTGCTGGGCGTGCTGCCGGGCCAGCAGGAGATGGAGGACGACCTGCGTGACCACTGGGCCAGCACGCCACACAAGGCCGAGCGCCTGCGCCTCATCCACCGCCTGCTGCAGGTGGCGGCCCGGGGCGTGCGCGTCACCATCCTCTCAGGGGATGTGCATGTGGCCGCGCTGGGGGTGATCGAGTCCACGCGCGAGGGCGGCAAGGCCTGTGTCATCAACCAGCTCACCAGCAGCGGCATCGTGCACCCGACCTCTTCGGCGACGGAGGTGTTCGTGCTGGAGCACGTGGCCCGGCACGAGGAACACATCGACCGCGGTATCACCACCCGCATGCTGGAGTTTCCCGCCACGGGCCGCTGCATCAAGGCCAGCCGCAACTTCCTCACCCTGCAGCCGGATGCTGCGGGGGGTGAAAACCGTTACTGGGCCAACTGGTGGGTCGAAGGCGAATCCCACCCCTATACCAAGGTGGTCCACCCCACCACCGCACCGGCCTAGGACCGCGCGGCGAGACTCAACGCCGGCCTATGTTCCCGGGGTTGTGGCCATGACCGTGGCCATGGTGGCGAGGGGCGCCGTGCCGCGGGTAGCCGCCGCCGAAGTACAGTTGCACCCCCGCCGACGGGTAACGGTAGTACGGGTAGGGATAGGCATAGGCATAGGGATAAGGGCGCACATAGTAGACCGGTGGTGTGACGACCACGGGCGGCGCATACACCGGCGCGGCCACGATGGGTTCGGGCGGCGGCGCGCCGGGTTCGCCCAGGTCCGCCGGCGACACGCGCAGCGCGATGGTCTGGCCCGGGTCGTAGGGCAGCTGCACCGTGTATTCCTTGTCGGCGTAGATGTAGATCACGCGGTAGCCCACCGTGCGGTTTTCGTAGAAAGTCTGCACGCTGCAGCGCTGCACCTCGTGCAGTTCGGTGGGGGGAGAGCCTTCGATGCGGTCGCCGATCACCGCGCCACCGATGGCGCCCAGTACCGTGGCCGCGCCCGAGCCTTGCCCGGCCGCGTTGCCGACGATGCCGCCAGCGACCGCGCCGATGGCCGCGCCCGCGCCGCTGCGGGGTGGCTGCACCGCAAGCTGCTCGGTGCCGCACACCCGGCGCGGCACCGGCACCTGCTGCACCACCGGGGTGGAAGACAGCACCAGGCCCTGTTCCTGCGCGGCGCACAGGCCGGCGGCGAGCAGGGCGCCGGCCAGAACCAGCGTTCTTTTCATGGTCTTGCTCCTCGTCATGCCCTGTCTAACGCGGCCGGCCGGCACCCGGCCGACGGCTTGGCCCGTCTTTTACCTGTCGCCTGTGTAAAGACGGCCCGGGTGCGGCGACGGTGTAGAGTTTGCTTGTCCCGGTCCCACCACAACAACGAGGAGACATCATGATCCGTACACATGCCGCCCGGCTTCGGGCTTTCCTGGCCTTCGCCTGCCTGTCCCTGGCCGCCTTGTCGGCCGGCGCGCA
The DNA here is from genome assembly GCF_058807395.1 of Hylemonella sp. GW821-FHT12C09. Lineage (NCBI taxonomy): Bacteria > Pseudomonadati > Pseudomonadota > Betaproteobacteria > Burkholderiales > Comamonadaceae > Hylemonella > Hylemonella sp. GW821-FHT12C09. Next base: position 320,631 of record NZ_JBXAQQ010000001.1, on the reverse strand, counting down.
GACCAAACCCCGCGTGCTCGACGCGGGCGTCGTCAACCCGGCCTCGGCCATCTACATCGGCAACAGCTTCTTCTATTACAACAACAGCCTGCATGGCCATGTGGGCCAGCTCATCGCGCAGGGCATGCCGGGTCACCGCCACCGCGCCAGCTCGGTCACCATCAGCGGCTCGGGCTTCGACTGGCACGACGTCGACTCCTACTTCCGCCCCAACGCCATCGGCGGTTATTCCTTCGGTCCGAACAACGTGGTGAGCTTCAACAAGCTCGACAAGCTGTTCGACGTGGCCATCATGATGGACTGCAGCCAATGCCCGCTGCATCCGCAGCTCAAGACCGTGTTCAAGGACTATGCGAAGAAGCACAGCGACACCGTGCGCAAGCACGGCGCCAAGCCCGTGTTCTTCATGTCCTGGGCCTACCAGGACGCGCCCGAGATGACGGCCCAGCTGGCCGAGGCCTACACCCAGGCCGCCAACGAGAACGACGTCTTCGTCATCCCCGCCGGCCTGGCCTTTGCGCGTTCCATCGCACAAAAGCCGGACCTGAACCTCTACGTCGCCGACAAGCGCCACCCCAGCCTGGCCGGCACCTACCTGGCGGCCTGCACGGTGTATGCGTCGCTGTTCAAGAAGTCACCCGTGGGCCTGGCCTACAACGCCGGCCTGAGCCCGGAAGTGGCGCGCCACCTGCAGACCGTGGCCTGGGAGACCGTGCAGGCCTATTACCAGCCCTGAGACGGGCCGCCCCGGCCCAAGCGCGGACCGGCCGTCCTGCAAGCACGCGGGCGCGAAGCCGTCTAGACTGTGCCCAGCCATCTAGGAGGTCCCCATGTCCGTGTCCCCACGCCGCGTGCTTCCCGTCCTGGTCGGCATCATCATCGGCCTGCTGGGCACCTTCAGCGTGGCGCAGACGGCGCCTGCCGCAGTAAGGCTGCGCGGTACCGTGGTGAGCGTGGCGGAGGCGTCCCTCGTGCTCAAGACGCGCGAGGGCGAAGTGTTCGAACTGCAGCTCAGCGACAAGTTGCTTGTCAACGAGGTCTATCCCATCACCCTGGCCGATGTGCAGCCCGGCAGTTTCATCGGCACGGCGGCGCTGCCGCAGGCCGACGGCAGCCTGCGCGCGATCGCCGTCACCGTTTTCCCCGATGCGGCCCGCGGCACGGGCGAAGGCCACCGTCCCTTCGACCTGCAGCCCCAGAGCACCATGACCAATGCCACCGTGGCCGAAGTCTCGTCCCTGGGCACGGGGCGCCGGCTGCAGCTGAAGTACAAGGACGGTACGCAGACCATCGTCGTGCCGCCCGAGGCCCCCATCGTCACCTTCCGCCCCGGCGATCGCCGCCTGCTGGTGCCCGGCGCCAGTGTCTCGCTGACGGCGCAGGCCATCCAGGGCAAGCCCACGGCCCTGCGCATCAATGCCGGGCGCAACGGTTTCGTGTTGCCTTACTGAGGGCCGGCAGGCCGGCCCTTACTTCTTGGCCGCGCGGTTGCGTTCCAGCTGCACGTCCACCAGCGCCACCACCTCGTCCACGGCGGGATGGTGTTGGCCCTGCTGTGCGGCGACCGCCTGCACGAGGCGGTCCACGCGTTCGATGTTCGGCGCGCCGGCGTACAGGGCGCGCGCGGCTGACGAAGGGCTGGCCAGTCCCTGCGCGGCCGCGGCGTATTTCTCGAAAGGTACCAGGTCTTCGTCCTTCGCGCCGAGCGACTTGCACAAATCACCGACCCAGTTGTAGACCGCGCGCGAAGTGGCCAGGTCGCTGTGCACCGCTTCCTTGATGGGGCGCACGCCTTGCGGCGTCACGCAGCGGTAGTTCCCGGCCAGCAGCATGCTCCATTTGGCCAGCGGCACGAAGACCGAATCGTGCACCTTGAGCTTCACCGGCAGTTCGACCGGTTTGCCGTCCACCTCGAAGCGGATCGCCTCGATGTCGGCCTGCAGGCGGCGCAGCATGGCGGTGTGCGTGTCGGAGACGAAGCGCGCCGCCTTGAAATTGGTGGGCAGGCGCACCTGCAGCACGTTGACCTGTTCCTCCGGCGGGCGGAAGGCCTGCGGGTCGGGGCTGCACAGCGTCATGCTGGCGGGGTCGAAGCTGTCCCACACCGTGGGGTCGGTATAGGCGTTGCGGCAGGCTTCGGTGGTCACGCCGGGCAGGCGTGCCAGATAGGGCAGGGGCGGCATGTTCATGATGGACATGCATGGCACCTTCGACCTGGCCACGGCATCGAGCAGCTCGCGCACGCCGGGGCTGCGGTACTGCGGCTCCTGCATGGCCAGGCCCACCAGGTCGTAGTCGGCAGGTTTCACGTCGGCCGGGCCCGCAGCCAGGAGCTGTCCCGGGTAACGGCGCGAATCCAGTTCCACCAGGCCTTCGCGGCCCTTGATGGGCAGGCGCACGCGGATGCCTTCGCGGTTGATCAGCGCCACCTCGTTGGGCAGGCACACCAGGGTGACCTGGTGGCCGGCCATGACCAGCTTGATGCCCAGCAGAGAACCGTAGGACGCGCCGAGGATGAGGATCTTGCAGGGCTGGCTCATGATGTCTCCTGGTGGGCGTTACCCCTGTTGTCACTCGTCCGCTGCGCAAGCTGGCACCGGCTGGCTGGGTTTACTTGTTCTTGTCCTTGCCGCGCGGAATGACGGCGGTGACCGGCGGCATCGGGCGGTCGGAGGTCGATGTCTTGGGTGGCGAAGTGTCTTTCTTCGGTTTCTTTGCCATCTTGTTGCTGCGTTGTTCACCTTTGGCCATAAGTCCTCCATGGGTTGCGGTCCCGGAACGGCACCTGACCCGCATGGTAAGCCAGAAAACCGGCCGCATTACAAATCGACACGCACATCTCTTGGAGCGGCCATCACCTGGTGCTAGCATGACCGTCCCGCAACCCTGCATCGGCGTGCGTCCATGAACAGAAGCAGCAGAATCGCCCTGGCCTTCCTCGTCACCGCCGTGCTGGTCGGTCTCATCGCCTGGCTGTTCTGGCCGCAGCCGGTGCCGCCTGCGCCCAAGCCGGTGCCCGTGACCCAGCCCGTGAGCGGCGGCGCGGAGCTCACGGTCTCGCCCGTGCCCTCCAACGACCCCATCCGCCATCCTGTGCAGGCCATCGAGGCCACCGAGGCGCCCCCGCGGCCGCTGCCCGCCCTGGGCGAGTCCGACGCGCGCCTGCAGCAGGACCTCAACGCCCTGGTGGGCCGCAAGAACGTGCAGACCTTCGTGCTGCTGGAGAGCTTCGTGCGCCGCGCCGTGGCCACGGTGGACAACCTGGGGCGCGAACACGCCGCCCCCAGCATGTGGCCCGTGCACCCGACGGCCGGGCGTTTCGCCACGCTCAAGCAGGGCGAGGGTGAGGTCATCAACCCCGACAACGGGCAGCGCTACGTGCCCCTGGTGCAGTTCATCGAATCGGTGGACAGCCGCAAGGCCGTGCAGCTCTACGTCTCGCTCTACCCGCTGTTCCAGCAGGCCTATGTGGAACTCGGCTACCCCAAGGCTTATTTCAACGACCGCCTGGTCGCCGTCATCGACCAGCTGCTGAGCACCCCGGTGATCGAAGGTCCGCTGGCCGTGACCCTGGTGGACGTGAAGGGCCCCATCGCCTCCGAGCGCCCCTGGACCCGCTACGAGTTCTCCGACGAAAAGCTGCAGTCGCTCAGTGCCGGGCAGAAGATGCTGCTGCGCACCGGCCCGGTCAACCACCGCCGCCTCAAGGCCAAGCTGCTCGACCTCCGCAAGCTGCTGACCAAGGCCGCGCTGCCGGCCAGCGTCACCCCTTAGGGCCTCAGAGCGCCAGCATCTGCCCGACACGCGGATCGCTGCGCCCGGCCAGCAGTTGCTGGTAGGTCGCGCTCACGGCCTCGGCGCCGCGGTCGGTGTGGATCACGAGCCAGGGGTGCGCGGGGTTGTTCACCTTGCGCATCAAGGCCGACCAGGCCTCACCCAGGCGTTCTTCGAAACCCGCCGGCCCCCAGCCCTCGGGCGGCGGTGCGCTGCGTTTCTTGCCCTGGGCCGGGGCGAAGAACAGCTCGGGCCGTGGCCCGGGCAGGCCGCCGGCACCGCCCAGCGCTTCCCAGTGGCTGCCGCCCACCGAACAGCTGTATTTCAAGGCCGGGCCGAAATGGCCGTGGATCGTTCTGCGCAGGCCGGCATCGCCGGCGAAGTCGATGTAGACCGTGGGCAGGCCCGGGTCCAGGGTTGTCACATCCTCGTAGCGCGTCAGGGCGCCATAACAGCCCAGCCCGCGGGTGAAGTCCAGGTTCCCGGCCGAGGTGAGCCCGTGCACCGTCGGGCCACCGGCGCGACGTGCCAGGCAGAAGGCCGTGCCATAGGCGGTCTTGCTCGAAGCACTGGACAGCAGCAGCTGGCGCGCGCCAAAGAAGTCGTTCTCCGCCATGAAGTCGTCGATCAGGAAGGAGGTGGTGAACAGCGGGCGCAGCACCGCCTGCTGGCCTTCGCGTGCGGGGTCGTAGGCCGGGTCGGCAGCGCAGAACACCAGCTGGTTGTAGACCGCGGCCAGCTCGTGCCGGTGCACCGCGCCGTCCATGAAGCCGCGCCGGTTCACACGGGTCGCCTGCACCACCAGGTAGCGGCCCATGGGCAGGTAACCATAGACGCGCTGGCCGGTGGCCACCTCTGCGTTGCGCGACTCCACCACCTCGGCGAAACCCCAGACCGGGATGCAGCCCCAGCCCTCGGCACCGCTGGGAAAGAACTGCCAGTACTTCATCTTGTCGCCAAAAGCAGCGTAGGTGATGTTGTTGGCTGTCAGTGCAAAGGACAGGACCTGCAGGCGTACCTCGCCCTCTGCCAGGGGGCGTGCGGTGGGGGCGTCGGGGTCAGGCAGCAGGCGGGTGGCGTGCAGATCGGTGCGGCTGACGCAGAAACGGGTAGCGGTGGCATCCATGGCGGTTCCTTCCGAAGTTGGCCAGAGCATGCCTGCACCCGGCCCGCGCCGCTGTCACCCAGGTGATGTGCGCGGGGTCAGCCTCGCGCCCGCAGGCCCTGTACCAGTGCGCCCAGGGCGATGCCGCCCAGGGCCCACAGCAGGTCCCAGTTCCCCGTGCCCAGGCCGGCGATGGCAGGGCCAGGGCACACGCCACACAGGCCCCAGCCCACGCCGAACAGCGCCGCGCCGACAGCGGTGTCGCGGTTCCAGTTGCTGGGATGGGTGTGGAAGTAGCCGCCGAGCAAGGGGCGGTTGAGGAAGCGGGGCAGTACCTTGTAGGCCAGCAGGGTCACCAGCACGGCGCCGCCCATCACCAGCATCAGGCCCCAGTCTTCAAAACGCAGGAAGCTCAGCACCACTTCGGGCCTGACCATGGTGGCGTAGGAGAGGCCGAAGCCGAACAGGGCCCCGGCGGCCAGCGTGGCCAGCGCGCTCTTGACGTTGTGGTGTGTGCTCATTGGGCAATCTCCGTGCTGCGCACTGCGATACGAACTCCTTCGGGCGGCCGTGCGGCGCTCATGCCAACCACCTCGCGGCCAGGTTCGCCGTCAGGAAGGCCGTGGCCATGAAGGTCAGCACCGCGCCCAGCGAAGGCAGCTGCAGCGAGCCCAGGCCGCAGATGCCGTGGCCCGAGGTGCAACCATTGCCCAGGCGTGCGCCGTAGCCCACGAAGAAGCCGCCCAACGCCAGCTGCCAGGCTGGCACCTGCGTGCCCTGCGCGGCACCGCCGGCAAAACCCAGCCACCACACCAGCGCCCCGACGATCAGCCCGGCCGCGTAGACCAGGCGCCAGCCGCGGCTGTCCACGAAACGTGGTTGCTGGAAAAACGGCCGGCGCACCAGGTAGGACCAGCTGCTGGAAAACACCGTGCTCATGCCACCGATGCGACCGGTGAAGAGGAAGAGCAGGGCCGTGCCCAGCCCGATCAGCAGGCCGCCCAGCAGGTAGTGCTGCCAGCCCAGGGGGAAGAGGGTGGTGAGGAGGTTCATGGCACGGCATTATCCGCGCCGCGGCCCGTGCGGCCTGCCGCCTCCTACCAGGCGGTGTCGATCGCGTCCTGTGACGGGCGCACCGAAGGCGGCGAGGAGACGTTGCCGCCGTCCGAGCCCAGGGACAGGCGCTCGGCCTCGTTGAGCATGTCCAGCGGCACGGCATCGCCGGGCTGCTCCAGCGTGACGATGCCCATGCCCAGTTGCGGCAGGTAGTCGTGCCGGCTCTGGTCGCGGCCCACCACCATCAGCGGGCGGCCCACCGTGACCCGCAGCCGCGCGATCGTCTCGTTGACGAATTCATGGCGCGAGTCGGTGGAGATCACCACCACGAAGCAGCGCGGGTGGTACAGGCCCACCACGCAGCGAAAGCCCGCCGCGCGGCGGATGCGCGCGGCCATCGCGGCCAGGATCTGGTGTTCCACGCCGTGGCCGGCCGCCTGGCCCAGCTCGTAGAGGTTGCGCAGGTGCAGGCATACCACGGTGCAGGTGCCGTGCAGGCGCGCCGTGCGCCAGAAGGCGTGCTCGACCTCGGACAGCAACAGCGAGCCGGTGGGCAGGCCGGTGGCCGGGTCGGCGCCGACCTGCAGGCGCGACAGCCGGGTGAGCTGGCGCTGCTGGCGGTTGCGCACGAAGACCAGCACGCTGCAGGCCAGGAAATACGCCACGGCGATCGTCGCCGTGAAGATCCAGGTGCCCAGGCCGAAGCCGGGCACGTTGAGCCCGCGCAGGTACATGCCGGTCACCAGGGCGGCCAGCAGCACGCAGGCCAGCACCATCCAGCGCGCCAGCGGGTCACCCAGCGTGGCGGCGCGCAGCGTGGCCACCAGGCCCAGCACCGCAGCGGCCATGTTGACTGCGGCCGTGAGCAGCAGCAGCTGCCGGAATTCCTCGGGGCTGGCACCTGCCACCATGGCCGCCAGCAGCAGGGAGGCCAGGAACAGCACGCCGGCACCCCAGGTGGTGATGCGGTAGACCGTGCGGTCCTCGCGGCTGCCGCCGAGCCAGATGCCCAGGTAGTGCAGGGCCATGGCGCCGGCCAGCGGCCCCAGGCTGCCCTTGAGCAGTTGCAGCAGCCACTGCGGCAGGCCGGGCCACAGCACCTCGGGCAGGCCGCTCATCACCACGCAGCTCGCGCCGGCGATCACCACGAAGACCAGGTTGCGCAGCGAGCCACGCTTGCGGTTGAACAGCGCGTCGGCCATGGCCAGCGCAGAGAGGGTCAGCAGACCCCCGAGCATGGAAGACCAGACGGCGACTTCGGAAACGGGCATGCGGCATTATGAAGCGATGCCAGCGGGGTTTGACGAAATTTATTCCTCGTTTTCACGGGGATTTCCCCGGGGAGCCCAGGGGTTGCCGCTGCGGCCTACCAGGTCGTGTCGACGCGGTCGGCCGTCAGCGGCCGGCGGGCCTGGGCCATGGCCTCGTGCTCCACCGCGTCGATCACGTCCTGCGGCACGGAGTGGTCGGGCTGTACCGTGCGCATGGCCAGGCCCACCTGGGGTACGAAGGGCTGGCGCTGGTCCTTGCTGCCCACCACCTGCAGCGGCTGCGTCAACAGGCCCAGCAGGCGGGCGATGTAGCTCTCGTTGAAGGTGCGCTTGCGGTCGACGGAGAACACCACGATGAAACAGCGCGGGTGGTAGATGCCCACCACGCAGCGAAAGCCCGCCGCGCGACGGATGCGCGCGGCCGTGGCGGCCAGGATCTGGTTGTCGCTGGTGCGGCCCAGGGAGTCGCCCAGCTCGTACAGATTGCTCAGGTAGATGCCCACCACCACGCAATGACCGTGCAGCCGGCCGGTGCGCCAGAAGGCGTGTTCCACTTCGCTCAGCAGCTTGGCGCCGGTGGGCAGGCCGGTGGCCGGGTCCCAGCCCATCTCCAGGCGCGACAGCCGGATCAGCTGGCGCTGCTGGCGGTTGCGCACGACAATCAGCACCATCACGATCAGCAGGAACAACACCGCGCCGGCCGCGGTGAGGGCCTGCAGGCCCAGGCCGAAGCCCGGGACATGCAGGGCATGCAGGTACAGGCCGGCCATCAGGCAGGCCAGGATCAGGCAGGCCAGCACCAGCCAGCGCGCCAGCGGGTCGCCCAGCAGGGCGGCGCGCACGGCGATCACCGTGCACAACACCACTGCAATGGCGTTGAACCCTGCCGTCAGCATCAGCAGGCCGTGGAAGTCCTGGGGCGAGACCAGCGTGGCCAGCACCGCCATCACCATCGCTGCGATCAGCATGCCGTAGGCGCCCCAGACCGTGATGCGGTAGACCAGGTAGTCCTCACGGTCGCCGCCGGCCCAGATGCCCAGGAAGCGCAGGCCCAGTGCGCTGCTCAGCAGGCCAAAGCCCGCCTTGAGTGCCATCATGAGGCGTTCGGGCAGGCCGGGCAAAAGCGCTTCGGGCAGGCCGGAGAGGAAGATGCAGGCACTGCCGATCGCGAAGATCAGCAGCATGTTGCGCGCCGCGCCCAGGCTGCGTGTCACCACGGTGTCGGCGGCCGCCAGCAGGACCAGCGACAACACTCCGCCGGCCATGATGGCCCAGATGGTGTTCTCTGCCATATCCATGCCGCAATTATCCCTGTCCTGCCAGGGCGGCACGTGCGTGCAGTGTGACGAAGTTGGCAGGAAGCAACGATTTGCTTGCTACAAAAAAAGAAGCGCGCCAGCAGAGCCGGGACGGGGCTTCGCGCCGGATACCCCGGTGCGTGTCCGGTGACTACAGCGCGGCGTTGTCTGTGGTGGACAGGCTGTCGCTGGGCCGGGTGACAATATTGTCTTCCGAGCGGCCATGCCGCAGGGGCGGGCCCAGGGCCTGGCGCTCGGCCTCGTCGATGGTCGCCATGAGATGGGCGCCTCGTGGATCGAGTGTGACGACACCGACACCTACCCGGGGCCAGAAATCCTGATGCGTGCCGTCCTTGCTGGTCACGGTCACGCGCTCGGCGGCCAGGCTGCGCAGCCGCGCCACGGTCAGCCCGACGTACTGGCGGCGCTTGTCTGCGGAGATCACCACGACAAAGCAGCGCGATTGGTAGAGCCCCACGATGCAGCGGAACCCGGCGGCGCGACGGATGCGGGCCGCCATGGTCGCCAGGATCTGCGGCTCCACGAGACGGCCTTCGGTTTCGCCGAGCCCATACAGATTGTTCAGGCGCAGGCAGACCACCGTGCATTCGCCGTTCAGGCGGGCCGTGCGCCAGAAGGCGTGTGCCACCTCCGACAGCAGCACGGAGCCGGTGGGCAGGCCCGTGGCCGGATCGCTCCCCGTGGGCAGCATGGCCAGGCGTTCGAGTTCGCGGGTTTTGCGGATGCGCTTGATGACCACCACCGAACCGACCAGAAAGTAGGCCACCGTGCACATCGCCGTCAGGATCCAGGTGCCCAGGCCGAAGCCTTCCAGTTCCACGCTGCGCACCCACAGCCCCAGCACCTCCAGGGTCAGGCAGAGGCCGGCCAGCACCACCCAGGGTGCCAGCGGGTCGCCCAGCAGCGCCGCGCGCACCGAGGTCGCCAGGCCCAGCATCACGGCGATCACCGTGATGACCGCGGTGGCGTTCAGCAGCTGATGGAAATGCGCGACGGGCGTCAGCGGCACCAGCAGGCCCAGCACCAGCGCGGCCGCCAGCATGAGGCCCGAGCCCCAGTGCGTGATGCGGTGGGTGACCGGGTCCACCTCCGGGCCGCCCAGCCAGATGCCCAGATAGTGCAGCACCAGGGCAGCGCTCAGCGGACCGGTGCAGACCTTGAGCAGGTCCATGGCGCCCTGTGGTGCCCCGTGAAAGAGCGCTTCGGGCAGGCCGGTGCGCATCATGGCGCTGGCCCCGGTGACGACCACAAAGATCAGATACCGCACGGAATTGATGTTGCGCGTGGCCAGGGCATTGACCACGGCGATCGCCGCCAGGGTCAACAACCCCCCCAGCATGGAAGACCAGACGACAAATTCCGTGATGTCCGCGGGTGCATTATCAGACGGTGCGCTTACGACGAACGGACGCGCCGTCGCGCAGGGCTCAGGCCATTCGGGTCCACACCAGCAGCAGGTTGTTGGCCGGCATGGCGTGGCGCGCGGCCAGTTGCAGGCCGGCGGCGCGGGCCACGCTTTCCACGTCCTCGCGCCGGCGGATACCCCAGTCCGTGTTTTCGGCGCGCAGCGCGGCGTCGAACCTGAGGTTGCCCTCTGCGGTGGGCACCTCGTCTTCCAGGTAGGGCCCGTAGGTCACCAGGTGCCCGCCCTCGGCGAGATGCCCGGCCGCGCCGCGCATCAGGCCCGCGCAGCACGCCCAGGGCGCGATGTGCAGCATGTTGGCGCAGTAGATCAGGTCATGGTGCTCGTGCCCGGTGGGCCAGGAACCGCTCAGCACGTTGAGCAGCTGCGGCGGCTGCACGTTGACCAGCCGCGCTTCGCCGATGCGCACCATGATGTCCGGAAAGAGATCGGCCGACATGTCCGTGGGCTGCCAGGTCCACTGCGGCAGGTTGGCCGCGAACCAGGCCACGTGCTGCCCCGTGCCGCAGGCAATCTCCAGCGCGCGGCCCTGTGCGGGCAGCAGCGTGCGCAGCACTTCCAGGATGGGTTGCTTGTTGCGCTCGGCGGGCGCGCTGAAGGCGAGTTCGTTCATGCCATGTTTGTACCGCAGCTTCGCACTCCAGACCACATGCCGCATACGCGATCGTCTCCCATGAACATGGGGGACCCCCATGTTCATGGGGTAGCAAAAGCCCCAACGCTTCCTAGAGTGAAACCAGCGCATGGAAGAGGAGCCGTGCAGCGCATCGCCCCACACATCACATCAAGGAGATCTTTCCATGCACACCGTCAAGATACTGATCGTCACCGATGGCGGTGGCGGCTACCAGCGCCCCACCGCCATCCCGCCACCTGGCAGCACCGCCTTCCACCTGGGCGAATTCGTCCAGGTTCTGCAGGACACCGACTGGGTGGGCTTCAACCTGCAGATCACCAAGGCCCATCGCCGCAACCCGCCGGGGATTGGCGCCGATGTGGTCGACCTCCGGTTCGATACGCACGACCTCTCGCAGTACGACGAGATCCTGCTCTTTGCCATCGAGCGCGACGACACCGTCGCCAATCGCGCCACGGCGGCCGAGGTGCAGGCCATCTCCAACTTCATGGACGCGGGCGGCGGGGTCTTCGCCACTGGCGACCACGAAGACCTGGGCGCCGGCCTGTGCCGCGAGATCCCGCGGGTGCGCAACATGCGCCGCTGGTATTACGACACGGCACCGGCCGGTTTCCCGGTGGCGCCCTCGGGCAGCTCGGCCGACCGGCACGACACCACGCGCCAGGGCTTCGACGCGCTCTACCAGTTCAGCGACCAGTCCGACACCATTGCCCAGGAGATCACTCCGCGGCTCTACTTCGGCGGCAGCAACCGCTACTTCCACTGGCGCTACCCGCACCCGCTGTTGTGCAGCCCGCACGGCGTGGTGCGCCACCTGCCCGATCACCCGCACGAAGGCCAGTGCGAGGTGCCGGCCAATCTGGGCCTCACCGTCCTGGGCCAGGACGAATACCCCGTGCTGCCCGGCAGCAGCACGCGCCTGGCGCCCGAAGTCGTGGCCACCGGTCGTGTCATCGGCGGGCACAAGCTGCTCGACAACGGCGGGGGCGAGGTCAAGCCCACGGTCAACGAGAAGACCTTTGGTGTCATCGGCGCCTATGACGGCCATCGCATCGTGCGCGGAAGCGCCCGCCTGGGTCGCGTGGTGGTCGACTCCACCTGGCACCACTTCTTCAACATCAACCTGATGGGCGCACAGACCGCCGGCATCGACGGCTCGGGCGGCGACGCCGTGAAGGAGCGCGGCTTCTACGCACCGCTCAACCCGGGGCAGGCCGACCACTACCGGATGATCAGGCACTACTTCCGCAACATCGTCTACTGGCTGATCCCGGCCGGCCGTTACCGCTGGATTTTCGAGGCCTTCGGCCGCTTCGTCGCCTCGCCCTTCTTCTACGAGGAGTTCCGCTTCCCCTTCCGCGACCCTGCGCAGATCCCGATCCGCATCCACTTCGCCCTGGCGCAGCTCGCCGAGCAATACTTTGCCTCGGTGCACGGCGCCTGCTCGGTGCCCCTGTTCGTGGGCGTGCTCTGGCGCGAGATCCCGCCGCTGCGCCCGGTCTGGGACAAGCTCCAGCCCCTGCTCGATCCCTGGCAGCCCGAGCCGCCCCAGCCCAGGCCGGGCCCGGACCCGCTGCCCTGGGCCGCTGGCGGCCCCACCCCGCAGGATCTGATGCGCTTGCTGCTGGGCATCACCGTCGCCACCGCCGTGCTGGCGCAGCGCGAGCTCGACGGCAGCAAGGTCAGGGACCTCATGGCCAGACGCGCCGAACTCTTCGAGACGCTGCTGCCCAAGGTGGCCGACCACGCCATCGGCGAATTCCGCGAGGCCCTCAAGGCCCAGAAGAAGGAACAGGGCCAGCACCTTGAGGCGATGGACGCCTTGATGGGCGTGGCCGGCAAGCGCGGCTGAAGCCCGCCGCAGCCCGGTCGGGTGCCCCGGGCTGCGTGCGCTGCGCAAGGTATTGCGCCGCCGTGCGATAGCATGGGCCCATGAGAGTCCAATACGAGAGCGTTCAAAGCGCTGCGCTGTACCCCGATGTTTTCCGTGTGGCCGCGCCCACCGCCCCCGTGGAGCGGCAGGTGTGGCCGCGCAAACCCGGGGTGTTCATCCGCCTGGCGCAAGCCGGCGAAACGGGCGCCGAGGCGGCTCCCGCGGTGCGCGAGCTGGTGGCCGGGCAGCTGGGCCTGGTGCCGCGCTGGGTCAAGTCGGCCTCGGACGCCAAGTTGCGCTCGACCAAGCTGGACGTGGCGCGCTCGGAGATCGTCACCACCTCCAACAACTTCCGCGAGGCCTGGCTGGCCGGCCAGTTTTGCATCGTGCCCATGATGGCCTTCCTGGAGGACGACTGGCGCAGCGGCAAGGCCGTGCCTACCCGCATCGCCCGCGTGGACGGCCAACCCATGGGCGTGGCGGGCCTGTGGGAGCGCTGGGTGGGGGCGGACGGTGAGGCCATCGTCAGCTACACCCTGCTCACGGTGAACGCCAACAGCCACGCGCTGATGCACCGCTACCAGCAGCCCGGCAGCGAAAAACGCATGCCGGCCATCCTGAACGAAGGTGCGTATGAGGCCTGGCTCGCCGCGCGCCCCGAGAAGGCCAGGGAATTCATGCGGGTCTATCCGGCCACCGCGCTGACGGCCAACCCGGTCGAGAAAATCCGCTGAGCGCCCTGCCCGCCCAGGGGCCGGTGCCTCAGTGCGTCACGAACTCGTAGACGATCTCTTCGCTCTCCACCATGTCCAGCACGTCGTTGAGCACGTCGTCGCTCTCCGTGCTGCTCCAGGTCTCCTCGGGGTCGCTGGCAAACAGCGGCTCGATGGCCAGGTCCATGAACTGGCCGTTGGGCAGCTTCAGCACCGGCGTGCCTTCGGAGGTCTGGACCAGCTCCCAGTCGGCGGGCACGGTCATCTCCAGATTGATCTGGACCTTGAGTTTTTTCATGGTGTTTCCTTGTGATTCAGGCGCTGAGGTTACCCCAGGGGCATGACACCCAGCCCGGCGCTCACCTCGGCGGCGTCCGGCCTGACAAAGGGGGTGTTGTGCTTGCCGGTGAGCGGGCCGCCCCCGGGGATCACCTGGCCCGTCGCGTCGAACCCGATGGCCTTGAATTTCCAGACCGCACCGATGTGCTTGAGGTAGCCCAGGTGCGTGCCGTCGGGCCCGTGCACGCTGCGCACGTCGGGGTTCACCGGGCGCAGGGTGAGGGCCGTCACGCTTCAGCCCGCCTGTGTCTCGGCGGACACCATGTGGCCGCGGCCGGCGTGCTTGGCGCCGTAGAGCGCCGCATCGGCGCGGGCCATCAGCGACTCCAGCGAATCGTGCCGGTCGCGGCACAGCGCATGGCCGGTGCTGAAGTCCAGGTTGAAGCGGATGGCCTGCGGTGCGGCCTTGGCCAGTTCGGCGCGCAGGCGCCGGTCAAAGGCCTGGGCGGCCGCGGTGTCGGCATGCGCCAGCAGCACACAGAACTCCTCGCCGCCCAGGCGCGCGTTCACGTCGCCCGCACGCTGGCACTGCCTGAGCAGGCCGCCGAAGAACACCAGCGCCCCGTCGCCGGCCTCGTGGCCGTAGGTGTCGTTGATGCGCTTGAAGTGGTCCAGGTCGATCATCAGCAGCGACAGCGGATAGCCGTGGCGCTGCGCATAACGCAGGGCCCGGTCCGCCTGCTCGGCCCAGCCGTTGCGGTTGAGCAGGCCCGTGAGCGCATCGGTGACCACCAGCGTGCGCAGCTGGTGCTGAGCTTCTTCACGCCAGGCCGCCAGGATGGCGATGTTGATCAGCACCAGCGTCACGTTGGCCGCCACCAGCGCCGTCAGGTTGACGGCCGTGGGCGCGCGGAAAAAGGGATAGAGCTCGGTGAACCAGGCGCCCAGGATGCCGCGCAGCGCGGTGAGCACGGCCATCAGCCCGACGCAGGCGAACAGCAGGAAACGCCAGTTGCCCTGGCCGGCCCCGCGGTTCACCGGCAGCAGGGCGGCGCGCGCCAGGATCAGCAACTGCCCCGCGATCAGCAGATTGGCCCAGCCCACGCGCACCGGGTAGCTGCCGAAACTCAGCGCGTAGCCCAGGGGCGTGGCCAGCACCAGCACCAGCAGCAAGCGGCCCAGCGGGCGCGGCCCCAGCCAGTCGGCCAGGGCGCGATAGACCAGCCAGTTGCTGAAGCTCAGCAGGCCCATGGCCACGCTGGAGAGCAGCCGGTCGGGCCACTGCTCGCGCCAGAAGCCGGCCAGGATCAGCGCCAGCCAGGCGGCCCCGTTGACCATCAGGGAGGCGCGTGCGTTGCGCGCGGCCGGGCTCAGGTTCTGCCCCATGACCAGGGGCAGGGCCAGTGACATCGCCAGCAGGTTGGCGACGTTCAGAAAAATCAGGGTGGTGGGATCGAGCTGCACGGACGTCGAAAGATGTGTGGCAGGTGCATTTTATGCCGCGGCCTGTGACCGGCCAGACCCGCCGGGCGGCCGCTTCCCGGCGTCTCTCAGGTCGTGGCCGCTCCGGGCGCCACGTCGACCGGCGACATCGGGGCCCGCTCGGCTGAGACCATCTGGCTGCGGCCGGCGTACTTGGCGCGGTAGAGCGCCGCATCCGCGCGCGCCGTGAGCGACTCCAGCGTCTCGTCCCGGCCGGTGCCCAGCGCATGGCCGGTGCTGAAGTCCAGCGCGGCGCGCAGTGCCTCGGGCACCGTGCGGCCCAGCTCCATGCGCAGGCGTTGGTCGAAAGCCTGGGCGGCCGCCGTGTCGGCATGCGCCAACAGCACGCAGAACTCCTCGCCGCCCAGGCGCGCGGTCACGTCGCCGCCGCGCTGGCAGCGCCGCAGCAGGGCGCCGAAGAACACCAGCGCCGCGTCGCCGGCCTCGTGGCCCTGCGTGTCGTTGATGCGCTTGAAGTGGTCCAGGTCGATCATCATCAGCGACAGCGGGTACCCGTGGCGCCGCGCGTAGCGCAGGGCGCGGTCGGCCTGCTCGGCCCAGCCGTTGCGGTTCAGCAGGCCCGTGAGCGCATCCGTGACCACCAGGGTGCGCAGCTGGTGCTGCGCCTCCTCGCGCCAGGCTCCCAGGATGGCGATATTGCCCAGCACCAGCGTCACATTGGTGGCCACCAGCATCAGCAGCAGCAGGGGCGAGGGGGTGTGGAAGGAGGGGCTGAGTTCGGGGTTGAACACGCCCAGGATGCCACGCGTGGCCGTCAGCACGGCCATCACGCCCAGGCAGCCCAGCATCAGGAAACGCCAGCCGCCCTCGCTGTTGCTGTCCGGCGCGGGCAGCAGCACGGCACGCGCCAGGATCAGCAGCTGCCCCGTCAGCAGCAGGCTGAACCAGCCCACGCGCACGGGGTAGTTGTCGAAGTTCAGCGCAAAACCGATGGGCATGAGCACGGCCAGCGCCACCAGCAGCCGGCCCAGCGGGCGCGGCCCCAGCCAATGGTCGAGCGCCCGGAAGATCAGCACATTGCTCAGCCCCATGAGCGCCAGCGCCAGGGTGGACAGCAGCCGGTCGGGCCACAGGCCCGACCAGCGGCTGGTCAGGGCCAGCGCCACCCAGATCCCGGCCTTGACCATGAGCGAGGTGCGGGCCAGTCGCGCGGCCGGACTCAGGTTCTGCCCCATGACCAGGGGCAGGGCCAGCGACATCGCCAACAGGTTGACGACGTTCAGGAAAATCAGGGTGGCGGGGTCGAGTGACAAGGGCAGATCGCGGGGCGGCAGGTCCGAGGCGACCGCCAGTTTAGTCGACAATCCGTACACAGATGTGCATGCATACCACCCGGGCTATGGGCCGGGCAGCCGGTGCCGGCCCTCAGTTGCAGGCGCCGCACTTGTTCGGGTCGACCCGCAGCGCGCTGGCCGTGCCCTTCATGCGGCGGCACGACTCCTGGCGCTCGGCCTCGTAGCCGTTGAAGTTGAATTTGCGCTGCACGCAGGCGTTGCTGGAGGCCAGCACGCAGAACGTGTCGAGCTGCGAGTCGCCATAAGGCCGCGCGTTGGCATTGGCTTCCTGCTGGCAGGCCAGCTCGCCCGCGTCGAAGGTGGCCTTGGGCACGCCGCCCTTCATGGCGCCGCCGCTGCCGGCCCCGCCGCTGTTCGAGCCACCGCCCGCGCTGCCGCCGCCGGCCACGCTCTGCTGGAAGTTGGACACGCCGCTTTGTCCGGCCATGCTGTCCTGCAGGGCGCCCGTGATCACCCGGGCCTGCTGCTCCGGGGACAGCTTGTCGAGCCCGCCGATGGCCGCCCCGCCCAGCAGCGCGGCCGCCTTGCCCCACTGGAAACCCGAGGACTCCTGGCGTTGCGGCTGCGGGGCCTGGGCCTGCTGCTGCGCGGCCGCGTCGGCGCGCTTGCCGTTGACCCAGTTGCCGGCGTAGCGGGTGCCGTCCTTGTAGGTCATGACGCCGTAGCCGGTCTCCTCGCCGTTTTCGTATTGGCCTTCGTAGCGCTGGCCGCTGGGCCAGGTGTAGACGCCCTGCCCGGAGAGCTTGTCGTTCGCGTAGCCGCCCACGTAACGGTGGCC
The DNA here is from genome assembly GCF_058807395.1 of Hylemonella sp. GW821-FHT12C09. Classification (NCBI taxonomy): domain Bacteria; kingdom Pseudomonadati; phylum Pseudomonadota; class Betaproteobacteria; order Burkholderiales; family Comamonadaceae; genus Hylemonella; species Hylemonella sp. GW821-FHT12C09. The sequence continues at coordinate 303,605 of NZ_JBXAQQ010000001.1, read as the reverse complement.
GCTGGCATAGACCATCACCCCCTGGCCGTGGCGCTTGTCCGCGACGTAATCGCCCTCGTAGCGGTCGCCGCTGGCCGCGACAAAGACGCCCTTGCCGTGGTACTTGTTGTCGACCACGTCGCCCTCGTAGCGCTGGCCGCTGGGCCAGGTGAAGACGGCCTTGCCGGTCCGCTTGCCGTTGAGGTAGTCGCCCTCGTAGCGCATGCCGTTGGGGTGGACCACCACGGCCTTGCCGTGGAACTGGTCCGCGAAGAAGTCGCCCTGGTAGTTCGTGCCGTCGGCCCAGGTGAAGACACCCTTGCCCTGCTTCTGCCCGTTGAAGAAATCGCCCTCGTAGCGGTTGCCCGAGGCATAGGCCACGCTGCCGCGGCCGGTCTTTTTGGCGTTCACGAACTCCAGGTCCACCGGCGTGCGTTCGCCGCTGGCGCTGATGCGCGTGCCCTGGCTGGCAATGTCGTTCACGAAGCGGCCCTCGAAGCGCGAGCCATCGGCATACTGCAGCACCCCGTTGCCCTCGCGCTTGCTTGCGACGAACTCGCCCGTGTAACGCTCGCCGTTGGCCAGGACCATCACGCCCTGGCCCTGGTACTGGCTGTTGACGTAGTCGCCTTCGTAACGCTGGCCGTTGGGCCAGACCTGCAGGCCCTTGCCGTGGCGCTGGTCCGCGACGAAATCGCCCTGGTAGCGGATGCCGTCGGCCCAGGTGTAGACGCCCTTGCCCTGGTAGCGGTTGTCGAAGAAATCGCCCTCGTAGCGGTTGCCGCTGGCCAGGGTCTGTATGCCCTTGCCCTGGCGCTTGCCGGCGGCGAAATCGCCTTCGTAGCGGGCGCCGTCTTTCCAGACGAACACGCCCTTGCCGGAGCGCAGGCTCGCGGCGAAATCGCCCTCGTAGCGGTCGCCGCTGGCCAGGGTCAGCACGCCCTTGCCCTGCATCTGGCCCTGGACGAAATCGCCCTCGTAGCGTTGCCCGCTGGTCCAGGTCATCACGCCGGTGCCCTGGGGCTTGCCGTTGGCCATGCTGCCTTCGTAGCGTATGCCGGCATCCCAGACATAGATGCCCTGGCCCGTGGCCGCGTCGAAAGAAAGCAGCTTGTCGGCCCTGGCCGGGCTGGCGGCCAGGACGGTGAAAAGCGAGGCGAGGCCGATCAGGACGGAAAGACGCAGGCGCATGGGTGGGCTCACGAGGTGGTGGAGAAGACGTGGGAATCACTATAAGCGAGCCCCCGGCCCGGCCGGCGTGACAAAAGCACGGCTTGTGCGCCCGGTGAGGCTCAGGCCTGCCAGACCCCGAAGCCGGCCGAGCGCAGGTCGATGCCGATCTCGATCTCCTTGTCCACGGCGTCGTCGTAGCGCATGGGGTTGAAGCCCTCGTACAGGTCGGGCAGCAGGCGCAGGCCGTACTTCGTCACATAGCGGTTGGCCTGGATGCCGGCCTTGTGCTTGTCGAAACGCACGTCCGGGTCCAGGCCCGTCATGCCGACGTAGACACAGGGCTGGCCGTCCACGTAGTTGGGGTTGTTCTTCCTGAACCTGGCCTCGTAGAGCACGTCCCGGGACAGCTCGATGACGTAGACGTGGTAGTGGGGGCGGCGGGGCATGGTGGGCGGGCGGTGGCGTCACGCCATTATTGATGGTGGCGCAAGACGGGGTGCCGTCGCGCGCCGCCTTCGTTTTACGGGCGGGTTTCCAGGTGCCGCGCCAAAGCGGTAATAGTTCGCGCCGTTATTGCGGCGATGTGTGAACTACGCCCACGCAGGGGGATGCCAGATGCACACGGCCTGCCCATACTGGGGCCATCGTTTTCTGGAGGAGCACACCATGAAGTCAGCCGCCCTGTTTGTAGTCCTGACCGCGCTGGCCGCAGGCGGCGCGGCGTGGTCCGATACCCCCCGCCAGAACCAGGCGGTCGTGAGCGGCCAGGTGGCGGCCGAAACCCGCGCGGCCCAGCGCCAGGCGCTGGAGCAGCAGGACGAAGCCCGCTACCGGCTTTGCGACGCGCAGCGCGTCGACAACCCCAGCACCCGCAGCATCGACTTCAGCCCCGCCGGCCGCCGCTGCCTGATCGATGCGCTGGGCCAGGCCGCCTCCGTGCAGGGCACGCTGGTGCTGTTGCGCAATGCCTCGGCCAGCCTGCGCAAGACCCCCGAAGACCAGGCCCTGCGCACGGCCGCGCTGCGCGCCGTGGCGCGCGCCCGCGTGCAGCTGGCCGCCGACCTCATGAGCCTGGGCGCGCGTTTCCGGGACGAAGCCGCCGCACTGGACCTGGCCGAGTTCTCCATTCACCTGCCGCAGCTGCATGACGAGCAGCAGCAGTGGCGGCTGCAGACCTACTCGACGGCCGGGCGCCAGGCGGCCCAGGATTAAGCCGGCGCAGGACGCGCGGGCCGCGCCGGCCTATTTGCGGCGCAGGGTGCCGGCCAGGTCGGTGCCCGGGGACACGGTGTTGAAGACCGTGCCGTACTTCTTCACGTTCTCGTGCAGCAAGGCCAGGCGCTGCGCGCTCTCGTCCGTGTCCACGATGATCTCGTAGCGGATGCTTTCCATCCTGGGTGGCACGTCCTGCCGCACCCCGTCCACCAGCACTTCCACCCCGCGTAGCTGGAACTTCAGGATGGGCACCACCCGCTCGATGCCCTTGACCATGCAGGCCGACAGTGCGGCCAGCAACAGCTCTGCGGGGTTGAAGGCTTCGGGGTTGCCAGCCAGGTCCGTGTCCAGCGCGATCTCGGCGTTCTTGCAGACGGCGCGGCTGCTGTGCGCGTCCACGCGGCGGGTTTCCACGTGGAAGGTCATCTTGGCGAGGGTGGGGGTCATGGTTCTGCTTTCAGCTTGATGACGCAGGCGTGATGGTGGGAGTGGCGGGCCAGGATCAGCCGGCAGCGAGCGCGTCGGCCACTCGCTGCGTGGCGGTCACCAAGTCGCTGACCAGGCGCTCGTCCACATCCAGCAGGCCTTCGTATTCGCCCAGGTTGCGGCGGTTGTGGCACAGGTCCAGCACGCGCCAGACTTCGGGCCCCAGCCCCAGCGTGTGCGGCAGCACCTGGAAGACGATGTAGCGGTTGCTTGCGCGAAAGCCCTGCATGCGCAGCGCGGCGAGGCACAGCGCGTGGGCCGCGTTGTAGGCCAGGTCAAACCGGCTTTCGAGCGACAAGCTGGTGTTGCGCGCGTCGTGCAGCCGCGCTTTGCCGGTGCGCAGCAGCCCGGCCAGTTCCTGCGCGTCCGGTGGCTCGGTCTTGAGCGCCTTGCCGGGGCCGCTCAGATTTTCCAGGGGTGTCGGGGGACCCATGGTGCGCTCACGCCTCCTTGCCGATCAGCCAGATCTTGGGTTGTTTCATGACCCGTGTGATGAAGGCATTGTCACGCAGACGGCGTGCCTTGAAATCGGCCGGGGTGTACAGGCTGGGGTTGACCGTGCGGCCCAGGGTCTGGCTTGCGGGCTCCAGCGCGGCCAATGCCTCGCCGTAGCCCAGGTCCTTGCTCACAATGAGCAGGTCCACATCGCTGTTTGCCGTGTCTTCCTGTTTGGCGATCGAACCGAAGACAAAGGCTTGCTCTATCTGCGGTGCCAGCGGCGTCAGGGCCGCACGCAGCACATCGGCCAGGCCCATGGTCTTGAGGACCAGGCCGCGCAGCTCCGCATAAACCGGCGCCGCTGCATTGGCCTGGTAGTGCTTCTGGTTGCCCTGCTTGTGCACCGTCAACACGCCGGCGGCGGCCAGGTCCGCCAGTTCGCGCTGCACCGCGCCCGCGCCCGACTGCGCCAAGGCGATCACCTCATTGGTGTAGTAGCTGCGGTCCGGCGTGCTGAACAGCACGGCCAGCACACGCTGGCGCACCTTGGGGAACAAGGCGTCGGCCATGCGGCTGGCGGGCTGCGGGGTGACTTGATTCGTACCCATTTTGGGTTCGATCATACCCATTTTGGGTTTATTTGCAAGCCTGCCGCAAGGGCGGCTCACTCCTCGATCTTCACGCCCTTCCAGAAGGCCACGCGGCCCTGGACCAGGTGGGCTTCGGGCTTGGGCTCGTGGTAGAACCACACGGCCTCGGGCAGCATGTCGCCGTTGACCATGAGGCTGTAGTAATGCGCCTCGCCCTTCCAGGGGCAGGTGGTCTTGTGGTTGCTGAAGGTCACGTACTCGCGCTTGAGCGTGTGCGCGGGGAAGTAGTGGTTGCCTTCCACCATGACGGTGTCGTCACTCTCGGCGATGACGGTGTTGTTCCAGGTGGCTTTCATAAATGAAAATTCGGTAGTGTGTTCAGACTTTTCCCAAAGGGAAGTGCTTTTCGAAAATCAACAAGTTCTTTTGTTGGTCATAGTGCCACTTGCGAGGTGCAGCTTGCCTTACGGCTGGCGCGGTGTCTTTTGCTTCCGTTCGGGTAAGCCGCAAAAAGATGGATTGAGCAATCCGGGATCTGGATTCCTCGACTTCTTGTTTTGCCCGAGCATGCAAAGCGTCTGCGCTAGCTGCATTGGTCAGTCGGGCGAAATAAGCATGAAAGCATGCTGCGGAGGCCGCCTCTTCAATTCGCCTTTGCTTGCGATACAGTTGCGTCGCTGTTTCATATAGCTGTGCGCCGAGCACATGTTCATTTCTAAGATATGCAAGCATCCCCAAGTTTGCCAGCGTATGAGGGCTAAGTGCCTTTCTCTCAAGCGCAGCAATTTTTCTGATTATTCTTTCAGCGTTTTCTAGATCACCTTGAGCGCCAGTAGAGAACGCAAGATTGTTTAGTAGCATCGCGTTTTCGGGCTCGGAAATGAGTCCTTGACGCGCGTAGTTGCTTGCATCGGTGAAGTTGCCCGATATTCCGGCAATAAACGAAGCTCCAATCATTGGGCGTGATGCAAAGGGTTCGTCAATATGCCAATTCAAGGCATTGGCAAGTGCCCCCTCGAATTGATCGTTAAGAAGCGAGTGGTAATAGCCGGCTTCGGAGGAAATTGGGTTTTGTAGCCACTCTTCCGGAAGATCAGGTTCTAGATTCAATTGTTTTGATGCCCATTGAACTTGGGCCAAAACGTTTTCGTTTGGTTCCACTAAAGAAATGTTGAACAACCTGCGCGCTTCTTTGTTGTACCCGGCTTCAAGTTCAAGTGTGGCAAGAGATCCCGCAAGTTCAGTTATCTCGTGCGGAGCATATGCGTCAGACGCGACGATTTTCTTTGCTTTCTTTACGAAGCGAGAAGTCTTCCCGAGTATCGAACTGATAGCTAGATGTCCTGCCATCAGCCAAGGATCCTTCTCCGTGCGTGCGGTTTGATCAAGCACTGAAAGGGCGATATCGGGTTCTCGCGCATGTAAAAAAAAGCGCGAAGTCCCTCTGAGAATGGTTCTATTTTGTGGGCTAAGGGCGTGAGCAGTTTGAACTGCCTGCTTCGCTGAAAGCGTATTGCCCGCCGCTGCGTGCAATCTCCCTAGGTCTAGCCATGAGAGGGAGTCTCGCGGAAATCTGCTAAGCCAGCGTCGTGTGTCATGTATGGCTGCGTGAACCGGCTTATTGAGATCCAACGGTCCATGTAAGGATGCCTTGGTAATGTCTCCCGTGTGGATCGCTTCGGCAAGACGGCGTAAGCCAATTGGAACGATGCTCTGGCTGTTCAATACGTAGCCGGCCACAATCCTCAGCTTTTCGTTATCTGGCTGTGAGAGCCCGAAGCGAAGTGCATCGGCGGCCAAACCAATCGAAGGCTCTGCCTCAAATTCCGATGCTACTTTCTTGAGCTGGTCTAGATCCGCATCGCTGAGGCTGTTTTCTCGTTTGAGTAGAGAGTCGGAGTCGTTTTTGAGAAAACGAATTCCTGGGTCGGTCGACTTTGTCCATTGCGGCACAACTCGTCTTTGCCAGGAGATAGTCATATCAACGCTCGGTGTGGAAATTTTCCAGCAATGGCGGCTTGTCTGCTCAGCTTGTCGAACAAAGAGACATAACGCTCCAAGCCAATAGGTCTACCAGTGGCTTGCCGACTCTTGGGGTGACCGCGGTCGTATGGCGATGGATGTGCAAGTTGGTAGAAGGCTTCTCCAAGTTCCGCTCTGCAATAAGCAGGTATGTGACTCTCAACGTAACTGCGAACTCGCGTCATAGCCTGGTCGACATAAGGGAGGACGTCTTCATAGCTTCCTGCCCACGGTGCAACGGTCGCGCTGCGCTGCCATTTAGGCGGTAGCAGGTGTTCTGGCAACGCTTGTTGTAGCAACGAAGTTGTCCCCTGAAGGGTGAAAAAGAAGGCAATCATGCTGCCAAGCATGTATGCATCTGTAGCGTATCGACGATCTAAATAGTCAGGCGGCGTGTGTCCGTAGGCGAACTCAGGGGGGCAGTATGTTGGATCTCCAGGGAATAGTTCTCCATCAAGCGGGCCTTGTTTCCCTTGCACTGAGGCTCTTCCAAGATCGGCGACCTTGTGTTGACCTTCGGGGAATTGCAGGATGTTCGAAGGCTTCAGATCTTGATGTGCGATTCCAGCGCTATGCAACTGTTGCAAAGCCGTTGCGATGTTGTGTAGGACTCGCAATCGCGTAGTTGTATCTTCAGGGGATGGGACTCCGAAAGCCTTTCGGACGTCAGGCCCACCGAGTTCGAATATGAAAATGTGGACACGATTGACTGCTTTGGCGATCGGGTCCTTTGACTCGGTTTCAAGGTCAACCACACCCGATTCAAGGAGTCGAACCACTCGCGATAGGTTCCGGTCGGCGCATTCCTGTAAGACAGCGCCTTCAAACTGGATCATGTCAATCACGAACCGGATAGCGTCGAGTTGCTTGTCTGGCTCCGCCATCAAAGCGCGTGTCAGATCCATTGCTTTGAGGAAAGCTTTTTCGCTCCCTCGCTCAACGATATAGCCTACCGAAAAATTCCCCCCGGTCTCACTGTCGGCTTTTCGCAGCATGGAAGTTACCTTCCACCCGTCGCCTACCGTACGCCCGGTCAATTGATCTCTTGGCGTTGTCATGGCATCTCCCTGAGAAATCATTCTGGCGAGCACGGAGCGTGCTCAAGCTCCGCCATCACCAACCGTCTAAGGCCGAATTTATTTCCCCCAACTATCCTTCAAACCGGTGACCCGGTTGAAGACGGGCTTACCCTTGGTGTGGTCCTTCCGGTCCGCCACAAAGTAACCATGCCGTTCGAACTGGAACTTGTCGTCCGCCGCGGCCTGGGCCAGTGAAGGCTCCACATAGGCGGTGACGGTCTTCAGGCTGTCCGGGTTCAGGCTGGCCAGGAAGTCCTTGCCGCCCGCATCGGGTTGCGGGTCGGTGAACAGGCGGTCGTACAGGCGCACTTCGGCGGCCACGCCGTCGGCCACGGCCACCCAGGTGATGGCGGCCTTGGCCTTCACGCTGTCGGCGCCCGGGGTGCCGCTCTTGGTGCCGGGGATGACCTTGGCCTGCACTTCGGTCACCTGGCCCGCGGCATCGCGTTGGCAGCCGGTGCACTCGATCACGTAGCCGCCCTTGAGGCGCACCACGTTGCCAGTGAACAAACGCTTGTAGCCCTTGGGCGGCACTTCCTCGAAATCCTCGCGTTCGATCCACACTTCACGGCCGATAAGGAAACGGCGCGGCGCGGGGGCGACCTGACCTTCTTCCACGTGGGGCAGGGCGGGCAGGCTGCATTCCTCGGTGTAGTCGGCGCTGCCAAAGGCTTCGGCCCAGTTGGTCAAGACGAGTTTCACCGGGTCCAGCACGGCCATGCCGCGGTGGGCCTTGCTCTCCAGGTCTTCGCGCAGGCAGCCGTCGAGCGTGGCGTAGTCGATCCAGCTGTAGTCCTTGGTCACGCCGATGCGTTCGGCAAACATCTGGATGCTCTGGGGCGTGTAACCGCGGCGGCGCAGGCCGACTATTGTTGGCAAACGCGGGTCGTCCCAGCCGCTCACGTGCTTTTCGTTCACCAGCTGGGCCAGCTTGCGTTTGCTGGTGATGACGTAGGTGAGGTTGAGGCGCGCAAACTCGTGCTGGTGCGGCAGCAGGAAGACGTTGGGGCGCTGGCCGTCCAGGGCGTGGGCCAACAGGGGGGTGAACTGCGCGGTTTCCTTCTTGAGCAGGGCGAAGAAGGCGGGCAGGTCGGTCAGCACGGCATCACGGTTGTGTTCCCACTTGGCGAAGAGGGCGCGCATTTTGCCCTCGGCCTCGCTGGCAAATAGCTTGTCGGCGCGGTTGTGGCAGTGCAGGGCAAATTCCTTCTGCGCCTCCAGGCCCTGGGCTTCGATCTTGTCGATCAAGGCTTTCGCCTGTTCAAACTGCGGCGTGCGCAGGATGGGGGCGATGCGCTCCAGCAGCCAGTCGTAGAAGGGGCGCTGGTCTTCGAACTCCAGCGTGCAGATGCTGTGGGTGATGTACTCCAGCGCGTCCTCGATGGGGTGGGCGAAGGTGTACATGGGGTAGATGCACCAGGTGTCGCCCGTGTTGTGGTGGGTGGCCCGGCGGATGCGGTAGATGGCCGGGTCGCGCAGGTTGATGTTGGGGCTGGCCATGCTGATCCTGGCGCGCAGCACGGCGGCGCCGTCCGCAAGCTTGCCGTCGCGCATCTCGCGGAAGCGGGCCAGGTTCTCGGCCGGCGTGCGGGCGCGGTAGGGGCTGTCCTTGCCGGGGGTGTTGAAGTCGCCGCGGTTGGCGCGCATCTCCTCGGGCGTCTGCTCGTCCACATAGGCGTGGCCGGTTTCGATCAGGTACTCGGCGGCGCGGTACATGAAGTCGAAGTAGTTGCTGGCGTAGTAGAGGTGGCTGTCGCCATGCGCGTCCCACGAGAAGCCCAGCCATTTCACCGCGTCGGTGATGGAGTCGACGTACTCCTGCTCTTCCTTCTCGGGGTTGGTGTCGTCGAAGCGCATATGGCAGACGCCGCCGTAATCGCGCGCCAGGCCGAAGTTCAGGCAGATGCTCTTGGCGTGGCCCACGTGCAGGTAGCCGTTGGGTTCGGGCGGGAAGCGGGTGCGGATGCGGGCCGGGTCGGCCACGCTGCCGGGGGCCTGGGCGTGTTCGGTGGCGGTGCCGGGCTTGTGGCCCCACTGGCGGCCGCTGTAGGTGCCGGCGGCGAGGTCGTGTTCGATGATCTGGCGCAGGAAGTTGCTGGCCTTGGCGGGGGCTTCTTTGTTCTCGGGGGTGCTGGGCTTGCTCATGCAGCCATTTTAGATGCCGCTCCCCGGGGCGCGCGGGCTTGCTACCATGGGCGCCACAGGAGGGCTCGTCATGTCCGAGGAAGCGCACAACGTCAGCGTCACCGTCTCTCAGGCCGTTCTGCAAGCTGCCGTGCACGAGGGCTTGATCACCGGCCAGCAGTCCCGGCAGCTCTGGGCGCGCTGGGAGCAGCAGGCCCGGCCGCCGGCTGCGGCGCCCGCCGGGCTGGCCCCGGGGCCGCGTTTCGGCTTCACCAATGTGCTGTATTACTTTGGCGGGATGGTGGCCATCGGCGCCATGACGCTGTTCATGACGCTGGGCTGGCAGCAGTTCGGCGACTGGGGCTTGCTGGCCATTGCCCTGGCCTATCTGGTGGCCTGCCTGCTGGTGGCCGATACCTTGAAGGGCCGGGGGCTGACCACGCCGGCGGGCATCCTGGCCACGCTGGCGGTCTGCCTGGTGCCGCTGGCGCTGTGGGCGCTGCAAAGCGGCCTGGGGATGTGGCCGCCGGGCGGTCCCTCCAATTACCGGGCCTATCACACGCACATTGACTGGCGCTGGCTGACGCTGGAGTTCGGCACCCTGGCCGCCGGGGTGGTGATGCTGTGGCGCTACCGCCTGCCTTTCATGGTGATGCCCATCGCGGTGACGGTCTGGTACATGTACATGGACGTGGCCAGCCTGCTGATGCAGCAGGCCGGTTTTGAATTCAGGTTCATGCGCGACATGTCCCTGGTCTTCGGCATCGGCACCTGCCTGGTCGCCATGTGGGTGGATACGCGCAGCCGCCTGGCCCAGGCGGCCGAGTGGCGGCAGGACTACGCCTTCTGGCTCTACCTCTTTGGCGCCCTCATGTTCTGGGGCGGCCTGAGCCTGCAGAGCTCGGGCTCGGAGCTGGGCAAGGCGCTGTACGCGCTGATCAATGTGGGCCTGATTTTCGGGGGCGCGGCCATCGGGCGGCGGGTGTTCACCGTGCTGGGCGCCTTCGGGGTGGCGGGTTACCTGGGCTACCTGTCGCACCGCGTGTTCCAGAACAGCATGCTGTTTCCGTTTGCGCTCACGCTCCTGGGGCTGGCCGTGATTGCGCTGGGGATCTGGTGGCAGCGCCATGAGAGGCAGATCGAGGCCCGGCTCGGCGCCTGGCTGCCGGCGGGGCTGCGGCCGCGCTGAGCCCGTTCCGGGGTGGACAGGCTGCGCCGGCCTTGTTAGCATCCTGGCATGCTGCGCTTTTTATCAAATTTAACGGCGTGGGCTGCACTGGCAGCCTGCTTGGTCCAACCCGCCTGGGCGCAAAACACCGGGAACTGGGGCGGCCTGCCCAAGCGGCCGTTTCTTGCCATCGATGGCCAGGCGCATTCGGACGAGGCGTCCTACATCGTCCTGACGCCGGACGATCGGCGGGCCGTGACGGCGGCCTACGACGGCAGCGTGCGGGTGTGGGACGTGCAGTCCGGCGAGATGCTGCAGCGCTTTTTCCTGCCCAGGGGCGCGCCCATCAGCAACCTGCTGCGCGGGCTGGCCATGGCGCCAGACGGCCAGCGCATCGCGGTGACGGGCAACAACATGCGGCGCGCCATCGTCATCCTGTCGCTGCAGACGGGGCGGATCGAGCGTGTCATCACGGGCACGGAGAATTCGTCCATCCTGGCCTGGTCGCAGGACGGTCGTTTCCTGGCGGCGGGCAAACCGGGCGTCCGGCAGGGGGTGAGCGTCTACTCGGCGGCCGACGGCAAGGAGGTGTTCCGGGATGCGGACTTTCCCAGCGCGGTGACGGGCCTGGAGTTCCGCGCCGACGGTGCCTTCTATGCGGCCAGCTGGGACAACCGCGGCCAGACCGTCGTCAGGCTTTACAAGCCCGCCGCCGGAAGTTTTCGCGAGGCAGCGCGCAAGACGCCGCGTTGGGGTGACTACCGCAGCCACTGGGATGCCGCGGGCAAGACCATCCTGCTCGGAGCCCACACCCGCCTGGACGGCGAGACGCTGGAAGAAGTGACACACGCACTGAACCGCTCGGGCATGCCGCCCAACGTGGGTTTCTCCCGCGTGGTGCAGGCGCCCGAGGGCGGCCAATTCTTCGGCACGACCTGGTCCCTGCACAGCGGGCAGGGTTTCCTGCGCCGCTGGGCCGGCGCGCATATCGCCGACAAGACCGATCAGCTGCGCCTGCCGGATGCCAAGGTGGCTGATTTCGCCGTCACGCGCAAGGGCGAGGTGGTCTACCTGACGGATCAGGGCGCGGTGGCCATGGTAGACGCGGACTTCAAGCTGGCGTGGCGCGTGGCGGCCGACGTGGCCGACTTCCAGCGCCGCCCCATGGCGCTGAAGGTGACCGAATCGGGCCTGGTGTATCTGCCGGTGCCCGGCGACGACGGCAAACGCGACGTGGCCTTCAACCTGGCCGAGCCGGGCTACACCTCGGTGCAGCGCCTGAAAGTGTCGTGGAAAGAGCCCTCGGCCAGCGGCCGCGATGTCGGGGTGCTGGCCTGGGAGGGGACGGCGAACGCGACGGTCAATGGCGCGTCCCTGCCCCTGGTCGGCAAGACCGAACGCTCGCTGAGCGTGGCGGCGCACTCGACGGACGGGTCGGTGGCCGTGGGCACCAATTGGGAACGGCTCTACAGAGTCTCCGGCAAGGGCGAGCAGCTCTGGATGAAGTACCTGGGCTCGGATGTGCTGGCGGTGAACCACATCGAATCACGCGACCTGGTCGTGGCGGCGACGGCCAACGGCATGCTGTGGGTGTTCCGCTGGGCGACCGGGGAGCCGGTGATGTCCTACTACCTGCAGCCTGCCAGCAAACGCTGGATTGCCATCAGCAGCCAGGGCTACTACGAGGCCAGCGTGGGGGCCGAAGATTCGGCCGGCTGGATTCTGAACCCCACGGCAGCGCGCGCGGCAGACTTCATGCCCATGTCGCGTTTCCGCGGGACGCTGAGGCTGGAGGGGCTGGCCGGCAAGGCCTGGAGCCTGCGCAGCGAGCGGGAGGCCGTGGAGGGCCTGAAGCCGCTGCTGGCCCCGGCGCAGCCCGCGCCCGTCACGGCGACAGCGCCGGCGCCCGCTGCGGCGGTGGCCGCACCGCCTGCGCTGCCGGCCGCGCCCGAAGCTGCAGCGGTACAACCGGCACCGGAAACCCTGGTCATGTCGGCCTCGGCCGTGTCCCTGGAGGCCCTGCCGCCACGCATCGAGATCGTCGCGCCGGGTTACCAGGTGCGCTCCGACACCCGGCAGATCAGCATCCGCTTTCGCGTCATCTCGGCGCCGGAGGCGCCTGTGACCCAGGTGCGCACCCTGCTGGCCTCGGGCTCGAGCGCGCAGCGCAACCTGGCAGTGGGGGCGCGGCCCCAGGACAACGGCGAGCGCGAGGTGACGCTGGAGATCCCGCCCGAGGACACGGACATCCGGCTGATTGCGGAGAACCGTCACGGTGCGTCGGTGCCGACGGTGATCCGCGTCAATTACACCGGCCCCAAACCTGGCAGCGGCCAGGGCGACCTGTACGTGCTGGCCGCGGGGGTGTCGCGTTACGACAACCCGGACTACAACCTGGGCCTGGCGGCCAAGGATGCGCGCGACTTCGTGGACACGCTGCGCAAGCAGCGCGGTGCGCAGTACGGCGAGGTGCATGTGCGCCAGCTGCTGGACAAGGAGGCGTCGCGCCCGGCGCTCGAAGCCGGGCTGGAGTGGCTGCGACACAGCATGAAACCGCGCGACACGGCGATCGTCTTTCTGGCCGGGCACGGCTTCAACGAGGGGCCCACGTATTACTTCATGACCCGCGATGCGAACCTGCAGAACCTGTCCCAGACGGCGCTGCCGTTCACATCCTTGCGCTCCACGCTGACGGCGCTGCAGGGGCGGGTGATGCTGTTCGTGGACACCTGCCACTCGGGCAATGTGATCGGGCGCATGGCCACCCGCCAGGCGCGTGATTCGACTGGCGCGGTCAATGAGATGGCCAGTTCGGAAAACGGCCTGGTGGTCTTTGCCTCGTCCACGGGCGGGCAGTTCTCGCAGGAGAACGCGGATTGGGGGAACGGGGCCTTCACCAAGGCCGTGGTCGAGGGGCTGCAGGGCGCGGCCGACTTCAAGAAGCGCGGGCGCATCACCTACAAGGGGCTGGACGCCTACGTGTCGGACCGGGTGGATGAACTGACCCGCGGCGAACAGACCCCGGTGACGCCGGTGCTGGCCGGTGTGCCGGATTTCGTCATCGCGCTGTTCAGGCGCTAGGCGCGGCCTGGGCAGCGGGTTACGTCTTGTAACCTCCTTCACAAGCGCTTCGTAGCCGGACCGGGGGTGGCGGCGTTGAGGGTACAGGGCAGCCCACCGGCGGCCCCGTAAAGGAGAAACCTCATGACGACCCAAGCCAAATCTTCCGCTGCTGCCCTGGCCCTGGTGGCCGCACTGGGACTGGGAGGCACAGGCGTCGCCCAGGCCCATGGCTCCGACGATGTGTTCTGGTCCATCGCCATGTCGCAGCCCGGTATCCGGATCGGTGTGTCCAACGGCCCCGTGGTGGTGCCGGCACCCTACCCGGTGGTGGTGCAGCCGCGCGTGGTGTACGCCCCGCAGCCGGTCTATTACCCGCAACCGGTTTACCGGGTGGTCTACCCCGGTCGCTACGAACGCGGCCATGGTCATGGCCACTGGAAGGACCGTGACGAGCGCTGGGAAGGCCACCGTGGCGGCCGCGAGTCTTATGACCGTGGGGGCGACCGCTACGAAGGTCGCGGCCACGAGCAGGGCCGTGCTTACGGCAACGGCCCGCGCCCCGGTACCGAGGGGTATATGGGAAATCGCCGCTGAGGAGTAACATGCCAGTGCGCTGCGGTCCTCCCCCGCAGCTGATCGTGCCTTTGCACGGTCATTACACGGCGCTCTTCGGAGCGCCGTTTTTTATGGCGCCGCTGTTGCGGCGCCGGCCTACATGGCCTTGAAGAGGTGGGCGTAGAGCCGGCTGACGGCCAGGCGCTCGGCGCTGCCGCGCAGCTGCAGGCTCAGGCGCCCCGAGGGATCCCGCGTGACCTGCTCGATGGCGGCGGCGCGCACCACGGTGCCGCGGTGCACCTGCCAGAAGGCCTGCGCGTCGAGCTGGGGCAGCAGTTCCTTGAGCGGGGTGCGGATCAGGGCCTCCTGGCCGGCGGTGATGACCCGCACGTATTTGTCGGCTGCCTCGAAATACAGCACCTCGTCCACCGGCACCATGCGGATCGCCGTGCCCACACCGGCCTGGATGAGCTTGAGAGGCGCCGCTGCAGGCGCTGCGCCCGCCTGCAGCAGGCCGCGCAGCTGGGCCAGCGTTGCTTCAAAATTCATAGCGCCCTGGGACCGTCCGGCCAGGGCCTGCTGGACGCGCATCACGGTTTTTTGGAGGCGGGCCGGCTCCACCGGCTTGAGCAGGTAGTCCACCGCCTGTGCCTCGAAGGCCTGCATGGCGTACTGGTCGTAGGCGGTGACGAAGACCAGGGCGGGGAAGGGGCGCGCATCGGGCCCATGCTGCGGCCATTCGTCGGCCAGGCGGGCGGCGGCGTCCAGGCCGCTGAGGGCGGGCATGCGCACGTCGAAGAAGAGCACGTCGGGCTGCTGCTGCAGGGCCTGTTGCACGGCGCTGGCGCCATCACCGGCCACCCCCACGATGCGCAGTGCGGGCCAGGCGCGCGCCAGCTCGGCCTGCAGGGCCTGGGCCAGCAGGGGTTCGTCTTCGGCGATGAGGGCGCGGTGCGGGTTCATGCGGCGGGGAAACTCAGGGTGACGATGGTGCCGCCGTCGGGCGGGGTGGCGAGGTCCAGCGCGGCCTGTGCGCCGTAGGTGCTGAGCAGGCGCTCGCGCACCTGGGCCAGGCCGAAGCCGGAGCCCGCGGGGGTGGCCGGGGTGTAGCCCATGCCGGTGTCGCTGACCACCAGGGTGAGCGCGCCGCCTTCGCGCCGGGCGCACACGTGCAGGCTGCCGCCTGCCACCTTGGGTTCCAGCCCGTGCAGGATGGCGTTTTCCACCAGGGGTTGCAGCAGCAGGGCCGGCACCGGCTGGGCGGCCAGTTCCGGGGGCAGCTCCAGGCTGTAGCGCAGGCGCGGTCCCATGCGCACGGCCATGAGTTCGAGGTAGTCGCGCAGGCGCTCGAACTCGGCCTGCAGGCTGTGGCTGGTGGCGCGCGAGGCGGCCAGCGTGGCGCGCAGGTAGGCGATCATGCGGTCGAGCATGGCGGTGGCGCGCGCCGGGTCGGTGGCAATGAGTGCGCGCAGATTGGCCAGGGTGTTGAACAGCATGTGCGGCTCAAGCTGCGATTCGAGCAGGCGCAGGCGCGCTTCATCGGCCTGGCGGCGGACTTCGTCCACCTTGCGTTCGAGGTAGGCGCTCTTGCCTTTGCTATAAAAATAATAGCTTCCTGCCATCCCGGCGAGCAGGGTGATGAGGATGGAGCTGCGCAGCAGGTTCTCGCGGCTGGCGGCGTCCACCGCCTGCCAGCCGAAGACGGAACACAGGCGGTCGGCGATGGCGCTGCCCAGCAGGTACCCCACGGCGATGCTGCCCACCACCAGCACGATGCCGCGCCAGCCCCGGGGCCAGCCGGTCTCGTCGCTGCCGGCGAGGAGGTCGCGCCCGAAGTCGATGAGGGCCCAGGTGATGCTGGCAATGAAGAAGGAATACACCAGCGGCGGGCCGAAGGAGCGCTCGGGCAGGAAGGCGTATTGCAGGACGGCGACAAACAGTGCGAAGGCCAGCACCTGCAGGTAGGTGCGGCGTTTGTCGGGCCAGTCGGTCTTTTTCATGGCGCGTCGGGGTGGATGTTCAGCGCCGCAGAGGGGGCATGCGCAATCATTCTAGAGGTGCTGGCGGAAGAAGCCGGCGATGCGCTGGTAGAGGGCGGGCAGCTCCTTGCGGTCGAAACCCGGGGGGTCGGCCAGCAGGCGCGCGATGCGTTCGGGCAGCTTGTCGGCCGGGGGCGGTGGCGCGAGCAGGGCGCCGTGGCCGCCCGTGGGCAGCAGGGCCAGTTGCACGCAACTGCTGCAGGCGGCCAGCACGGGGCCGCTGTGGAAAGCGGGCAGCAGCCAGCGGTCCTGCCCGGCTTCGATCAAGGCCAGGGGAATGACCGGCCGGGCCAGGCTGCCCAGGTCGAAGTCCACCGCAAAGGGCACGGCCGCGATGGCGGCGCGGATGCGCGGATCGGTGTGGCCGTAGAGCGTCTCGTCCTGCAGTTTGTGGCGGATGATGATTCCGGCGATGCCTTGCTTGAGGCCGTCGAGCCAGCCACCGGTGAGTTCGCTGGCCCCGCCGGTGCAGGCGGCGAAGTCTTCGGCCAGGTGCGCCTCGCAGTGGTCGCGCAGGCGCGCGGGGGACCAGCGCCCGCCGGCCAGCGTCAGCGTGGTGTGGCCGCCGGCGGACATGCCGTAGACGCCGACACGCTGCAGGTCGAGCAGGGGCGCGAAACGCACATCGCGGCCCAGCACGTCGATGGCGCGCGAAACTTCCAGCGGGCGGCGTTTCCAGCTCTCGGGGCCGATCTTGCTGTGGTCGCGCCAGTTGTCGCCGGCGTGTTCGGGCAGGGCCACCACAAAACCGGCAGCGGCCAGGGACAGGGCCAGATCGCTCTGCGACCACGGTTCGCCCCCGGAGCCGTGCGAGAGCACGATGAGGCGGCCGTTGCCACGCTCGGGCGCGCCCTGCGGTGCGACGGACAGCGTGAGACGGCCGCGCTGCACGGCCTGAGCCGGGCTGCTGGAGGGGTAGAAGACGGTGACGGGGCCGTCACCCTCGCTGCCGGGCAGTTCGTCCAGGCCCACGGCGGCCTGGGCGGCCAGGCCGATGAGGGCGCTGGCGGCCAGGGTGGCGAGGCGCAGCAGGTGGTTCAGGGTGGGGTGGTTCATGGTGTGCCTGTAGTGTCGCGGTTTACCAGGGATCACGCTGGGCCAGCAGGCGCTGGCGTTCGCGTTCCACCAGGCGCTCGTGCAAGGGGTAGCCGTGGGTGGCCAGCAGCACCGCGAAGCCGTGGAGGGCCAGGCCCAGGCCCCAGCCCAGGGCGGGGTAGACGGCCCAGTGGCGATCGCCCAGGCTGGACAGGCCCGCCAGCAGCAGGTTGACCAGGATGTAGATGCAGGCGTGGAAGTACCAGCCAAGCTTGGCCTTGGCGTGGCGGCGGGCCAGGCGGTCGAGGTCGGCTTCAGGGTGCGCAGTGTGCATGGTGAGCTCCAGGGGGTTGAAGAAGGGATGGAGAAAGGGGTTCAGGCCAGGGCCAGCCACTGTTTCCAGAGCAGGTTGCCGAGGTAGCGGTTGGGCAGCAGGGTGAAGCTGCCGGCCACGATGCAGGCGACGACGTAGGTGATGCGCATGACCCGGCGGTGGCCGGCGATGTCGTGCTGGGCCAGGTACCAGAAGGCGCCGAACAGCGCAAAGAAGACGACAGGGATCAGCAGGTGGATGGGCGTGTAGCCCTCGATGTTCACGATGGTGGTGCTGCGGATGAACAGGGCGGAGAGGGCGGTGACGATCATCAGCGTGACCCAGGCGTAGCCGAAGGCGCGGTGCAGGCGCGGGCGCTGGGTGCGGCTCTGGCGCGCCCACAGGGCCAGCGGGCCGATGACGGTGGCCGACAGCGCGGCGCTGAGGTGGATGGCGATCGTCGGGGTCAGTTCCAGGGCCATGGGGCTCTCCTTGGGGGTTCGATGAGCCGGACTGTGCGACGGCCCCGGCCGCCGGGCCAGTGCCTTGCGACGGAGGGCCGCGGGCGTGACGCCAGATGCCGCCAGGCGGCGCCAGCGGCGGGCGGGTTTGCCGCGTCTTTACACAAGCGACACCTGTCCAAGGCACGGGATATGGCCTTCTTCCTACAATGGACCACATGAAAAAGACATATGTGGCGGCGGGCGCAGTGGCGCTGGTGCTGGTGGGGGCGCTGGGCTGGTGGTGGATGCAGCGCGGCGGCAGCGGCGAGGTGCAGTACCGCACCGCGAAGATCGAACGCGGCCCGCTGCAGGCGGCCGTGGCGTCCACCGGGGCGGTGAGCCCGGTGACGCAGGTGACGGTGGGCACCCAGGTGTCGGGCCAGATCAAGGACCTGTACGTGGACTTCAACGCCGAGGTCAAGGCCGGCCAGCTGCTGGCGGTGATCGACCCGGAGACGTTCGAGTATCGCGTGCGCTCGGCCCAGGCCGACGTGGACGCCGCGCGTGCCGTGGTGCTGACGGCGCAGGCCAATGTGGTGGCCAGCCAGGCCCAGGTGTCGCGCGCCAGGACCGACCTGGCCGAAGCGCGCCGCACGCACGAGCGCAACCTGATGCTGGTGGGCAAGGGCTTCATCGCGCAGAGCACGGCGGACCAGTCCAACGCCCTGGTCAACACCAGCGCCGAATCGGTGAAGGCGGCCGAGGCGCAGCTGGGCGTGACCGAGGCGCAGGTGAAAAGTGCGCAGGCCGCCGTGGCCCAGCGTGAGGCGGCGCTGGCGCAGGCCCGCATCGACCTGGTTCGCACGCGCATCACCTCGCCGGTCAACGGCATCGTGATCAAGCGTTCCATCGAAAAAGGGCAGACCGTGGCGGCCAGCCTGCAGGCGCCCGAGCTGTTCATCATTGCCCAGAACCTGCGCGACATGCAGGTGGAGGCCGCCATCGACGAGGCCGACGTGGGCCGCATCCGCAGCGGGCAGAAGGCCAGCTTCACGGTGGACGCCTTTCCCGGCCAGACTTTCGAGGGGCGGATCGGCCAGGTGCGCAAGGCTGCCACCAATGTGGCCAATGTGGTGACCTATGTGGCGGTGGTGAACTTCTCCAACCCGGACGGGCGCCTGCTGCCGGGCATGACCGCCAATGTGCGCGTGGTGACCGACACGCGCGAGAACCCGCTCAAGGTGCCCAACGCCGCGCTGCGCGTGCGCGTCACCGGCGTGGAGCCGGTGGCCGAGGCGCCCGCCGGCACGGCTTCGGCGCCTGCGGCCGCAGCACCGGCGGCGGGTGGCAACAACCCCTTGAGCGAATTCCGCAACCGCCTGGTCAAGGAGCTGCAGCTGAGCGCAGCGCAGGTCGAGAAGGTGGATGCGATCTACGCGTCGGCGCGGCCGCAGTTCGCGCGCCTGCGCGAGCTGGCCGAGGCCGACCGGACCAAGGCGCGCGAGCGCATCACCGCCGACATCCGCGCGCGCATCGCCGACGTGCTGACGCCCGAGCAGAAGAAGCGCTACGCTGCGCTGCAGGCCGAGGTGGCGGGCCGCACCGTGACGCGCGGGCGCATCTACCTGATGGGCGAGGACGGCAAGCCAGCGGCGTACAACGTGCGCCTGGGCATCACCGACGGCACCAGCACCGAGCTGATCGTGCCGCCGGATGCACCCGAAGCCGCGGTCATGAAAGAGGGCGCCCCGGTGATCACCGGCACGGTGGGGCCCGGCGCGCCGGCCACAGGGTCTGGCGCCCGCCCGCCGACCGGTCCGCGCATGATGTTCTGATCGCGCTGCGGTCCCGCACGAATTTCTGAACGGACGGCAAGGCATGGCCCTGATCGAAGCACGCGAGCTGAGCAAGACCTACACGATGGGGGACACGACCGTGCACGCGCTGCGCGGGGTGTCGCTGGACATCGAGGAGGGCGACTTCGTGGCCATCATGGGGGCCTCGGGCTCAGGCAAATCCACCCTGATGAACATCCTGGGTTGCCTGGACCTGCCCACGGCCGGTCGTTACCACCTGGCCGGCGAGGAGGTGGAGGGCATGCAGGCCAACCAGCTGGCCTCCATCCGCAACCGGCGCATCGGTTTCGTGTTCCAGCAGTTCAACCTGCTGCCGCGTACCAGTGCACTGGAGAACGTGGAGCTGCCCATGGTCTATGCCGGCGTGAAGCCGCTGCCGCGGCGTGAGCGCGCGCTGGCTGCGCTCACGCGCGTGGGCCTGGGCGAGCGCTGGCAGCACACCCCCAGCGAGCTGTCGGGCGGGCAGCAGCAGCGCGTGGCGATCGCGCGCGCGCTGGTGAACGACCCGCAGCTCATCCTGGCCGACGAGCCCACCGGTGCGCTGGACACCAAGACCAGCGACGACATCATGCGTCTGCTGACCGAGCTGAACCAGCAGGGCATGACGGTGGTGATCGTCACGCACGAGACCGACATTGCGGCCTGGGCGCGGCGCAAGCTGGTGTTCCGCGACGGGCAGATCATCGAGGACGTGCGCCAGCCCGGGCACGTCGAAAAGGAGGCGGTGGCATGAACTGGCTGACTGCTCTGCGCACGGCCTGGCGCGCCCTGGCCTCGAACACGCTGCGCAGCATCCTGACCATGCTGGGCATCATCATCGGCGTGGCCGCGGTGATCACCATGATCGCCGTGGGCAGCGGCGCCACCGAGCGCGTGCAGGCGCAGATGAAGGGCCTGGGCTCCAACATCATGCTGGTGGTGCCCGGCGGTGTGTCGCAGGCCGGCGTGCGCCTGGGCGCACAGACGCGCCAGCGCCTGACCGAAGAGGACGCGCTGGCCATCGCGGTGGAGATTCCCGAGGTGCAGGTGGCAGCACCCACCTCGCGCACCAGCGGCCAGGTGGTGTCGGGCAACAGCAACTGGGGCACGACGATCTACGGCGTGACCAACGATTTCCTGGAAGCACGCGACTGGGGCCTGTCCTCGGGCCGCGAGTTCGACCAGGCCGAGCTGGCCGGTTCGGCCAAGGTAGCCTGGATCGGTGCCACGGTGGCGCGCGAGCTCTTCGGCGAGCAGGACCCGGTGGACCAGGTGGTGCGTGTGCGCGGCGTGCCCATGAAGATCATCGGCGTGCTGGCCTCCAAGGGCCAGAACTCCATGGGGCAGGACCAGGACGATGTGCTGATGATGCCCATCAGCACCTTGCGCAACCGCATCTGGGGCGGCGATGCGACCAGCCGCCTCAAGCGCGTGGGCACCATCCTCGTGAAGGTGCGCGAGGGCCAGAGCATGAAAGGTGTGGAGGAGTCGGTGAAGGACCTGCTGCGCCAGCGCTTCAAGGTGCCCAGCGGCGTGGAAGATCCCTTCAACGTGCGCAACCTCACCGAGATCCTGCAGGCGCAGGAAGAGGCCAGCCGCATCATGACGCTGCTGCTGGCGGCGGTGGCGGGCATCAGCCTGATCATCGGCGGCATCGGCATCATGAACATCATGCTGGTCAGCGTGACCGAGCGCACGCGCGAGATCGGCCTGCGCATGGCGGTGGGCGCACGCCCGGCCGACATCCTGGCGCAGTTCCTGATCGAGGCGGTGACGCTGAGCCTGATGGGCGGCGCCCTGGGTGTGCTGCTGGGCGCGGTGGCGACCTGGGGCGTGGGCGCGCTGGCCGGCTGGCAGGTGAACATGTCGATCGGCGCCATCGTGCTGGCCGTGGGCTTCTCGGCCCTGGTGGGCGTGTTTTTCGGTTTCTACCCGGCGCGGCGCGCCTCGCGCCTGCTGCCGATCCAGGCGCTGCGCTACGAGTAGGCGGGGTCAAGACCCCTCTGTCGATATACATATGGATACACGGCCCGCCGGGGAGCCGGCAGAATAAGCGCCTTTGCCGACGAAGGAATTTCAAGTGCCAAGGTTCAGACCCAGCGGTTGCGGATTCGAGCAATCCATGCAGAAGGTCCAGCGTGTGGAGGACTTCCGCGAACTGCTCCAGGTGATCTCCGCCTATGTGGGCCGCAAGGTCAACCCCGAGGAGATCAAGATGGACCCCTACGGCATGGACCCCCGCAACCGATGGGACACCTGGGCGGTGATCCTGGTCGACCACGGTCCGATCGGTTTCACCAACGCCTGCCTGGACCCGGACTTCAACCCCGAACAAAGCCAGTTCTCGGGGCTTGCGCCACTGTAGGGCCTGCCGCCCGCCGCTGTCCGATCGTCGGGGGCAAGCGGGCCGCACGCGGCCTGGATGAACGGCAGGCGCGTCAGTCATGCGCCAGGCCCCGCTCGATTGGATGGAGAATCGGGCTCCATGAGCAATACCCCTTCGCCCGCCGCGCCGCCAGCTTCGCTGGGGGCCGCCTGGCTCGTGGGGCTGGCTTACGTCGTGTTGTTCGTGATGCTCGACTGGGCGAGCTACATCCGGCCGTTCCAGGGCCTCAACATCACGCCCTGGAACCCACAGGCGGCGCTCGCCGTCGGCTTGCTCCTGTGGAACCGGCGCTGGATCTGGATGGTCTGGGTGGGGCTGCTGGCCGCTGAAGTGGTGGTGCGTGGCCAGCCCGTCGACTGGTTGGCACTTTTGACCTCGACCGGCGCGCTCAGCCTGATCTACGCTGCCGTGTCCCAGGGGCTGGCAACCACGCTGGGACGTCCGCCTGCGCTGGCGAAACGACGCGATCTTCTCTGGTTCACAGGCATCCTGGTGGCCGGGGCACTGCTCAATGGTGTGGTCTATGTCATGACCCTGTCGGCAGCCGGTCTGGGGCCCACTGGCCCGATCTACGAAGCCATCATGAGGTTCTGGGTTGGCGATGCCGTCGGTCTGGTCGTCGTGCTGCCGATGCTCTTGGTCATGATGAATCCTTCGCGTCGTGCCGCCCTCGTGGCATCTCTCAGAAGTCCGCGCTGGTGGGGCGTCACGGTTCTGCTGTTCCTGCTGCTGTGGATCGGTTTTGGCCGGTCCGGGCAGGAACACTACAGATACTTCTACCTGCTGTTCCTGCCGGTGGTGTGGATGTCCGCGCAGCTTGGGGTGGTGGGGGCCGTGCTGGCCTCTGGCCTCACGCAAATCGGCCTGATCATCGCCGTCCAGTCGCTGCCGCACCAGGACCTGGCGGTGTTCGAGCTTCAGGTGCTCATGGCGGCCATTTCCATGACCGGCCTGCTGCTGGGTGTCGTGGTGGACGAGAGAGCCCGCGCGGCCGTGGAGCTGCAGAGCAGTCTGCGGCTGGCGGCGGCCGGTCAGATGACGGCGTCGCTGGCGCATGAGTTGAGCCAGCCGCTCACGGCCTTGAGCAACTATGCGCACGCCTGTCAGATGCTGGCAGCCGAATCGCGTGGCTTGCAGGCCGAGGAGCGGGATCGCCTGCTGGAGGTGACCCGGCGCATGGTGGAGGACGCCGCACGTGCCGGGGCGGTGGTCAAGCGCCTGCGCGACTTTTTCAGAACCGGCTCCACCCATCTGGAGGCGGTATCGCCGGCCGCCCTCCTGGGTGAGGCGATCGATGCGCATACGCGTCGCGCCGATGTGCTTCAGATCCGGATGGAAAGCCGGATCGAGGAAGGATTGCCTGCGGTATGGATCGACCCGATCCAGATTGCCGTCGTATTGCGTAACCTGATTGCAAATGCCATAGACTCCGCTTCTTCCGCGGGCGGGGGCGGGCACATCCTGATCAGCGCCGCGATCGCCGATGACGAATTGCGGATCGACGTGCAGGACAGCGGCCCGGGCGTTGACACGGTCCGCGTGCAAACCCTGTTTGAGCCCGGCGCCTCAGACAAGCCGGGTGGCATGGGCATCGGTCTGAGCATCTGCCGTGCCATCGTCGAAGCGCATGGCGGCAGGCTCTGGGCGGAGACCGGGTCTGGCGGACGTTTCTGCTTCACGCTGCCCATGGATAAGGATGATCGTTCCGGAGTGACACATGCATAAAGAGACGGTGTTCATTGTCGATGACGATGCATCGGTTCGAGACTCCCTTGCGCTGCTGCTCAGCCTGCAGGGGTATGTCTCGGCGTCGTTCGCCAGTGCCGAGGATTTCCTGGGTGCGCTTCAGCCCGATTGGCGGGGCTGTCTGGTGCTTGATGTCCGGATGTCCGGCATGTCCGGCCTGGAGCTTCAGCGCTGTCTGCGGGAACGCGCGCCGACCTTGCCCGTCATCGTCATCACGGCCCACGGGGATGTGGCTGCGGCCCGGCAGGCCTTCCTGGCGGACGCGGTGGATTTCATCGAAAAGCCTTTCGATGGCAAGCAGATCCTCGATGCGCTCGCGAAGGCCTTTGCCGGTTTGCGGGCGGTGGCCAGCGCCCAGAAGGAGGGCGCGGAAGCGACCCCGGTGCGAGGTCAGCTCTCGGCACGTGAACGCGAGGTCATGAAGCTGATCGTCGAGGGCCTCCACAATCGCCATATCGCCGACAGGCTGGGCATCAGCCCCAGGACCGTGGAAGTCCACAAGGCGCGTGTGATGGAGAAGCTGGGTGTGCACAACATCGTTGAGCTCGTCCGCCTGGCAGACAAGGGCCTGATCTGACCCCCGCGGCCTGACCGCAGCGACGTCAGAGGTCGGTGTAAAGCCCTTACGTGATGCGCGTACGGGGGTGCCCGAATTTCCTTCTGCGCTGCTGATTGATAACCTCAATCCGTTCCGAGGTTCAAGATGAAGATCTGACAACCTCTTATCCAACGGAGGTTCAGCGTGTTCGGCAGGCAAGGCGTATTCAACCGGAATGGCAGGCACTTCCGTGTCTCGGCAGGCCCATGAACCGGCTCTGGTTGGCGCTGTTGCCCGAGCTTCGGCAGTTCCCCCAGGGCAAGCAGGGCGAGGCGCTGCAACTGGCGCGCGGCTGCGAACTTGAGCCCCTGGAGCTCATCGGCATCGCGGTCTGGCTGGTGCCGGTGATGACACTCGCCAAATACATGCTCAGCCAGGCGTCCCTCGGCGAGGATGCTTTTGCAACGCTGGTGATGAACGTCTTTGTCGTCGTGCCGTTGCTGGCCGCCGTGTTCGCACCCATCCACATCCGCCGCCTGCGCCGCGGCCTTCGCAAGCAACTGACGCAGCAGGGACGGACGTGAGTGTGATCGAGTGGGTGGGCGCAGGGCTGTTTGCCCTGGCTCTGGTGCATACGTTTTCGACGAAATTCTTCGAACGGATGGCGCATCGCCGGCCGGACCATGCCGGCATCTGGCACCTGCTCGGTGAAGTGGAGGTCGTCTTCGGCTTCTGGGCCATGGTGCTGGTGCTGGCCATGGCAGCCCTGCAGGGCACCCAGGCGGCCACCAGCTACCTCGATTCGCGGAATTTCACCGAACCCATGTTCGTCTTCGCGATCATGGTCGTTGCCGGCAGCCGCGCCGTCTTGCAGCTGGCCCGTAGCAGTGTCAACGCCATTGCCCGGTTCGTCCCGCTGCGGGGCGGAATGGCGTTCTATTTCGTCGGGCTGTCGTTCGTGCCGCTGCTTGGTTCGCTGATCACGGAGCCCGCGGCGATGACCCTGGCGGCACTGATGCTGCGGGAGAGGATCTTTGGCGCCAATGCTTCGACCAAGCTGAAGTACGCCACGCTGGGTGTCCTGTTCGTCAACATCTCCATTGGGGGCACACTCACGTCCTTTGCCGCCCCGCCCGTCCTGATGGTGGCTGCCAAGTGGAACTGGGACAGCTGGTACATGTTCGCGCACTTCGGCTGGAAGGCGGCACTGGCCGTCGTGATCAATGCCTTGGTCACCACACTTGTTTTCAGGGGCGAGCTTTCCCGTCTGTTGCGGACCGTGCCATCGACCGAGAAGAATCTCCCTCTGTGGGTCGGCGGGCTGCACATCCTGTTTCTGGCGGGCGTGATCGCATTTGCCCACCATCCCGCCGTTTTCATGGGGCTCTTCCTGTTCTTCATGGGGTTTGCGACGGCGTACCCCCAGTTCCAGGACCGCCTCATGCTGCGGGAGGGCTTGCTCGTGGCCTTTTTCCTGGCCGGCCTGGTCGTGCTGGGCGGGCAGCAGCAGTGGTGGCTTGAGCCGCTCCTGCGGGGCATGGACGCCACGACCGTGTACTTTGGGGCCACCGTCCTGACGGCCGTGACCGACAATGCCGCGCTCACCTATCTCGGCTCCCTGGTCGAGGGCCTGAGCGACAGCTTCAAATACGCGCTCGTGGCCGGCGCTGTGACAGGTGGGGGCTTGACGGTCATTGCGAATGCCCCGAACCCTGCCGGCTTCGCCATCCTGCGCGGCAGCTTTGAAGACGAGGCCATCCACCCGCTGGGATTGCTCGTGGCGGCGCTGCCGGCGACATTCACGGCGATCCTGGCCTTCCAGCTGCTGTGACCGGCGAGGGGCGCTGACGCGCCCGGCGCTGTGCCGCAGGGCGGCACCCGGGCGCCAGCGATAATCCACGGTCTTCATTGGAGTCCCCGTGGATATCACCCTGCTGATCAAGGCCGCCCTGATGGGCATCGTCGAAGGCCTGACCGAATTCCTCCCCATTTCCAGCACCGGCCACCTGATCCTGGCCGGCGCGCTGCTGGGCTTCGATGACGAGAAGGCCAAGGTCTTCGACATCGCCATCCAGACCGGTGCCATCCTGGCCGTGATCCTGGTCTACTGGCAGAAGCTGCGCGCCACCGTGGTGGCCCTGCCCACCAGCCGGCAGGCGCAGCAGTTCACGCTCAATGTGCTGATCGCCTTCGTGCCGGCCGTGGTGCTGGGCCTGCTCTTCGGCAAGGCCATCAAGGCCCACCTCTTCACGGCCGAGGTGGTGGCCACCACCTTCATCATCGGCGGTTTCATCATCCTCTGGGCCGAGCGGCGCCAGGCGCGCGCCGACACCGCATCGCGCATCCTCGACGTGGACCAGATGGGCTGGAAGGACGCCGTGAAGGTGGGCCTGGTGCAGTGCCTGGCCATGATCCCGGGCACCAGCCGCAGCGGCGCCACCATCATCGGCGGCATGCTGCTGGGCCTGTCGCGCAAGGCAGCCACCGATTTCTCCTTCTACCTGGCCATCCCCACGCTGATCGGCGCGGGCGCCTACAGCCTGTTCAAGGAGCGTGCGCTGCTCTCCCTGGCCGACCTGCCCATGTTCGGCGTGGGCCTGCTGTTTTCCTTCATCAGCGCCTGGCTGTGCGTGCGCTGGCTGCTGCGTTTCATCTCCACCCACAGCTTCAACGGCTTCGCCTGGTACCGCATCGTCTTCGGTGTGGTGGTGCTGGCCACGGCCTGGAGCGGCGCGGTGCGCTGGAGCGCCTGAGCATGACGCGGCTCGCCTCACGCTTGCTGTGGGCGATGCTGCTGGTGCCCCTGCTGGCTGCGGCCGGGAAGCCGCCCTCGGGCGTGCGCGTCGACGTACCGGGTGCCGTTGTCCTGACCGGTTACTGGTTTGCAGCTGCAGCGCCGGGGCCGCGCCCTGCCATCGTGGCCCTGCATGGATGCAGTGGTCCCTACGACACGCGCGGGCAGCTGACGGCGCACCTGCGCCGTTACGCGGCGGACCTCAACACCGCGCAGATGCACGTGCTGGTGCTCGACAGCTTCGGCCCGCGCGGCCTGCGCTCGATCTGCGAAATCCCCCAGAGCAAACGTCCCGTGCGCGAAACCGACCGGCGCGCCGATGTCCAGGCAGCGCTGCGCTGGCTGGCGACCCGGCCGGAGGTGGACGCGACGCGCCTGGTGCTGCTGGGCTGGTCGCATGGGGCGCAGACCGTGCTGGCCGCGCTGGATGCCAGCGATGCGGCCGTGCAGGGGCAGACCCTGCAGCCGCGCGCTGCCGTGGCCTTTTACCCCGGCTGCACCGGACCCTTGAAGAACACGGGCTACAAGCTGCAGGTTCCGCTGCTTTTGATGGTGGGCGAGCGCGACGACTGGACGGCCGCCGCGCCCTGTGTGCGCCTGCACCAGCGCCTAGTGGCGCAGGCGCCGCGCTTTGAATTCGAGGTCTATGCCGACAGCTACCACGGCTTCGACAGCCTGTCGCCCGTGAAGGTGCGCGACAACGTGGGCAGCACGCGCAGCGGCCGGGCCACGGTGGGCGGCAACCCGGCAGCCCAGGTGGCGTCGCGTGAGCGGATGTTGCGTTTCCTGGACGAGCAGCTGCGTTAGCCGGCGGCCTTGAGTTCGCGCACGCGCTGCAGGTTGAGCAGTGCGGCCTCGATGGCGGCTGCCGTGGTGACGGGTTGCTCCATGGGGAAGAGGTGCGAGCCGTCCAGCATGCTGATGCGACCCTTGGTCACCTTCTCGGTCATGGCCATGCCGACCTGCTTCATCTCCACCGAATGGCGACCGCCGATGAAGGCGGCTGGGCACTTGAGCGGGTGGCGCTTGAGCAGGTTGTCCAGGTGGTGGGGGATGGTGTTGTAGATGGCGGTCTCGACTTCGCGCGTGAAGCTCAGCACGCGCTTGCCGTCTTCGTCGTGCATGCCGTGCTCCACGTAGTCGCGCAGCACCTGCTCGTCCCAGTGGGCGAAGGCCTTCTTGTGGCGCAGGTGTTCGAAGGCGGTGTCGGCGTCGGGCCAGCTGTTGCGGCGGGCCTTGCTGATGGCACCGGGCGAGACCGCCCCGATGAGCTGGGTGCGCTTGGCCACGTTCACGCTGGTGGCGCGCCAGCCGCCCAGGATGGGCGAGTCGATCAGCAGCACGCCGCAGGCGAGTTCGGGGTGGCGCGCGGCGGCCATCAGGCTGAGGAAGCCGCCCAGCGAATGGCCGACCAGGAAGGCGGGCTCGCCGCTCTTGTTCACCTCGGTGGCCGTGAAGTCGGCCAGCTGCTGCACCAGGTGCGGCCAGTTGCTGGTGACGGGGTAGCGCTCGTCGTGCCCGAACTTGTCCACGGCCTTGACCTTGAAGCCGCGCCGGCGCAGCTCGGCAAAGAGCACGCGGTAGGTGCTGGCCGGGAAGCTGTTGGCGTGCGAGAAGACGATGGGGGGCAGGTGGGAGTTCATGTGCGGGTGGCCAGTTTCTTGAGCGCGTAGAGGGCGTCGAGCGCGTCACGCGGGCTCAGGTCGTCGGGGTTGATTCCGGCCAGCTGGGCTTCCACCGCGCTGGGGGCGCTGGCTTCCACCACGGGCGGCGGCGCGAACAGGTCCACCTGGGCCTGGCTGGCGGAGGCCGAGGTCTCCAGCGCTTCGAGCGCGTGGCGCGCATGGTTGACCACGGCCGCCGGCATGCCGGCCAGGCGCGCGACCTGGATGCCGTAGCTGCGGCTGGCCGGGCCGGGCTGGATCTCGTGCAGGAAGACGATGTCGTGGCCGGATTCGGTGGCGCTCACGTGCACGTTGATGGCGGCGTGGTGCTGGGCCGGGAACTCGGTGAGCTCAAAGTAGTGCGTGGCGAAGAGCGTGAACGCCTGAGTCTTGTCGTGCAGCTGGGTGGCGATGGCGCCGGCCAGGGCCAGGCCGTCGAAGGTGGAGGTGCCGCGGCCGATCTCGTCCATCAGCACCAGGGACTGCGGCGTGGCGGCGTGCAGGATCTGTGCGGCCTCGGTCATCTCCAGCATGAAGGTGGACTGGGCATTGGCCAGGTCGTCGGCGGCGCCGATGCGGGTGTGGATGGCGTCGATGGGCCCCAGGCGGCAGGCGCTGGCCGGCACGTAGCTGCCCATGGAGGCCAGCAGCACGATGAGAGCGACCTGGCGCATATAGGTGGACTTACCACCCATGTTCGGGCCGGTGATGATCTGCATGCGTTGCTTCGGACCCAGGCGCGTGTCGTTGGCGATGAAGGCGCCGGAACTCGTCTCGGCCAGGCGGGCCTGCACCACGGGGTGACGGCCGGCCGTGATCTCGATGCAGGGCTCGTTGGCAAAGCTGGGCGCGCACCACTCCAGCGTGAGCGAGCGTTCGGTCAGGGTGCACAACACGTCCAGCGTGGCCAGGGCCCGCGCCGTGCGCGTGAGGGCGGGGATGTGCGGCGCCAGCTGGTCCAGCAGCTGTTCGTACAGCCACTTCTCGCGCGCCAGGGCGCGCTCCTGGGCGCTGAGCGCCTTGTCCTCGAAGGCCTTGAGCTCGGGCGTGATGAAGCGTTCGGCGTTCTTGAGGGTCTGGCGGCGGCGGTAGTCCTCGGGCACGCGGTCCAGGTTGCTGCTGGTGATCTCGATGTAAAAGCCGTGCACCTTGTTGAACTGCACGCGCAGGTTCGTGATGCCGGTGCGGGCCCGTTCACGTGTCTCCAGTTCCAGCAGGAACCCGTCGCAGTTGTTCTGGATGGCGCGCAGCTCGTCGAGCTCGGCATCGAGACCGTCGTTGATGACACCACCGTCGCGCACCAGGGCGGCCGGCTCGGGCAGGATGGCGCGGGCCAGCAGTTCGGCGCAGCCCGCGGGCGGCAGAAGCTGTTGCGACACCTGTGCCAGCAGGCCGGTCTGTCCATGCAGTACCGGCGCCAGTTGCTCTGTTTTTTGTAGCGTCTGCTGCAGTGCCACCAGTTCACGCGGACGCACCTGGCGCAGCGCGATGCGGGCGGTGATGCGCTCCACGTCGCTGCAGCCCTTGAGCTGCTCGCGCAGCCTGGGCCAGGGGCCGCCTCTGAGTGCGCCAAGGGCGTCGAGCCGCTGCTGCGCCGGGGCGCGGTCGCGCGCGGGCTCCAGCAGCCAGCTCTTCAGCAGACGGCTGCCCATGCCGGTCATGCAGGTATCGAGCAGGGAGAAGAGGGTGGGGCTGTCTTCGCCGCGCAGGGTCTGCACCAGTTCGAGGTTGCGACGCGTGGTTTGCGGCAGGTCGATGAGCTGGTCGTTGCGCTGCACGCGCACGTTGTACACGTGACTCAGGGCGCGGCCCTGGGTGTGTTCAGCATAGGCCAGCAGGGCGGCGGCGGCGGCGTGGGCCTGGGGCAGGTCCTGTGCGCCCCAGCTGGTCAGGCTGGCAGCCTTGAGCTGTTCGAGCAGTTTGCTCTGGCCCAGGGCACTGTCGAACTGCCATTCGGGGCGCAGGGCCAGGGCCACGCCGTTCGTCTGCTTGAGCGCCAACAGGCGTTGTTCGAACGCGGGCGTAGAACCGGCGCTGTAGATGAGCTCACCGGGGGCGATGCGCGCCAGCCATTCGGGCAATTCGTCGGGGCTGCATTCGGCCAGGTAAACCTCGCCCTGGGTCACGCTGAGCCAGGCCAGGCCCAGGGCATTGCGCGGGCCCTGGTGCACGGCCAGCAGCAGGGATTCGCTCTTGTCGCTGAGCAGGGCGGAATCGGTGAGCGTGCCCGGGGTGACCACGCGCACCACCTTGCGCTCGACCGGGCCCTTGGCGGTGGCCACGTCGCCCACCTGTTCGCAGATGGCGACCGATTCGCCCAGCTTGATCAGGCGCGCCAGGTAGGTCTCGACCGAGTGGAAGGGCACGCCGGCCATGACCACGGGCTGGCCGCCGGACTGGCCGCGCTGGGTGAGGGTGATGTCCAGCAGGCGGGCAGCCTTCTCGGCGTCGGCGTAGAACAGCTCGTAGAAGTCGCCCATGCGATAGAACAGCAGGGTCTGCGGGTACCCGGCCTTGAGGCCGAGGTACTGCTGCATCATGGGGGTGTGGAGGGCGAGATCGGCCAGGGTGGACATCCGGGCGAGTCTATCAACACCGGGCGGACCGGCCCCGGCGCGGCGGCGCTTTGGGCCGGGAGTCTGCCGGCGCCGCTACACTGTGGACCAATCAAAAAGTGAGAGTGTTCATTCACATACGGGTGGGGGTTCCATGGGCTTGAGACTCAAATTCAATCTGGTGCTGATCGCGGTCTTCCTGGTCGGCTTTGCTGCGGCGGGCATGATCTCGCGCCAGCTCCTGCAGGACAACGCACGCGACGAGGTGGTGCGCAACGCGCGGCTCATGATGGAGACGGCCCTGTCGGCCCGGTCCTACACGATCGGGCAGATCAAGCCGCTGCTCGACCCCCGGCTGGACGAAGTCTTCCTGCCGCAGAGCGTCTCGGCCTATGCCGCAACGGAGATCCTGTCGGCCGTGCAGAAGAAGCACCCGGGCTACAGCTACAAGGAAGCCACGCTCAACCCCACCAACCCGCGCGACCGCGTGACCGACTGGGAAGCCGACATCGTGCAACAGTTCCGCCAGGACGGCGAGGTCAAGGAGCTGATCTCCGAGCGCTCCGGCGCCACCGGGCGGCTGCTCTACATTGCCCATCCCATCCAGATCACCAATGCCGCCTGCCTGGCCTGCCACAGCGTGCCGGCCGCCGCGCCGGCGAGCATGCTCAAGATCTATGGGGAGGCCAACGGTTTCGGCTGGAAGCACAACGAGATTGTCGGCGCGCAGGTGGTGACCGTGCCGATGGACGTGCCCGTGCAGAACGCCGACCGCGCACTCAAGGCCTTCCTGATTTCGCTGGCCGGCGTCTTCTTGCTGGTCTTCGTGGTGCTCAACATCATGCTGAGCTGGATGATCGTGCGTCCGATCCGCAAGATGTCGCAGGCGGCCGACCAGGTCAGCACGGGCGACTTCGACGTGCCGGAGTTCGCCGAGGGCGGACGTGACGAGGTGGCGGTGCTGGGCGGCGCCTTCAACCGCATGCGCCGCAGCCTGGACAAGGCCATGCAGATGATCGACCGCGGCGACTGAGCCCGGATCGGGGCACGGACATGGAAGACGGTGTGCAACCCGGCGACGCAGCGCCCAGGACCTCGGATGTCGCGGCCCTGGAGCCGGGCCAGACCATCTACGAATACCGCATCGACAAGGTGCTGGGCGGCGGCGGCTTCGGCATCACCTACCTGGCGCAGGACGTGAACCTGCAGCTGCCCGTGGCCATCAAGGAGTACTTCCCGGCCGACGTGGCGGTGCGCGGCGAGGACCGCTCGGTGCGCGTGCGCACGCCCGAAGGCGCCTCGCGCTTCGACTGGGGCCTGGAGCGTTTCGTGGACGAGGCGCGGGCGCTGGCCTCCTTCCGGCACCCCAATATCGTGAAGGTGCTGCGCTACTTCAAGGAAAACGGCACCGCCTACATCGTCATGGACTACGAGTCGGGCGACCCGCTCAAGCACTGGGTGATGCAGCAGCGCGGGCTGGACCAGGCGGCCCTGCTGCAGCTGGTCTACCCCCTGCTCGACGGCCTGGAGGCGGTGCACAAGCTCAACTTCCTGCACCGCGACATCAAGCCCGACAACATCTACATCCGCGCTGACGGCAGCCCCGTGTTGCTGGATTTCGGGGCCGCGCGCCGTGTCAGCGCCGACCACGACATGACCAATATCGTGAGCCCCGGTTTCGCGCCTTTCGAGCAGTACCACAGCAAGGGCAACCAGGGGCCGTGGACCGATCTGTACTCGCTGGGCGCGGTGCTCTACTGGATGACCACGGGGCGCAAGCCGCTGGAGGCCGCGGCGCGCGTGCGCGAGGACGCCATGCCCCGGGCCGTGGACGTGGCTAGCCGCACGGCCTTCGGCGAGCCGCTGCTGCAGGCCATCGACTGGGCGCTGCAGCCCCACGAGAAAGACCGTCCGCAAAGCGTGGCGGCGCTGCGCGAGGCACTGCGCAAGACCGAGTTCGCGCCCACCGAGTTCAGGACGCAGCTGAACACGCAGCTCCACACCCAGGTCCAGACCCAGGTGCTGGACGGTGCGCGCAGCACGTCGCGCACGGCTGGCGATGACCATTCGCGCAAGAACGTGATGGGCACCATCATGTTCCTGGACCTGGTGGCCTATTCGACGCGCAGCGTGGACCAGCAGGTGGCGCTCAAGACCCAGTTCAACGAGCTGGTGAGCAAGGCCATCGACGGGGTGGACGCGTCCTCGCGCATCATGCTGGACACGGGCGACGGCGCCGCCATCTGTTTCCTGGGCGACCCCGAGGAGGCGCTGGTGTCGGCCCAGCTGCTGCGTGACCTGATGCGGCAGAAGTACAACGAGAAGCTGTCCATGCGCGTGGGCCTGCACCTGGGGCCGCTGCGCATGCTCAAGGACATCAACGACCGCGTCAACGTGGTGGGCGACGGCATCAACGTGGCGCAGCGCATCATGGATTTCTCCACCGCGAACCAGATCATGGTTTCGCGCGCCTATTACGACGTGATCTCGCGCATCAGCGATGGTGCCGACGAGCTGTTCGAGTTTCTCGGTGAGCGCTATGACAAGCACCAGCGCGCGCACGAGATCTACCGTCTGCTGGACCAGCGCGGCGCCCGCCTGAGCCTGGCCAACGACGAGGCCACCACGCTGCTGATGGCCGATGTGCAGCCCATCGCGGCCGAGGTGGTGCAGGCCATCGAGACCGAGCTGACCCGGGCCATCGGCCCGCTGGCGCACGTGCTCATGAAAAAGAGCGTGTCCCGTGCCGCCGATGCCCAGGGCCTGCGCGAGCTGCTCTCGGTCTCCATCCAGGACCCGGCCGCGCGTGAGGCCTTCGTGTCGGGCAGCAGCGGCAGCCGTACGGGCGCGAACACCACCCTGCCGCCCGGCGGCCGCAGCAACCCCTCGGTGCGCAGCCAGCCGCTGACGCAGCCGATCACGCGCCCCTACTCCGGCAGCAGCAGCATCAGCAGCCGCAGCAACGCGAGCGGGGTGTCGAACTTCGAGCCGGCCCAGCTGGAGCCGCTGGAGCGCGCGCTGAGCCAGTACATCGGGCCGCTGGCGCGCACCCTGGTGCGGCGCGAGGCCGCGAAGCATCGGGAGTGGGCGGCGCTGCTGCAGGCCCTGGCCCAGCAGATCGACAAGCCCGAGGACCGCCAGCGCTTCATGGCGGCCGGGGTCAAGCTCGCGCGTTGAGTCTGAGGGTCAGGCCAGGCCGAGCAGCCTGGCCAGGCTTTTCTCGTCGCCCGGCGCCTCGATCATGAGGTGCTGCTCCAGTTCCCGCAGGTGCTGGTCCATCAGCTGTACGGCGCTTTCGGCGTCGCCGCGCGCGATGCAGTCCACGATGCGTTCGTGTTCGTCATGCTCGCAGGCCGCGTTGCCCGGGGGCTGGTGCACGGCCACGATGAGCGAGCAGCGCGAGACGATCTCGGTCAGGTAACGCTGCAGGATCTCGTTGCCCGAGAGTTCGGCCAGGCGCAGGTGGTAGGCGCTGGCCAGGCGGGCCCAGGCCGGCTGGGCGAAGCGGTGCATGGCCTGGTGTTCCTCGCGCAGCTGTTCGCGCAGGGCCTTGAGGTCGCGCGCGGTGGCGCGTTCGGTCACCAGGTGCACGATGGCGGCTTCCAGCGCGCGGCGCGCCTCGAAGATCTGGCGCGTTTCCTCGCGCGTGGGCACGGCCACGATGGCGCCGCGGTTGGGGCGCAACTGCACGATGTGGTCGTGCTCCAGTTTTTGTAGCACCTTGCGCACCACCGAACGGCTTACGCCGAAGAGTTCGCACAGCGGGGCCTCGGGCAGCTTGGTGCCGGGCTTGAGGCGCTGGCTCATCACGCTGTCGAAGACGGCGCGGTAGATGCGCTCTTCCACGTCGTTGCCGTCCTCGCTCTTGAGCAGGCTGTCTTCCATGCGCGGCACGGCGGCGGCCTTGCGGGGGGGGGCCGCGCGCTGGGGACGCTTGGCGCGGGCGGTGGTGTCAGTCGATTTCGGCATGCAGGGTACGGGCCAGTCGGATCAATGCCAGGTCGCTGCCTGCGGGGCCCAGCAAGGAGATACCCAGCATATCACCGGAGGGCGCGCGCAAAGGCAGGCTGACCTGGGGCAGGCCCGAGAGGCCGGCGATGCAGGTGATGGCCATGCTGCGCAGGCGCACCGCGTCCACCGCGGTGGGATCGGCATGGCGCAGCGGGGCCAGGCTGGCGGCCGAGGGCAGCACCAGCACGCCGTCCGTACCCAGCAGGCTGCGCACCTGGGCGCGCATGGCGGCTGCGGCACTGCGCGCGGCGGCAGCGGCCTCGGCCGTGACAGTGCTGGCGTTGTGCCAGCGCGCCGCGATGGCCGGGGCGAAGACGGGTTGTGCCTGGCTGATCCAGGCGCCGTGGGTGCGCCAGCCCTCAAAGGCGCCGGCCGTGACATAGGTCTGGCGCCATTGGGCCAGGCCCTGGGGTTCGGCCACGTGCACCACCTCGGGGGTGACGGCCAGGCGCCTGGCCAGCGCGTCACGCACGGCCTGCAGGGGTTCGGTGAAGACGGGGTCGGCCAGTTCCCAGGCATCCTGCGCCACGAGCAGGCGGCGCGGCACGTAGCTGCTGGCGGGCAGCAGCACGGTACCCACGCGTTCGAAGACCTCGCCGTCGCCAGCCAGCCAGGTGGCGGTGTCGAAGCTGGGGTGCAGGGGCACCAGGCCGCGGGTGGAGACCAGGCCGTGGGTGGTGCGCAGGCCCCACAGGCCGCAGTAGCTGGCTGGCACGCGCGTGGAGCCGCCGGTATCGGTGCCCAGTGCGAAGTCGACCAGACCGGCGGTGACGGCGGCGGCCGAGCCGCTGGAGGAGCCGCCGGTGACGCGGTCCGGGTAGCGGGCATTGAGTGGCGTGCCGTAGTGGATGTTGTCGCCGTGCAGGCTGTAGGCCAGCTCGTCGGTCAGCACCTTGCCCATGAGGGTGGCGCTGGCGTCCAGCAGCTGGGCCACCACGTCGCTGTGGCATGTGGCCACGGGGTGGGTGGCCAGCCAGGTGGGGTTGCCGGCACCGGTGGGGTGGCCGGCCACGTCGAACAGGTCCTTGGCGGCGAAGCGCAGGCCGGCCAACGGACCGGAGCCTTGGCCTTCGACGACAAAACGGCCGTGTGGCACCCAGGCGCCGACGGTGTCTGTGATGGGGAAATTCATAGATAGTCCTCGGGGTGCTGGCGGGCCAGGCCCTCCATGTGCTGGCAGATGGCGCCGGGGGTGGTGAACCAGATCTCGCCGCCTTCGCGCGCCGCGGCCAGATGCTGCAGCGCGCGGCGCAGGTGGCGCAGGCGGTAGGGCTGGCCCACCAGATAGGGGTGCAGGGCGATGCCCATGACCAGGGGCTGGGTGCGCGACTGCTCGAGCATCTCGTCGAAGTTGTCGATGACCATCTGCGCGAAATCCTTGCCGTCCATCTGACGGCCCACGATCATGGGGATGTCGTTGAGCTCCTGCGGGTAGGGGATGGACCAAAGGCCGCGGCCATCGCGGGTGCGCATGATCTGCGGTTGGTCGTCATGGCTCCAGTTGAGCGTGTAGTTGTAGCCGGTCTCGGCCAGCAGGTCGGGTGTAAGCGGGCTCTCGGAGATCCAGGGCGAGAGCCAGCCGGTGGGCGCCGTGCCGCTGCGCAGCTGGATGCGTGCACGGCACTGCTGCAGCAGTTCGCGCTCGGAGGTTTCGTCCAGTACACCCTGGCGCTCGGCATTGCTGTGACCATGGCCCACGATCTCGTCGCCGCGCGCCACGCAGGCGGCCACGAGTTCGGGGCAGTGGTCGTAGAGCGCGGTGTTGATCAGTGCGGCAGAGGGCAGACCCAACTGGTCGAACAGCGCCAGGCAGCGCCAGGCGCCCACGCGGTTGCCGTATTCGCGCCAGCTGTAATTGAGCACGTCGGGCTGCGGCGAGGCCGGGCCGATCATGGCGCCCAGGCCTTCACCAAAGGCGAAATGCTCGATGTTCAAAGCCAGGTAGACCGCCAGGCCGGCACCGCCGGGCCAGCGGTAATCCGGCCGGCGCGTGATGGGCCGGTAGGCAAAACGCCCGTGGTCGGGCAGGGGGCCGAGGTATTGGGCCGGCATGGTGTTCATGCGCCTCACAGCGTCGCCAGGCCGGCGCGCACCAGCAGCCATTCGGCGCTGTCGTTCCAGACGTCCATCTGTGTGATCAGGCCCCGCTGCACGACGTAGCGGTCCACATAACGGTTGCCCTCGAAGGGCGTGCCGTCGGGCCAGACGCCATAGAGCGTGCCGCGGCTGTAGACCACGGTCTCTGCCGCTGTGCCGCCGGCTACGGTCTCGGTGGCCTCGATCTTTTTCCTGACCCACTGATAACGCGTGGCGTTGAAGGCCGCGCACTCGGCGGGCACGCGCATCTCACGCCCGCCCGTGAAGCGGATGCGCAGGCCGGGCGCGACAAAGCGGCTGGCGGCGGCGGGGTCCGGGATCATCAGCAGGCGCAGGTATTCGTCCACCACGGCGGCGGGGGTGGCGGCTGCCTCGGTCTGGTTCATGGTCTTGGTTTCCATGGTCGTTTCCCTCTCGTTAAGCCCTCTTTTGGTGCCGGATGCACCATCCGGGTCCATCGGGCGTGTGCGATAAAAGTGATTGCAAAAGATGTGCCATATTGTCAACAATCTAATCATATATATGAAAACAAAGAAATCACCATCGTGAGAACATTGGCACGCGAATTGCATGGTGAAAGAGCCCGCGGGTTGACCCGCTTTCTGTCCTTCCACTCACAGGAGTACCGCCATGAACCCTTGCTCTTTCTCTGCGACGCGTCGCGCGCTGCTGGCCACCGGCCTGGCCCTGGCCGCCGCCGGCCCGGTGCTGGCCAATGAACCCATCAAGATCGGCCTGGTGACGGCGCTGTCGGGTCAGTCGGCCCTGGCGGGCGAGGCCATTACCCGTGGCATGCAGGTCGCCATTGACGAGATCAACGCCAAGGGCGGCCTGCTGGGCGGGCGCAAGCTGGAGCTGGTGCGCCGCGACGACGAGGCCAACCCCGCCAAGGGCGTGGTGGCCGCGCGCGAGCTGATCTACCGCGAGAAGGTGGCCGTGGTCTTCGGCGGCCTGGACACGCCGGTGTCCATGGCCATCGTGCCGCTGATGAACCAGGAGAAGGTGCCTTTCATGGGCCCCTGGGCGGCTGGCACCGGCATCACCAAGAACGGCGCCAATCCCAACTTCGCCTTCCGCGTGTCGGCGGTGGACGAGATCGTGGACGTGGGCATGCTGGCCTACGCGCAGAAGAACTTCAAGAGCGCCAAGCCTGGTCTGATCCTGGTGAACAACCCCTGGGGCGAGAGCAACGAGAAGGGCCTGAAGGCTGCCATGGCCGCCAAGGGCGTGACACCCGCCGGCGTGGAGAAGTTCGAAGGCAATGACGTGGACATGGTGCCGCAGCTCACGCGCCTGAAGGCCGCCGGTGCCGATACCCTGTTCATGGTGGGCAATGTGGGCCCCTCGGCCCAGGTGGTGAAGTCGCTGGAGCGCATGGGCTGGAAGGTGCCGGTGGTGTCGCACTGGGGGCCGGCCGGTGGCCGTTTCACCGAGCTGGCCGGCGCCATGGGCAAGGACGTGCACTTCGTACAGACCTACAGCTTCTTCGGCAAGCAGTCGCCGGTGGGCCAGCGCGTGATCAAGGCCCTGATGGCCAAGTACCCCGCCATCAAGGGCCCCGACGACATCTCGCCCGCCGTGGGTGTGGCCAATGCCTACGACGCCATGCATCTGACGGCGCTGGCCATCCAGGCCGCCGGCTCCACCAGCGGTGACGCCATCCGCCAGGGTTATTACAAGATCGACAAGTACGAAGGCCTGATCAAGACCTACGTCAAGCCCTTCACGGCCGAGGTGCACGACGCGGTGCAGTCCGGCGACTATGTCTGGGCCCAGTTCATCGACAACCGCATCGTGCCGGTCGGCATGAATTGAGCTGCATCAGCAGCGAAGGCAACGAGGGTCATCGCCTTTAGGGGATGGCCCCGATTTTTTGGGTGTGAAGAGGACGCGATATGTCGGAGTTATCCGCGCTGGTCAGCGGCCTGGGCCTGGGCAGCATGTACGGGCTGATGGCCCTGGGCTTTTATGTGACCTATGCCGTCAGCGGCACGGTCAACTTTGCCCAGGGCAGTTCCATGATGCTGGGCGCGGTGCTGACCTACACCTTCGCGCAGACCTGGGGCTGGCCGGGCTGGGCGGCGGTGTTGCTGGCCCTGGCCCTGTGCGCGGTCTACGGCCTGCTCGTGGAACTGCTCGCGGTGCGGCCCTTCGTGAACCGCGGCTCGGACGCCTGGCTCATGGCCACGGTGGCACTGGGCATCGTGCTCGACAACGTGGTCATGGCCACCTATGGCAAGGAGCCGCGCAGCCTGCCCTCTCCGCTGGCGCAGTCGCCGCTGGAGGTGGCGGGGGTCGGCCTGGGGGTCTACCCCTTGCAATTGCTGATTCCCGTCGTGGGGCTGGCGCTGGCCGCCGTGCTGCACACCCTGAGCCGGCGCACGCGCTGGGGCACGGCCATGCTGGCCGTGGTGCAGAACCGTGCGGCTGCACGCCTCATGGGCATCCCGATCCGGCGCGCCGTGGCGCTGGCCTTTGCGCTCTCGGCCCTGTTCGCGGGCATCGCCGGGGTGCTGATCGCGCCGCTGACCAATGTGCACTCCGACATGGGCACGCTGTTCGGCCTGAAGGCCTTTGCGGTGGCCATCCTGGGCGGCATCACGAGCGCCTGGGGCGTGATGCTGGCCGGGCTCCTGTTCGGTGTGGTGGAGGCCTTGATCACTGCCACCCTGGGCTCGGGTTACACGCAGATCCTGACCTTCACGCTGGTGATCGCGGCGCTGGCCTGGCGGCCCAACGGCCTGTTCGGCCGGGCGGAGGTGAAGAAGGTATGAACCCCTCTCTTGTGAAACGGCCCCTGCTGGGCCTGGGCACGCCGCTGCAGATCCTCGCGCTGCTGGTGGTGCTGGCGCTGGGCGCGGGCCTGGCGCTGACGCTCAACGGTTACTGGGTCTTCGTGCTGGCGCAGGTGGCGCTGCTGACCCTGGTGGGTGTGGGCCTCAATGTGCTGGTGGGCCTGAGCGGCCAGGTGTCCTTCGGGCACGTGGGTTTCTACGCCATCGGTGCCTACACGGTGGCCATCCTCACCACCAAGGCCGGTGTCAGCTTCTGGCTGGCCTGGCCGATCGCGGCCGTGATCGGCGGCGCTTGCGGCGCGCTGCTGGCGGTGCCGGCGCTGCGTGTGAAGGGGCCTTACCTGGCGATGATCACCATCGCCTTCGGTTTCATCGTCGAGAACGGCATCATCGAGGCTGGCGCGCTGACCGGCGGGCAGAACGGCATCATGGGCCTGACCGCACCGGCCCTGGGCGGCCTGGCCCGGGGCGAACGCGCCGTGGCCCTGCTGGCCATCGTGGCGGCCGGCCTGGGGTTGGCGGCCTACGCCTGGCTGGCGCGTGGCACCTGGGGTGCGGCCATGCGCGCGGTGCGCGACGCCGAGACTGCCGCCGAATCGGTGGGCCTGAACCCGCTGGTGATCAAGACCGTGGCCTTTGCCGTCTCCGCGCTGTGCGCGGCCGCGGCGGGTGCGCTGTTCGCGCCGCTCTCGGGATTTGTCACGCCGCATACCTTCGGTTTCCTGCAATCCATCCTGTTTGTGCTGGTGGTCATGCTGGGCGGTGCCGGCTCCGTCACCGGCCCGCTGGTGGGCGCGCTGCTGGTGGGCCTGCTGCCCGAGCTGCTGTCGGGGCTGGAAGAATTTCGTTTGCTCTTCTTCGGCGTGCTGCTGCTGGTGGTGCTCTGGGTGGCCCCCGGCGGTGTGGTGGGCGGCTTGCAGCGCCTGCGCGACCGCTGGCAGTCGGCCCCGGCCTACGCACCGCGTGTCCAGACGGCTGGCCGTCTGGCCTTGCCGGCGCGTGCGCGCGTTGGCCTGCAGGCCCAGGGCCTGAGCATGCAGTTCGGTGGCGTGCGTGCCGTGTCCGAGCTGAGCTTCGAAGCGCGGGCCGGCGCGGTGACCAGCCTGATCGGTCCCAATGGCGCGGGCAAGTCCACCGCGCTCAATATGCTGGGCGGTTTTTACCTGCCCACGGCGGGCGCCTTTGTGCTGGGTGCCGAGCCCTTGGCGGGCCGCAGCGCGATGCAGATCGCGCGCCGCGGTGTGGCGCGTACCTACCAGACTTCACAGCTCTTCGGCAGCCTCAGTGTGCTGGACAACGTGGTGCTGGCCATGCAGCGCGGCCGCCTGGGCCCGCTGCTGGGCGCGGCGCGCCGTCGTGCGCCCGCGCACACGGCGCGTGCGACCGAGCTGCTGGCCTTTTGCGGGTATGTCGGGGACCCGGCCGCGCTGGCCGCGGACCTGGCACATGTGGACCGGCGCCTGGTGGAGATCGCCCGTGCCCTGGCCACCGACCCCGAGGCCTTGCTGCTCGACGAACCGGCTGCCGGCCTGTCACGCGAGGACAAGGAGCGCCTGGGCGCGCTGTTGCGGCGCATCGCCGTGGCGGGCATCACGGTGCTGCTGGTGGAACACGACATGACGCTGGTGATGGGCATCAGCGACCACGTGGTGGTGCTCGACGCCGGCGTGCGCCTGGCGACCGGCACGCCGGCCGAGGTGCAGGCCAACCCGGCCGTGCAGCAGGCTTATCTGGGGGAATCCCTCGCAGGTGAAACACAGTCGCGTGCCGTCGACGGCGGTGCACGCCCCGAAATGCTCGGTGTGGGGGCGCTGGTGGCCGGTTACGGCGCCGATCCCGTGCTGCACGGGATCGATCTGCAAGTGCGCCGTGGCGAGGTGGTCGCCCTGCTGGGGGCCAACGGCGCGGGCAAGTCCACGCTGATGAAGGCGCTGGCCGGTCTGCACCGGCCCGTGCAAGGCGGTATCCACCTGGAGGGCCGAGAACTCAAGAACCTGGGCGCCGAGCAGGTGGTGGCCCAGGGCGTGGTGCTGGTGCCCGAGGGGCGCCAGGTGTTTCCTGAACTCAGCGTGCTGGACAACATCCGCCTGGGGGCCTTCCTGCAGCCCGCGGACCGCGAAGCGCGGGTGGAGGAACAGCTGCAGCGTTTCCCGCGCCTGCGCGAGCGCCTGCACCAGCGCGCCGGCCTGCTCTCGGGTGGCGAGCAGCAGATGCTGGCGATCGCGCGCGCGCTGATGTCCAGGCCGCGTATCCTGCTGCTGGACGAACCCTCGCTGGGTCTGGCGCCGAAAATCATTGCCGAGCTGTTTGCCGCGCTGGACCAGCTGCGGCGCGAGGGCATGACCCTGCTGCTGGTGGACCAGATGGCCGGGCTGGCGCTGGCCCTGGCGGACCGGGCCTATGTCATCGAAGGCGGGCGTATCGTGGCCCAGGGTACGGCGGCGGAGATTGCGGCCGACGGTGCCCTGGCCCAGGCCTATCTGGGCGAGCAGGTGGGACATCACTGAGACATCATCGAGAAGTGGGAGCGAACATGGCGATGGAGATCAATGCGCCGGCCGTGCTGGCCGAAGTCACCGCGGCCTTTGCGCGGTACGAGGACGCGCTGGTGCACAACAAGGTGGAGGTGCTGGACGAGCTGTTCTGGGACAGCCCGCACACGCTGCGTTACGGCGTGACCGAGAACCTCTACGGCGCTGCCGAGATCCAGGCCTTCCGCGCCAGCCGTCCGTCGACCGGTCTGATGCGTGAGCTCACGCGCACGGTGATCACCACCTATGGGACCGACTACGCCACGGCCAACACCGAGTTCCGCCGCGCGGGCAGCACGGCCATCGGCCGCCAGAGCCAGACCTGGCTGCGCACGCCCGAAGGCTGGCGCGTGGTGGCCGCGCACGTCAGCCTGCTGGCAGCGCCGGCGGTGTCGACGCGCTGATCAGCGCGCCGCGTAGGGGATGGCGGCCAGGCACAGGCAGGCCACGCTGCTCAGACGCAGGCGCAGCGGCAGGTACCAGCCGGGCAGGGCATGCCGGCGTACCAGGCGCCTGTCCTGAAC
Organism: Hylemonella sp. GW821-FHT12C09; assembly: GCF_058807395.1. Taxonomy (NCBI): domain Bacteria; kingdom Pseudomonadati; phylum Pseudomonadota; class Betaproteobacteria; order Burkholderiales; family Comamonadaceae; genus Hylemonella; species Hylemonella sp. GW821-FHT12C09. The sequence goes on along the minus strand of NZ_JBXAQQ010000001.1, from coordinate 260,407 downwards.
ATAGTGCGCCACGAAGGCGAGGATCAGCAGCAAGGCGGCCAGCACGGTGCCTTGTGCCAGCAGCAGGGGCAGCAGCAAGGCCACCCAGCCGGCCAGGGCCGGTACCACGCTCCAGATGTAGAGGGGTCGGGCCTGGCGCTCCTCGTTGGTGCCCATGGCAAAGGCCCAGTGCAGGGCGCCCACAAAGCTCAGGATGACCGCGCCATAGGCCAGCAGGGCCTGCTGCCAGGCTTCGCGGTGTACCGGATCGGCCAGCGAGCCCCCGGCGCTGAGGGCAAATGGCAGCAGGCCGCCATAACCCAGCCAGGCCACGCTGGCCGGCAGGCGCGGGTTGGCCGCACTCATGGCTGGCGCTGGCTGCGCGCCAGTTCGTGGGCGCGCAGCTGGTCCAGCGTGACATAGTCCAGCGCGCGCAGATGCGTGCATTCGAGCACCACGGGCGGCGCCACACCGGCCTCCAGCGCCTCTTTCCAGCGCAGGGCGCACAGGCACCAGCGGTCCCCGGCTTTCAGGCCGGGGAAGCGGTACTCGGGGCGCGGCGTGACGAGGTCGTTGCCGCTGGCCACGGAGAAATCGAGGAAGGCCTGGGTCAGGCGCGCGCAGATCACGTGTGAGCCCAGGTCGTGCGCGTCGGTCTTGCAACAGCCGTCACGGTAGAAGCCGGTGAGCGGATCGTAGGAGCAGGGCATGAGCTCGGAGCCCAGGACGTTCAGGGTGGTCATGGCCGGAGCTTATGGCAAAACGCAAGGCCAGGCATGGGGCCGGGTATCGTGCCCTCAGGCCAGGGTGCCGACCTCGCCGCGGCGTATGGCGCCCGCACGGGCCTGGATCGCGCCGCGCTCGGCCTCGTCCAGCCGGGCCAGGTTCCTGACCTGCAGGGCTGTACGCGGGTTGCGCGCCAGCAGGGGCTCGTGGCGCAGCAGGAAATCCCAGTACAGCGTGGTGACGGGACAGGCACGTTCGCCGGTGCGCTGGGCCGGGTCGTAGCGGCAACCCTGGCACAGCGGGCTCATGCGTTCGATGTACTTGCCGCTGGCGATATAGGGCTTGCTGGCCATGAGGCCGCCGTCGGCATACTGGCTCATGCCCAGGGTGTTGGGCAGCTCGACCCATTCCACCGCGTCCACGTAGACGCCCAGGTACCAGGCGTGCACCTGCCGGGGTTCCACGCCATAGAGCAGCGCGAACAGGCCGGTCACCATGAGGCGCTGGATGTGGTGCGCGTAGCCGTGTTGCAGCGTCTGGGTGATGGCGTCGGCCAGGCAGGCCAGGTCGGTGCGGCCGTTCCAGTACCAGGCGGGCAGGTCTTCATGGGCCTGCAGGGCGTTGCCTTCGAGGTACTGCGGCATCCGGGTCCAGTAGATGCCGCGCACGTACTCGCGCCAGCCCAGGATCTGGCGTATGAAGCCCTCGGCGCTGGCCAGCGGCACCTGTCCGGCGCGCCAGGCCGCTTCGGCGGCGGCCACCACCTCGCGCGGCTGCAGCAGCTTGAGGTTGAGGGCCGCAGAAAGGTGGGCGTGGTAGAGCCAGGGCTGCCCCGGCCAGATCGCGTCCTGCCAGTGGCCGAAATCAGCCAGGCGGTGCGTGACGAAGTCCTGCAGCGCCTGCAGGGCCTGTTCCCGCGTGACCGGCCAGGCAAAACCCTCCAGCTCGCCCGGGTGGTCGGAAAAACGCTGCTGCACCAGGGCCATGACCTCGCGTGTGATCGTGTCGGGTTCGAAGCGGCTGCGCGGCGGCACGAAACCCGGGCCCTGGGGGCCGAAGGCCTGGCGATTGTCGGCATCGAAATTCCACTGGCCGCCCGCGGGCTGATCGCCGTCCATCAGCACCTGGTGTTTGCGGCGCTGCTCGCGGTAGAAGTACTCCATGCGCAGGCTCTTGCGCCCTTGGGCGTGGGCGGCAAATTCGCGCACCGTGGCGTAGAAATGCCGGTCGGCGCGGATCTCCAGCGGGATGCCCGCGGCGCAGGCCGTCGCTTGCAGGGCCTTGAGCACGCGCCAGTCGCCCGGCCCCGTCATGACGAGTTGCTGTGGTCGCAGGTCGGCGAGGTCATGCGCCAGCTGGGCGGCCAGGCTGCCCCGGTTGCCGGTCTCATCGAGCCGGACGTAATGCAGCGGCCAGCCCGTCTGCACCACGGCCTGCGCGAAATGGCGCATGGCGCTCAGGAACAGCGCGGTGCGGGGTTTGCTGGAGAGGATGTGGGTGGACTCCTCGGCCACCTCGGCCATCCAGACGCGGTCCTGCGTCGGATCGAAGCCGTCGAAGGCGGCGGCCTGCAAGTCGAGCTGGTCACCCAGCACGAGGACGAGCGTGCGCAACGCGCTCATGGGGCGGGCCGGGCGCGGCGGCAGGCATCGGAGCAGTACTTGACCTGTTCCCAGTTCTTTTCCCACTTCTTGCGCCAGCTCATGGGGCGGCCGCAGACGCAGCAGGGCTTGCTGGGCAGGGCCTGTTTGTTGCCTTTGTAGTCTTTGGAGGGGGTCATGGCCTGCGGGAGGATGCGCGGTGCGGCCTTGAATGTAGCGCTTGCCCGGTTTTCCCGCTCCCGCCCCAGGCATGACCCCGTACCGACACCGGCGGGCCCGCAGGCCGGCGGATGCGGCAGGAATACCGGCTTTCAGGACTTATTGCGAGGGGGCCGGGAGGCCTTGGGCCCCAACTCGATTAACATCGTCCAACACTTCAGGGCAGCATCCCCGGGCACGGCCGTCAGGCTCTGCGTGGGGACGCTGCCGACCGGCACGCTTCATGGGTTCTGCTGACGACAAGGACGAGATCACGCGAGTGCGCGCGCAGCTTCGCGAGGCTGAGTTGCGCTTGCAGGAGCGCGAGCGTGACTGGGCCGTGCTGGAGAGCCAGCGCCGCCATACCGAGGCGCTGTTCACCGCCGCCTTCGACGAAAGCCCGGAGGCCATCGGTCTGTCCCGGCTGGACGACGGCCTGATCGTCGATGTGAACCAGGAGTGGCTGGCCCTCACCGGCTACAGCCGCGAAGAGGTGATCGGGCACACGGTGGTGGAAATCGGCCACTGGCCGGACCAGGCCTCCCGCGAGGCGGCCATCGCCGACCTGCGCCAGCACGGACGCCTGCGCGAGCGCGAGGCCATCGTCCATCTCAAGGGCAAGGGCAAGCGCCTCGTGCGCCTCAACGGTACGCTGATCGAAGTCGATGGCGAGACGCACATCCTGATGTACATCAGGGACATCACGGCCGAGCGCATGGCCGAAGAGTCGCTGCGCTCGGGTGAGCTGGCGCTGGCGCAGGCCAATGAGAAGCTCAACGCCCAGCTCGAACTCTACGACCTGACCGAGAGTCTGGCCCGCGTCGGCCACTGGACGGCCAGCCCGGATGCCCAGACCGTCACCTTCTCGCGCGGCCTGCAGAGCCTGTCCGGCGACGAGTCGGGGTCCGCTGTCCGCACCAGCGGCTTCGCTCGTAGCCGCATCCATCCGGACGATCTGCCGATCTTCGTGGCGGCGCGCCAGAGCATGGACGGCCGCCTGCTGACCTACCGCTGGCTGCATCCGGACGGCAAGGTGCACTGGCTGCGCTCGCGCATGCACCGTCATCACAACGCCGACGGCAGCGTGACCGACATCGGTGTGGTGCAGGACGTCACGGTTGAACATGAAGCGAGCCTGGCCTTGCAGGAGAAGCTCGGTTTCATCGAAAAACTCACCAGCCGCGTGCCCGACGTACTGTTCCAGTACCGCTACGGCAAGGACGGGCGGCTCGCCTTTCCTTTCATCAACGAGAGCGTGCGCAATCTGTTCGGCCTGGAGCCGGAGGAGGTGCGCCAGGATGCCCGCAAGATGCTGGCGGTCATCAACCCGGAGGACATCCCGGCGCTGTTCGAATCCATGCGCGCCGCGTTCCATGACGGCGCTTCGTGGCAGCATGAGTTCAGGGTGCGCTCACCTGATGGCCGCACGCACTGGATGCGCGGCAACGCGATCACGATGCGCGAGTCGGATGGGGAACTGTCCTCCTACGGCGTGATGCGCGAGTTCACCCAGCGCAAGATGGCCGAAACCCAGCTGCAGGAAAGCGAGGAGCGCTTCCGCAGCCTGACCGACCTGTCGTCCGACTGGTACTGGGAGATCGACGAACACTTCCGTTTCACGAATTTCGTTGGTTACCGCGATGGCAAGTCCATCCTGACGCAGGAAGACAGCCTGGGCAAGACGCGCTGGGAGCTCGGCGCCCTGAACCTGGGGCCCGAGGACTGGGAGGCCCATCGCCGGGTGCTGGAGTCGCATCTGCCCTTTCGCGACCTGGAGCTGCAGCGGCTCGACGCCGACGGAAAGCCTTACTGGGTGGCCGTCAGCGGCACGCCCATCTTCGATGGCAAGGGCCAGTTCTGCGGTTACCGCGGCATCGGGCGCGACATCAGCAAGCGCAAGAACGCCGAGGACGAGACCCAGCGTCTGGCCTTCTACGACACCCTGACCGGCCTGCCCAACCGCCGCCTGCTGATGGACCGGCTATCGCACGCCCAGGTCACCAGCGCGCGCAGCAAGCGCTACGGGGCCTTGCTGTTCATCGACCTGGACAATTTCAAGGACCTCAACGACACGCTGGGCCATGACGTCGGCGACCTGTTGCTGGAGCAGGTGGCCCTGCGCCTGATTTCCTGCCTGCGCGAGGGCGACACCGCGGCGCGTTTCGGTGGCGACGAGTTCGTGGTGATGCTCGAAGACCTGAACGAGAGCGACACCGACGCCGCGAGCCAGGCCGAGCTGGTGGCCGAGAAGATCATCAACCGGCTCAACGCCCCCTACGAGCTGGTCGGTCGCCAGCACAACAGTTCGCCCAGCATCGGCATCACCCTGTTCTGCGGCGCCTCGCTGGGCGTGGACGAACTGCTCAAGCGCGCCGACGTGGCCATGTACCAGGCCAAGGCGGCCGGTCGCAACACGATGCGTTTCTTCGACCCCGGCATGCAGGCCGCCGTGCTGGCGCGCGCCGCGCTGGACGCCGACCTGCGCCTGGGCCTGCAACGCGAGGAACTGCTGCTGCACTACCAGCCGGTGGTCGATGCCTACAACAAGATCGTCGGCTACGAAGCCCTGCTGCGCTGGCGCCATCCGGGCCGTGGCATGGTGCAGCCGGGCGAGTTCATCCCCATGGCCGAGCAGACCGGCCTGATCCTGCCGATCGGCCAGTGGGTGCTGCGTTCGGCCTGCCGCCAGCTGGTGGCTTGGGGCCAGCAGCCGGCCACCGCCAGGCTGAGCCTGGCGGTCAACGTCAGCGCGCGGCAGTTCCGCCAGGCCGATTTCGTGGCCCAGGTGCAGTCCGTGCTCAACGAGACCGGCGTCGACCCGCAGTACCTGAAGCTGGAGCTGACCGAGAGCGTGCTGATCAGCGATGTGGAAGACGCGATCCGCAAGATGGGCGCCCTGCGCGAACGTGGTGTGCGTTTTGCGCTGGACGATTTCGGCACGGGTTACTCGTCGCTGAGTTACCTCAAGCGCCTGCCGCTGGACCAGCTCAAGATCGACCAGAGTTTCGTGCGCGATGTGCTGACCGATCCCAACGACGCGGCCATCGTGCGCACCATCCTGGCCCTGGCGCAGAGCATGGACCTGCAGGCCGTGGCCGAGGGGGTGGAGACCGAGGGACAGCGCCGGTTCCTGCTGGACAACGGCTGCACCGTGTTCCAGGGTTACCTTTTCGGTCGCCCGGGCCTGCTGGGCCTGCCGGTACTGCCGGCCTGATCCGCCCGGAGCTTGTCTACTCGAAGGCGCCCTGGTCGCGCTCGTCGCCGTTCCCGTTCCCCGACGACAGGCTGAGCTTCTCGGCGTTCTGGCGCGCTTCGGCCTTCTCGCCAGCGCCGGCGAACTTGCTGTACTTGTGCAGCAGGGGCACAAGCTGGCCGTAGATGCGCGGGGCGCCGGCCAGGCATTCCTTCTGTTCCAGGAAGTCGGACTCACCGGTGAAGTTGCCCACCAGGCCGCCAGCTTCGGTGACCAGCAGCGAACCGGCCGCCACGTCCCAGGGGCTCAGGCCGGTCTCGAAGAAACCGTCGGTAAAGCCAGCGGCCACATAGGCCAGGTCCAGCGCGGCGGCGCCCGGGCGGCGCAGGCCGGCGGTGCGCTGCATGATGTCGCTCATCATGGCCAGGTAGGCCGGGAAGTTGTCGCCCTGGCGGAAGGGGAAACCGGTGGAGATCAGGCACTGCGAGAGCTGGGTGCGCTTGCTCACGCGGATGCGGCGCTCGTTCATGTAGGCGCCGCGGCCCTTGGTGGCCGTGAAGAGGTCGTTGCGCGAGGGGTCGTAGATGACGGCCTGCTCGACCTTGCCCTTGACGGCCAGTGCGATGCTCACGCAATAGACCGGGAAGCCGTGGATGAAGTTGGTGGTGCCGTCCAGCGGGTCGATGATCCAGACGTGGTCGGAGTCCTGGGCGCCGCGCGTGCGACCCGTTTCCTCGCCCCAGATGGCGTGGCCCGGGTAGGCGGTGAGCAGGGTCTCGATGATGGCCTCTTCGCTGGCGTGGTCCACCTCGGTCACAAAGTCGTTCACCTGCTTCTGCGAGACACGCACGGCCTCGACGTCGAGCGCAGCGCGGTTGATGATGGCGCCGGCGGCGCGGGCGGCCTTGATGGCCACGTTGAGCATGGGGTGCAGATTGGGGGACGACATAAATTGTGGAGGCGTTGGGGGCGCGGCCGACGGCACGGGCCCTGGAAGCTGAAGAGCAGAAAGCCGTTCCGGCGATGCGGGCGGCGACAATAGGGCCAGATTTTACCCGCACTGCCCGTTTTCCATGCAAACCACCCCTTCCCGTACCCGTTTCGTGCTGATCCAGACCAGCCACGCCGGCAATGTGGGCGCCGCCGCGCGCGCCCTCAAGGTCATGGGCTTCGACGAACTGGTGCTGGTGGCACCGCGCTGGGCCAATGTGCTGCGGCGTGAGGAAACCATCCAGCGCGCCAGCGGGGCGCTGGACGTGCTGGCAAACGCCCGCATCGTTGAGACCCTGGACGAGGCGCTGGACGGCATGACCCACCTGTGCGCCACCGCCATGACCCCGCGCGACTTCGGCCCGCCCACGCGTGCACCGCGCGAGCACTTCGCCCAGCTGGTGGCGGAACAGACACAATTCGCCGCCGGGCCGCCCCAAGGCGAATTAGCCCCCTCGGGGGGCAGCGACCCGCGCAGCGGTGGAGCGTGGGGGCCACATACAGGCGTGGCCTTTCTCTTCGGCTCCGAGCGCTTCGGCATGCGCAACGAAGACGTCTACCGCTGCCACGTGGCCCTGAGCATCCCGACCAACCCCAAGTTCGGCTCGCTCAACCTGGCCGCAGCCTTGCAGGTCATCGCCTATGAATGGCGCCTGGCGCTCGGCGGCTTTGAGGTGCAGGACGCTACGGCCCCGGTCGTGCGAGCCGATGCGCCCCAGGTGGCCGGGATGCTGGCCCACCTGGAGCAGGCCCTGGTGGCCGTGAATTTCCTCGACCCCGAGGCGCCCAAGAAGCTGATGCCGCGCCTGAACAGCCTGTTCAACCGCGCGGACCTGACGCAGGAGGAAATCCATATCCTCAGAGGTGTCGCCAAGGCCATGCTGGAGACGGCCGAGCGGGCCAAGAAGTAAACTGCCCCTATGTTTGCCCGCCTCCGCTCCGACATCCAGTGCATCCTCGACCGCGACCCGGCCGCCCGCAGCGCCTGGGAGGTGCTGACCTGCTACCCCGGCCTGCACGCCATCGTGATGCACCGCTGGGGCCACTGGTGCTGGACCCACGGCCTGAAGTGGCTGGGGCGATTCATCTCGCACGTCGGTCGCTGGCTCACGGGCATCGAGATCCACCCGGGCGCGAAGATCGGCCAGCGTGTGTTCATCGACCACGGCATGGGCGTGGTGATCGGCGAGACCGCCGAGGTGGGCGACGGCTGCACCATCTACCACGGCGTCACGCTGGGCGGCACCTCGCTCTACAAAGGCACCAAGCGCCACCCCACGCTGGGTCGTGACGTGGTGGTCAGCGCGGGCGCCAAGGTGCTGGGGGGCTTTGAAGTGGGCGACGGCGCCAAGATCGGCAGCAATGCCGTGGTGATCAAGCCGGTGCCCGCCGGCGCCACGGCCGTGGGCATTCCGGCGCGCATCATTCCGTCCAAGGCCGGTGAAAGCGCCGACGTGACGGCGCCGGAGAAGAAGTTCACCGCCTACGGCATCACGCAGGAGGACGACCCGCTGAGCCAGGCCATGAAGGGCCTGATCGACAACGCGGGCTCGCAGGAGCACCAGATCGCCCTGCTGTGGCAGGCCATCGAGAAGCTGTCCTCGGGCAAGGCGATGGCCGATTGTGTGCCCGGTGATGCCGCGCGCGAAGAGAACTTCGAAAAAGACAAGCTCAACCAGCTGGTTGGCAAGTAAGCCGCGACTTCAGGCCTTGCTGTTCACGCGTGCGCCCAGCACGTTGATGGCCAGCCCGCCCATCACCAGCGCTGCGGCGCCGAGTTTCCAGGCCTGCAGCGGTTCGCCCAGCAGCAGGGCCGAGGAGCCCATGCCGAACACGGGGATCAGCAAGGCCAGGGGTGTGATGGTGGCGGCCGGGTGGCGCGCCAGCAGCCAGCCCCAGGCGCCGAAGCCGAACAGGGTATTGCCCAGCGCCTGCCAGAGAATGGCGGCCCAGGCCGCGAGGCTGGCGCGCGGCAGGGCTTCGGTGATGGCGGCCGGCCCTTCAAACCACAGGCTCAGCACCAGCAGGGGCGGCACCGCGAACACGCTGCTCCAGACCATGAAACCCAGCATGTCGACCTTGCCGATGCTGCGCGCAAGCACATTGCCGCAGGCCCAGCACAGGGCGCCGCCCAGGGCCAGGACCAGGCCCAGCGGCGTGACGTCGGTGTGGGTCTGGTGGAAGCTCTGCCAGGCGATCAGCGCAAAACCCAGCGTGGCCAGCGCCAGGCCGCCGAACTGCACACGCGGCATGCGCTCGTGCTGCAGCCAGGCCACCAGCAGCAGGGTCATGAAGACCTGCGACTGCATCAGCAGCGAGGCCAGGCCCGGCGACACGTCGTTGCGCATGGCCAGGAAAAGCAGGCCGAACATGAAGCCGATGAACACGCCGTAGCTCACCAGATAGCGCCAGGCCACGGCCGGGCGTTTGATGAAGAGCAGCCAGGGCAGGGCGCTGAGCACAAAACGCAGGGTGGCCAGCAGCAGCGGCGGCAGTTCGGTCAGGCCGAACTTGATGACCACGAAGTTGGTGCCCCAGACCGCGACCACGGCCAGCGCAAGCAGGAGGTGCGAGACGGGCACGGGCTCAGCCGTTTTTCGGCGGGCGGATGGCCGACTTGGGGCGGAAGGCCTTGCAGACCTCGTCCTTGGTTTCCATGTACGGGCCGCCGATCAGGTCCACGCAGTAGGGCACGGCGGCAAAGATGCCGGCCACGATCGACTTGCCTTCGGCGTCCTTCAGGCCCTCCAGCGTTTCCTGGATGGATTTGGGTTGGCCCGGCAGGTTGATGATCAGGCTCTTGGCGCGGATCACCGCGACCTGGCGCGAGAGGATGGCAGTCGGCACGAACTTCAGGCTGATCTGGCGCATCTGCTCGCCAAAGCCCGGCATTTCCTTGTGTGCCACGGCCAGCGTGGCCTCGGGCGTCACGTCGCGCAGGGCCGGGCCCGTGCCACCCGTGGTGAGCACCAGCGAACAGCCGGCGTCCACCAGCTCGATCAGCGTGGCGCTGATGCGGGCCTGCTCGTCGGGGATCAGGCGTGGCTCGAAGGTGATGGGGTTCTTCAGCGCGCGGGTCAGCCAGTCCTGCAGCGCGGGCAGGCCCTTGTCTTCGTAGACGCCGGTGGAGGCGCGGTCGCTGATGGAGACGATGCCGATCTTGATGGGGTCGAAGTCACTCATCGGAGTCCTCAGGGGCTTGCTCTGCGTCGGAGGCGTCGACCGTGGCCAGCAGTTCACGCACCAGCTGGAAGACCTCGCGGTAGGCCCGGCCCTGGCGCGGGGCCAGGCCCTGCGACACGGCGGCCTTGTCGGCGGGGATGGCGTCCTTGCGGGCCTGGCGCACCAGGGCGCGCAGTTGCTGGGTGTCGGTCTGCGGAAAATCCTTGATCCAGGCGGCCACGGCCTCATCGTCGGCGATGAGGCGGTCGCGCCACTGTTCGGCCGTGTGCAGCAGGGCGGTTTCGCGGGCCGAGGGCATGTGCTGTTCGACCAGGGCGGCGCGCGCGGCGTCCAGCACGGCAGGGTCGAGCTGGCGCATGAGCTTGCCGACGAACTGCATCTGGCGGCGCTTGCCCTCGAAGTTGGTGATGCGCTTGGCCTCGGCCATGGCCTCCAGCAGCTTGTCCGGCAGTTCCAGCTTGGCCAGCAGGTCGGCGCGCAGGTTCAGCAGGGATTCGCCCAGCTTCTGCAGCTCGGTGCTCTCGCGCTTGAGGTCGGTGCGGCTGACGTCGGTGTCGCCCCGGAGCTCGCGCTTGAGCTCCAGGTCGAGTTCGCTGCCTTCGGCGACGAACTGGCCTTTGACGTAATAGCCTTTTTTGGGTTTGCGGGACATGTGTGGGGGTGAATTCGTTGTGCCGCAATGCCTGCGTACACGGGCAAGTATCATAGCCTTGCCATGAATAAACCCGATCCTCGCGCCGAAAGCGGCTTCAGCTACAGCCGCGCCTATTTCGAAGAACTCGTGGACGCCGCGCTGGCGCACGCCAAAAAGCTCGGCGCCACCGACGCGGGGGCCGAGGCCTCCGAGGGCTGCGGCCTCAGCGTCTCGGTGCGCAAGGGCGAACTGGAAAACGTGGAGCGCAACCGCGACAAGTCGCTGGGTGTCACCGTCTACCTGGGCCAGCGTCGCGGCAATGCCAGCACCTCCGACTTCTCGCGCGCCGCCATCGAGCAGACCGTGCAGGCGGCCTACGACATCGCACGCTTCACAGCCGAAGACCCGGTGGCCGGCCTGCCCGATGCCGAAGACATTGCGACGCGCACCGATACGCAGCGTGATCTGGACCTCTTCCACCCCTGGAGCATCGACAGCGCCCAGGCCGCCGAACTGGCACGCGCCACCGAAGCCGCGTCCTTTGCGACCGACAAACGCATCACCAACAGCGAGGGCGCGGCGGTGTCGGCCCAGCAGTCGCATTTCTTCAGCGCCCACACCCGGGGTTTTCGCGGGGGTTATCCCAGCTCGCGCCATTCCATTTCGGTCTCGCCGATTGCCGGCAAGGGTGCCGGCATGCAGCGTGACTACTGGTACAGCTCGCACCGCCATCCGGAGGACCTGGCGGTGCCCGAAGCCATCGGTCGTTACGCCGCCGAGCGCGCGCTCAGTCGCCTGAAGTCGCGCAAGATCAGCACCCGCGAAGTGCCGGTGCTGTTCGAGTCGCCGCTGGCTGCCGGCCTGCTCGGTGCGCTGGTGCAGGCCCTCAGCGGTGGCGCCCTGTACCGCAAGAGCTCTTTCCTGCTCGATTCCCTGGGCCAGCAGGTGCTGCCTGCGCACATCGACCTGCTGGAAGATCCCTTCCTGCTGCGCGGCAAGGGCAGCTCGCCCTTCGACGAGGAGGGCGTGCGGGTCCAGCCGCGCTCGGTCATCAACGCCGGGCGCGTGCAGGGCTATTTCCTGAGCAGCTACTCGGCGCGCAAGCTGGGCATGAAAACCACCGGCAACGCCGGCGGCTCGCACAACCTGATCCTGAGTTCGCGCCTCACGAAGGCGGGCGACGACCTGGACGCCATGCTGGAGAAGCTGGGCACCGGCCTCTTTGTCACCGAACTGATGGGCCAGGGCGTGAACTACGTGACCGGCGACTACTCGCGCGGGGCCAGCGGCTTCTGGGTGGACAAGGGCCGCATCGCCTACCCGGTAGAAGAGATCACCATCGCCGGCAATATGAAGGACATGCTCATGGGCATCACGGCCGTGGGCGCTGATGCCTACAACTACGGCGCCAAGACGGTGGGCTCCATCCTCATCAACAGGATGAAGGTAGCGGGCAGTTGAGCCGCCTCAAGCCCATGCAAAAGGCCGCCCCGGGGCGGCCTTTTGTTTTGGCGCGTGCTCACTCAAGCTGGATCTTGGCCTCGTTGACCACGGTCCGCCAGCGGGCGCGTTCCTGCTTGAAGAACTTGTCCTGCTCATCGGGGCTCATGGTCACGACTTCCGCGCCCTGGGCGGTCAGACGGCTGCGTACGTCGGGGCTGCGGATGACCTGGATCAGGGCGGCGTTGAGCCTGTCCACCACCGCCTTGGGCGTGCCGGTGGGCACCAGCACCCCTTGCCAGGTCCCCGATTCAAAACCTTTCAGGCCCTGCTCGGCCAGCGTGGGGATGTTGGCCACCAGGGGCATGCGTGTGGCCTTGGAGATGCCCAGCACCTTGAGCTTGCCGCTCTGCACATGGGGCAGGGTGGCCAGCATGCCGTTCATGGTGACCTGGGTCTGGCCGGCGATGGTGTCGGTCACGGCCTGCACGCCACCCTTGTAGGGGATGAAGGCCCACTCGGCGCCGCTGGCGCGCTGCACGGACACGCCCGCGAGGTGCGGTGCGCTGCCCGTGGCGGTGACGGCGAAATTGAGCTGCGACTTCCTGGACAGGGCCACCAGCTCCTTGAGGTTGTTGGCCTGCACCGAGGGGTGGACCACCAGCATGTGCGGCGAGTAGGCCAGCATGGTCACGCCGCGCAGGTCCTTGGACGGGTCGAAGGGCAGCTTGTAGATCGAGGGGCTGATGGCCAATGCGCCGGTGTCGCACAGCAGCAGGGTCAGGCCGTCGGCCTTGGACTTGGCCACCAGGTCGGCGCCGAGATTGCCGTTGGCGCCGGCGCGGTTTTCCACGATCACGGTCTGCCTGAGCAGGTCCGACAGGGGCTGGCTGATCGATCGCGCGATGATGTCCGAGGAGCCGCCGGGCGGGTAGGGCACGACGATCTTGATGGTGCCGCTCTGGGCGGCGGCACCCAGGCTCAAGGCCGCGAACAGCGCGCCGAGCCAGGTTTTGTGGAATGTGGACAGCATGTGTAGCCCCTTGCTAGTTCTCCGAAAATCGGGTGCCTGGCCTCTGGCTCAGGTCACGGGTGCGGGGTTGAACAAGACGAGTGCGTTGTGCAGCTTCCATTGCTCGGCCCAGGTTTTCTTCTTGCCGCTGGCGACATCGAGCAGCAGGCGGAACAGTTCCCAGCCGGCGTCCTCGATGCTCAGTTCGCCGTCGGCCACACGGCCGGCATTCACGTCCATGAGATCGTGCCAGCGGCGGGCCAGCTCGGTGCGTGTGGCCACCTTGATCACCGGGCATTCGGCCAGGCCGTAGGGCGTGCCGCGGCCTGTGGTGAAGACATGCAGGTTCATGCCCGCGGCCAGCTGCAGCGTGCCGCAGATGAAGTCGCTGGCGGGCGTGGCGGCGTAGACCAGGCCGCGTTGTTCGCGGGCCAGCTTGTTGCCGGGTGAGAGCACGTGGGCGATGGGCGCGGTGCCGCTCTTGATGATGGAGCCCATCGCTTTCTCGACGATGTTCGAGAGGCCGCCGGCCTTGTTGCCCGGCGTGGTGTTGGCGGCGCGGTCCACACGGCCGCGCTCCAGGTACTGGTCGTACCAGCCCAGTTCACGCACGATGGCCTCGGCGACCTCGGGTGTGGCGGCGCGGCTGGTGAGTTGCTCCACGGCGTCGCGCACCTCGGTGTTCTCGCTGAACATGATGGTGGCGCCGGCGCGTACCAGCAGATCGGCCATATAACCCACGGCCGGGTTGGCGGTGACGCCGCTGAAAGCGTCGCTGCCGCCGCACTGCACGCCGACCACCAGCTCGCTGGCGGGCACGGTCTCGCGGCGGCGCCGGTTGAGACGTTCCAGGTGTACCTTGGCGGTGGCGAGGATCGAGTCGATCATGCTCATGAAGCCCACGTGCGCGCTGTCCTGCAGGCAGACCACGTCGAGCACATCGGTTGCACCGCGCTGGTCGCTGATCGGGATGCTGCCCGGGGGCAGCAGGCGCTCGGGCTGCAGCTTCTCGCAGCCCAGGCTGACCACCATGACTTCACCCCCGAAGTTGGGGTTGAGGCTGATGTTGCGCAGCGTGCGGATCGGGATGGGGGCTTCGGGCGCGTCGATGGCCACGCCGCAGCCGTAAGTGTGTTCCAGGCCGACGACGCCGTCCACGTTGGGGTACAGCGGCAGCAGTTCCTTGCGGATGCGTTCGACGGCCACGTCCACCACCCCGGCCACGCACTGCACCGTGGTGGTGATGGCCAGCAGATTGCGCGTGCCCACCGAGCCGTCGGCGTTGCGGTAACCCTCGAAGGTGTAGCCCTCCAGCGGCGCCAGCGGGGTCCGCTTGACCGTGGCCATGGGCAGGCCCTGCAGCTCGCGCGCCGCGGGCATGTCCAGCAGGCGTTCGTGTACCCAGCTGCCGGCGGCGATGGCCGCCTTGGCATAGCCGATGGGCACACCGTAGCGCAGCACGGGCGCACCGGTCGCGATGTCGACCAGCGCGACCTTGTGCGCCTGCGGCACCTTGTCGCGCAGGGTGATGCCCTCGTCGGGCAGGGCGGTGCCGGCCGGCAGGCCGCCCTCGTTGGCGACGATGGCCACGTTGTCCGTGGCGTGCATGCGGATGATGATGGGCTGCGCGTTCATGCTCTAGGTTCTGCTCACACGAGGGTCAGGGGCGATCGACGATCTCGATCCAGTTCGGGTTCTTGCCAACGGGGAGGCGTTGGGTGGGGGTCAGGCGACCGCTCTCGCGGTCGATCTTGTAGAGGGTGACAGAGTTCGAAACCTGGCCGGCGGCGATGAGCCACTGGCCCGAGGCGTCGATCTGGAAACCACGCGGTTGTTGCTCGGTGTCCTGGTGACCGACCAGGCTCAGCGCGCCGGTGCTGGCGTCCACGCGCCAGATCGCCAGGGTGCTGGAGTTGCGTTCGCTGGTGTAGAGGAAACGGCCATCCGGTGTCAGGTGCAGGTCGGCCCCCCAGGGCTTGACGGTGGAACCGGCGGGCAGGGTGGACCAGTGCTGCTTGGGGCTCAGCTGGCCCCTGGTCGCGTCGACCTCGAGCAGCTCCACCGTGGCGTCGAGTTCGCCCAGCAGGTAGGCGTGGCGGCCGTTCGGGTGGAACACCAGGTGGCGCGGGCCGCTGCCCGGGCGTGCCGCCATGGCCGGCGGATCATTGGGTGTGAGCTGGCCGGTGGCGGCGTCGAAGCGCCACTGGAAGACCTGGTCGGTGCCCAGGCTGGTGATGTAGACATGGCGGTTGGCCGCATCGGGCACGGCCGCATGGGCGTTCTTGCCGTTGGACACGATCTGCACGGCGGCAGCGGGTTTGCCCTCGGGACCGATGGGCGAGACGCTGGCACGGTGGCCGCCATAGGAGGCGGCGAAGAGCCAGCGCCCGCTGCGGTCGGTGGCGATGTTGGCCATGCTGTCCGGCAAGGCCGCGCTGCCCAGAGCGCTCAACTGACCCGTCACACCATCGATCGTGAAGGCTGCAGCAGTGTAGGGATCGGAGCGCAGGGCCACGTAGAGCTTCTTCTGGTCCGGGCTCAGCGCCAGCGGCATGGCCGTGCCACCCACGGGCACGGCCTGGAGGGCACGCAGGGTGCCCTGGCGCTTGTCCAGTTCCAGCACGCTGATCTCGCGGCTGTCGGCGTTGGTCACATAAGCCGTGGCGGTGGTGGAGGTGGCGCAGCCTTGCAGCATCAGGACACCCGCGACTGCGGCTCCAAAGAGGAGTCTGTGCCAAGACATGAAAGCGGTCTCCTTGAGGTTTCCGGGTTCATTTCATCAGGCCCGGCAGCCACAGCGAGAAGGCCGGCACATAGGTGACCAGCAGCAGGCAGACCCCCAGGGCGCCGTAGAAGGGCGCGATGGAGCGCATGACCTGCCCGACCGATATCTCCCCGATCGCGCAGCCCACGAACTGGACGGAGCCGACCGGCGGCGTGTTCAGGCCCAGTGCGCAGTTGATCAGCATCACGATGCCGAACTGCAGCGGGTCCATGCCGAATTGCATGGCGATGGGCATGAAGATGGGGGTGCAGATCAGGATGGTGGCGGCCATGTCCAGGAAGGTGCCCAGCAGGAACAGCAGCACGTTGATCATCAGGAAGATGACCCAGGGCTCGCTGCTCACGCTTTGCATCAGCTCGCCCGTCTTCTGCGGCACTTCGTACAGCGCCATGAAATAACCGAAGGCGGCCGAGATGCCGATGAGCAGCAGCACCACGCCCGTGGTCTTGCAGGCCTTGGCACAGGCCTTGAGGAAGTTCTTCCAGCTCAGCGAGCGGTAGACCACGGTGGTGATCAGCAGCGCCCAGGCCACGGCGATGGAGGCGGACTCCGTTGCCGTGAAGACCCCCGAGAGGATGCCGCCCAGGATGATGACGACCACCAGCAGGCCCGGCATGGCCGCGGCGAAGGCCAGACCGACCTCGCGCCAGCCGGGGAAGGCGCCGTGCGTGGGGTAACCGCGTTTCACGGCCACCCAGTAGGCAGCAGCCAGGTTGCACAGCGTCAGCAGGATGGCCGGGATCAGGCCGGCCAGGATGAGGCCGACGATGCTGATCGAGGCGATGCCCGAGGTGGCCAGCGTGAAGATGATCAAGTTGTGCGAGGTCGGCATGATGGCGCCGACCAGGGCCGCATGGGTGGTGACGTTGACCGCGTAGTCGGCGTCGTAGCCCTCCTTTTTCATCAGGGGGATCATCACCGAGCCCATGGCCGAGACATCGGCCAGGGGCGAGCCGGCAACACCGCCGAACAGCGTGCAGCCCACCACGTTGCTCATGCCCAGGCCGCCGCGCACATGGCCCACCAGGCTGTTGGCGAAACGCACAATGCGCTCGGCGATGCCGCCGTAGAGCATGAGCTCACCGGCGAAGACGAAGAAGGGGATGGCCAGGAAGCTGAAGACCTGCATGCCGCCGACCATCTTCTGGAAGACGACGGCCACGGGCAGGCCGGCCGCGATGATGGTCGCCACGGAGGACAGGCCAATCGCAAAAGCCACGGGCACGCCCAGCAACAGCAGGACGGTGAAACTCAGGGCGAGGACGGTCAGTTCCATGCGGGCACCACTTCCTTGCCTTGCAGCAGCGCTGCGATGTGTTCAATCGAGAACAGGACGATCAGGATGCCGGCGATGATCAGCGGCACGTAGTCGATCCCGTCGGGGACGGGGAGCATGGGTTTCTTCTCGCTCCATTTGGCGGAGGCCCACAGCCAGCCGCCCTTGGCCATCAGCGCGCCGAACAGGCCCACCAGCGCGTGGATCAGCAGTTCGATGCCGTGTTGCCATTTCGGCGGCAGCAGTTGCACCATCGACTCCAGGCCGATGTGGCCGGCATCGCGTACGCCGACCGCCAGGCCGAAGGCCGTGACAAAGAGGACGAGCAACATGGCCAGGGCCTCGGCCCAGGTCGGTGTGTCGTTGAAGACGTAACGGCCGATCACCTGCCATTGCACGCACAGGATCACGGCGAGCAGGCCGACGATGGCGAGGCCCAAGCTCAGGCGTGAGAGCCCGGCGCAGAGTTTTGTGTACATATCTGGGATTTAGGGGAGTTGTTCCAAGGCTGCCGAGGAGCCGGCTTGGCCGGACCGCTGGCAGCGCCCCCTGGAGGGGGAGGCGCCAGCGGCGCCTCGCGGGTGGGCCTTACTTCGTGTCCTGCACGGCCTTGACCAGGCGCTTCATGTCGGGCGTGGTCATGAACTTCTCATACACCGGGCCCATCACGGCCTGGAAGGACGCCTTGTCGACCTCGATGATCTGGGCGCCCTGGGCCTTCACGTTGGCCAGCGACTTGGTTTCCTGCTCGTCCCACTTCTTGCGCTGGAAAGCCACCGATTCCTTGGCGGCCGAGCGGACCATGTCCTGCTCCGCCTTGGACAGCTTGTCCCAGGTGATCTTGGACATCAGCAGCATTTCCGGTGCCATCGAGTGCTCGGTCTTGGAGTACATCTTGACGGCCTCGGCGTGCTTGGCGGTGTCGAAGGAGGGGATGTTGTTCTCGGCCGCATCGATGAGGCCGGTCTTCAGACCCGTGTAGACCTCGCCGTAGGGCATGGGCGTGGCGTTGGCACCCATGGCGCTGACCAGGGCGACCCACAGGTCGGACTGCTGCACGCGGATCTTCAGGCCCTTGGCATCGGCCACGGTCTTGATCGGCTTCTTGGCGTAGATGGAGCGGGCGCCGCTGTCATAGAAGGCCAGGCCGATGAAACCGGCCGACTCGCAGTTCCTGAGGATTTCCTCGCCGATCGGGCCGTCCAGCGACTTGCGCATATGCTCCACCGAGCGGAACAGGAAGGGCATGGTGGGGACCTGCGTCAGCGGGCAGATGCCGTTCATGGGGCTGATGTTCACGCGGGTCATTTCCAGCGCGCCGATCTTGACCTGGTCAATGGTTTCCTTCTCGGAACCCAGGGCGCCCTTGTTGAAGACCTTGATCTTGTGCTTGCCGCCACTCTTCTTCTCGAGCTGCTCGCTCATGTACTTGACAGCCACCACGGTGGGGTAGTCGTCGGCGTTGTGGATGTCGGCCGAGCGGAACTCCAGGGCCTGGGCGGCGCCTGCCAGGCCGAGCGCTGCCAGCAGCGTGATGAGGGTGCGGGGATGGGCTTTCACTTGGGTCTCCTTGTGGTTTGAGGTGGGTGCGTTGGGAAAGGGGGAGTCCAGGGCTCAACTCTCGAACGGCCCCTGCTTGACGAAGCCGCCGCCCTGGTAGATGGCGATCGGGTCCTTGCCGTCGAGGTGGGGCTGGCGGGCCTCGACCGCGGGGCGGAAGCGCTCCGAGCTGTCCTGCGGGCGGTAGCCGATGTGGCGGGCCTGGGTGTTGTCATACCAGGCCGTGGCGTTGTCGCTGATGCCATAGATGACGCTGTGTCCGACGATGGGTGCCGTCAGCGAGGACATGACCAGGCGCTCCAGGTCGTCGTAGCTCATCCAGCTGGCCAGCATGCGCCGGTCTTTGGGTTCGGGGAAGGAGGAGCCGATGCGCAGCGAGACCGTTTCGATGCCGTAGCGGTCCCAGTAGAACTGGGCCAGGTTCTCGCCGAAGGCCTTGGACAGGCCGTAATAGCTGTCGGGGCGCATGCGCACCTCGGTACCGATCACCTCGTCCTGACGGTAGAAGCCCGTCACATGGTTGGAGCTGGCGAAGACGATGCGTTTGGCGCCGTGCCGGCGGGCGCCTTCGTAGACATGGTAGGTGCCGAGGATGTTGGCCGGCAGGATCTCTTCGAAAGCGTGTTCGGTCGAGATGCCGCCCAGGTGGACCACCGCATCCACTCCCTTGAGCAGGGCATCCACGGCCTTTTTGTCTTCCAGGGCTGCGGGCATGACCTCCTCGCCGGGGCCGGCCGGGCCGAGGTCGGCGATGTCCGACAGGCGCAGCACATCACAGTAGGCCTTGAGGCGGGCGCGCAGTTCCTTGCCCAGGCCACCGGCGGCGCCGGTGAGCAGGAGTCGGCTGAAACGAAGAGGGGTGGGGTGGGCAGTCGGCATGAAAATCTTGGGGCGGGGGTGCTGGGGTGGATCGGCTACAGTGTTGTTACGACTTGCATTTTGTCGTCAGTTGTCATACAACTATCTTCCTTGATGCGAACCGATCTTGTCAATCTCAAAATACCTGGGGTAAACCCTGATGAGCTCTAGCCTTCCGCCCGTCCAACGTCGCCGGCCCCGCACGCTGGCGCTGGAACTCGTCGATTCTTTGGGCGACCGGATCCGCGACGGCCGCATCGTCCCCGGCGACAAGCTGCCGACCGAGGCCGCCATCATGGAGGAGTTCGGCGTGAGCCGCACCGTGGTGCGCGAGGCGATTTCCAAGCTGCAGGCCTCGGGCCTGGTGGAGACGCGCCACGGCATCGGCACCTTTGTCGTCGGCCTGGGCGATGGCGCGGCCTTCCGCATCGCGCCGGAGCAGATCGCCACCCTGCATGACGTGATCGCCGTGCTGGAGCTGCGCATCGGCCTGGAGACCGAGGCCGCCGCCCTGGCCGCGGCGCGGCGCACCGAGCGCAACCTGGCAGAAATGCGCTCGGCGCTAGATGGTTTTGCCGCCGCGCTGGCGGAGGGGCGTGATGCCGTGGGCCCCGACTTCCAGTTTCACCAGGAAATCGCACGCGCCACGCAGAACCCCCACTTTGCCGAACTCATGAGCACCCTGGGCGCGATGATCATCCCGCGTGCCCGCCTGGGGGCGGCCGAGGGGGTCAGTGAGGCCCAGCGCAGTTACCTGCTGCGCGCCAATGCCGAGCACGAGAACATCTTCGATGCCATCGCCAACCGGGATTCGGATGCGGCCCGCGCGGCCATGCGCACGCACCTGGCCAACAGCCGGGAGCGCCGCCGCCGTGCGGCCGTGCTCTCAGCCGACCCCGCTGGCAAGTAGCTTTTCTGGTGTTTTCCGGGATCTCGGGGCCCGGAAGGGGCTTGGACAAGACGTTTCTGTGTTGTATGATGACTGACAACAAAAGATCTGTCCTGTCTTTTATCGCCCTGACTTCCGGAGACTCACCATGCAAGCCCAAGAACTCAAATCCATCATGTCCAGCGGACTGCTGTCCTTCCCGCTGACCGACTTTGACGCGCAGGAAAACTTCAACCCCAAGGGTTACGCCGCCCGCCTGGAGTGGCTGGCCCCCTACGGCGCCAGCGCACTGTTCGCCGCCGGCGGCACGGGTGAGTTCTTCTCGCTGACGGGCGACGAGTACACCCGCATCATCAAGACCGCCGTCGACACCTGCCGCGGCAAGGTGCCCATCATCGCGGGCGCCGGTGGCCCCACGCGTTTTGCCATCCAGTGCGCACAGGAGGCCGAGCGCGCCGGTGCCCACGGCATCTTGCTGCTGCCGCACTACCTGACCGAAGCCGGCCAGGAAGGCCTGATCGCCCATGTGGAGCAGGTCTGCAAGAGCGTGAAGTTCGGTGTCATCGTCTACAACCGCAACGTCTGCCGACTCACGCCCGACTCCCTGGCCATCCTGGCCGACCGCTGCCCCAACCTGATCGGCTTCAAGGACGGCATCGGCGACATCGAACTCATGTCCTCTGTCTACATGAAGATGGGCGACCGTTTCGCCTACCTGGGCGGCCTGCCCACGGCCGAGGTCTACGCCGCGGCCTACAAGGCCCTGGGCACGCCGGTCTATTCCTCGGCGGTGTTCAACTTCATTCCCAAGACCGCGATGGACTTCTATCATGCAGTGGCCAGGGACGACATGGCGACCCAGCATCGCCTGCTGCGGGAGTTCTTCATGCCCTACCTGCAGATCCGCAACAAGGGCCAGGGGTACGCGGTGAGCATCGTCAAGGCCGGCGCCAAGCTGGTCGGCCGCGATGCCGGCCCGGTGCGTGCGCCACTGACCGACCTGAAACCGGCCGAGATGGAAGAATTGGCCGCGTTGATCAGGAAGCTGGGCCCGCAGTAAATCCGTTCCCCATCACAACGAAGGAGACCACGATGAAAAAGTTTCTGTCCCTGCTGGTACTGACCGCCGCCACCTGCAGCGCCTGGGCCTGGCCCGACAAGCCCGTCACGCTGCTCGTGCCTTTCCCGCCGGGCGGTTCGACCGATCTGATCGCCCGCACCCTGGCGCCCAAGCTGCAGGAGAAGCTGGGCGGCAGTTTCCTGGTCGACAACAAGGCCGGCGCGACCGGCACCATCGGCGCCGGCCAGGTGGCCCGCTCGGCACCCGACGGCCACACCCTGCTCGTGGCCTCGCTCGGCCCCTATGTGATCGCCCCGCATCTGATGGCCAAGGTGCCGTACGACGCGCTCAAGGATTTCGACTACATCAGCGTGGCCGTGCAGGCGCCCAACGTGCTCGTGGTGCCCGCCGCCTCGGCGCACAACTCGCTGGCCGACGTGCTGGCCTGGTTGCGCGCCAACCCCGACAAGATGACCTTCGCCTCCTCGGGCAACGGCAGCAGCGACCACCTCACCGCCGAGCTGTTCTGGCAGCAGACCAGGACCACCGGCATCCATATCCCCTACAAGGGCGGCGGCCCGGTGATGAACGACCTGCTGGGCAACCAGGTGGATTCGTCCTTCATGAACATCAACACGGCCATGCCGCAGATCAAGGCCGGCAAGCTCAAGGCCCTGGCCATCACCAGTGCCCAGCGCTCGCCGCTGCTGCCGAATGTGCCCAGCCTGGAAGAGTCCGGCATCAAGGACGCCAACGTCTATTCCTGGCAGGCCATCGCCGCGCCCAAGGGTCTGCCGGCCGACATCAAGGCCAGGTTGCACGCCGCCATCGTGGCCGGCCTGAACGACCCGGCCGTCAAGCCCAAGCTGCTGGACCTCGGCTTCGAGATCGTGGGCAGCACGCCGGCGCAGTTCACGGCCTACCAGGCCGCGGAATTCGCCCGCTGGAAGCAGCTCATCACGAGCCGCAAGATCTCCGCCGATTGATCCCGGCCCGCCTGCACCTGCCCCGGCCGGGGCGGGTGCAGGCGGGCTGATCCTGTCCTTGCGATTGCCCTCATGTCCACCGCCTCCACCCCCCTGGTCACCGAACTGCGCGTCATCCCTGTCGCCGGCCGTGACAGCATGCTGCTCAACCTCAGCGGCGCCCATGCCCCCTTCTTCACGCGCAACCTGCTGATCCTGCGCGACAGCGCCGGCCACACCGGCGTGGGCGAAGTACCCGGCGGCGAGAAGATCCGCCAGACGCTGGAGGACGCGCGCGCCCTGGTCGTGGGCCAGCCCATCGGCGCGCACCAGCGCGTGCTGCAGCAGGTGCATCAGAAGTTCGCCGATCGCGACGCCGGTGGCCGCGGCCTGCAGACCTTCGACCTGCGCACCACCATCCATGCCGTGACGGCCGTCGAGTCTGCGCTGCTGGACCTGCTGGGCCAGCACCTGGACGTGCCCGTGGCGGCCCTGCTCGGCGAAGGCCAGCAACGTGACGCGGTGGAGATGCTCGGTTACCTCTTCTTCGTGGGCGACCGCAAGAAGACCGACTTGCCCTATGCCAGTGAGCCGGGCGCCGACAACGACTGGTTCCGCCTGCGGCACGAAGAGGCCATGACACCGCAGGCCGTGGTGCGCCTGGCCGAAGCCGCGCGCGAAAAGTACGGCTTCAACGACTTCAAGCTCAAGGGTGGTGTGCTGCGCGGCGACGAAGAAGTCGACGCCGTGATCGCGCTGCACGAGCGCTTCCCGCAGGCGCGCGTGACGCTGGACCCGAACGGCGGCTGGTTGCTGAAAGACGCGATCCGCCTGGGCCAGCGCATGCGCGGGGTGGTGGCCTATGCCGAAGACCCCTGCGGTGCCGAAGACGGCTTTTCAGGCCGCGAGGTCATGGCCGAATTCCGCCGCGCCACCGGCCTGCCCACCGCGACCAATATGGTGGCGACCGACTGGCGCCAGCTCAGCCACGCGCTTTCGCTGCAAAGCGTGGACATCCCGCTGGCCGATCCGCATTTCTGGACCATGGCCGGCTCGGTGCGCGTGGCGCAGACCTGCCGCGACTGGGGTCTGACCTGGGGCTCGCACTCCAACAACCACTTCGACGTCTCGCTGGCCATGTTCACCCACGTGGGCGCGGCCGCGCCCGGCAAGGTCACGGCCATCGACACGCACTGGATCTGGCAGGACGGCCAGCGTCTCACCAAGGAGCCGCTGCAGATCGTGGGCGGCCACGTGCAGGTGCCCAGGAAGCCCGGCCTGGGTGTGGAACTCGACATGGTCGAGGTTGAGAAAGCACATCAACTCTATCTGCAGCACGGCCTGGGCTCGCGCGACGACGCCACCGCCATGCAGTACCTGATCCCCGGCTGGAAGTTCGACAACAAGCGGCCCTGCATGGTTCGCTGATTTTCCGAGACAAACATGAGCACCCACTTTTCTTCCTGCAACGCGCGCACCGGCGAAGTGCTGGACACGCTGACGGCTTCCACGGCGGCTGACATCGACGCGGCCGCCCATGCCGCCGCCGCCGCTTTCCCGCTCTGGCAGGCCAGCAGCGGCGTCCAGCGCGCCACGCTCTTGCGTGCCCTGGCTAGCGGTCTGGAAGCCGGTCGTGAAGCCCTCGTGGCCCTGGCCGACCAGGAAACCGCGCTGGGCCCCGTGCGTCTCAACGGCGAACTCGATCGCACGGCCTTCCAGCTGCGCCGTTTCGCCGGCATCGCCGAGCGTGGTGTGCCTTTCGATCACCTCGTTGACCCCGCCGTGGCCGGTGCGCCGCCCGCGGGTCATCCCGCCATGCAGCGCTGGGCTGTGCCCCTGGGCCCCGTGGCCATGTACGCGGCCAGCAACTTCCCCTTCGCCTTCTCGGTGCTCGGCGGCGACACGGCATCGGCCCTGGCCGCCGGTTGCCCGGTGGTGATCAAGGGCCATCCGGGCCATCCGCAGCTCACGCAGCAGACCTGGGCGCTGATCCAGCGGGTGTTGGCCGCGCAGAACCTGCCGGCCGGCCTCGTGGGCCTGGTGCAGGGTGCGGCTAACGAGGTGGGGGTGCAGCTCGTGCGTCACCCGGCCATCGCGGCCGCGGCCTTCACGGGCTCGACGCGCGGCGGTGCCGCGCTGGCGGCCGAGGCCGCGGCGCGTCCGCGCCCGATTCCCTTCTATGGCGAGCTGGGTTCCATCAACCCCGTGATCGCCTTGCCGGCCGAGCTGAAGGCCAAGGGGGCCGAGCTGGCCACCACGCTGGCCGGCTCCATCACCCTGGGCTGCGGCCAGTTCTGCACCAACCCGGGTGTGATCGTGCTGCTCGATGCCGGGCAGGCCGATGCCAAGGCCGTCAACGATGCCTTCGTGCAGCAACTGGGTCTGGCCCTGGCCGGCCAGAACCCGCATGCCATGCTCACGCAGGGCATGCGCAGGAACTTCGAGGCCGGCATCGCCCATTGGGGCGAGGCCGGTGCCGCCTTCGTCGTGCACGAGGTCGCCGCTGCGGATCAGCCGCCGCGCCCGGTGCTGGCGCAGGTGGGCGCGGACGCTTTCATCGCCAAGCTGGCCCTGCGTGAAGAGGTCTTTGGTCCCAGCAGCCTCGTGGTGCGTGCGGCCAGCGTGGCCCAGGTCCTGCAGGTGTTGCAGGCCGTGGGCGGCTCGCTGACCGTCACGGTCTGGGGCGCGCAGACCGAGAGCGCCGATGTGCAGGCGCTGGTGCGCGGTGCCATGGCCATCGCCGGCCGGGTGCTGTTCGCCGGTGTGCCCACGGGCGTGGCCGTCACGGCCGCCCAGCAACACGGCGGACCCTGGCCCAGCAGCACGCGGCCCGAGAGCACTTCGGTCGGTGATGCGGCACTGGTCCGTTTCCTGCGCCCGGTTTCGCTGCAGGATGCGCCGGCCTGGCTGCTCGCGCGCCAGGGCCGGCCACTCTGATTTAGCCCGGTTTTAGCCCCAGGTCCGCGCCAGGGCCTGGGCCGCTTGCTGCAGCCGCGGCAGCTTTTCGATCGCCTGCGCCAGCGACATGCGGGCCACCGGGGCCTGCAGCGCCACGGCGCAGCGCGCGCCTTGGCCGTCCGGGCCGCGCACCGGTACGGCCACGCAGACCAGGCCTTCGACGAACTCCTCCGCATCCACCGAATAGTCTTCCTTGC
Organism: Hylemonella sp. GW821-FHT12C09; assembly: GCF_058807395.1. Classification (NCBI taxonomy): domain Bacteria; kingdom Pseudomonadati; phylum Pseudomonadota; class Betaproteobacteria; order Burkholderiales; family Comamonadaceae; genus Hylemonella; species Hylemonella sp. GW821-FHT12C09. Next base: position 234,903 of record NZ_JBXAQQ010000001.1, on the reverse strand, counting down.
GGATGCGCTTGAATTCGGCGTCCAGTGCGGCGCGTGTGGTCAGCGTGGTCGCGGTGTGCCGCTCCAGCGGCAGGCCGTCGAGCAGGGCGTTGCGCTGCGCGGCCGGCAGGTGGGCCAGCAGCAGCTTGCCGCTGGCCGAGCAGTGGATGGGCACGCGTGTGCCGGGCCGCAGGTTGAGCTGCAGCGGGAAGGCCGATTCGATGCGGTCCAGGTAGAGCACCTCGCTGCCCGAGAGCGCGGTGAAGTTGCAGCTCTCTCCTACATCGGCCACCAGCTGGCGCAGCACCGCGTGGCGCACACCCTGCTGCGTGCTGCCAGCCAGGGCGCCTTCGGACAGGCGCAGCAGGCGCGGCGCCAGCGCGTAGCGGCGCCCGTCGGGTTCGCGCAGCAGCAGCTCGCCGGCCTCCAGCTGCGCCAGCATGCGGTGCACCGTGGGCTTGGGCCAACCGCTGGCCGTCACGGCTTCGGCCAGGGTCAGCGCACGCCCTTCGCGCACCAGCACTTCGAGCAGGTCGAAGAGGCGCAGGCCGGGGGAGGGGACTGATTTCTCTGTCATGAATCTCTGATTTCGAGACGATTTAATAAAATATTCCGGAATATTCTCGCACTCTCTTACAGTCCAGCACAAGACCAGAGCCCTTGGCACCCAAGCGGCCGCCCACAAGAACACCGATACCGGAGACCTATGCCCGCCGCGCCCCTGCCGTTTCGCAATGCCGTGATCACAGGTGCCTGTGGCGGCCTGGGCCAGGCCCTGGCGCGCGAACTGCTGGCCGCGGGCGCACAGGTGGCGCTGGTCGGCATGAACCGCGAGGCGCTCGAAGCGCTGGCGACATCGGCCCCGGGCCGCTGCGCCATCTACACCCCCGACGTGGCTGACAGCGTGGCCATGCAGGCCCTGGCGGCTGACTGGATGCAAAGCGCCGGCCTGCCGGACCTGGTGATCGCCAATGCCGGTGTGGCCGGTGGCTACGAAACCGCCGAGGCCGGCGACCTGGCCGTGATGCGCCGCATGCTGGAGATCAACCTGCTGGGCCCGGCCACCACCTTCCAGCCTTTTGTAGCGGCCGTGCGCGCGCAGCCGCAGGCGCGCTGTGCCCTGGTCGGCGTGGCCAGCATCGCCGGCTGGCGCGGCATGCCCGGCAACGGCGCCTACTGCGCGAGCAAGGGCGGCCTGATCCGCTACCTGGAGAGCCTGCGTGCCGAATGCCGTGGCAGCCCCCTGAGCGTGCACACGGTCAGCCCCGGCTACCTGCGCACGCCGCTCACGGCGGGCAACCGTTTTGCCATGCCGGGGCTCATGTCGGCCGAAGACGCCGCGCACGCGCTGTTGCGGGGTGTGGCGCGCGGGCGCGAGCACATCGTGCTGCCCCGGCGCATCGGCTGGCTCGCGCGCCTGCTGTCCTGCCTGCCGGCGCGCCTGCATGACCGCCTGCTGCGCAGCCAGCCGCGCAAGCCGCGCGTCGGCGAAGCCGGCGCCACCGCCATCCCCGGCCTGAACCCGCCGCCCCGGCCTTGAGCCGTGGGCCGCACCATTTCCCCGAACGACCACGAGACAAGCAGCCCATGCCGACTGATTCCCCCACCACCGTTCCCACGCAAAAGATGATCGCGCTCATCGGCGCCGGCCCCTCGGGCCTGGCGGGCGCACGCAACCTGCAAAAACTCGGTTTGCCCTTCCAGGGCTTCGAGGCCTACTCCGATGTGGGCGGCCTGTGGAACATCGACAACCCGCGCTCCACCGTCTATGAATCGGCGCACCTGATCTCCAGCAAACGCACCACCGAGTTCACCGAGTTCCCCATGCCCGAGGGCACGGCCGACTACCCCGGCCACCGCGAACTCTGCCGCTACTTCAGCGACTTCGCCGAGCACTTCGACCTGCGCCGCCATTACCGTTTCGGCGTGCGTGTACTCAAGGTCGAACCCGTCAGCGACAGCCCCGACACGCTGTGGCGCGTCAGCATTGACGCGGGTGACGGACGCATCGAGACCGCCGAGTACAAGGGCGTGGTCATCGCCAACGGCACGCTGGCCGAACCGAACATGCCGCGCTTCGAAGGGCGTTTCGACGGCGAGCTGCTGCACACCTCGGCCTACAAACACGCCCGGCAGTTCACGGGCAAGCGCGTGCTCATCGTGGGCGCGGGCAACTCGGGCTGCGACATCGCGGTGGACGCCGTGCACTACGCTCAGGGTGTGGACATCTCGGTGCGACGCGGTTATTACTTCGTGCCCAAGTACGTGTTTGGCAAGCCGGCCGACACCCTGGGCGGCAAGCGCCCGCTGCCGGCCTGGCTCAAGCAGAAGGTCGACAGCACCGTGCTCAAGTGGTTCACGGGCGACCCCACGCGTTTCGGTTTCCCCAGGCCCGAGTACAAGATGTACGAGTCGCACCCCGTGGTGAACTCGCTGATCCTGCACCACCTGGGCCATGGTGACATCCACGTCAAACCCGACATCGCGCGCTTCGAGGGCCGCACCGTGCACTTCAAGGATGGCAGCCAGCAGGACTACGACATGGTGCTGGCCGCCACCGGCTACACCCTGCACTACCCCTTCATCGCGCGCGAGCACCTGAACTGGCGGGGCATGGCCCCGCAGCTGTATCTGAACATCTTCACGCCGCGTTTCCAGCGCCTGGCCGTGCTGGGCATGATCGAGGCCAGCGGCATCGGCTGGCAGGGCCGTTACGAACAGGCCGAACTGGTGGCGCGTTATTTCAAGGCGCTCGATGAAAACCGGTCGCAGGCCCACGCCCTGCAGGCCGCCATGGCCGGGCCCGCGCCCGACCTGACCGGTGGCTACCACTACCTCAAGCTCGAACGTATGGCCTACTACGTGCACAAGGACACCTACCGCGCCGCCGTGCGCAAAGCCGCGGCCGCACTGGCCTGACCCACGGAGAAATGCCATGCTGCCGGTCGACGAGATACGCCTGAACTTCAACCCCGCCTCGCTGGTGGTGCTCAACGCCGTGCTGGGTTTCCTGATGTTCGGCATTGCCCTGGACACCCGGGTGGAGGACTTCAGGCGCGTGGCCCGCATGCCCTGGGCCATGACGGTGGGCATCGCCGCGCAGTTCATCGTGCTGCCCGCCGTCACCTATGTGCTGACCCTGCTGCTGGGCGTGGGCCCCAGCATCGCGCTGGGCATGATCCTGGTGGCCTGCTGCCCGCCGGGCAATGTGAGCAACATCCTCACGCACCGCGCGCGCGGCAACGTGGCGCTGTCGGTGTCCATGACGGCCATTTCCAACGCCATCGCCATCGTGGTCATGCCACTGAACTTCGCCTTCTGGGGCAGCCTGCACCCCGATGCCTCGGCTTTGCTCAAGACCATCGCGCTGGACCCGGTCGAGATGGTGGGGCACATCGTGGCCATCATCGGCCTGCCCTTCGTGCTGGGCCTGCTGTGTGCGCACCAGCTGCCCAACTTCACGCAGCGCGTGAAGAAGACCGTGCGCATCGTGAGCTTCCTGGCGCTCATCGCCTTCATCATCGGCGCCATCGCCGGCAACTGGCGCTTTTTCCTCGACTACGTGGGCCTGGTGCTGCTGGCCGTGGTGCTGCACGATGCGTTGGCCTTCGGCACCGGTTACCTCTGCGCGCGCCTGACCGGCCTGCAGGACTACGACCGCCGCGCCGTGAGCATCGAGGTGGGCATACGCAACGCCGGCCTGGGCCTGGTGCTGATCTTCAGCTTCTTCGGCGGCCTGGGCGGCATGGCCGTGGTGGCCGGGGTCTGGGGCTTCTGGGACATCATCGCCGGCCTGGCCCTGGCCAGCTGGTGGGGGCGCCGCGCGCCGGTGCCGGCGCCGGAGGAGTTGCGCGCATGAGCCTGAACACCACGCCGCGCGCGCGGCGCATCCTGGTCACGGGCGCCGACGGTTTCCTGGGCCGCGGTGTGGTTGCCGCCCTGTCGCGGCGGACGGATACCGAGAAGGTGCTGGCGCTGGACGTGCGCGACGTGCCGATGAAACGACGCGAGGCCGGCGTGGCCTACCGCCAGCAGGACGTGCGTGACCCGGCGCTGCGCAGCACCCTGCGCGAGCACGCCATCGACACCGTGGTGCACCTGGCTTCCATCGTCACGCCGGGGCGCGACTCCAACCGCGCCTTCGAATACGACGTGGACGTGAACGGCACGCGCAATGTGTTGCAGGCCTGCGTGGACGAGGGCGTGCGCCATGTGCTGGTGTCGTCCAGCGGCGCGGCCTACGGCTACCACGCCGACAACGCGCCCTGGCTCACGGAAATGCATGCGCTGCGCGGCAACGAAAGTTTTGCCTACGCGCACCATAAGCGCCTGGTCGAGGAAATGCTGGCCGACTGGCGCCAGAAACACCCGGAGCTCGCGCAAACCGTCTTCCGCATCGGCACCATCCTGGGCGAGCGGGTCGACAACCAGATCACCGCGCTCTTCGAGAAACCCCGCCTGCTGGCCGTGCGCGGCAGCGACAGCCCCTTTGTCTTCATCTGGGACGAGGACGTGACGGGCGCCTTTCTTCATGCCCTGGAAGGTGCCACGCCCGGCTGCTACAACCTGGCCGGCGACGGCGCGCTCACCATCCACCAGATCGCCTTGCGCCTGGGCAAGCCCACGCGCGAGCTGCCGGCCTGGCTGCTGATCGCCGCGCTGAACATCGGCTCGCGGCTGGGCCTGACCCGTTACGGCCCCGAGCAGCTGGACTTCCTGCGCTACCGGCCCGTGCTGCTCAACACCGCGCTCAAGCAGCGTTTTGGCTATGTGCCGCGCAAGTCCAGCGCCCAGGCGCTGGACGCCTTCATTGCTGCGCGGGAGCGCCAGGGGCGTTCGGTGACGCGGAGCGAAGCCGCGTGACGCAGCGTGCCCTTTCCAGCGGGGACCTGCTGCGGGTCCTGGGCGTGGTCGTCATCTGGGGCCTGAACTTCGTCGTGATGAAGATGGGCCTGCAGTCGCTCAGCCCCATGCTGCTGGGCGCGCTGCGCTTCACGGCGGCCTCCCTGCCTTTCCTGCTGTTCGTGCCGCGGCCGAACCTGCCCTGGACCTACGTCGTCGCCTACGGCCTGGCGCAGGGTGTGGGCCAGTTCGGCCTGCTGTTCCTGGGCCTGAAGCTCGGCATGACGGCGGGCATGGCCTCCGTGGTGATCCAGACCCAGGCGCTCTTCTCGCTGTTGATGGCGGTGATGCTGCTGGGCGAGCGCGCGCGCGGGTCGCAATGGCTGGGCCTGTGCATTTCCCTGGCGGGGCTGTTCATGATCGCCAGCGCGTATGGTGAGGGTGCACAGCAGATGACGCTGGCAGGTTTCATCCTCACGCTGGGCGCGGCCTTCATGTGGGCCGTCTCCAACCTGGTGGCCCGCAAGGCCGCGCAGGCCGGGCACTACGAGGCTTTCCCCTTCATCGTCTGGAGCAGCCTGGTGCCCATCGTCCCCTTTTTCGCGCTGTCGTGGTGGCTGGACGGCCCGCAGCAGATGCGCGCGCAGCTGCTGGCCTTCGATGGCCGAGCCCTGTTCGCCGTGCTCTACCTGGCCCTGCTGGCCACGCTGCTGGCCTACAGCCTGTGGACGCGCCTGCTGCAACGCCACCCGGCCGGCCGCGTCACCCCCTTCTCGCTGCTGGTGCCCGTGGTGGGCCTGGTGGCCGCCATGGCCCTGCTGGGCGAACAGCCCAGCGCATTGCAGTGGGCCGGCACCGTGGCCGTGCTGTGCGGCATGCTGGTCAACCAGATGGGTGGCTGGTGGGTGGGGCGGCGCTGAGGTCTGGGCCCCATCCCTAATTTAAGGATTGGCTTATCGAGTCACTCAATTTCACTAGTAGATTTTTGTTGACACTAGTGAATTACTAGTAAATACTGGCAACTCCTTTTGCTAGGAGATTCACATGCCTCAATTCAATGTAGATGAAGATTTGGCCGCCCTTGTAGAGCGGCTAGCGAAGCCCAAGCCGTTTGAGAATCTTTCTTTCAATAGTGCCTTGCGCCGAGTTCTGCAAAGCCACATTGGGCGTCCAAAGACGGCTGATCGAGACGAAGAGTTGGAGCAACTTCTTGCGGAAGCTATGGCCGCAGCTAAGGCTAGCAAGAAGGCGCCATCACCAAGTGCCGCTGAATGGGTCGCAGCTGTTCCGGAGCTGAAGGCAAAGAGGGGGCTTAGCACTTGGAAGGCAATATGCAATGCACTCCGAATTGATACCGCAGGTGATTCCGCGCGACGCAAACTTAAGAACTGGGTTAAGGCAAACCGGCCTTCTTGGCCTCCTGTCCCGGACATTGACTAGGGCGCTGTTCAACCTATCAATCGAGAGGTTTTGTCATGACCCCATCCCCCGATGACCTCGCCGATGCCAACCTGCTGCAGGCGCTGCGCGAGCATGCGCGCTGGCAGGCCCCCTGTACCTGCGTGGAAGAGGGCGGTGTGCTGTTGATGGCGGGGGCGAATGCCTTTCCCGGGGCGTTCCGCAACTGCGTGGTGCGGGTCGATGCAAGCGTGCCGGCCGCCGAGGTGCTGCAGCGGTCGCAGGCCTTCTTCACAGAGCGGGGCAGAGGCTACACGCTGCTCGCACGGGCCAGCCGTGACGCCGATCTGATCGCGGCCTTGCAGGCCGCGGGCATGACACCGCTGGCCGACAGCCCCTGCATGTTGATTGAAGCGCCGGTGGAAGACCCCAAGCTTCCGGCCGGTATCCACGTCGAGTCCATGACGACCTTGCGCCATGTGCAGGACGCCGTGGCCATCAACGCCGAGGCCTACGAGGCGCTCAAGCTGCCGGCGGTCGAGACACAGGTGTTTTTCGGGCGGCCGCAGGAAGTGCTGTCGCCGCGCATGGTGGGTTTTGTCGCCTACCGTGACGGTGTGCCGCTGTCCACGGCGCTGACGCTGCTCAGCGGCGAGGGGGCGGGCGTGTACTGGGTGGGCACGGCGGCCGCGGCGCGGCGTTCGGGCCTGGGGGAGTTGTGCACACGGCTGGCGACCAACGCAGGGTTCGCGGCCGGTGCGCGGGTGGTGACGCTGCAGGCCAGCCCCTTCGGCGAGCCGATCTACCAGCGGCTCGGGTACCGGACCTACGACCGGCAACTGCGCTTCCGTTTCCCGGCACCGGTGGGCGCCGGGGCCTGAAAGCTCAGCCGGCCAGCGCGGCCTTCACGGCGGCCGAGACCTGGCCCATTTCGGCCTTGCCGGCCAGGCGGGTCTTGACCACGCCCATGACCTTGCCCATGTCGCCCGGGCCTTTGGCGCCGAGTTCGGCCACGATGGCTTTTACTTCGGTCAGCACTTCATCCGCCGAGAGGCGCTGGGGCAGGTAGGCTTCTAGCACCTTGATCTCGGTGCTTTCCTTGTCGGCCAGGTCCTGGCGCGCGGCCTGCACATAGGCGGCGACCGAGTCCTTGCGTTGCTTGATGAGCTTGTCGATGATGCTGACGACGTTGGTGTCATCCAGCGTGACGCGCTCGTCCACTTCCTTCTGCTTCATGGCGGCCAGCAGCAGGCGGATGGTGCCCAGGCGCTCGCTGTCCTTGGCGCGCATGGCGGCCTTCATGTCTTCAGTGATCTGGTCTTTGAGGGACATATCTATCTCCGGAAAAAACAAAACCCGCGCCTGGCGTCCCGAGCGCGGGTTGTCTGATGTGCCGTGAGGTCGGGGACCCCAGGACGATCAGTACAGCTTCTTGGGCAGCTGCATCGAGCGGATGCGCTTGTAGTTGCGCTTGACGGCAGCAGCCTTCTTGCGCTTGCGCTCGGACGTCGGCTTTTCGTAGAACTCGCGGGCGCGCAGGTCGGTCAGCAGGCCCAGTTTCTCGATGGTGCGCTTGAAGCGGCGCAGAGCCACGTCAAACGGCTCGTTTTCTTTAACACGGATGGTCGTCATTACGTCATGGTTTCCGAAATGTGCGGACAGAGGGTGGGCAGGAGATCGGGCCTGCACGCCGTGAATCGCGAAATGCCCCGCCTGTAACTAGTATTTGGCCGGCGGGGCTATGCCAGCAAAGTCAAGCATTATAACGGGTTAAGTCAGCCGGGCAACCCGGCCCGGAACGGGCCGAAAACCTGGGCCGCCAGCGGCGGCCTGCCCCCTGGAGGGGGCAGCGCCCCACACGAAGTGGGGGCGCAGGGGGAAACCTAGTGCGGCCGCAGGTCCTGGGCTAGCGCCACGCCGCAGGCGTGGGCGCTCGCCCAGGACCACTGGAAGTTGTAACCACCCAGCCACCCCGTGACATCCACCACTTCACCGATGAAGTACAGCCCCGGCTGCTTTTGCGCCTCCAGGGTCTGGCTGGACAGCTCCCGCGTGTCCACCCCGCCGGCCGTGACCTCGGCCTTGGCATAGCCCTCGGTGCCCGTGGGCGTCAGTTCCCAGCGGGAGAGCTTTTCAGCCAGGGCGGCCAGGGCCTTGTCGGCGGCCTCGTTGATGGGGCGTGCCCAGGCCGGGTCCTGCCCGGCCCAGGCCTCGGCCAGGCGGCTGGGCAGCAGGGCGGCCAGTTCATTGACGACGAGCTTGCGCGAACGCAGCTTGGCGTCCTGCAGCAGGGGCAGCAAGTCACGCTCGGGCGCCAGGTTGATGCGGATGGGCGTTTGCGGCTTCCAGTAGCTGGAGATCTGCAGCACCCCCGGGCCCGAGAGGCCGCGGTGGGTGAACAGCAGGTCTTCGAGAAAGGCCGTGCGCTCCTTTTTCGTCCCCGTCTCGATCTGCACCGGCAGCGCCAGCCCGGCCAGGCCGGCGTAGGGCGCCCAGGCCATGCCGTCGAAGGTCAGCGGTACCAGGGCCGGTCGGGTTTCGACGATCTTCAGGCCGAACTGGCGGGCGATGCGGTAGCCGAAATCGGTGGCGCCGATCTTGGGGATGGACAGGCCGCCGGTGGCAATGACCAGGGACTTGCAGGCGACGGGGCCCTGGTCGGTGTCGAGCTCATAACCCGCGGCGCCATGACGCACGGCCCGCACCCCGCAGGGTTGCCAGCGTGTCACGCCGCCCTTGTCGCACTCACGCAGCAGCAGCTGGATGATGTCGTCGGCCGAGCGGTCGCAGAAGAGCTGGCCCTTGTGCTTCTCGTGAAAGGCGATGCCGTCGCGCTGCAGCAGGGCGATGAAGTCGGCCGGGGTGTAGCGCGAGAGCGCCGAGCGGCAGAAGTTCGGGTTCTCGCTGATGAAGTGCTTGTGCGGCTGGCGCACGTCGATGTCGCGGTTGGTGAAGTTGCAGCGCCCGCCGCCCGAGATGCGGATCTTCTCCGCCACCTTGGGGGCGTGGTCGATCAGCAGCACCCTGGCGCCACGCTGCCCGGCCACACCGGCGCAAAAAAGGCCGGCGGCGCCGGCCCCGATGACAACGGCATCGAAAGTCTGCATCAGCCTTTCCAGGTGAAGGGGAACTTCAGCTGCTTGAAGAAACCGTTGGGCACGTAGTCGCCCAGCACGCCATAGCGCTCGGGCCAGAGCTTGGTGCTCTTGACGGCGGTGCCGAAGAGATAGTCGAGGAAGGCGAAATGTGCCGCGTAGTTGCGGTCCAGGGCTTCCTGGTCCTGGCTGTGGTGCCAGTGGTGGAAGTTGGGCGTGACGATGATGTAGCGCAGCGGGCCGAGGCGTACGCTCACATTGGCGTGGTTGAACACGGCCTGGAAGCCGACGATCACGATGTAGGTGTCGATCACTTCCTTGGAGAAGCCCAGCACGAAGATGGGTGCCAGCACCAGGGTGCGGGTGATCAGCAGTTCGAGGATGTGCTGGCGCGAACCGGCCAGCCAGTCCATGCTCTTGGCGCTGTGGTGCACGGCGTGCAGGCGCCACAGCAGGGGCACCTCGTGGTAGGCGCGGTGCGTCCAGTACTGCACGAAGTCCGACACCAGCAGGATCAGCAGCACCGCCGCCACGAAGGGCAGGTCGCGCACCCAGGCCTGGATGCCGTCGGCCGCGGCCCAGCCGAAGAGGCGGTGCACCAGCAGGTTGGTGGCCAGCAGGATGAAACCCACCACCATGTGGTTGACGATGAAGTGGTGCAGGTCGGTCTGCCATTCGGGGCGGAAGACGGGCTGGTCCTTGCGCAGGGCAAACAGCTTCTCGACGAAGATGAAGATCAGCGAGGAGCCCAGCAGGTCCAGGATGAACCAGTCCAGGCCGATGTAGGGCGTGTGGTCGGCGAAGTCGTTCACCGGCACCTTGTGGCCGCCCAGCAGGGCGGTCAGCGCCACCAGCAGGAAGGCGAAGGCCGAGAGCCAGCGCGAGCGGTTGAAGAGCACGTTGACCAGCGACAGGCCGCCGGCCACCACCATGGCGACGAACATGATGGTGCGCACCGTCTCCACGTTGTAGCTGCGGCGCAGTTCCGGCGTGGTCAGGTATTCGGGGAAAAGAAAGGCCAGCACGCCCAGGAAACAGAGGAACGCCAGCGCCAGGGCGATGACACCGGTCACCAGGCCGGAGCCGGGTCTGAGTTCGCCGGCGCCCTCGGCGAGTTCATTGAGCTCTTTCAGCATGTCGGTCTCCCCTGGTGGTGTGTGGCCGTGGTGCTCACCACGGCTTTGGGCAGCAGTGTAGCGCCGGCCCGGGGCCGGCCGATTCGCCCGGCCGGGGTGTCTTCAGGCCGCCAGCTTGTTGCGGTCAGCCAGCACCGCGGCCTTGCGCGTGAGGCCGTCGATCTCGCCCGTGATGTCGGACAGCACGTTGGCCACCACGGCGAATTCGCGGCCGTGCTGGCCGGCACGCGCGGCCATGATCTGGGCGTTGAAGCTCACCACCTTGGCCTCCTTGGCCACGCTCTGGATGTCACCCACGATGCCGGCCAGCTCCTTCATCATGGCGTCGGACTTGGCCCGGGTGATCTCGTCGAAGGCCGTGGTCGCGGTGTTGAGCGCCTCCAGGATGCGGTCGGTGAAGCCGACCAGCTCGATCAGCGATTCAGACACACGGGGTGCGCGCCGTTCGATCTGCTCCAGCGTGCTGTGCATGAGCTGCATGAAGTTCTCGATGACGGGGCCCACGCCGAGCGTGCCGTGGTAGGTGGCTGCTATCTTCTGCGCACTGGCCGTCTCCAGCTGGCGGGGCGTGGCCAGCAGGTGCGACTGGCTCTCGGTGAAGATCTGCAGGCTGCGCCGGGCCTCGGCCAGCCGCTGGCCATCATCGCGCGCGGCCAGCAGGGTCTGCAGGATCATGCGTTGCGAGAGCATGCGCTGGCGTGCCGCCAGGTTGACCAGCGACAAGCCCTTGATGTGGGCCGGCAGGGCCTGCGTGCTGGTGAGTGCGTGCGGGGTGAGGGGTGTGACAGCGGGGTTGGGCTTGTAGTTCATGGCGGGGACCGGCAGGGCGGGACCCGATGGCCCCGTTCAGGTACCCCAAGCAAGCCTTGGGCCAGCCTGCTGCAGCTGCAGGACGCCTTGCAGCACGTCACCCACGACGATGACGCAGGGGCTGCCGAGTTCTTCACGCACCAGCGTGGCGTGCAACTGGTCCAGTGTGGTGAGGGCCTGGCGCTGCGTGGGCAGGGAGGCGCGTTGCACCAGAGCCACCGGTGTGTCGCCGGGCAGGCCGCAGAGCAGGCCCTGTTCGATCTGCAAGGCGCCGCTCACGCCCATGTAGATCACCATGGTGAGGCGGGCGGCGTAGGCGGTGGCGGCGATGGCTGCCCAGTCCGGGCCGTGGGCGCCGGGTTTGGCGTGTCCGGTGAGGAAGATCACACCCTGCGCATGCTCACGGTGCGTCAGCGGCACGCCCAGGCTGGTGACGGCCGCCAGGCCCGAGGTGATGCCGTTGACCACGTCCACGCGGATACCGGCCTCCCGCAGGTGCTCCACCTCTTCGCCGCCGCGGCCGAAGATGAAAGGGTCGCCGCCCTTGAGGCGCACCACGTGCTCGCCTTCCTGCACGGCGGTGATCATGAGTTTCTCGATGAAAGACTGGGGCGTGGAGGTGCAGCCCCCGCGTTTGCCCACGTGCACGATGCGTGCGGTGGGGGCGGCATGCGCCACGATGGCCTCGTTGACCAGGTCGTCGACCAGCAGCACGGTGGCGCGCTGGATGGCTTTCAGCGCCTTGAGCGTGAGCAGCTCGGGGTCGCCAGGGCCGGCGCCGACCAGGGTGCAGGAACCGGTGAGGGGTGCGGTGTTCGTGTGCATGCCCTGGCCTTGCAAGTTTCAGGCCGCCTGCTTCAGCGGCACGACGCGACGCACCAGGCGCTGCAGTTCGGGCACGCAGGAGCCGCAGTTGGTGCCGCACTTCAGGGCCTGTTGCAATGCACTGAGGCGTGCGCTCTCGCTGCCGCTGCAGGAGGCCAGCGTGGCTTCGATGGCGTTCTCGCCCACGTTGAAGCAGGTGCAGACCTGGCGGCTGCGCGCAGGCACCGCCACCGGGGCCTGGGCGCCGGGCAGCAGCAGCAGGCGGCCGTAACTCTGGGCCGGCAGCTCCTGTTGCAGCAGGGAACGGATCCAGGCCTCGGCGCGCGTGTCGCCGGCCAGCAGCACGGCCTGCAGCGTGGTCTGCTCGCCCTCGCGCTGCAGGCGCGCGGCGCGGCGTTGGCCGCGCTTGCGGTCGGCGTAGCGCAGCGTGCCGGCTTCGTCCAGGCCCAGCAGCAACTCGATCTCGGCCAGCAGTTCCTCGGGCACGGCCTCCTGGGCCGCGGCGCGGAACAGCACGCCCTGGCGTTCTTGGCCCGCCGCGCCGTTCAGCGGCGCGGCATTCGAAAACGGCACGCAGCTGGCAAAGGGGAAACGCAGCATCAGGCGGCGCAGCGCCTCGCGCGTGGCCAGGGCGCGGTCGGGCGGCAGCCAGGCCATGGCCAGCAAGGTCCAGGGCAGTTCGGCCTTGAGGACCTTGACGGCTGCGTGCTTGAGCTCCGGCTGTTTGGAGCTGGGGCAGAAGGCCGAGGTGGTCAGCGCGTTGACGCCGGCCAGGGGCTGGCCTGTGCTGCTCATGCCGCTGAGGTATTCGGCGCCCCAGTGCATGGCCATGAAGACCTGGCCGCTGGCCAGCTCCTCGCTGGCCTGCAGCGGCACCAGGATGGAGCCGCGCTTGCTGGTCACGTGCGCCAGCTCGCCTTCGGTGAAGCCGCGGCGTGTCATGTCGCCGGGGCTCATCTGTACGCAGGGCTCGGCCACGTGGCCGAAGAGGCGGCCCAGGGTGCCGGTACGGCTCATGCCGTGCCACTGGTCGCGCAGGCGGCCGGTGGTGAGTGCGAAGGGGTAGCGCGATTCGCGCGGCTCGGCCACAGGCTTGTAGACCGTGTTGGCAAAACGCGCGCGGCCATCGTCGGTGGGGAAGATGCCGTCTTCGTAGAGGCGGGCCTTGCCGGTGGATGCGTCTTCCGGCAGGGGCCATTGCTGGGGCGCCTGTTCGATCTGCACGTAGCTCATGCCGGTGATGTCGAGGTCGCGTCCGCGGGTCGACTCCCGGTGTTCGTTCCAGACCGCTTCGGGGCGGTCGTAATTGAACAGCCCGGCGCGCGGGCCGATGCCCAGCGCTTCGAGCCGGCGCGCGAAGTCCACGCCGATCTGCCAGTCGTGCCGTGCCTGGCCCGGTGCGGGCACGGCGGGGCGTACGCGGGTGATACGGCGTTCGCTGTTGGTGACCGTTCCGTCCTTCTCGCCCCAGGTGCTGGCGGGCAGCAGCAGGTCGGCGTAGTCGCAGGTGGTAGGGGTGGCAAAGGCCTCCTGCACCACCACGAACTCGGCACGTTCCAGGGCACGGCGCACCGTGGCCAGGTCCGGCATGCTCTGCGCGGGGTTGGTGCACGCTATCCACAGCGCCTTGATCTCGCCATCGGCCGCGGCCTGGAACAGCTCCACGGCGGTCTTGCCCGGCTTCTCGGGCACGGTGGGGATGCCCCAGAGCGCGGCGACTTCGGCGCGGTGCTGCGGGTTGGCCAGGTCACGGTGCGCACTGAGCAGGTTGGCCAGGCCGCCAACCTCGCGCCCGCCCATGGCATTGGGCTGGCCGGTCAGCGAGAAGGGGCCGGCGCCGGGCTTGCCGATCTGGCCGGTGGCCAGGTGCAGGTTGATGAGTGCGGCGTTCTTGGCCGTGCCGCTGCTGCTCTGGTTCAGTCCCTGGCAGTAGAGGCTCAGCGTGGCCTTGGAGGTGGCGAACAGGCGCGCAGCTTCGTACAGCGTGTCCTTGCTGATGCCGCAGGTCTGCGCCACCCTGTCGGGCGTATCGTCGCGCACGGTGGCCTTGAGTTCCTCGAAGCCGCGCGTGCGCGTGGCGATGAAACTGGTATCGGTCCAGCCTTCCCACAGCATCAGGTGCAGCATGCCGTTGAAGAGCGCCACGTCGGTGCCGGGCTGGATCTGCACAAAGAGGTCGGCGGTGCCGGCGGTATCGGTGCGGCGCGGGTCGACCACCACGATCTTCATCTGCGGGCGCTGCTTCTTCGCTTCCTCGATGCGGCGGAACAGGATGGGGTGGGCCCAGGCCGTGTTGGAGCCGGCGATGAACAGGCAGTCGGCGTGGTCCACGTCCTCGTAGCAGGCCGGCGGCGCGTCGGCACCCAGGGTCTGCTTGTAGCCGGCCACCGCGCTGCTCATGCACAGGCGCGAGTTGGTGTCGATGTTGTTGGTGCCGATCAGACCCTTGGCCAGCTTGTTGAAGACGTAGTAGTCCTCGGTCAGCAGCTGGCCGCTCACATAGAAGCCCACGGCGTCGGGGCCGTGCGTGCGGATGGTGTCGGCAAAACGCGTGGCGGCCAGGTCCAGCGCGGCGTCCCAGCCCAGGGGCTGGGGCGTTTCACCGCGCTGCAGGCGGCGCATGGGCTGCAGCAGCCGCGTCTGCGCGATCACCTCGGGCGTGGCGGTCAGGTGCAGGGTGGAACCCTTGGAGCACAGGCGGCCGAAGTTGGCCGGATGGTCCGGATCGCCGCGCACGCCGATGATCTGCTCGCGCCGCGACTCGATGATGACGCCACAGCCTACGCCACAGTAGGGACAGGTGGAGCGCGTCTCCTTATGCATGCAAGGCCCCTACGGAGGTGTTTCCGTTGCTCGCAAAGCGATCCGTGGCGCCAGCCGCGAGATCGCAATAGGGGCAGGTTGATCGTGTTTCCTTGTGCATGTCGTCAGACCCTCAACTGCCTAGACGTTGCTCTCAGGCGCAGGACGCCGTCTTGCGCGTGCAGGGACCGGCCACGGGGGGCTGGATGTCCAGCGCCAGGGTGGCGAGTTCCTGGCCATCCAGGTGCACCACGCCGTCTTCCACCTTCACGGCAAAACGCGGGGTGCTGCCTTCATCGGGTGCGCGGGCGCAGCCGGTATCGAGACCGATGGTCCAGTTGTGCAGGGGACAGGCCACGCTGCTGCCGAAGACGATACCTTGCGAGAGCGGGCCGCCTTTGTGCGGGCAGCGGTCGAGCAGGGCGTAGACCTGGTCCTGGTCGTTGCGGAACACGGCCACGGCCATGCCCTGCGGGCGGTTCACACGGCGCGAGCCGAGCACGGGGATATCCTCGACGCGGCAGATGGGTTTCCATTGAGTCATGATGCGGCTCCTTCGATGACGAGTGGGATGAACTGGCGCGTGTCGACGCGGGCCTTCTCGCCCTCGAACCAGGGATCGGGCTCGCCGTCCAGCGCGAACTGCAGGCGCTCCCACAAGGCCCGGCGGCCTTCGTGGTCGTCCAGGATCTTCTTCTTCACGTAGTCCAGGCCCACGCGGTTTACGTAATGCACCGTGCGCTCCAGGTACCAGCCCTCTTCGCGGTAGAGCTGCATGAAGGCGCCGGTGTACTCCAGCACTTCTTCAGCCGTCTTGAGCTTGGTGAAGAAATGCGCCACCTCGGTCTTGATGCCGCCGTTGCCGGCGATGTGCATCTCCCAGCCGGAGTCCACGCCGATGATGCCCACGTCCTTGATGCCGGCCTCGGCGCAGTTGCGCGGGCAGCCCGAGACGGCGAACTTCACCTTGTGCGGCGCGTACATGCGCCACATGGCGCGCTCCAGGTCCTTGCCCATCTGGGTGCTGTCCTGCGTGCCCATGCGGCACCATTCGCTGCCCACGCAGGTCTTCACCGTGCGCAGGGCCTTGGCGTAGGCGTGGCCGCTGGGCATGCCGATGTCGTTCCACACGGCCTGCAGGTCTTCCTTCTTGACGCCCAGCAGGTCGATGCGCTGGCCGCCGGTGACCTTGACGGTGGGGATCTTGTACTTGTCCACCGCATTGGCGATGCGGCGCAGCTCGTCGGCCGTGGTCTCGCCGCCCCACATGCGCGGGATCACGCTGTAGGTGCCGTCCTTCTGGATGTTGGCGTGGCTGCGCTCGTTGATGTAGCGGCTCTGCGGATCGTCCTTGGCCTCCTTGGGCCAGGTGCTGATGAGGTAGTAGTTGACGGCCGGGCGGCAGCTGGCGCAGCCGTTGGGCGTCTTCCAGTTCAGGCTCTTGAAGACGTCGGCGATGGTCAGCAGCTTCTCCTTGCGGATGGCCTCGCGCACGGCCTGGTGGCCGTGCTCGGTGCAGCCGCACATGGCCTTGGTCTTGGGTGTGGCCGAGTAGTCGCCGCCGGCCGTGAACATCAGGATCTGTTCCACCAGGCCGGTGCAGGAGCCGCAGCTCGCGCTGGCCTTGGTGTGCTTGCGCACCTCGTCCAGCGTGAACAGGCCTTTTTCCTTGATGGCCTTGCAGATGGTGCCCTTGGTCACGCCGTTGCAGCCGCAGACCTCGTCCGTGTCGGCCATGGCGGCGGCCTTGCTGTGGCCCTCGTGGCCGGCGTCGCCGATGTTCGATTCACCGAACATCAGGCGGTCGCGGATGTCGCCCACGCTGCGGCCGTCGCGCAGCAGCTTGAAGTACCAGGAACCGTCCACCGTGTCGCCGTAGAGGCAGGCGCCCACCAGCTTGTCGTCCCGGATGACCAGCTTCTTGTAGACGCCGCCGGCCGGGTCGCTCATGACGATCTCTTCGGTGTTCTCGCCGCCCATGAAGTCGCCGGCGCTGAACAGGTCGATGCCCGTGACCTTGAGCTTGGTGGAGGTCAGCGAGCCGGTGTAGCGGCCGATGCCAAACTGCGCCAGGTGGTTGGCCAGCACCTTGCCCTGCTCGAACAGCGGGGCCACCAGGCCGTAGGCAATGCCACGGTGCGCGGCGCATTCACCCACGGCGTAGATGCGCGCATCGGTGGTGGTCTGCAGCGTGTCGCTGACCACGATGCCGCGGTTCACGTGCAGCTTCATGCTCTCGGCCAGCGCCGTGTTGGGGCGGATGCCCACGGCCATCACGACCAGGTCGGCCGGCACTTCCGTGCCGTCCTTGAACTTCACGCTTTTGACGCGGCCGTCTTCGCCACCCACCAGCTCCTGCGTCTGCGCGCCGATCAGGAACTGCATGCCGCGGTCTTCCAGCGACTTCTGCAGCATCTTGCCCGCCACGTCGTCCAGCTGGCGCTCCATCAGCCAGGGCATCACGTGCACCACGCTGACCGTCATGCCGCGTTTCATCAGGCCGTTGGCCGCTTCCAGGCCCAGCAGGCCGCCGCCGATGACCACCGCATGCTGGTATTTGGCGGCGGCTTCGATCATGGCCTCGGTGTCGGCGATGTCGCGGTAGGCCAGCACGCCCTTGAGCTCCTTGCCCGGCACGGGCAGGATGAAGGGGTTGGAGCCGGTGGCCAGGATCAGGCGGTCGTATTCGGCGCTGATCGTCTCGCCCTGGGCGTTCTTTGCGTGCACCACGCGCCTGACGCGGTCCACCTCCGTCACGGTCCAGCCGGCGTGCAGGGTGATGCCGTTGTCCTGGTACCAGGCCCAGTCGTTGAGCACGATGTCTTCGAGCTTCTGTTCGCCGGCCAGCACCGGCGAGAGCAGGATGCGGTTGTAGTTGGGGTGGGGCTCGGCGCCGAAGACCGTGATCTCGTACAGCTCGGGCGCAATCTTCAGCAGCTCTTCGAGCGAGCGCACGCCGGCCATGCCGTTGCCGATCATCACCAGTTTGAGTTTTTTCATCACAAGCTCCGTCGATCCAAATCAAGCAAGAAACAAAAAAGGCGTCCACACGGTGCCTGCCGGGAGCAGTGCACGTGGGGACGCCTTCGTCCTGGGTTCATCCGCTGCGCCGTTGCACCGGATGAGTGAATGGGGGCCAGCTTTGGCCGGGTACGCCGGTACTGACGCAAGTGTCATGCCAGCAATTTCTCCAGGGAGGGGCTGTCCAGAAAGAACGCCAAGGCTTCTTGGGCCGACGCAGAATGCACCATCTCGGGCATCAATCTTGCGGAACCCTGGGCATGAGCTTTGAAATGGATATCGGTTACACCTCGCTGGCGGGCGCCAAGGCCGTCAATGAAGACTTCGCCGGCGCCATGCTGCCCGAAGACGGGCGTGAGGACATGGGCGTGATCGCCGCCATTGCCGACGGCGTGAGCGCCGGCGGCCTGGGCCAGGAGGCCGCGCAGACCACGGTGGCCACTTTGGTGCGCGATTACTACAGCACGCCCCAAACCTGGGATACCACGGTGGCGCTGGACCGGCTGATCGCCGCGCAGAACACCTGGCTGGCCGCCACCAACCGCCGGCGTGCGCCCGCTACGGGCATGACCACGCTGACCGCTTTGGTGCTGCGCGGGCATGCCTACACCCTGGCCCATGTGGGCGACACGCGCGCCTACCTGTTGCGCGAGGGGCAGGTGACCCAGCTCACGGTGGACCACGTCATGCCCCACCCCGATTTCCGCCACCAGCTCATGCGCGTGGTGGGCGCGGAAGACCGCCTGGTGGTGGACTACATCCAGGGCGACCTGCAGGTGGGCGACGTCTTCATCCTGCTCAGCGACGGCGTGCACGGATCGCTGCGCCTGCGCCTGCTGGCGGAAATGGCCGAACTGGCCAACGCGCAGCGCATCAGCGACAACCTGGTGCAGGCCGCCATCAAGGCCGGCAGCAACGACAACGCCACCGCCCTGGTGGTGCGGGTGCTGGGCCTGCTGGACGCCACGCTGCAGGACGTGAGCCGCAGCGCCCAGGCCCTGCCGGTGCCCGTGCGCCTGAAACCCGGCGAGGTGATCGACGATCTGCGCGTGGAAGAGGTGGCCGCCGACAACGGCATCAACCTCATCTACAAGGTAAGGGACACCCACACCCAGACCGACTACGCGCTCAAGACCCTGCATCCCTCACGTGCCCACGACCCCGAGGAGTGCGCCGCGCTGGCCCACGAGGCCTGGCTGGCGCAATGCATGCAGACCTCACGCGCGGCCGAGCACCTGGTGCGCCTGCACGAGAAGCCGCCCGCCGGCAAGGGGCAGACCGCCTTTTACCTGCTGTACGACTGGCACGCCGGCGAGACCCTGCAGCAGATGCTGGCGCGCCAGCAGCGTTTCAGCCCGGCCCAGGCCGTGGCCCTGGCCACCCAGGTGCTCAAGGCCCTGGGTCGCCTGCACCGCCAGAGCGTGGTGCACCGCGACATCAAACCCGCCAACCTGCACCAGGGCGACGACGGCGTGCTGCGCCTGCTGGACCTGGGCGTGGCCCTCAGCGGGCGCGAGCCCGAAGCCATGCGCCGCCTGCACGCGGGCACGCCAAGCTACATCAACCCCGAGCAGTGGGGTTTCACCGTGCGCGCCGGCGGCATCGACACCACTGTGCCGCCCGAAGACCCCGACGCCATGAGCGACCTCTTCGCGCTGGGCGTCACCTTCTACCAGCTGCTGGCTGATGGCAAGCTGCCCTACGGTGAAGTGCTGCCCTGGCAGAGCGGCCGTTATTACCGCGACCCCACGCCCCCCAGCCGCCACAACCCCGAGGTGCCCATCTGGCTCGACCACGTGGTGCTCAAGGCCGTGGCCCGCGACAAGCGCCAGCGTTTCGAAACGGCCGAGGAGTTCCTGCTGGCGCTGGAGCGCGGCGCTTCACGCCCGCTGACCGCGCCGCCGGCTTCGCCGCTGCTGCAGCGTGACCCGACCTTGGTGTGGAAGCTGTTGTTTGGCGTCAGCGCGCTGTTCAACGTGCTGCTGGTCTACTGGCTGCTGTTCCTGCCGAAGTAGGGCAAGCCGGCGACTTTGCCGGTTTTGTTCATGGGGCTCCTTTTCGAAGGAAACGCTCCAAGTCCTTGATCGGCCTGGGTTTTTTGCTGTTGACGCCGACTTTGTTATCCGTCACTTCGCCTTGTTAGGCAGACAGCTTTGCCGGGTTTGTGGGCTTTGTTCATGGTCCGGAACCGAAGGCTTGAACGGGAAAGGCTGATATAAATCAGGCACTTACAAAACACGACGGGAGGAAGGCATGAGCAGTGTTAAGCAGACAGGTTTGACGTCTATATCAAGTTAGAACCCATCATGTCGCACCTAAGCGCGCGCAGAAGGAAGGATCGAGCGCCACTGACGGAACGTAGCCTGCTGAGGACCTTGCGGCGAGCCCTTCCGCGACGGAATGGTTATGCGTCGCCCAATTGCGAAGAGCTCATTTCTGAGGCAAGCCACTTCGGCGTTGGTAGTCCGTTGCGCATACGGCGACTTCTACTCAAGCATCGTCGTACTCTTATTGCGGATGATCGAGAGACGCTCCTGGCCAGTGGCTATATGCGTCTTGTCGCCGAAGAATACGGTGAGTCGCACGTTGCGGAACTGAGGCGCAAGCAGCGTTGCTTCACCTGGGAAGCGCTCGTGCGAAACGCATTTGAGTTGGAGTTTGGTGAGCGGTATGAAGCATATTCAAGGAAGCGCGATGGGCTCTAACACTTCAATCGAGAGTGGATCGCTTACGGCTCCCACTCATCTCAAACGTTAGGCCAATCAAGTGGCAATTCTTCTCATACTCGTGTTGTATGCGCTGGCAGGCATCGCGTTGCGCTCTGTCGCAGCGCTGGACATGAGCAATGAAGTTCGTCTCGCGTTCAATGTCTTCGGCGGAATCGGCGCTCTTGTCCTACCAATTGTCGTTTACTCCGTCATTGACCATCGGCTCACGCGTCGCGCAGTAAATGCAATTGGGTTAACCTCCTGCACTGAGAGCGGAGCAGAATTCGTTCGCGTCGAGATGCACAAGAATCACTTTACGTTGGTGTGTCGTCACGCCGAGAGGCAAGAACGCAAGAAGTTTCGCATTCGCTTTGTATTTTCCACTTGGTACGTGCGGAGCGTTCAATGGCTGCAATAAAAACAGGCCTAACAACCAGCTCATGTGCGACGCGTATAAGCGTTGCACCTCCTTCATGCGTTGTCGCACGCGCGCCATAGCTGGAGCGTTAAAGAGCAAATGGGTACGTTCATTTCACCTTGGTCCTCAATGACAAAGCGCAAGCTTTTTGGCACTGTCGCGTTCGTCGTTGTTATGTTCATAGTTATTGCTGCTCTAGGGCAACTTTGGATCAAAACCTCCGAGCCATATGAGCTGGGCCGTTCTGCAGTTGGTTCAAAGCTCAACGTGCAACCGACCGCGGTTGAACTTAAGCGGTTCGCCGCCTTTCGGTTTGCCGACAGCGACTTTTCGGGCGAGGCATTGTTTGTGCTCTGTGCGCCTGAAGCACGTTGCTTTACCGTCGTCGCAAAGAAGCGAGATGCGCGTTGGTCTATTGTGGATCTTGTGGAGCGGTAAATTGGTCGCAATGCTCTTTAAAATGTCAGTCGAGCGGACCGCCTACGGCGCTCGCTCACCTTCACGTTAGGTGGCCTTCTTGAGCGCCGCATCGCCCCAAGTCATCTATCTGGAAATATGAGTAATCCAAAGTTCTCGCTGGGTGATCTGCTGAAGATCCAGGTTGTCATAGGCATCTCCTCCACTCTGATCTCCTACCCCTTTATTGCGGCTTACTGGTTCGTCCGCTATGGTGTTGAAAACTTTTCTTTCTCCGGGATAGTGTCTGAGTTGTTTACGCTTGCCTTGTGGGCATGCGGGACTGGGTTGGGAATGGCGGTGATGGCGCTGGTTGCCTACCCGGCTCTAAAGCTGAGCTATCGAAAAGGTTGGCTGACCTGATTGGCGCAGCATGACTCTCGGCACACCTAACATTTCATATATGGACTCCCCCTCAACAGCAAGAGGCTGATCGATTGGTGGTCTTGGGGGCAAGCGCCTGCTTCGTATATCCGGCATCTGAGGTGGGATCATGGAAGTCCCGTGCCGACATGGAATCTGCGTCACCGTTGCTCGCCGTCCAAACTTTCATCGGCACCGTTCTGCCAAGGCTGAGCAGGGCTGCTCTGGACGATGGCGCTTCCTGCTGCATAAAAATTCAATTGGGGCCGGGGAATCGGTCGATCATCGGGGGCCGCGTTCGTCGTAAGGTGTGAGCCATCCTCGCGACCACCGGGGTCGCGAGCCAGTGGCCACACACAAGGAGCACCCTATGAAGAACTTTTTGGCCGTTTTCCTGGGCACCCCCGAAGCCGCCGAGCGCTCAGGCTGGAACGCCCTGAGCGAGGCCGCCCGGCAGGAGCGCACCCAAGCCGGCATCCAGGCCTGGCATGCCTGGATGAATGTGAATGCCTCCCACATCGTCGAGCATGGCGGGCCCATCGGCAAGACCAAGCGGGTGTCGGCATCCGGCCTCGCCGATGCACAAAACGCGATCTGTGGTTATGTGGTCGTGGCGGCGCAGACCCATGAAGCGGCCGCCAGGCTGTTTGTGAACCATCCCCACTTTGCGATCTTCCCTGGCGAATCGGTCGAGATCATGGAATGCCTGCCCACACCCGGGATGGGGTGAGCCTTGCCGACGACGAAAAGGGGGGCACGCCACCGGCGTGCCCCTTTTTTTCAACCAGCCTTGGCGGCTGGCAGGATCAGGCTGCGATGGCTGCCTGGTCCTGGTTGGCGGCCTTGCGGGTGGCGGCCTTGACTTGCAGGGTGGCGCTGTACAGGGCTTCGGCCTTCTTGGCCTCGCCCATCGCCACGCCTTCGGCGCGCACATAACGCACGTCGGTGATGCCGAAGAAGCCGAACACCGTCTGCAGATAACTTTCCTGGTGTTCCATGGCGCGGCCACCTTCGCTGGTGGAGTACACGCCGCCGCGGGTGGAGGCCACGATCACCGTCTTGCCGCCGGCCAGGCCCACGGGGCCGGTTTCGGTGTACTTGAAGGTGCGACCCACCTGGGCGACGCGGTCGATCCAGGCCTTGAGCTGGCTGGGGATGCTGAAGTTGTATAGCGGTGCGCCCACCACGATGACGTCGGCCGCCAGGAACTGGCTCACCAGGGCTTCGGAGATGGCGTTTTCACGGCGTTGTGCGTCTGTCAGGGTGGCGGTGGCCGGCAGGCGGAAACCCAGGGATTCGGCGCTCAGGTGGCTGGGGGCCTCGGCGGCCAGGTCCAGGTAGTCCACCGTGGTGCCCGGGTGCTGGGCTTGCCATTCGGCCACGATGGCGCGGGTCAGCTGGCGCGAAACGGAGTTGTCGCTCAGGATGCTGGAGTCGATGTGCAGAACTTTCATGGGGGTCCTCGTAAGGCGGGTTGTCGATGTTGTTATTCTGGGGATGATGCGAATAAATGAATAGATGGACTTATTGAGTTACATTGTTCTGAAAATAGGACGATAGAGGCCCAAATGCAGGATCTCAACGACATGCTGTATTTCGCCGAGGTGGCCGAGCGCGGCGGTTTTGCCGTGGCGAGCCGGCACCTGGGCATCCCCAAATCCAAGCTTTCGCGCCGGGTGGCCGAACTCGAAGGCCGCCTGGGCGTGCGCCTGCTGCACCGGACCACGCGCAAGCTTTCGTTGACCGACGTGGGCGAGCACTACCTGCGCCATTGCCTGGCCATGCGTGATGCGGCCGAAGCGGCCACCGAGGCGGTGGAGCAGGTGCAGACCGAGCCCCGCGGCACGGTGCGCGTGGCCTGCCCGGTGACGCTGGCGCAGACCACGCTGGGGCCCATCCTGCCGGCTTTCCTGGCGCGGTACCCGCAGGTGCGCGTGGACATGCGTGTCAGCAACCGCGTGGTCGATCTGGTCGAAGAGGGGTTTGACGTGGCCCTGCGTGTGCGCGTGAGCCTGGAGGAGAGCCGCAGCCTGGTGGTCAAGCACCTGGGGGTGACGCAGACCGTGCTGGCCGCCAGCCCTGCGCTGCTCCAGCGCCAGGGCCGGCCGGAGCGGCCTGAAGACCTCGCGCGCATGGACACGGTGGCCATGTCTGGCGTGGAGGGCCGCTCCACGCTGGTGCTGCAGGGGCCGCAGGAGCAGACCTTCACGCTGGCGCATACCCCGCGGCTGCTGGCCGATGACCTGCTGACGCTGAAGTTCGCGGTGGTGCAGGGCACCGGCATGGGTTTCCTGCCGGACTACATGTGCCGCGAGGAACTGCTGGACGGGCGCCTGGTGAAAGTGCTGCCGGACTGGGCGCCCCAGCCCGGCATCTTTCACGCGGTGTACCCCTCGCGCCGGGGCATGGTGCCTGCGGTGCGGCGTTTTCTGGATTACCTGGGCGACTTCATCGAGGCCGAAGGCGATCCCTTCGCCGTGTCGGCTGCGACGGTGCGTTGAGGCAGCGCGATCAGGTGCTACGCGCGCGTCCACCCCGCTCCGCCCACGTGCGGGTCCAGCGGAGCTGCATCACGCGTGTCATGCCCAGCACCCCCAGCGAGAGCAGGGCGAAGAGCGCGAAGCCCCAGAAGTAGGTGCCGGTGTACTGCTTGGACAGGCCCATGGCGTTGGGCACCAGGCCGCCGCCCAGGGCGCCGATCTCGCCGATCATGGAGCCGGCCACGGCCGTGCTCAGCGGCCAGCGCAGCGGCACCAGCTGGAACAGCGCGCCGTTGCCCGCGCCCAGGGCCGCGAAGCACAGCATCATGAGCAGGGTGGTGAGCACCAGCGAACCGCCGGCCAGCCCGCACAGCAGCAGGGTGACGGTGACGATGACGAGCACGGCGCTCAGGGTGTTGATGCCGCCCCAGTGGTCGGAGATCCAGCCGCCGAAGATGCGCAGCGCCGCGCCCATGAAGGCGGCCAGCATGGTGAGCTGGCCGGCCTGCACCTTGCTCACGCCGAACTGGTCGTAGTAATAACTCGGCAGGAAGGTGGTCAGGCCGATGAAGCCGCCGAAGGTGATGGCGTAGATGATGCTGAAGGCCCAGCCGTCTTTTTCGAACAGGCAGGCCACGTGGTCGCGCAGGCTGGCGTGTTTGTCCACGTCGTCGGGTTCACGCGCGATGAAGACCATGACCAGCACGGGCAGCAGCAGGCCGATGGCCGCCAGGCCGTAGACGGCCTTCCAGCCGAAAGCCTGGGCCAGTTGTGGCGCCAGTAGGGCCGACACCGAAGTGCCCACATTGCCGGCGCCCACCAGGCCCATGGCCAGGCCCTTGTAGCGCGCGGGGAAAGAGCCCGAACCCAGCGAGAGCGCCACGCCGAAGCTGGCGCCGGCGATGCCCAGCAGCACACCCATGGCCAGCAGGTCATTGAAGGTCTGGACGAAGAAATAGCCATACATCAGGGCCAGGGCGATGCCGCTCATTTCCACCAGGGTGGCGTTCTTGCGCCCGATGTACTGGGCCAGGATGCCCAGCGGGAAACGCATGAGGGCACCGGCGAAGATGGGGATCGAGAGCATCAACCCGATCTGCGCGGGGCTGAGCTGCAGCGATTCCTTGATGAAGGGCGCCATGGCGCCATTGGTGACCCAGACGCCGCAGCAGTAGCTGAAATAGATGAAGGAGGCCAGCAGCGTGGGGCTGTGGCCGGCCTTGAGGAAAGTGCGAAAGCTGTTCATCGTTGTGGCTGCGGGCATGAAAAAAGGCGCCTGCAGGTGCTCCGCAACAGGGCTGAGCACATGCAAGACGCCTTCGTCTGGGGGAATCCGGTGCATCCTTGCACCGAATCCGGGAATTCAGACCGCCATTGGCCTGACTTGCTTGATACAAGCAATATCCGCGCCCGGGTCTGGGGCGGCGATGGTCATGCCGCTGCGCCCGGTTTTCAACCCAGGGACATCGCGGAACCGGCTTTGCCGGGCCACTGGTGTCGCCCGCTTGGGGGCTGAGGGCCGCGGCTCCAAGCCTGCCTGCGCAGGCTTGGACGTGCCCGAAGGGGCCGGGCCTCTGGCCCTGCCACCGGACGCGCCGCTGGCGCGGCACGGGGGTGTTTTGTTGTTTACGCGGCTTTTTCCACGTGGGCCTGGCGCGTGTAGAGGAAGTCGATCACGGCCTTGCGGCAGTTGATGTAACGCGGGTCTTCGGCCAGTTCCACACGCTTGCGTGGGCGCGGCAGGTCCACCGTCAGCACCTCGCCGATGGTGGCGGCGGGCCCGTTGGTCATCATCACGATCTTGTCGCTCAGCAGCACGGCCTCGTCCACGTCGTGCGTGACCATGACCACGGTGCTTTTCGTGCGCGCCACGATCTCCAGCAGTTCGTCCTGCAGCTTCGCGCGCGTGAGCGCGTCCAGCGCGCCGAAGGGCTCGTCCATCAGCAGCACCTGGGGTTCCATGGACAGGGCGCGGGCGATGCCCACGCGCTGCTTCATGCCGCCCGAGATCTCGCCGGGGCGTTTCTGTGCCGCAGGGGTCAGGCCCACCAGGGCCAGGGCGGCCTCGGTGCGGGCCTTGAGCTGGGCCTTGCTCTCGGCGGTGGCGCCCGTGCTCTTGCTGCCGGCGCCGAAGACGCGTTCCACCGCGAGGTAGACGTTCTCGTAGCAGGTCAGCCAGGGCAGCAGGGAGTGGTTCTGGAACACCACCGCGCGCTCGGGGCCAGGGCCGGCGATCTCGCGGTTGGCGCACAGCAGGGTGCCGTTGGTGGGTGTGGTCAGGCCGGCGATCAGGTTGAGCAGGGTGGACTTGCCGCAGCCTGAGTGGCCGATCAGCGCCACGAACTCGCCCTTGGCGACGGTGAGGTTGATGTCGCGCAGCGCGGGGAAGGAGCCCTTGGCGGTCTTGAAGGTCTGCTCGACGCCCTGGACCTCGATGTACTTGGTGCTTAACGAATCACTCATGATGTGCTCCTTTTCTTTCCGGGGGCCACCGTGGAACCGGCTTGGCCGGGCCGCTGGTGGCGCCCCCTTGAGGGGGTGACGCGCCCTTGGGCGCGGCTCAGGGGTGGGCTAATTCTTCACTTCTTCGAAAGTGAAGGCGGTGGCGAGTTTGATCAGCGCGTACTCGAGCACCAGGCCGACGATGCCGATCACGAAGATGGCGATGATGATGTTCTTGACGTTGAGGTTGTTCCACTCGTCCCAGACCCAGAAGCCGATGCCCACGCCGCCGGTCAGCATTTCGGCCGCCACGATCACCAGCCAGGCCGTGCCCACGGCCAGGCGCACGCCGGTCAGCATATAGGGCAGCACGGCGGGGAAGAGGATCTTGGTGACGATCTTCCACTCGGAGAGTTGCAGCACCCGCGCCACGTTCATGTAGTCCTGCGGCACGCGCTGCACGCCTACCGCGGTGTTGATGATCATGGGCCAGATCGAGCAGATGAAGATGGTCCAGATGGCCGCCGGGTTGGCGCCCTTGAAGACCAGCAGGCCGATGGGCAACCAGGCCAGCGGCGAGACCGGGCGCAGCAGGCTGATCAGCGGGTTGAACATGCGGCTCAGGAAGGTGAAGCGCCCGATCATGAAACCGGCCGGGATGCCGACGATGGCCGCCAGGCCGAAGCCCAGCGCCACCCGTTCGAGCGACATCAGCACGTTCCAGCCCACGCCCTGGTCGTTCGGGCCCTTGCGGTAGAACGGGTCGCTGAAGACGTCGAGGGCCTGCCTGAAGGTCTCGACCGGGCTGGGGATGCTGCCCTTGCTGGTGAGCGACACCAGCGCCCAGATGCCGACCAGCAGGGCCAGGCCCAGCACGGGCGGGATCACGCGCAGCCACAGGCCGCGCCAGTCGTAGCCCGGCGTCCTGACGGCCTCCACGGCGGGGGCTCGCGGTGTCGCTGCCTTTTTTCCGCCGGTGGGCGGCAGGGGAACGGGGGCGGCCCGCTCCAGGGGGGTATGAAACACGGCGCTGACCATCATGGGCTCCTCTTCAGGCTTTGATCTTGAAACCGTCGGCGTACTTCTTCGGGTCCTTGCCGTCCCAGACCACGCCGTCGATCAGCTTGCTGCTGCGCATCTCGCTCTTGGGCAGGGGCGCCTTGGCGGCGGTGGCGGCCTGCTTGTACAGGTCGATGCGGTTGATCTGCCTGGCCACGGCCAGGTAGTCCGGGTGCTCCTTGAGCAGGCCCCAGCGCTTGTGCTGGGTCAGGAACCACATGCCGTCGGAGAGGTAGGGGAAGCTCACCGCGCCGTCGTTGTAGAACTTCATGTGGTCCGGGTCGTCCCAGGTCTTGCCCATGCCGTCCTGGTAGCGGCCCAGGATGCGCTGGTTGATGGCGTCCACGCCGGTGTTGACGTAGCTCTTGTCGGCCACGGTCTCGGCCATCTTCATCTTGTTGGACAGGCCGGCGTCAATCCACTTGCCGGCCTCGATGATGGCGGCCGTGACGGCGCGCGCGGTGTTCGGGTACTTCTGCACGAATTCGCTCGTGGTGCCCAGCACCTTTTCGGGGTGGTCCTTCCAGATGGCCTGCGTAGTGGTGGCGGTGACGCCGATGCCGTCCATGATGGCGCGGTGGTTCCAGGGCTCGCCCACGCAGAAGCCGTCCATATTGCCCACGCGCATGTTCGCCACCATCTGGGGCGGCGGCACGGTGATGACCTTGGCGTCCTTCATGGGGTTGATGCCGTTGGCCGCCAGCCAGTAATACAGCCACATGGCGTGCGTGCCGGTGGGGAAGGTCTGCGCGAAGGTGTACTCGCGTTTCTCGCTGGCCATCAGCTTGGCCAGGCCCTCGCCGTTGACGGCACCCTTGTCGGCCAGTTTCTTGCTCAGCGTGATGGCCTGGCCATTGTTGTTCAAGGTCATGAGCACGGCCATGTCCTTCTTCGGGCCGGAGACACCGAGGTGCACGCCGTAGACCAGGCCGTAGAGCACGTGGGCGAAGTCCAGTTCGCCGTTGACCAGCTTGTCGCGCACGCCGGCCCAGCTGGCTTCCTTGCTGGGGATGATCTTGACGCCGTACTTCTGGTCGATGCCCAGCACCGAGGCCATGACCACGCTGGCGCAATCGGTCAGCGGGATGAAGCCGATCTTCACTTCCTTCTTCTCGGGGGCGTCCGAGCCGGCGGCATAGACGGCGGCGCGCAGGGCGGGGTCGATACCGACCGCGCCCACGGCGGCGGTCTGCAGCACGGCGCGGCGGCTCAGTTTGGCGTTCAGAAGATCAGGCATGGCTAGCTCCTAGTGACGATGAAGAAAAACAAAAAGGCGTCCTCACCGAGCCGGCGCGTCGAGATGACGCGGCCTAGCTCCGTGGGGACGCCTTTGTCCGTACCGGTGGCCACATCCGCCGTTGGACGGGCTGCCGGTAAACCGTGTATGGTCTTGCTAACTGCTACGCAAAGGGCGTGCCAGCTTCTGGGTTTTTTGATTGCTACTGATTTGGTAGCTTTAAACCATTGCCTATCAATGGCTTATAGAGGTCCGTGCACTGAATGGGGGTGATGCGCCGGAATGGTGCGGCGCACCAAAAAGAGCAGCTGTGCGCTGCTCTAAAGCAGGTCGGCCACGTCCAGCATGCGCTGCGCGACCTCGGCCAGCTTCATGCCCTTGTCCATGGCGGTCTTGCGCAGCTTCTCGTAGGCCAGCTGCTCGCTCAGGCCCTGGCGCTGCATGAGCAGGCCCTTGGCGCGGTCGATGGTCTTGCGGTCCTTGAGTTCGGCGCTGAGTTCGTCGAGTTCGCTGCGCGTCTCGGCCAGTTCATGGCGCAGGGCCTGCTCATGCTGGAAGCGTGCCAGGGCCACGTCCAGGATGGGGCGGATGCGTTCGGCCGACAGGCCGGCCACGATGTAGGCCGTGACGCCCGCGGCCACGGCGGCGCGTACGTGCGAGGTGTCCTGATCGTTGGTGAACATGACAATGGGGCGCGGCGCATCGCGCGTGGCCATGACCACATGCTCGAGCGCATCGCGCGCATCGCTCTCGGCGTCGACGATCACCATATCGGGTTGCAGTTGCGCCAGGCGCTCGTTGAGGAAGACGTCGGCCGGCAGCGAGGCGACCAGATTGAAGCCGCTCTCCAGCAGGCCGATGCGCAGGCTGCGCGAACGCTCGGCCTGCAGCACGGCGTCTTCGTCCCCGGGGTCACCCACTCCCAGGTCCGAGGTCACCACCACGATGCGCAAGGCTTCATTCATGTCGTTCCAGATGCAAGAAATACGCCAAACGGCGCGGTGCGCGTCGGCGCTTGGCATAGAATTATCCCTGCTCCGGGGTGTTGTCCGTGCAGACGGACAGCTGAGATGGTGGGAAAAGATCCCGATACCGAACCCGTGAACTTGACTCGGATCATGCCGACGTAAGAAGAGCTGTTTGCCAGGCCCCCGCCTCGCCACACCTTTCGGAGCACGCGCCGCCGGCGCACCAGGAAAGGTCATCGTGGCAGAAGCAGTACACCCATCGTCGCAGCAGGTAGCCGCTCTGGTTCCGGAGCTGCTGGCGTTCATCGCGCACCCGGATGCGGGGGATGATGGCTTCAATGCCCTGGCCCTGCGCCTCTTCGCCCACCAGTTCCAGCACAACCAGGCTTTCCAGAAGTTCTGCCAGCAGCGCGGCCGCACCCCGCGCACGGTGAAACACTGGCGCGACATCCCGGCCGTGCCGATCAACGGTTTCAAGGACCTGACGCTGAGCTGCGCGCCGCCCGAGCATTGCGAACGCGTCTTCATGACCAGCGGCACCACGCGCGGCGACATCAAGGGCCGGCACTACCACCCGCAGCTGCAGGTTTACGACCTGTCGATGACCTTGAACTTTCGCCAGCGTTTCATGGGCGGGGCGGACCGTTTGCGTATGGGCATCCTGTTCCCCAGCGAACAGCTCATGCCCAACTCCTCGCTGGCGCATTACCTGGCGCTGGCGCTGCACCACTTCGGCACGCCCGAGAGCCGTTATGACCTGGGCCCTGAAGGCCTGCAGGTGGACGCGCTCTGCGCAACCCTGGCCCAGGTGCAGGCCAGCGGGGAGCCCTTCGCACTGCTGGGCGCGAGCTACAGCTTTGTGCACCTGATGGACGCGCTGCAGGCACGCGGCCTGAGCTTTCGTTTGCCCGCGGGCAGCCGCCTGCTCGACACCGGCGGTTTCAAGGGCCAGTCGCGCGAGATGGACATGGACGCGTTCTACGACGCGCTCGCATCGACTTTCGGGGTGCCCCGCAGCGCCTGCATCAATATGTATGGCATGACGGAACTCAGCACGCAGTTCTACGACGATGGCAACGCCGTGTTGCCGGCCCTCAAGTCCGGCCCGCACTGGATCCGCAGCCGCGTGCTGGACCCGCTGACCGGGCAGGAGATGCCCCGGGGCGAACGCGGCATCCTGGCGCACACCGACCTGGGCAACTTCAACTCGGTCACGACCATCCTCACCGAAGACGTGGGCGTGGCGGTGGAGGGTGGTTTCCTGCTGCTGGGCCGTGCCCAGGGCGCGCAGGCCAAGGGCTGCTCGCTGGCGGTGGATGAATTCCTGCGGGCGGCACAGTCATGAAAATCACCGCGGCTTATCTGCCGGGCCTGAAGCCCAGCGAGGTGCAGTGGCACACGCTGGGCTTTGGCGCCGGCGCCCAGCAGGTAGATGTGCTGGTGCCGCAGCTCACGCCGGCCCAGCTGCACACGCTGGCCGCGCACGTGCGTAAGCAGGGGCGCACGCAGCTCAAGCCCATGCCGGTGTCGCAGATCATCGCGGCCATCGACCGTGCCATCGAGCGCCTGCTCAACCCGGCCGACCCCTATCGCCTGGAGCTGGAACTGCTGTTGCCGCGCATCTCGGGCTTCGACGCCGAGATGGTGCGCCTGGGCCTCAACGCCTACCTCAAGACCTTCCGCGCGCCGCAGCTGCAGCGTTTCGTGGCCGAGGACTTCAGCAACCCCAAGCTGCTCGACGAATTCCAGCCTAGGCCTAAGGGCGGCATGGCGCGCGCGCTCGGCCCCGAACTGCTGGTGCACGTCTGGGCCGGCAATGTGCCGGGCCTGCCGCTGTGGAGCCTGGTCTGCGGCCTGCTGGTCAAGGCGCCGGCCATCGGCAAGGTGGCGAGTGCCGAGCCGCTGTTCGCTTCCCTGTTCGCGCGCCTGCTGGCCGAGGTGGAGCCGCGCCTGGCCGAGGTGCTGGCCATCGTCTGGTTCAAGGGCGGCGACACGACGAGCGAACGTGCCCTGTTTGCCGAAGCCGACGCGGTGCTGGCCTATGGCGGCAACGACACGCTGACGGCGCTCAGGCAGCAGGTGCCGGTGAGCATGCGTTTCCTGCCGCACGGCCACAAGCTCAGCGTGGGGCTGGTCTCGGCCGCCGCGCTCGACGTGGCCCATGCCCCGGCCACGGCACGCGCCGCCGCGCTGGACGTGGTGCGTTACGAGCAGCAGGGTTGTTATTCGCCGCACACCTATTACGTGGCACGCGGCGGCCGTGTCACGCCGCGCGAGTTCGCGCAGCAACTGGCCGGCGAGCTGGCTGCCTTGCAACACAAGTTCGCACGGCGCACGCTGACGCTGGAAGAGTCCGCCAGCGTGGCCGGCTGGCGCCAGGGCCAGGAGATGCAAGGGTTTGCCGGGGCCGGCGTGGAGCTGCTCGGTGATGCTGGCGCCGCCTGGTGCGTGGCCTATGCCGAGCAGGCCAGCGCCTTGCAACCCTGCGCGCTGAACCGCACGGTGCAGGTCCAGGCCGTGGACCACCTGGCAGACACGCTGCCCCTGCTGGCCGCGCAGCGCGAGGTGTTGCAGACCGTGGGCCTGGCCGCTGCGCCGCAGGAATTGCATGCGCTGGCCGAACCGCTGGGGGCGGCCGGTGCCACGCGCCTCTGCGCCCTGGGCCAGATGACGGCGCCCGAAGCCGGCTGGCACCACGACGGCCGTTTCAGCCTGCTGGACCTGGTGCGCATGGTGGAGCTGGAAGCCTCGGCCGAGAGCGCGGCCGAGACCTACGCACCTTACCGGGACTGAGGAAGCGGACCCCATGACCTTCCTCGACATGCAGCAGGTGAGTTACACCTTCCCCGGTTGGCCGCCGGTGGTGCAGGGCGTGGACTGGGACATTGCGCCCGGTGAGTTTCATTGCCTGGTGGGGCGCAGCGGCTGCGGCAAGACCACGCTGCTCAAGCTCGCGGCCGGCCTGCTGCAACCCGACGCCGGCACGGTGCGCCTGCAGGGGCAGCCTGTCCGTGCCCCCGGACCGGGCACGGGCTTCGTGTTCCAGCAGCCCACGCTGCTGGACTGGCTGACCGTGCTGGACAACGTGCTGCTGCCCCTGACGCTGCAGCGCACGCCGACGGACGCCGACCGCGCGCGCGCCGAGCAGCTGCTGGCCCAGATGGGCCTGAGCGCCTACCTGCACCACCATCCGCGCCAGCTCTCGGGCGGGCAGCAGAGCCGCGTGGCGATTGCACGCGCGCTGCTGCTCGATCCGCCCATCCTGCTGATGGACGAGCCCTTTGCCGCACTCGACGCCATCACGCGCGAAGAGTTGCAGGACGAGCTGCTGGCCATGTGCCGCGCGCGCGGCACCTCGGTTTTTTTCGTGACACACGACATCGCCGAGGCGGTCTACCTGGCCGACCGCGTGGCCGTGATGGACGCCGGCCGCATCCGCCACGACATCCGTGTGGACCTGCCACGCCCGCGCGGACGGGACCTGCGCTACGGCGCGGCCTTCAACGCCATCTGCGCCGAACTGCGGCACGCCATGGACGGGGAGGGGGCCGCATGACGAGGTATCCGCGCCTGCTGGCCCTGGCCTTGCTGATCATCCTGCTGCTGGCCTGGGAGTGGGCCGTGTCGGCTTTCCGGTTTTCGCCGCTGGTGCTGCCGGCGCCTAGCGTGATCGGTACGGCGTTGCTGCGCGGCCTGCAGACGGGCTACCTCTGGCCGCACATTGCCCAGACCTTGCTGGAACTGGGCCTGGGGCTGGCGCTGGGCGTGGCCCTGGGGTTTGCGGGCGGTGTGCTGCTGGGCGAATCGGTCGTGTTGCGCCGTGTGCTCATGCCCTATGTGGTGACCAGCCAGGTGGTGCCGAAGCTGGCGCTGGTGCCGTTGTTCATCGTCTGGTTCGGCTTCGGCACCGTGCCCACGGTGGTCATCACCGCGCTGATCTGCTTCTTCCCGCTGCTGGAGAACACGCTCACCGGCATCGCCCAGGTGGATGCCGCGCGGCTGGAGCTCTTTCGCATGCTGGGCGCCACGCGCTGGCAGACCCTGTGGCGGCTCAAGGTGCCCGCCGGTCTGCCGGCCATCCTGGCCGGCCTGCGCGTGGCCGTGGTGCTGGCCCTGGTGGGCGCGGTGGTGGGTGAGTTCATCGGCGCCAGCAAGGGCCTGGGCGCGCTCATCATCGCCGCCCAGGGCTCCATGGACACGCCGCTGATGTTCGCCGTGCTGCTGCTGATCACGCTGATCGGCCTGCTGCTGTACGAGGCCACGCTGCTGATCGAGCGCCGCTTATTGCAATCCTATTCATCCAACCTTTGAGGACGACACCATGAAACGACATTTCCTGCGCACCCTTGCTGCGCTTGCAGTCGGTGCCCTGTGCACCGGTGCCTGGGCCCAGGCCAAGCTGGACAAGGTGACCATCGCCGGCTGGGGCGGCCCGATCTCCGAGATCACCAACCTGCTGGTCGAGCCTGACAAGGGCTTCTTCCGCGCGCAGGGCATCGACATGGTCTACATGCCCGGCACCGGTGGTGGCGATGCCGTGCGCAACCTGCTCAG
Source organism: Hylemonella sp. GW821-FHT12C09 (assembly GCF_058807395.1). Taxonomy (NCBI): domain Bacteria; kingdom Pseudomonadati; phylum Pseudomonadota; class Betaproteobacteria; order Burkholderiales; family Comamonadaceae; genus Hylemonella; species Hylemonella sp. GW821-FHT12C09. The sequence continues at coordinate 200,310 of NZ_JBXAQQ010000001.1, read as the reverse complement.
CGGGCAGGCTGACGTGGCCTTCACCGACCCGGGGTCGCTGTATGCCGCGCTGGACAAGGGCGAGAAGCTGCGCGTGATCTACGACATCTACCCGCAGAACATCTTCAACGTGGTGGCGCTCAAGAGCAGCGGCATCAGCAAGCCCGCGGACCTCAAGGGCAAGAAGATCGGCGTCTACAGCCTGTCCAGCGGCACGCTGACCAATCTGCAGTTGCTGCTCAACCAGGCCGGCCTGACTGAAAAGGACGTGACCATCGTCGTCACGGGCTTGCTGAACTTTGCGCCGCTGATGCAGAGGCAGGTGGACGCCACCGCCGCCACCGACACCGGCCTGCTGGTGGCCCGCGCCAGGGGCGTGGGCGAGGTGAACGTGATGGAGGTGCGCCAGTCGCTCAACGTCTCCAGCGACATCTTCGTGGTGCGCGAGGAGACCTTCCAGCAGAAGAAGGACGTGCTCAGGCGCTTCCTCGCCGCCTACCGCGACAGCATGCAGTGGATGATCGCCCAGCCGCAGGAAGCCGCCGCGCTGGCGGTCAAGCGCGCCATCAACGGCCAGAACGAGGCCGTGAACCTGGAGGTGATCAGGCTGCGCAATGCCTCCAGCGTCTCGCCGCTGACGCAACAAAAAGGCCTGGGTGCCATCGACGTGGAGGCCTTGCAGAAGGGGGCCGACGCGTGGAAGAAGATCGGCCTGATCCAGCGCGAGCTGAAGATGAAGGACGTGGTGAGCAGCGAACTGGTGCCGGGTAAATAAGCATGAACTTCCAGGGCCAGGTCATCCTCGTCACCGGCGCCAGCCGCGGCATCGGCGCGGCCATCGCACGGGCCTTCGCGGCCGAGGGGGGCTTCGTGGTCGTCAACTACCTGCGCAACGAGGCCGCGGCCGACGAGGTGGTGGCGCAGTGCAAGGCGGCTGGTGGCGATGCCTGGGCCCTGCGCGCCGACGTCAACGACGCCGCCCAGGTGCAGGCCCTGGTGGCGCAGGTGCAGGCCGAACTGGGCCGCATCGATGTGCTGGTCAACAACGCCTTCGCACCGTACCGCTTCGACCCCGAGCAGCGCAAGCGCTTCTGGGAAACCGGCTGGGACGATTACCAGACCCAGTTCGACGGGGCCGTGCGCGCGACTTACAACGTCTGCCAGGCCGTGCTGCCCGGCATGCGCCAGCGCGCGCAGGGTTGCATCGTCAACCTGGCCAGCGACCTGGTCGAGCGGCCCGTGGTGCCTTATCACGACTACGCCACGGCCAAGTCCGCGCTGGTGGGCTTCAGCCGCAACCTCGCGGCTGAACTCGGGCCGCTGGGCATCCGTGTGAACTGCGTGGCGCCGGGCCTGGTCTACCCGACCGACGCCAGCCGTGCGACCAAGGAGGACGTGAAAGAGGCCATCGTCGCGCAAACCCCGCTGCGCCGCATCGCCCGGCCCGAGGACGTGGCGGGGCCGGTGCTTTTCCTGGCCTCCGACTGGAGCCGTTTCGTCACGGGCCAGGTGCTGGTGGTGGATGGCGGTCTCGTGATGAAGTAAGCGGGCATTCGCCTACACTCGCTGCCATGTCTGATGTAGCGCCCCTGATCCTCGGCATCGAATCCTCCTGCGACGAAACCGGCGTGGCCCTGGTGCAAACCGATGACGGCCCGGTGCCGCGGCTGCTGTCGCACGCGCTCTACAGCCAGATCGAGATGCACCAGGCCTATGGCGGTGTGGTGCCCGAGCTGGCCAGCCGTGACCACATCCGCCGCGTGCTGCCTTTGACGACACAGGTCATGCAGGAGGCCGGCAAGTCGCTGCAGGACATCGACGTTGTCGCCTATACGCGCGGCCCGGGTCTGGCCGGCGCGCTGCTGGTGGGGGCGGGCGTGGCCTGCGCGCTGGGCGCGGCCCTGGGCAAGCCCGTGCTCGGCGTGCACCACCTCGAAGGCCATCTGCTTTCGCCCTTCCTGAGCGTCGACCCGCCCGAGTTCCCCTTTGTCGCCTTGCTCGTTTCCGGCGGCCACACCCAGCTCATGCGCGTGGACGGGGTGGGGCGCTACGCCATCCTGGGCGAGACCATCGACGACGCCGCCGGCGAAGCCTTCGACAAATCGGCCAAGCTCATGGGCCTGCCCTATCCCGGTGGTCCGGGGCTGGCCAGGCTGGCAGAGCAGGGGGACGGCGCGGCCTTCAAGCTGCCGCGGCCTCTCTTGCACAGCGGCAACCTCGATTTCTCCTTTGCCGGGCTCAAGACGGCGGTGCTCACGCAGGCGCAACGCCTGGGTGATGAGCTGGAGGCCCGCAAGGCGGACCTGGCCGCTTCGACGCAGGCCGCGATCTTGGAAGTGCTGGTGAAGAAGTCACTGTCCGCGTTGAAGGAAACGGGCTTGAAGCGCCTGGTGGTGGCCGGCGGCGTGGGCGCCAACAAACGACTGCGCGAACAGCTGAATATGGAATGCGCCAAGCTCAAGGTGCGCGTGCACTATCCAGAGCTACACCTGTGCACCGACAACGGCGCCATGATCGCCATGGCCGCCGCCATGCGCCTGCAGGCCGGCCAGCAGGAGGCGACCCGCGCCTACACCTTCGAGGTCAAGCCGCGCTGGCCGCTGGACGCGATCAGCCAGTCGGTGTGAACTGACGGCTGCGCGGTTACCGGCTTTGTTCATGGCCGCGCCGAGGCAGGAAAAATCGTGGTTGCGGTTATAAATCAGCTCCGCTCAGCAACTCACGGGAGGCGTTAGCATTGTTTATGAAATCGCTCTCTGCCCATATAAACCTCACCTCACATTGGAATGGCGCCATGCGAAAGCTACTCAAGTCCCTGTTGCTAATACTTCTGATTCAACAAGCTTTCGCTGCTAATGAGGATGCTCTTCTGTCATTTGCGAAGAAAAACGCGGGAAAATTCTCAACTGAAATAGAGCAATTCTCCAAGCCTGTGAAAGTTCGCGCTAGACCGACCGATGACTGGTGGACATTCAGTATGTATGACCAGGAAAAACAGATCCTCGTCGCAAATCGGGGTAGCGTTACCTATAGAGAACGGCTGTCCCAGCGTTGTACTAACGTTGGCTCGTTTGTCGGCCAGAATTCCTTCGGAGCGAAAACGCGCGTTCAAAAGCAACGCTGCGAACGCCTCGAAATTCAAGATGTCCGAACCCTGGGGGTAAAGCTCGGCAACCTTGATTGCAGTTTGGCTAACAGATTAACTCTTTCAAAAAGCGAGGAGGACCGACGCCAGGAGTGTCGGGAAATGAACTTCCGTCGTTTCGAGATACCGATGACGCCCCAGCAGTACCGTGTGCTTAAAGAACGCGGGCCGATCTATGAAATCGACTTCGATGTTGGCGCCGATGCAAAGCAGGAAGTAGTCACAGACGATACTGTGGTTTCAGAGGCGACGATAAGCGAACCCATCGAACAAACCATTCGCATACTTCGCGTCTACGGAAAGTTTAGATCCGTCCGAATAATGTCCCCCGATGGGCAAATCGTTTTGGCAACTTACGAGATCGACTGAATACGGCTTGCCATCACATCGGAGATTTTCAAATCATCACGTCTATGAAGATGGTAGTGCTAACCCGGCTACACATACGATGCACAGCGAGATAGCCGCGTAGCGCCAGTGAGTTTCACATTTGGTTTAGGAATTCATGAGTCCATATGACCTCATCGAAACCGAGGTTCGAGCAACCACCACACTGGAGCAGTGTGCCGATTCACTGGCCAAGCTTCTCTCCGATGGCTTTGCTGTATGGGAGGACGGTTCCCTTTACAGCATCAAACAGCTGGTTGCTCAGGTCAAAGGCCTGAAGATCGAGGTCTTCGCACGCGAGCACTCGCCCCCTCACTTCCACGTTTCCGGTGGAGGTGTTGACGCAACTTTCTCACTCGCGGACTGCACGCACTTGGCGGGGCAAATCTCTGGTCGCCATGCGGCCTTGGTTAAGTGGTGGTATGTACGCAGCCGCCCGGCGCTTGTAAGGGCGTGGAACGAGAGCCGGCCCTCTAATTGCCCAGTCGGACCCATTCACGAGTGAAGCTTTCGTCCACCCCTTAGCACTCGCCTGCTTCCGGGATTTGATCAACTCAATCGTGAGGCATCGCTTAGCAATCAGGCTCTCGCCACCAACGAAGAATACAAGTTGCCATCATGAACACACAGGTCATCGACGAGAAGAGTCTCTCGCTGTCTTTGCTGCAATCCACGCTATCTGGTTTGACTAACGAAAAGTGGACAACGATTGACGAGAGAGTCCTAAGTGCCACGATTAACGAACGAGCCTGCTTAGTCAGCATTGTGGGTGGTTCTCAGATCCGAATATTCTCAGCGTCCGTGGTCCCAGTTCCTCAAGGTGTTTCATTGCACGAACTCGTGGCACTTGCGAACGAGGTGAACAGTGACCTCGATTGGTCCCTTCGAGCATACGTCTCTGATGAGGCCGACCTCTGCTTTTTGCACTCGATTTATGTTGACGGAGGCGTCAACAATTGGAACGTTGGTCTCTCCCTGCTAGCTTTTCTTGTTGAGTGCACGATAGTTGACGAGGGGGTTGTGCGAAAGAGGGTCACTGCAAGCTGATCCGCCCCGCGCTGTAGCCAAAGCTTTCCGGTCACCATGTGCATGGGCTGTTCGAGAGCAAGGTAGTTGCAGGCTACGGCGGTGCGAACTTTGATGTCATGAAAAAGGCCGCGCATTGCGCGGCCTTCGTTTTTCGAGGGGTGGATTCAGTTGATCGCCAGCTTCACCGCCTTGCTTTCGGGCGGCACTGTGGCCTGTTTCAGCGTCAGCATGCCGTTTTCCAGCTTGGCTTCGCTCTTGGCGGTGTCGATGTCCTGCGTCCAGTTCGTAACGTGCACGGGCTTGCAAAACACAACAGAAGTGTTTATTATGCGGGTCCATGAACTCGAAGCAGATGAGGAAATGGCTGGTGCAGCAGGGGGCGACGTTCCAGTCGGGCAAGGGTTCGCATCTGAAGGTGTTCTTGAACGGCAGGCAGACCACGCTGCCCATGCACGGCACGGCCGAGCTGGGTAAGGGCTTGGAAGCCGCCATCACGCGCCAGTTGGGACTGAAATGAGGAACCGCTATGTTTGACTATCCCGTAACGCTTGAACGCGACGGCGACACCGTGCTCGTCACGTTCATTGATGTGCCCGAGGCCATCACTTTCGGAGCGAACGAAGAAGAGGCGCTGCTGCACGCCGTCGATGCGCTGGAGACCGGGCTGTCCTTCTACATCGACGCCCGCCAGCCGCTGCCCATGCCAAGCAAACCCAAGCGGGGCCAGAAGACGGTGCGTCCTGGCGCGCTGGAGGGCGCCAAGCTGGGCCTGTACCAGGCCATGACGGAGCAGGGTCTGCGCAAGGCAGAGCTGGCCCGTCGCCTGGGCTGGCATGTGCCGCAGGTGGATCGGCTGTTCACACTGAACCATGCATCCCGGCTGGACCAGATCGAAGCCGCCGCCCGCGTGATGGGGCGTACGGTCGAAGTGCGCGTGGCTTGATAGACATCATGAAGCCGGTCGATCATCACAGCTACCGTGTCTGCTGGTCACCCGAGGACGGCGAGTACGTGGGGACTTGCGATGAATTTGCCTCGCTGAGCTGGCTGGACCAGACGCCGCAATTGGCGCTGGCGGGCATCATGCGTATGGTGGCTGATGCGGTGGTTGATCTGCGGGCCCTTGGGGGAAATGCGCCATCGCTCACATTGGAGCAAAGGCTCGCGCTGTTTGACCCTGAGCGCCATGGCGGCGAGGCGTAGGGATTTTGCGAAAACCCGTTCGCGTTGAGCTTGTCGAAACGCGGTTTCGGTTTGGCAACGCAACATCCATCCGCGTTTTCCTTGCGTCACGTGACTGCGGCAGTTGAGCGCCAGAGCTTGGCGTGACAAAACATTCCCCACCCACTAAACTTGCGTCGAACACAGATCATGTCAGACAGCCGTCCCAACCTCGCCATCAACGCTGCTCGCGACTTTGCCAGCCGCGTGGCTGCGCGCTGGCCGATGCGCAGCGCCATGCTGTTTGGCAGCCAGGCGCGCAACACGTCTCACCCGGGCAGCGATACCGATGTGGCGATTGTTCTGACGGGCGCGCGTGGTGATTTCGTGGCCACCAAGCTTGCCATGGACGATGTGGCTTACGACGTGCTGCTGGAGTCCGGCATCCGCATCCAGCCGCTTCCGATCTGGGAGCAGGAATGGGCGCACCCGGAGCAGTATTCCAACCCGCGCCTGCTGCATAACATTGCCCGCGAGGGCGTGCCGTTGTGACACCAAGGGACTTGATGCACAAGGCAGACCGTGCCTTGCAGTCAGCCAGCGTGTTACTTGAAAACGGCGATGTGGATGGCGCCTGCAATCGCGCCTATTACGCCATGTTTGACGCAGCCCGTGCGGCCCTGCTGGCATCCAAAGCTCCGGTAGAAGCCGAAGTTGCCCGCACCCACAGCGGCCTGATCACCGCTTTCAGCCTGCATCTGGTGAAGCCGGGCCGGATTGCGGTGGAACATGGCCGCGCCCTGAACAAGGTGGAGGATTTGCGCCTGCTTGCCGATTACAAGGACGACCCGGTCAGCCCGAAAAACGTGGTCTGGGCAATCGATCAAGCCAAGCTTTTCGTCTCGGCCATCCGGGCGGCCTTTCCCGATGAATCGCCCGATCAGTAAAGGTGCACGCGGCAACTCACCGGGGTGTGCGCGGTTCAACCAGATCCTGCGGCTTGCCTGAGGCGCAATAGAAAAGGCCGCGAGATTCGCGGCCTTTGTTTCGTCGGTGGAGCGGGATCAGTTGATCGCCAGCTTCACCGCCTTGCTCTCAGGCAACACCTTGACCAGCTTGAGCGTCAGCACGCCGTTTTCCAGCTTGGCTTCGCTCTTGGCCGTGTCGATGTCCTGCGGCAGTTCGTAGGCGGCCTTGTACTGGCGCTTGGCTTCGGGCAGGGTCTCGATGCGAATCACATTGCCCTCGATGCCGATGGACAGCTGCTCGCGGCTGACGCCGGGCACGTCGAAGCTCAGCTCGTAAGCCTTGTCTTCGGCGGCCTGGGGGGCCTGCTCGGCGGGCGCGGACTCGCTGAAGAAGCGGTCGAAAGCGCGCAGCGAAGGGGAGAAGGCGGAACGGCGGATGACGGGAACAAACAGCATGGTTGAACTCCTGTAGGGTAAACGGTGGACTCGGTGTGCGGGGGCACTGCCGGCCGCAGGGCATAACTGGGAACGGGCCAGGAAGTTTTCAAGGCCTGCAGCGCGCGGCAAATTTTTGGTGGCCAGGTCTTGAAAACATGGGGGCTGTCTCTATGTCGGGCCGCCGCGCCCGTGCCGGCCAGGCGGCACAATCGATCCCTTGCGATGGAGAACACATGCGCCAGGTGATCCGTGACCTCGAAGAATCCAAAATCCGCGAAGTGGCCAATGCCGGCCTGGGGCGCAGCGACGTGCTGGCCTTCTGGTTCGGTGAGGGGGACGAGGTCACGCCCGACTTCATCCGCCAGGCGGCCATCGACTCCCTGCAAAAAGGTGAGACTTTCTACAGCCACAACCTGGGGCTGCCCGAGCTGCGCGCGGCACTGGCCTTACACCTGACGCGCCTGCACGGCACGGTGGCCCCAGACCGTCTGGCCATCACCTCCGGTGGTGTCAACGCCCTGATGATCGCCATGCAGGCGCTGCTGGAAGCGGGCGACGAGGTGGCCATCGTCACGCCGGTCTGGCCCAACCTGACGGCGCAGCCGCTCATCCTGGGCGCGCGTCTCAAGCCCGTGCCGCTCAGGCCCGTGGCCGGGGCCTGGACGCTGGACCTGGAGGCGCTGCTGGCCGCCGTGACACCGGCCACCAGGCTGCTGGTGCTCAACGCCCCGAGCAACCCCACGGGCTGGACGCTGACGCGCGCCGAGCAGGAGCGCATCCTGGACCACTGCCGTCAGACCGGCACCTGGATCCTGGCCGACGAGGTGTACTCGCAGCTGTTTTATGAAGCCTCCCCGAATGGTTGCGCACCCAGCTTCCTCGATATTGCCTCCTCCGAAGACCGTCTCATGGTCGTGGGCAGTTTCTCCAAGGCTTTCCTGATGACGGGCTGGCGCCTCGGCTGGCTGGTGCTGCCGCCGGCCATCACCCACGACGTGGGCAAGCTCATCGAGTTCAACACCTCCTGTGCCAGCGTCTTCACCCAGCGCGCCGCCGTGGCGGCGCTGCAGCGGGCGGATGAGATCACGCCCCGGGTGGTGGCCCACCTGAAGACCTGCCGCGACACCCTGGTGCCCTTGCTGCGGGCCCTGCCGGGCGTGGAGCTGGCGACGCCGGCTGCTGGCATGTACGCCTTTTTCCGCCTGGCCGGCCATGACGACTCCCTGGCCACGGCCAAGCGCCTGGTGCGCGAGGCCGGCCTGGGCCTGGCGCCGGGCGAGGCCTTTGCCCCGGAGGCCCAGGGCTGGCTGCGCTGGTGTTTTGCGTCCAGGGACCCGCAGCGCCTGGTGCTGGGGGTGGAACGGCTCAAAACCTGGCTAAGGGCCTGCTCCGACTGATTTCTCAAGTGCGAATGGGGTTAAAACCGCGCCAATCTAGGCGCGCGACGACGCCCAGGCTGGCCGCCTGGGCGAGGAGCGCAACAACGAGTGGCGCGGTTTTAACCCCGTTCCCTTCGGGTTGCGGCCAAAAAGGCCATGCGGGGTGTTGCGCGGACTTGCCGGGGGCGACCCCGGCGGCGTCCACGCGCCTACCGCATGGCCTTTTTGATCCGCAACGCATCTTGAGAAATCAGTCGGAGCAGGCCCAAAGTAAGTAGGCGCTCCGCGGAATCGGTTTGGGCTATAATTCCATGGTTCTGCGGCCTGCCAAGGCTTGCAGAGCGCACGTCAGTAGCAGTTCCAGCCGCTGACGCAAGTTGTAAACCCTGGGACGTTCCGACCGAAAGCGGCCGGTTTCGTCCCGCATGACAGGAAATAGAAATGATCGCTACCAGCATCAAGGCCGAAGTTGTCAAGGCCAATGCCCGTTCCGCTACCGACACCGGTAGCCCGGAAGTCCAGGTCGCCCTGCTGACCGCCCGCATCAACGAACTGACCCCGCACTTCAAGACCCACGCCAAGGACCACCACGGCCGTCGCGGTCTGCTGCGCATGGTGAGCCGTCGCCGCAAGCTGCTGGACTACCTGAAGTCCAAGGACTTCGACCGTTACAGCGCGCTGATCACCAAGCTGGGTCTGCGCAAGTAATCGCCCCGGACAGATGAATAGAAGCGCCTGAGTTGGTCCGCTAGCTCAGGCGCTTTGTACTTCGGAGCAGACAGGAACAGAGCGAAGCTGTGTCATTCCAGAGGAAATCGGGCGAATTTCCTCGAATTTCTCTGGAATGGCATCGTGTTCTGTGATGTGGCTTCGAGCCCTAGGGGAGGCGGCTCAGACCTCCCTTGATCCATAAGGAGAAACACATGACCATGTTCAACAAAGTCACCAAGACCTTCCAGTGGGGCCAGCATACGGTCACCATGGAAACCGGCGAAATCGCCCGCCAGGCCACCGGCGCCGTGCTGGTCAACATCGACGACACCGTGGTGCTGGCCACCGTGGTGGCGACCAAGAGCGCCAAGCCGGGCCAGGACTTCTTCCCCCTGACGGTGGACTACACCGAGAAGTCCTACGCCGCCGGCAAGATCCCGGGCAGCTTCTTCAAGCGTGAAGGCCGTCCCAGCGAGCTGGAGACCCTGACCTGCCGCCTGATCGACCGCCCGATCCGTCCGCTGTTCCCCGAAGGCTTCTACAACGAAGTCCAGGTGATCGTGCACGTGGTGAGCCTGAACCCCGAAGTGCAGGCCGACATCGCCGCCATGATCGCCACCAGCGCTGCGCTGAGCATCAGCGGCATCCCCTTCAGCGGCCCCATCGGCGCTGCGCGCGTGGGTTACATCAATGGCGAATACGTCCTGAACCCGGGCCAGACCCAGCTCAAGGACAGCCAGATGGATCTGGTCGTCGCCGGTACCGAATCCGCCGTGCTGATGGTCGAGTCCGAAGCGCAACAGCTGTCGGAAGAGATCATGCTGGGCGCCGTGGTCTTCGGCCACGAGCAGGGCAACATCGCCATCAACGCCATCCACGACCTGGTGCGTGACGCCGGCAAGCCGGCCTGGGACTGGAAAGCCCCGGCCAAGGACGAGGCCCTGATCGCCAAGGTCAATGCGCTGGCCGAAGAGAAGCTGCGCGCTGCCTACCAGATCCGCAACAAGCAGGCGCGTACCCACGCCTGCCGCGAGACCTATGCCGTCGTGATGGCCGACCTGAAAGAGGCCGGCGTCGAGTTCGACAGCGTCAAGGTCGAAGGCATGCTGTTCGACATCGAAGCGCGCATCGTGCGCAGCCAGATCCTGGCTGGCGAGCCGCGCATCGACGGCCGCGACACGCGCACCGTGCGCCCCATCGAGATCCGCAACGGCGTGCTGCCCCGCACCCACGGTTCCGCCCTGTTCACGCGCGGCGAGACCCAGGCCCTGGTGGTCGCCACGCTGGGCACCGAGCGCGACGCACAGCGCATCGACGCGCTGGCCGGCGAGTTCGAAGACCGCTTCATGCTGCACTACAACATGCCTCCCTTCGCCACCGGCGAAGCCGGCCGTTTCGGCACCCCGAAGCGCCGCGAGATCGGCCACGGCCGTCTGGCCAAGCGTGCCCTGGTGGCCTGCCTGCCCACCAAGGAAGAGTTCCCCTACACCATGCGTGTGGTGTCCGAGATCACCGAGTCCAACGGCTCCTCGTCGATGGCTTCCGTCTGCGGCGGCTGCCTGTCGCTGATGGACGCTGGGGTGCCGATGAAGGCCCACGTGGCCGGCATCGCCATGGGCCTGATCAAGGAAGGCAACCGCTTCGCCGTGCTGACAGACATCCTGGGTGACGAAGATCACCTGGGCGACATGGACTTCAAGGTGGCCGGTACCACCAATGGCATCAACGCCCTGCAGATGGACATCAAGATCCAGGGCATCACCAAGGAAATCATGCAGGTCGCCCTGGCTCAGGCCAAGGAAGCGCGCATGCACATCCTGGGCAAGATGCAGGAAGCCATGGGCGAGGCCAAGACCGAGGTGAGCAACTTCGCGCCCAAGCTCTTCACCATGAAGATCAACCCCGAGAAGATCCGTGACGTGATCGGCAAGGGCGGCGCCGTCATCCGCGCGCTGACCGACGAGACCGGCTGCCAGATCAACATCGAGGAAGACGGCACCATCACCATCGCCGCCACCGACGCCACCAAGGCCGAGGAAGCCAAGCGCCGCATCGCCGAGATCACCGCCGAAGTCGAAATCGGCAAGGTCTACGAAGGCCCGATCACCAAGATCCTGGACTTCGGTGCCCTGGTCAACCTGCTGCCCGGCAAGGACGGTCTGCTGCACATCAGCCAGATCGCCCACGAGCGCGTCGAGAAGGTCACGGACTACCTGTCCGAAGGCCAGATCGTCAAGGTCAAGGTGCTGGAGACCGACGAGAAGGGTCGCGTCAAGCTGTCCATGAAGGCGCTGCTGGACCGTCCGGCCCAGAACAACGGCGGCGAACAGGCCTGATCCGACTTTGTCACCCTGACGACGGCGCCCTGCGGCAAGTCCGCAGGCGCTGTCGGAGCGAGAGACCATGAAAGCCATCGAAATCACTTCCTACGGTGCGCCCGAGGTGCTGCGTCTGGGCCAGCGCCCCGACCCGGTGCCGGGTGCGGGTGAGCTGCTGATCCGCGTGGCGGCCAGCGGCATCAACCGGCCCGACGTGTTCCAGCGCACCGGCAATTACCCGGTGCCCCCGGGTGCCTCCGACATCCCCGGCCTCGAAGTGGCGGGCACGGTCGTGGGCGGCAATGCCGCGGAGCTGGCGCAAGCCGGTCTCAAGCTGGGCGACAAGGTGTGTGCGCTGGTGGCCGGCGGCGGTTACGCCGAGCTGTGCACCGCGCCGATTGCGCAGTGCCTGCCCTACCCGAAGGGCCTGAGCGATGTCGAGGCAGCCTCGCTGCCCGAGACCTTCTTCACCGTCTGGAGCAATGTGTTCGACCGCGGCCGCCTGCAGGCCGGCGAGACGCTGCTGATCCAGGGTGGGTCCAGCGGCATCGGCGTCACCGCCATCCAGCTGGCCAAGGCCATGGGCGCCAAGGTCATCGTGACCGTGGGCAGCGACGAGAAGTGCGCCGCCTGCATCAAGCTGGGCGCCGACCATGCCATCAACTACAAGACGCAGGACTTCAAGGAAGAGGTCAAGCGACTGACGGACGGCAAGGGTGTGGACGTGATCCTCGACATGGTGGGCGGCGAGTACGTTGCACGCGAGGTCGAGAGCCTGGCCGAGGACGGCCGCATCGTCATCATCGCCGTGCAGGGCGGCACCAAGAGCAGCTTCAACGCCGGCCTGGTACTGCGCAAGCGCCTGACCATCACCGGCTCGACGCTGCGCCCGCGTCCCATCGCTTTCAAGCAGGCGATCGCGCAGGCCTGCCTGAAACACGCCTGGCCCCTGATCGAGGCCGGCAAGGTCAAGCCGGTGATCCACAGCACCTACGCAGCCGTGGATGCCAAGGATCCCACCGGCAGCGGTGCCGCACGTGCGCATGCGCTGATGGAATCGAACCAGCACATCGGCAAGATCGTGCTGACCTGGAGTGGTGCATGAAAAAGCTGATTGCCGGTAACTGGAAGATGAATGGCAGCCTGGCTGCCAACCAGGCCCTGCTCAAGGGCCTGCTGTCCGGCCTGAAGGATCCGGCCTGCGACATCGCGGTCTGCGTGCCGACGCCTTATCTGGCCCAATGCCAGGCGTTGCTGGCGACCAGCCCGGTCGAGCTGGGCGCGCAGGATGTCTCCCAGTACGAGCTGGGTGCCTACACGGGCGAGGTCTCGGTGGCCATGCTCAAGGATTTCGGCGTGCGCTACGCCATCGTCGGCCATTCGGAGCGCCGCCAGTACCACGGCGAGACCGATGCGGTCGTGGCGGCCAAGGCGCAGCGCGCACTGGCCAACGGCGTGACCCCCATCGTCTGCGTGGGCGAGACCCTGGCCGAGCGTGAAGCGGGCAAGACGGAGGAGGTGGTCAAGCGCCAGCTGGCTGCGGTGATCCACCTCAATGGCCACTGCATCAGCGAGATCGTCGTGGCCTACGAGCCCGTCTGGGCCATCGGCACTGGCAAGACTGCCAGTCCCGAACAGGCGCAGCAGGTGCATGCCGTGCTGCGCGCGCAACTCAAGGCTGCCACGCCGCAGGCGGACCGCATCAAGCTGCTGTATGGCGGCAGCATGAACGCGGCCAACGCCGCGCAGTTGCTGGCACAACCCGATATCGACGGCGGCCTGATCGGCGGCGCTTCGCTCAAGGCCCCGGACTTCCTCACCATCATCGCCGCAGCTGGCTGATACAGCTACCCGATTGCTACGAATTTAGGAGTAAACATGAGTTTCATCGTCACCATCATCCTCACGGTGCAGATCGTCACGGCCGTGGCCATGATCGGCCTCATCCTGATCCAGCACGGCAAGGGCGCCGACATGGGCGCCGCCTTCGGCAGCGGCTCCTCGGGCAGCCTGTTCGGCGCCAGCGGCAGTGCCAACTTCCTTTCGCGCACCACGGCCGTGCTGGCCACGGTGTTCTTCGTCTGCACGCTGCTGCTGGCCTATTTCAGCAACGCGCGCCCGGCCAGCACGGGCAGCGTGCTCGAAGGCAGCGCGGTGACGGCGCCCGCCGCGCCCGAGAACTCGGCACAGATTCCGGGCACCTCGGCACCGGTCGGCGGCGCCCCCGCATCCGCCCCTGCGGCACCGGTCGCGCCTGGCCCGGCGCAGATTCCGGCGCGATGACCTGAGTCAATAAATCCGGAATTTCTCCCCGGGGCGAGGGGGGAATTCGGAGTAAACTCCAAGGCTTGCCGGGTGAGCTATCAGACCCTCATGCAAGCCTGGCAACAGAGACAAGCCGTCGTGGTGAAATTGGTAGACACGCTATCTTGAGGGGGTAGTGGCGAAAGCTGTGCGAGTTCGAGTCTCGCCGACGGCACCAGATAAATGACCGTCCGGATACAGTCCGGGCGGCCCAACGGTGATCAGCATTCAAGATGAGCCTCGATCAGTACCTTCCCGTCCTTCTGTTCATCTTGGTCGGCATTGCCGTCGGGGTCATCCCCCAGGTCATCGGCTATGTCCTGGGCCCCAACCGGCCCGACGCGGCCAAAAATTCCCCCTACGAGTGTGGTTTCGAAGCGTTTGAAGACGCCCGCATGAAGTTCGACGTGCGCTACTACCTCGTTGCCATCCTCTTCATCCTGTTCGACCTGGAAATTGCCTTCCTCTTCCCCTGGGCTGTGGCGCTCAAGGAAGTGGGTGCGGTGGGTTTCTGGGCGGCCATGGTGTTCATCGCCATCCTCGTCGTGGGTTTTGCCTACGAGTGGAAAAAGGGCGCCCTCGACTGGGAATAGACATGGCCCCCACGCTTGTCACTTCGTGTTCTGCGCTGCCCCCCGAGGGGGCCCAGTCGCCTTGGGGCGGCCCGGCGGCGACTGACAGTTTCAACAAGGTCACTAAGGATAGTCGTCATGATTGAAGGCGTGATGAAAGAAGGCTTCGTCACCACCAGTTACGACACGGTGGTGAACTGGGCCAAGACCGGCTCGCTCTGGCCTATGACCTTCGGTCTGGCCTGCTGCGCGGTCGAGATGATGCATGCGGCCGCCGCGCGCTACGACATCGGCCGCTTCGGCGCCGAGGTGTTCCGCGCCAGCCCGCGCCAGTCCGACCTGATGATCGTGGCCGGCACGCTGTGCAACAAGATGGCGCCGGCCCTGCGCAAGGTCTACGACCAGATGAGCGAGCCGCGCTGGGTCATCTCCATGGGCTCCTGTGCCAACGGTGGCGGTTATTACCACTACAGCTATTCGGTGGTGCGCGGCTGCGACCGCATCGTGCCGGTCGACGTCTACGTGCCGGGCTGCCCGCCCACGGCCGAGGCGCTGATCTACGGCATCATCCAGCTGCAGCAGAAGATCCGCCGCACGCAGACCATCGCCCGCGTCTGAGGAACCATTGATGACTGCTTTTGCCGTAAATACCGAAGCCACCCAGGACGCGGTGGCTGCCGCTCTGGGCGGCAAGGCCCGCCGTGTCGACGTCAAGCTGGGCGAAGTCACCGTCGAGGTCGCGCCCCAGGACTACCTGGCCGCGGCCCGCATCCTGCGCGATGCGCCCGGTTGCCAGTTTGAGCAGTTGATCGACCTGTGTGGTGTCGACTACTCCGCCTGGGGCGAGGGCGCCTGGGACGGTGCGCGCTTCTGCGTCGTGTCGCACCTGCTCTCGGTCAGCCTGAACCAGCGCCTGCGCCTCAAGGTCTTCGCCACCGATGACGATTTTCCGGTGGTCGACTCCCTGACCGACGTCTGGCGCGCGGCCAACTGGTACGAGCGCGAGGCCTTCGACCTCTACGGCATCGTCTTCGAAGGCCACGACGATCTGCGCCGCATCCTGACCGACTACGGCTTCATCGGCCACCCCTTCCGCAAGGACTTCCCCCTGTCCGGTCATGTCGAGATGCGTTACGACGCCGAACTCAAGCGTGTGATCTACCAGCCGGTGAGCATCGAGCCGCGCGAGATCACGCCGCGCATCATCCGTGAAGACAACTACGGAGGCCTGAAGTAATCATGGCCGAAATCAAGAACTACACCCTCAACTTCGGTCCCCAGCACCCCGCCGCCCACGGCGTGCTGCGCCTGGTGCTCGAGCTCGATGGCGAAGTCGTGCAGCGTGCCGATCCGCACATCGGCCTGCTGCACCGCGCCACCGAGAAGCTGGCCGAGAGCAAGACCTACATCCAGTCGCTGCCCTATATGGACCGCCTGGACTACGTCTCGATGATGTGCAACGAGCAGGCCTACTGCCTGGCCATCGAGAAGATGCTGGGCATCGAGGTACCGCTGCGCGCCAAGTACATCCGCACGATGTTCGGCGAGATCACGCGCCTGCTCAACCACCTGATGTGGCTGGGCTCGCACGGCAACGACTGCGGCAGCTCCACCATCCTGATCTACACCTTCCGCGAGCGCGAAGACCTGTTCGACATGTACGAGGCCGTGTCCGGCGCGCGCATGCACGCAGCCTACTTCCGTCCGGGCGGCGTCTACCGCGACCTGCCGGACAGCATGCCGCAGCACAAGGTCAGCAAGATCCGCAACGCCCGCGCCATCGCCGAGATCAACGCCAACCGCCAGGGTTCGCTGCTGGACTTCATCGACGACTTCTGCGCGCGTTTCCCCAAGTGCGTGGACGAGTACGAGACGCTGCTCACCGACAACCGCATCTGGAAACAGCGCACGGTCGGCATCGGCGTGGTCACCGCCGAGCGCGCCCTGAACCTGGGCATGACCGGCCCCATGCTGCGCGGCTCCGGCATCGCCTGGGACCTGCGCAAGACCCAGCCCTACGACGCCTACGACCGGGTCGATTTCGACATCCCCGTGGGCAAGACTGGCGACAGCTACGACCGCTACCTGGTGCGCGTGCAGGAGATGCGCGAGTCCAACCGCATCATCCAGCAGTGCTCGGCCTGGCTGCGCGCCAACCCCGGCCCGGTGATCACGGACAACCACAAGGTGGCGCCGCCGGCCCGCGAGGCCATGAAGTCCAATATGGAAGAGCTGATCCACCACTTCAAGCTCTTCACCGAAGGTTTCCGTGTGCCCGCCGGCGAGGCCTATGCCGCCGTCGAACACCCCAAGGGCGAGTTCGGCATCTACATGGTGAGCGACGGTGCCAACAAACCCTATCGCCTCAAGATTCGTGCCCCGGGCTTTGCCCACCTGGCCACGCTCGATGAGCTCGCCCGCGGCCACATGCTGGCCGACGCCGTGGCCATCATCGGCACCCTGGATATCGTGTTTGGAGAGATTGACCGATGATCTCTGAGTCCATCAAAGCGCGCTTCGCCAAGGAAGTCGCCAAATACCCGGCCGAGCAAAAGCAGTCTGCCGTCATGGCCTGCCTGGCCATCGTGCAGCAGGAGCTTGGCCACGTCAGCACCGACAGCGAGGCCGAAGTCGCCAGCTATCTCGGCATGCCGGCCATGGCCGTGCACGAGGTCACGACCTTCTACAACATGTACAACCAGCGCCCGCTGGGCAAGTACAAGCTCAACGTCTGCACCAACCTGCCGTGCCAGCTGCGTGACGGCCAGAAGGCGCTGCATCACCTGGAGCGCAAGCTCGGCATCAGCATGGGCGAGACCACGGCCGACGGCCTGTTCACGCTGCAGCAGAGCGAATGCCAGGGCGCCTGCGCCGACGCGCCCGTGCTGCTGGTCAATGACCGCACCATGTGCAGTTTCATGAGCAACGACAAGCTGGACCAGCTGATCGACGGCCTGAAGGCTGGAGGGGCCAAGTGATGTCGGTTGAAAAACTTCTTTCGCAGTTCGCCGCCACCGGCGCCGAGACCTGCTTCCACAACCGCCACATCGAACCCCAGATCTACGCCGGCCTCGACGGCAGCAACTGGCACCTCAAGGACTACGAGGCACGCGGCGGTTACCAGGCCCTGAAGAAGATCCTGGGCAAGGATGGCGGCGAAGGCCTGACCCAAGACCAGGTGATCGCCACCGTCAAGGAATCCGCCCTGCGCGGTCGTGGCGGCGCCGGTTTCCCCACCGGTTTGAAGTGGAGCTTCATGCCGCGCCAGTTCCCCGGCCAGAAGTACCTGGTGTGCAACTCGGACGAGGGCGAGCCCGGCACCTGCAAGGACCGCGATATCCTCATGTACAACCCGCACATCGTGATCGAGGGCATGGCCATCGCGGCCTACGCCATGGGCATCACGGTGGGCTACAACTACATCCACGGCGAGATCTTCCAGGTCTATGACCGTTTCGAAGCCGCGCTGGAAGAGGCGCGCGCCGCCGGCCTGCTGGGCAACAACATCGCGGGCAGCAATTTCAGTTTCCAGCTGCATGCAGCCCACGGTTTCGGCGCCTACATCTGCGGCGAAGAAACCGCGCTGCTCGAATCGCTCGAAGGCAAGAAGGGCCAGCCGCGCTTCAAGCCGCCGTTCCCGGCCAGCTTCGGCCTCTACGGCAAGCCGACCACGATCAACAACACCGAGACCTTCGCGGCCGTGCCCTGGATCATCCGCAACGGCGGCCAGGCCTACCTCGAGTGCGGCAAGCCCAACAACGGCGGCACCAAGATCTATTCGATCAGCGGTGACGTCGAGCGTCCGGGCAACTACGAAATCCCCATGGGCACGCCCTTTGCCAAGCTGCTGGAGCTCGCCGGTGGCGTGCGCGGCGGCAAGAAGCTCAAGGCCGTGATCCCTGGCGGTTCCTCCGCCCCGGTGCTGCCGGCCGACATCATGATGCAGTGCACGATGGACTACGACTCCATCGCCAAGGCCGGCTCCATGCTGGGTTCGGGCGCCGTCATCGTGATGGACGAGACCCGCTGCATGGTCAAGGCGCTGCAGCGCCTGTCCTACTTCTACATGCATGAATCGTGCGGCCAGTGCACGCCCTGCCGCGAAGGCACGGGCTGGCTCTCGCGCGTGGTCGACCGCATCGAAAACGGCCAGGGTCGCCCGGAAGACCTGGACCTGCTGGACAACGTGGCCGAGAACATCCAGGGTCGCACCATCTGCGCGCTGGGCGACGCCGCGGCCATGCCGGTGCGCGCCATGATCAAGCATTTCCGTCCCGAATTCGAACATCACGTGGCCCACAAGACCTGCCTGGTCCCGGCCTACGTCTGAGCGACATAGCGAGAAGTACATGACCCCCAAGCTTACTCATCGTTCGCTGCCCCCCGTGGGGGCGCCCGCCTTTATTGGGGCGGCCCGGCTAAAGGCTCAACATGGTTGAAATCGAACTCGACGGCAAGAAGGTAGAGATCCAGGAAGGCAGCATGGTCATGCATGCGGCCGAGAAATCCGGCGTCTACATTCCGCATTTCTGCTACCACAAGAAGCTCAGCATCGCGGCCAACTGCCGCATGTGCCTGGTGGACGTGGAGAAGGCGCCCAAGCCCATGCCGGCCTGCGCCACCCCCGTCACGCAGGGCATGATCGTGCGCACCAAGACCGACAAGGCGCTCAAGGCCCAGAAGTCGGTCATGGAGTTCCTGCTGATCAACCACCCGCTGGACTGCCCCATCTGCGACCAGGGCGGCGAGTGCCAGCTGCAGGACCTGGCCGTGGGCTATGGCGCCTCCGCCTCGCGCTACGAGGAAGAGAAGCGCGTAGTCTTCCACAAGGACGTGGGCCCGCTGATCTCCATGGAAGAGATGAGCCGGTGCATCCACTGCACGCGCTGCGTACGTTTCGGCCAGGAAGTCGCCGGCGTGATGGAACTCGGCATGAGCCATCGCGGCGAACACTCCGAGATCGAGACCTTCGTCGGCCACTCGGTCGATTCCGAGCTGTCGGGCAACATGATCGACATCTGCCCGGTGGGCGCGCTCACCAGCAAGCCTTTCCGCTACCAGGCCCGCACCTGGGAGCTGGGCCGCCGCAAGTCGGTCAGCCCGCATGACTCCACCGGCGCCAACCTGATCGTGCAGGTCAAGAACCACCGGGTCCTGCGTGTGGTCCCCCTGGAAAACGAAGATGTCAACGAGTGCTGGATCGCCGACCGCGACCGCTATTCCTACGAAGCCCTGGATGGCGCCGACCGCCTCAGCAGCCCCATGGTCAAGCAGGGCGGCCAGTGGAAGGAAGTCGACTGGCAGACCGCGCTCGAGTACGTGGCCAACGGCCTGAAGACCATCAAGGGCGATCACGGTGCCAGCAGCATCGGTGCCCTGGTCAGCCCGCACAGCACGCTCGAAGAGCTTTACCTGGCCGCCGGCCTGCTGCGCGGCCTGGGCAGCGACAACATCGATTACCGCCTGCGCAACGCTGAATTCGGCAAGGCCGAAGGCGTGCGCTGGCTGGGCCTGCCCATCGCCGCGCTCACGCAGCTGCAGCGCGTGCTGGTCGTCGGCAGCAACCTGCGCAAGGACCACCCGCTGTTCGCGCAGCGCGTCCGCCAGGCCGTGCGCCAGGGCGCACAGCTCAGCACCATCACCTCGAAGAGCCTGTACCAGAGCGCCGACGCCTGGGCCATGAAGGTGGCCCATGCACAGGTGACGCCGGCTGCGCAGTGGGCGCAGGCCCTGGCCAATGTGGCTGCGGCCATCGCGGCAGAGAAGGGCGTGGCCGCCCCGGCCGCCGGCCAGGCCACGCCCGAAGCACAGGCCATCGCCAAGTCCCTGCTGGGCGGCGAACGCAAGGCCGTGCTGCTGGGCAACGCCGCTGCACACCATGCCAACGCCTCCAGCCTGCTGGCCCTCGCCAACTGGATCGGTGCCCAGACCGGTGCCAGCGTCGGTTACCTGAC
The DNA here is from genome assembly GCF_058807395.1 of Hylemonella sp. GW821-FHT12C09. Lineage (NCBI taxonomy): Bacteria > Pseudomonadati > Pseudomonadota > Betaproteobacteria > Burkholderiales > Comamonadaceae > Hylemonella > Hylemonella sp. GW821-FHT12C09. The sequence goes on along the minus strand of NZ_JBXAQQ010000001.1, from coordinate 179,965 downwards.
CGAAGCCGCCAACACCGTGGGCGCGCAATGGGTCGGTGCCCAGCCGCAGGCTGCAGGCCTGAATGCCGCGCAGATGCTGGGTGGCACGCTCAAGGCTGCCGTGCTGCTGGCCGTCGAGCCCGAATACGACACGGCCGCCGGCCAGGCCGCTGCGGCTGCGCTGGACAGCGCCGAGATGGTGGTCACGCTCAGCCCCTTCAAGACCAACCTGGCGTTCAGCGACGTGCTGCTGCCCATTGCGCCGTTCAGCGAAACCTCGGGCAGCTTCGTCAACGCCGAAGGCCGCCCGCAGAGCTTCCACGCCGTGGTCAAGCCCCAGGGCGATACGCGCCCGGCCTGGAAGGTGCTGCGTGTGCTGGGCAATCTGCTGGGCCTGCAGGGCTTCGATTTCGAATCCTCGCAGGACGTGCTGGCCGCGGCCACCGCCCAGCCTGTGAAACTGTCCAACGCCACGCAGGCAACCATCAATGTCGCTGCCACCGCGGGTGAGCCGGTGGTCGCTTCCATCTACCAACTCGACGGCCTGGTCCGTCGCGCGCCGTCGCTGCAACTGACGGCCGACGCCCGTGAACAAGGGGTAGCCGCATGATCGATGCGTTTTACAACGGCGGTCTGAACCTGATCGCCGCCAGCTGGTGGGCCACGATGGCCTGGCCGGTGCTCTGGATCCTGATCAAGATCGTCTGCGTGCTCGCGCCGCTGATGGGCGCCGTGGCCTACCTGACGCTGTGGGAGCGCAAGCTGCTGGGTTTCATGCAGGTGCGTTTTGGCCCCAACCGCGTGGGCCCCTTTGGCCTGCTGCAGCCCATTGCCGATGCGCTCAAGCTGCTGACCAAGGAAATCATCCAGCCGACCGCCGCGGCCAAGGGCCTCTTCGTGCTCGGCCCCATCATGGCCATCATGCCGGCGCTGGCCGCCTGGGTGGCGATTCCCTTCGGGCCGGATGTGGCGCTGACCAATATCAACACCGGCCTGCTGCTGATCATGGCCATTACGTCGATCGAGGTCTACGGCGTCATCATCGCGGGCTGGGCTTCCAACTCCAAGTACGCCTTCCTCGGTGCGCTGCGCGCTTCCGCGCAGATGGTGAGCTACGAGATTGCCATGGGCTTCTGCTTCCTGGTGGTGCTCATGGTCTCGGGCAGCATGAACCTGACCGACATCGTGCTGGGGCAGGGCGAGGGCTACTTCGCCGACAAAGGCCTGGGCATCCTGTCCTGGAACTGGCTGCCGCTGCTGCCGATCTTTCTGGTCTACCTGATCTCCGGCGTGGCCGAGACCAACCGCCACCCCTTCGACGTGGTCGAGGGCGAGGCCGAGATCGTGGCCGGCCACATGGTCGAGTACTCGGGCATGGGCTTTGCCATCTTCTTCCTGGCTGAATACGCCAGCATGTGGCTGGTGTCCATCCTCGCCGTGATCATGTTCCTGGGCGGCTGGCTGTCCCCGATCGACAGTGCGCTGTTCAACTGGATTCCGGGCTGGATCTGGCTGGGCCTCAAGACTTTCGTCGTGGTGTCCATGTTCATCTGGATCCGCGCCACCTTCCCGCGTTTCCGTTACGACCAGATCATGCGTCTGGGCTGGAAGATCTTCATCCCGGTCACCCTGGTGTGGCTGCTCGTCGTCGGCATCTGGATGCAGACGTCGTGGAACATCTGGAACTGAACATGCGCCCCCACGCTCATCACTTTGTGTATTCGCTGCCCCCCGAGGGGGCGTCGTCTGCCTTGGGACGGCCCGGCGGCAGCCGAGGAGCAGGACTATGACCACCGCTACCGCTTCGACCTTTTCCCTCAGGGACTTCTTCAAGAGCTTCATGCTCGTGGAGCTTTTCAAGGGCATGGCCCTGACGGGGCGTTATGCCTTCGCCCGCAAGGTCACCATCCAGTACCCGGAAGAAAAGACCCCGCTGTCGCCGCGTTTCCGCGGCCTGCACGCCCTGCGCCGCTATGAAAATGGCGAAGAGCGCTGCATCGCCTGCAAGCTCTGCGAAGCCGTCTGCCCGGCCATGGCCATCACCATCGAATCCGAAGCGCGCAAGGACGGCAGCCGCCGCACCACGCGCTACGACATCGACCTGACCAAGTGCATCTTCTGCGGCTTCTGCGAAGAGAGCTGCCCGGTGGACTCCATCGTCGAGACCCACATCCTCGAATACCACGGCGAAAAGCGCGGTGACCTGTACTTCACCAAGGACATGCTGCTGGCCGTGGGTGACCGCTACGAGACCGAGATCGCTGCCGCCCGCGCGGCCGACGCGAAGTACCGCTGAGCCGCCAGGAAACACCAAGAAACGATCATGGACGTCAAAACCGGCTTCTTCTTCCTGTTCTCGGCCGTGCTGCTGTTCGCAGCCTTCCGGGTCATCACGGCACGCAACCCCGTGCACGCCGTGCTCTTCCTCATGCTGTCCTTCTCGCAGGCCTCGGCCATCTGGCTGCTGCTGAAGGCCGAGTTCCTGGCCATCACGCTGGTGCTGGTCTACCTCGGTGCGGTGATGGTGCTCTTCCTCTTCGTGGTCATGATGCTGGACATCAAGATTGACCAGCTGCGCCAGGGCTTCTGGAAGCACATGCCGCTGGCGGTGACCTTGGGCGCCGTCGTGGTGCTGGAGATGGCCGCCGTGCTGCTGACGGGCTTTCGCGTCAGCGATGAGCCGGCCGTGGCCCAGGTCATCGGCCAGCCGGTGACGGACGTCGACAACGCCAAGGAGCTGGGCATTCTGCTCTACACCGAATACGTCTACCCGATCCAGGTGGCCGCCTGCATCCTGCTGGTGGCCATGATCGCCGCCATCGCGCTCACGCTGCGCCAGCGCAAGGACAGCAAGGCCATCGACCCGTCCATCCAGGTGCGCGTGCGCGCCAGTGATCGCATGTCCATCGTGAAAGTCGAGACCACCCGCGCCGCGCCCCCGGCCGCCGCGCCCGAGGAGAACAAGCCATGACCCTGACCCTGGGACACTACCTCACGCTGGGCGCCGCGCTGTTCGCCATCGCGGTGGTCGGCATCTTCCTGAACCGCAAGAACCTGATCGTGCTGCTGATGGCCATCGAGCTCATGCTGCTGGCTGTCAACCTGAATTTCGTGGCCTTCTCGCACTACCTGGGCGACATGCACGGCCAGGTCTTCGTTTTCTTCATTCTTACCGTGGCAGCGGCCGAATCGGCCATCGGCCTGGCCATCCTGGTGCTGCTGTTCCGCAACAAGTCCAGCATCAATGTGGACGAACTCAACACGCTCAAGGGCTGAACCCGCCGGTTCATCAAGGTACTAGAAGATGAGTCAAACCCTGAATGCATCCACCCTGCTGGCCGTGCCGCTGGCGCCGCTGGTCGGCTCCGTGCTGGCCGGCATCCTCGGCACCCAGCTGGGCGGCAACTGGATCGGCCGCCGCCTCTCTCACACCTTCACCATCCTGGGTGTGCTGGTGGCCTTCATCCTCTCCGCCATGACGCTCAAGAGCGTGGCCATGGACGGCGCGCGCTTCAACGAAACCATCTACGAGTGGATGGTGGTCGGCGGCCTGAAGATGGAAATCGGCTTCATGGTCGATGGCCTCACCGCCATGATGATGTGCGTGGTGACCTTCGTCTCGCTCATGGTGCACATCTACACCATCGGCTACATGGAAGAGGACGAGGGCTACAACCGCTTCTTTGCCTACATCTCCCTGTTCACCTTCTCCATGCTCATGCTGGTCATGAGCAACAACCTGCTGCAGCTGTTCTTCGGCTGGGAGGCGGTGGGCCTGGTGTCCTACCTGCTGATCGGCTTCTGGTTCAACAAGCCCACGGCCATCTTCGCCAACATGAAGGCTTTCCTGGTCAACCGCGTGGGTGACTTCGGCTTCATCCTGGGCATCGGCCTGATCGCCGCCTACGCCGGCACGCTGAACTACACCGAGGTGTTCGCCAAGGCACCGCAGCTGGGTGCCATCGAGTTCCCCTGGTACATCCTGGGCCAGGACGCCATGCTGATCACCGTGATCTGCATCTGCCTGTTCATCGGCGCCATGGGCAAGTCGGCCCAGTTCCCGCTGCACGTCTGGCTGCCGGATTCGATGGAAGGCCCCACGCCGATTTCCGCGCTGATCCACGCCGCCACCATGGTGACGGCCGGCATCTTCATGGTCGCGCGCATGTCGCCGCTGTTCGAGCTGTCCGACACGGCCCTGAGCTTCATCATGGTGATCGGCGCCATCACGGCCCTCTTCATGGGTTTCCTGGGCATCATCCAGAACGACATCAAGCGCGTGGTGGCCTATTCCACGCTCTCGCAGCTGGGTTACATGACGGTGGCCCTTGGTGCTTCCGCCTACTCGGTCGCCGTGTTCCACCTGATGACGCACGCCTTCTTCAAGGCCCTGCTGTTCCTCGGCGCGGGTTCGGTCATCATCGGCATGCACCACAACCAGGACATCCGCTGGATGGGTGGCGTGCGCAAGTACATGCCCATCACCTGGATCACCTCGCTGCTGGGTTCGCTGGCCCTGATCGGCACGCCGCTCTTCGCCGGCTTCTATTCCAAGGACAGCATCATCGAGGCGGTGCACGAGAGCCACCTCTGGGGTGCCGGTTTCGCCAACTTCGCGGTGCTGGCCGGCGTCTTCGTGACGGCCTTCTACTCCTTCCGCATGTACTTCCTGGTCTTCCACGGCAAGGAACGCTACGACCAGAACCCCGATGCACACCATGATGACCACGGTCACCACGGCCATGACGATCACCACGAGCCGCACGAGTCGCCCTGGGTGGTGACGGTGCCGCTGGTGCTGCTGGCCATCCCCTCGGTGGTGATCGGTTACCTGACCATCCAGCCGATGCTGTACGGCGACTTCTTCAAGGACGCCATCTTCGTGGACGCCACCAGGCACCACGTGATGGTCGAGCTGGCCGAAGCCTTCCATGGCCCGCTGGCCATGGCCGCGCACGCCTTCAGCACGCTGCCTTTCTGGCTGGCGCTGGCCGGCGTGGCCACGGCGTATTACATGTACATGGTCAACCCGGCCGTGCCGGCGGCCATCAAGCGCGCCGTGCAACCGATCTACACCCTGCTGGAGAACAAGTACTACCTGGACTGGTTCAACGAGAACGTCCTGGCACGCGGCGCGCGCATGCTGGGCGTCGGACTGTGGAAGGGTGGCGACCAGGCCGTGATCGACGGCACCCTGGTCAACGGTTCCTGGAAGGTGGTGGGCTGGGTGGCCGGCGTGGTGCGCTGGTTCCAGTCCGGTTACCTCTACCACTACGCCCTGGCCATGATCCTCGGCATCGTGGTCCTGATGACGTATTTCGTGACCTGGCCCATGCTGGCCCAGTGGCTCGGCCGCTAAGGAGAAGAACAAAATGGGTTTGTTGAGCCTCGCCATCTGGATGCCGATCGTTTTCGGCGTGCTGCTGCTCGTCCTCGGACGTGATGACCAGGCACGCACCGTGCGCTGGGTCGCACTGGTGGGCGCAGTAGCCAGTTTCCTGGTCACCCTTCCGCTGTACGCGGGTTTCCAGCTCGGCACGGCCGAGATGCAGTTCGTGGAACTCCTGCCCTGGATGGAGCGCTTCAATGTGCACTACCACCTGGGCCTGGACGGCATCTCCTTCTGGTTCGTGCTGCTGACCGCCTTCATCAACGTGATCGTGGTCATCGCCGGCTGGGAAGTCATCACCAGCCGCGTCAACCAGTACATGGGCGCCTTCCTGATCCTCAGCGGCCTGATGATCGGCGTGTTCTCCGCGCTGGACGGCATCCTGTTCTACGTCTTCTTCGAAGCGACGCTGATCCCGATGTACCTGATCATCGGTATCTGGGGCGGCCCCAACAAGATCTACGCGGCCTTCAAGTTCTTCCTCTACACGCTGCTGGGCTCGCTGCTGCTGCTGATCGCGCTGATCTTCCTGTACACCAAGTCGGGTGGCAGCTTCGACATCGCCACCTGGCATTCCCTGCCGCTGGATGGCCGTACGCAGACGCTGATCTTCTTCGCCTTCTTCGCGGCCTTCGCCGTGAAGGTGCCGATGTGGCCGGTGCACACCTGGCTGCCCGACGTGCACGTCGAGGCGCCCACCGGCGGCTCCGCCGTGCTGGCCGCCATCATGCTCAAGCTGGGCGCCTACGGTTTCCTGCGTTTCTCCATGCCGATTGCCCCCGACGCCGCGCGCGAATGGGCCTGGCTGATGATCGCGCTGTCGCTGATCGCCGTGATCTACGTGGGCCTGGTCGCCATGGTGCAGCAGGACATGAAGAAACTGGTGGCCTACTCCTCGGTCGCCCACATGGGTTTCGTCACCCTGGGTTTCTTCATCTTCAACGACCTCGGCGTGGCCGGCGGCCTGGTGCAGATGATCGCCCACGGCTTCGTCTCGGGCGCCATGTTCCTGTGCATCGGTGTGCTCTACGACCGCGTGCACTCGCGTGAGATCGCCAGCTACGGCGGTGTGATCAACACCATGCCCAAGTTCACGGCCTTCGCCCTGCTGTTCGCCATGGCCAACTGCGGCCTGCCTGCCACTGCCGGTTTTGTCGGCGAGTGGATGGTGATCCTGGGCGCCATCAAGGCCAACTTCTGGCTGGGCCTGGCGGCTTCCACGGCGCTGATCTTCGGCGCCGCCTACACGCTGTGGATGTTCAAGCGCGTCTACCTCGGCCCCGTGGCCAATGAGGACGTCAAGGGCCTGCAGGACATCAACAGCCGCGAGTTCCTCATGCTCACGCTGCTGGCCATCGCCGTCTTGTGGATGGGCGTTCACCCCAAGCCCTTTACCGACGTGATGGACAGCTCGGTGGCCGAGCTGCTCAAGCACGTGGCGCAGTCGAAGCTGAACTGAATTAAAGAGACTGAAGATGACAGACACCATCAGCTGGATCGCGGTATTCCCCGAAGTCATCCTGCTCGTCATGGCCTGCGCCATCACGCTGCTGGACCTGACCGTCAAGAGCCGCTTGCGCACCACCACCTATGTGATCACCCTGCTGACGCTGGCCGGCGTGGCCCTGCTGCAGGCCCTGTACGCCAGCGCCGGCGGCACGATCTACGGCCTGGGCAATATGGTCGTCAGCGACGCCATGGGCAACTGGCTCAAGTTCTTCGCCACCATCGCCGTCATGGTGACCCTGGTCTATGCGCGTCCCTACGCGGCCGATCGTGACATGCTGCGCGGCGGTGAGCTGTTCAGCCTGAGCCTGTTTGCGCTGCTGGGCATGTTCATCATGATCTCGGGCAACAACTTCCTGCTGATCTACCTGGGCCTGGAACTGCTCACGCTCTCCAGCTACGCGCTGGTGGCCCTGCGCCGTGACCACGCCGTCTCGACCGAGGCGGCCATGAAGTACTTCGTGCTGGGCGCGCTGGCCTCGGGTTTCCTGCTCTATGGCATGTCCATGATGTACGGCGCCACCGGTTCGCTGGACGTCAACCAGGTCTTCCGCGCCGTCAATTCCGGCCTGATCAACCCGAGTGTGCTGACCTTCGGCCTGGTCTTCGTGGTGGCCGGCCTGGCCTTCAAGCTCGGCGTGGTGCCTTTCCACATGTGGATCCCCGACGTCTACCAGGGCGCGCCCACCGCCGTCACGCTGATGATCGGCGGCGCGCCCAAGCTGGCCGCCTTTGCCATTGTCATGCGCCTGCTGGTCGAGGGCATGCTGCCCCTGTGGTTCGACTGGCAGCAGATGCTCGGCCTGCTGGCTGTCGCCTCGCTGCTGATCGGCAACCTGGCCGCCATCATGCAGACCAACCTCAAGCGCATGCTGGCCTACTCGACCATCTCGCAGATGGGCTTCGTGCTGCTGGGCCTGATGTCGGGCGTGATCAACGGCAACATCTACTCCGCGGCCAATGCCTACAGCTCGGCCATGTTCTACGTCATCACCTATGTGCTGACCACGCTGGCTTCCTTCGGCGTCATCCTGCTGCTGGCACGTGAAGGCTTCGAGAGCGAAGAGATCGCCGACTTCGCCGGCCTGAACCAGCGCAGCCCGCTGTACGCCGCCATCATGGCCATCTGCCTGTTCTCGCTGGCCGGCATCCCGCCCATGGTCGGCTTCTACGCCAAGCTCTCCGTGCTGCAGGCGCTGATCGCCTCGGGCCAGACCCTGCACATCGTGCTGGCCGTGTTCGCCGTCATCATGTCGCTGATCGGGGCCTTCTACTACCTGCGTGTCGTCAAGGTCATGTACTTTGACGAGCCCATCACCGCCACCACGGTTTCGGCCCCGCTGGACGTGCGTGCCGTGCTCTCCGTCAACGGCCTGCTGGTGCTGGTGCTGGGCATCGTGCCCGGCGGCCTGATGGCACTGTGCGCACAGGCCGTGGTGCAGATGCTCGGCACATGACCTCGTCTTCCGCCGCCGTCTGGTTCGTGGTGCTGGCCGCCGTCGTCGGCGCCAACCTGCCTTTCGTCAACGGCCGCCTGCTGGCCGTCGTGCCGCTGAAGTTCCCCAAGAACCTGGGCCTGCGCCTGCTGGAGCTGGTCGTGTTCTATTTCATCGTGGGCGGCCTGGCCCTGCTGCTGGAGCAGCGCGCCGGCCGTATCGCCCCGCAGGGCTGGGAGTTCTACGCCATCACGGGCACGCTCTTCCTGACCCTGGCCTTCCCCGGCTTCGTCTACCGCTACCTCTACAAGCGCCACCGTTGAGATAGTGCTGCGATCATGGATGACGAGCACCTGATCGAAACCCAGCAGAGCAGCGAGGAGCTGCTCAAGGGCCGTTTCCTGCACGCCTTCCGCGACAGGGTGCGCCTGCCCGACGGCAGCAGCGCCGTGCGCGAGTACGTCAAGCACCCCGGTGCCGTCATGATCATCCCGCTGCTGCCGCAGGCCGATGGCAGCATGCGCGTGGTGCTGGAGCGCCAGTACCGTTACCCCGTCAAGCAGGTGATGATCGAATTCCCCGCCGGCAAGCTCGACCCGGGCGAAGACATCCTGGCCTGCGCGCAGCGTGAGCTGCAGGAGGAGACCGGCTACCGCGCCACCGAATGGGCGCGTGCCGGCGTGCTGCACCCCGTCATCTCCTACTCCACCGAGTTCATCGAGGTCTGGTTCGCGCGCGGCCTGACCCAGGGCGCGCGCCAGCTGGACGAGGGCGAGTTCCTCGACGTGTTCAGCGCCACCCCCGCCGAGCTGCTGCAGTGGTGCCGTGAGGGCCAGGTCACCGACGCCAAGACCCTGACCGGCATGCTCTGGCTGCAGAACGTCCTCTCGGGTGCATGGGTTTTGGACTGGCGCCCGGCAGCCTGAGCCGCTGGCTGTCAAGATTCAGTCCATGAAGGTCTTCAACCTCCAGTGCAGCGCACACCACAGCTTCGAGGGCTGGTTCGCCTCCGAAGAGGACTACACCCGCCAGGTCGAACGCGGCCTTATGGTATGCCCCCTGTGCGCCGACAAGACCGTGCACAAGCTGCCCAGCGCCCCGCGCCTGAACTTCGGCGCGCCCGCCGCACCGCAGGCCGCGGCGAGCCAGGAGAAACAGGCCGTGGCTGCCGGCGACCCGGCCCAGGCCCTGCAGGCGGCCTGGCTGCAAGTCGCGCGTCGCATCATCGCCGAAACGGAAGACGTGGGCGTACGCTTTGCCGAAGAGGCGCGCAAGATCCACTACGGCGAAACCGAGGAGCGCGGCATCCGCGGCCAGGCTTCACGTGAGGAGACTGAGGCGCTGATGGAGGAGGGCATCACCGTGATGCCCCTGCCGCTGCCTGAGGGGCTCAAGGGGCCGCTGCAGTAAGGCAAGTAAAGAGAGGTAGTCAGATCGAAACTGATTTCAGTGCTAGCTTGTTGACTGCTTCAGCTTCTCGATAAAAATTCGCACGCGACTAAGGTCATCAGACAAGGTGATTTTTCTAGGGTCCGCATCAGGCTCTCGAGCTTGCTTAAATTGTTCAAATTTAAGTGGATGTTGATATTTGCCAGCCCACTGAGCAATCTGAGAAAGTCGCTTTAACAGCTCGTGCTCATCCGCATTCAAATTAATGCCTAGATCGGTTGCCTGCTTACATAGGTCGTGAACTGATGAGCCTTGCCCGAGGCTAGATTTCAAAATACCTATCTCGTCGAATTCGATAAGCCCTTTCCGGGCTCTAACGGATTTCAGTGCATTTTCGACTGCGAAAGCTAACAGCAGCAAGCTGCCTTTCATTGCGCCAACAGAGCGGGCTATTTGATCTTCCGAGTGGGGTGGGGGCGCTAATGCGATATTCGAGGACAGTAATTCCGCTGCAAGATATAGCTGCTCTGCTTGCAGCAGCCATATTGCGGCATCGCTGACGGAATCTTTATAGGCGTCGATATCTGATGCCATATACGTGACCTCACTCGACGACAGCGAGAAATCCTTTGATATAAGAACCAGGAATAAAAAACAGCGCATCTCCTCCTTTTCCGCTTAGTTTGAAATTCAAACCCGTGTCTACGAACTCTTCAAGGTACGCTCTGCTCACATTTAAACCAACATGCTCTTCATGAGAGCAGTTCGCGTATCTGCATGAAGGCACGTCGCGAGAAATCAACGTGGTTGAAAGCCGATTTCCTTTGATATCGAAGGCGGAGTCGTAGAAACGCCAGTCTCCGTTGTAGTAGTCTATGACGTAGATTTGGTAGATCACGATTTTGCTTTCGTCACTGCCCCATGCTCTGATAAGCAATTTGTCGAGCCTGTCGGTTGAAACGTCTGGCCCCTCGTAAACTCTTAATTTCTTGTAGGGGTCATTCTTCACGGACACTGCCGCTGATACCGCGTTAGGATCATTAAATTTTTGATTCGGTATCGTTACAGAGCACGCGGTCAAAATTGTGGTCAGTATGGCGATCAAGAATTTCATGAGAAGCCTTTCGAGTGAATCTCGGTGATTCTAGGAGGCCCCTCTAGTTTCCCCATCCTCTGAAGAGGTAATGGCAAACCCTAAGACTTGAACTGCAACGCCGCCAGCCGCGCATACAGCCCGTTCGCCGCCACCAGGCTCTCATGCGTGCCCTGTTCCACCAGCCGCCCCTGGTCGATGACCACGATGCGGTCGGCCTGTTGCACGGTGGCCAGGCGGTGGGCGATGACCAGCGTCGTGCGCCCGCGCATGGCGGTTTCCAGGGCGGCCTGCACCATGCGTTCGCTCTCGGCGTCCAGCGCGCTGGTGGCCTCGTCCAGCAGCAGCAGCGGCGGGTTCTTGAGCATGGCGCGGGCGATGGCGATGCGCTGGCGCTGCCCGCCGGAGAGGCGCACACCGCGTTCACCGAGGAAGGTGGCGTAGCCCTCGGGCAGTTTTCGGATGAAGTCGTCGGCAAAGGCGGCGCGGGCGGCGGCAAACACCTCGTCGTCGCTGGCCCCGGGGCGGCCGTAGCGGATGTTCTCCAGCGCGCTGCTGGAGAAGATCACCGGCTCCTGCGGCACGATGGCGATCTGCGCGCGCAGGGCCTGCAGGCTTTGCTGCGGCAGGGGCACGCCGTTGAGCTTGAGCGTGCCGGCGCTCGGATCGTAGAAGCGCAGCAGCAGCTGGAACACCGTGGTCTTGCCCGCGCCGCTGGGGCCGACCAGGGCCACGGTCTCGCCCGGGGCGACCTTGAGCGTGAAGTCGCTCAGCGCGGGCTGGCTGGGGCGGGAGGGGTAGTGGAAGGTGAGGGCTTCAAAGGCGATGGCGGTACCGGCGGCCGGGGAGGGGGCGGCCTGCGGCTGCGCCGGCGAGGTGATGGGCGACTGGCTGGCCAGCAGCTCCATGAGGCGTTCGGTGGCACCGGCGGCGCGCAGCAGCTCGCCGTAGACCTCGCCCAGCACGGCAAAGGAGCTCGCCAGCATGATGACGTAGACCACGGTCTGCCCCAGGTGGCCGGCGCTGATCTCGCCGGCCAGCACGGCCTGCGTGCCCTGGTACAGGCCCCAGAGCAGGGCGCCCGAGGTGGCCGTGATGATGAAGGCCATGAGCATGGCCCGCGCGCGCACGCGGCGCTTGGCGGTGCCAAAGGCGTTCTCGGTGGCGGCGTCGAAACGCGCGGCTTCGCGCGCCTCGGCGCCATAGCTCTGCACCACGGGCACGGCGTTGAGCACCTCGGCGGCGATGGCGCTGGAGTCGGCCACGCGGTCCTGGCTGGCACGCGAGAGGCGGCGCACCCGGCGGCCGAACCAGATGCTGGGCAGCACCACGCCGATGAGCACCAGCAGCACCTGCGCCATGATCAGCGGGTTGGTCCACACCAGCATGCCCAGCGCGCCCAGGCCCATCACGGCGCTGCGCAGGCCCATGGAGAAGGAGGAACCCACCACGGTCTGCACCAGGGTGGTGTCCGTGGTCAGGCGCGAGAGCACCTCGCCGGTCTGCGTGGTCTCGAAGAACTCGGGGCTCTGCTGCAGCACGTGGTGGTAGACGGCGTCGCGCACGTCGGCTGTGACGCGTTCACCCAGCCAGCTCATGAGGTAGAAGCGCACCGCCGAGAACACGCCCATGGCCGCGGCCACGCCGAACAGCAGGGCAAAGTGCTGGCGCAGCGCCAGCATCTGCACGCCGCGGTCCTGCGGCTGCAGGCCGCCGTCGATCAGCTCGCGCAGCGCCAGCGGAAAGGCCAGCGTGGCCGCGGCGGCCAGCACGAGGAACACCAGGGCCAGGGCGATGCGCGCGCGGTAGGGCCGCAAAAAGGGCAGCAGGCCGCTGAGGGAGCGGGGGGTGGGGGCGCGTGCGCGGTCGCTGGACATGGATGGAGCGGCGGTGGGTAGGGATGCCGGCAAGCTTAACGCGGCGCGTGGCGCCGCGTGCGGGCAAGGGCATGGCCAGCGCCCGGCTGGCCAGGACCGCTCAGCGCCGGGCCAGCACTTCGCGCAGCGTGGAAGCGAGATCGTCGATGTGGAACTTGGCGATGTAGGCGTCGGCGCCGGCGCTTTGCACCTGGGCCTCGTTGGCCGTGCCCGTGAGCGAGGAGTGGACCACCACCGGGATGCCGCTGAACTGCACGTCGGCCTTGACATTGCGGGTCAGGGTGAAGCCGTCCATCTCGGGCATTTCCAGGTCGGTGAGCAGCAGCGCGACCTTGTCCTTGACGGACTTGCCTTCGCTCTTGGCCTGCACGGCCAGGCTTTGCAGGCGTTCCCACGCCTCCTTGCCGCTGTGCGTCATGATGAAGGAGACCCCCAGCGAGTTCAGGCCTTTCTCCAGGATGCCGCGCGCCATGGCCGAATCGTCGGCCGCCAGCACCACGCTGCCCGGCGGGAGCTGGATCTTGGGGCCCGTGGGCTTTCCGAAATCGGCCGTGTCTGGCATCACGTCGTGCAGGATGCGTTCCACATCGAGCACCTGCGCCAGCCGGCTGTTCTCTGCGTCGCCGTCCAGGCGGGCGATGCTGGTGACCAGTTCGCCACCACGGCCCTCGGCGGAGAGCACATGCTTCCAGTCCACCTGCACGATCTCGGTCACGTTCTCCACGAAGAAGCCCTGGGTGGTGCGGGCGAATTCGGTGACCAGCAGGATGCCGTCGCCCTGGGCCGGCGTGCGGCCCGTGATGGCGGGCAGGTCGATCACGGTGATGATCTGGCCGCGGATGTTGGCCACGCCCAGCACATGGGCCGGCGCATTGACCATCTTGGTGAGCTGGGGCATGACCATGATTTCGCGCACCTTGAACACATTGATGCCGAACAGTTCGCGTTGCTCGGAGCCGGCGGCGGTGCCCAGCTGGAAGAGCAGCAGCTCGAACTTGCTGCTGTTGCCGGCAGTGTTGCGGGTATCGGCGGTGCGGGAGGCGGGCTGGGAACTCATGCGGGTCGTCCTTGTTGATCTCAGTTGACAGCGTAACGGCTTGTCCGGCTGCCGGCAAGGCAGGCCGGCCGAAAAATTCCCGGATTCACCCGCCAATTGCGCAAGAATCGGGTGGCCGCCGCCGGGTATCGCGGCCGAAAATAGGCCCCTATCGTGCAGCCCCCAAGACCATGACCCCCGCCAACCTGCTCCAGCTGATCATCCTTGCGGCCATCTGGGGAGCTTCTTTCCTGTTCATGCGCATCGCCGTCCCCGCGCTGGGGCCGGTCTGGCTGATCGAGTGGCGGGTGTTGCTGGGGGCCCTGCTGCTGGCGCTGGCGGGGCGCTGGTTCCGCCACAGCCTGGCTTGGCGTACGCACTGGCGCCACTACCTGGTGCTGGGCCTGTTCAACAGCGCGCTGCCCTTTGTGCTCTTCGCCTGGGCGGCGCAGACGCTCACGGCGTCGCTGCTCTCGGTGGTCAACGCCACGGCGCCGATCTGGGGCGCGGTGATCGCCTGGGCCTGGAGCCGCGAGCCGCTGCGGGGTCGTGTCGCGGCGGGCCTGGCCCTGGGTGTGGCGGGGGTGGCCCTGCTCATGGGGCTGGATCCGGCCATGCTCAAACCCGGCTCGGGCTGGGTGCTGGCCGGCGTGCTGCTGGCGCCCTGCTGTTACGCCATCGCCAGCCACTACGCCAGATCGACCCGCAACGCGCTCCTGCCCTACGCCAACGCCCACGGCAGCATGTGGGCGGCCACGCTGCTGCTGTGGCCGGTGCTGCCTTTCGCGGGCCATGCACCGATGCCTGAGACGGCCACGCCGGTGCTGGTCTGGGGCGCGGTGCTGGGCCTGGGCCTGCTGTGCACAGGCCTGGCCTACCTGATGTACTTCCGCTTGGTTGCGGCGCTGGGCGCAGCCTCGGCGCTCACGGTGACCTTCCTGATCCCGGTCTTCGGCATCCTCTGGGGCCACCTCTTCCTGGGCGAAGCCGTGGGCTGGCAGACGCTGGCTGGCGCGTTGGTGGTGCTCACGGGCACGGCGCTGGTGACGGGCTTCGATCCGCGCACGCTGTGGGCGCGCAAGGCGGTGCCGCATGGATGAGCTGCCGGTCCCGCCGCAACGCCAGTACGCCGTGGTGGCGCAAGCCATCCGCTACCTGCGTGAGAACGCCTTGCAGCAGCCCACGCTGGCCGAGCTGGCGCAGGCCGTGCACCTCAGCGAGCATCACCTGCAGCGCGTCTTCGCCGCCTGGGCCGGCATCTCGCCCAAGCGCTTCCTGCAATACCTGACCAAGGCCTACGCGCTGCAGGCGCTGCGCGAGGCGCAGGACGTGCTGAGCGTCGCACAGGCCAGCGGCCTGTCGGGCAGCAGCCGGCTGCACGACCTGATGATCAGCTGCGAGGCCATGACACCCGGGGAGATCAAAAGCGGCGGCGCCGGCGTGACGCTGGGCTGGGGCCAGGCCGACACGCCGTTTGGCACCGCGCTGGCGGGCTGGACGGAACGCGGCCTGTGCTACCTGGCCTTTCTCGACGGTGATGCGGCGCTGCGCCACCAGGAGTTGCTCGCGGCCTGGCCGGCGGCGCAGCTGGTCTGCGACGACCGCGAGGCCCAGCGCCTGATGGACCAGGTGTTCCCCGGCACGCCGCAGCCGGGCCGCCTGCACCTGCTGCTGCGCGGCACCAACTTCCAGATCAAGGTGTGGGAGGCGCTGCTGCGCCTGCCGCCGGGCCGGCGCGTCTCTTACACGCAGCTGGCTGGCCTGGCCGGCACGCCCCGAGCGCAGCGTGCGGTGGGCAGCGCGCTGGCCGCGAACCATATCGGGTACCTCATCCCCTGCCACCGGGTGATCCGCGAGAGCGGCGACAGCGGGCAGTACCGCTGGGGCGGTGAGCGCAAGGCGGCCATGCTGGCTTGGGAGGCCGGCGCCCGCGACAGATCAACGACGAGGGCCGGTTCGCCGCAGTACCCGCACGCCTGATCCGGTTGGTCGCGCGCGTTACTGCATGCGACGCTCGGCTGGGGCATGATCTGCCTCCGTTTCCGTCTCTTTCCATTCCCCCGTATGACCACACTTTTCGATCCGCTCCAGCTCGGAGCACTCCGCGTGCCCAACCGTGTCTTCATGGCGCCGCTCACGCGCGCGCGCGCCGGCGAGGCGCACCTGCCCAACGCCATGATGGCCGAGCACTATGCCCAGCGCGCCAGCGCCGGCCTGCTGATTGCCGAGGCCACCATGGCCATGGCGGGCAACTCCGCTTTCTGGAAGGAACCCGGCATCCATTCGCAGGCCCAGGTCGAGGGCTGGCGACTGGTCACGGACGCCGTGCACAAGGCTGGCGGCCGCATCTTCCTGCAGATCTGGCACGGCGGGCGCGCCTGCCACCCGGACCTCAATGGCGACGCCCAGCCGGTGGCGCCCAGCGCCATCGCCATCACCAGCGACATGGTCCACACGCCCAAGGGCAAGGTGGCCTATGCCGTACCGCGCGCGCTGCGCGACGACGAACTGCCCGGCATCGTCGCCGGTTTCCGCAAGGCCGCCGAGAACGCCAAGACCGCCGGTTTCGACGGCGTGGAAGTGCACGGTGCCAACGGCTACCTGCTGGACGAATTCCTGCGTGACGGCTCCAACCAGCGCAGCGGCCCCTACGGCGGCCCGCGCGAGAACCGTGCGCGCCTGATGTTCGAAGTGATCGAGGCGGCCAGCAGCGTCTGGGGCAGCGATCGCGTGGGCCTGCGCCTGTCGCCGCTCAACAGCTTCAACAGCATGATCGACAGCGACCCCGTGGGCCTGACGACCTGGCTGGCCGGCGAGCTCAACCGTTTCAAGCTGGCCTACCTGCACCTGATGCGCGGCGATTTCAAGGGCCTGCAGAAGGGCGACCTCATGACGCCGGTGCGTGCGGCCTACCAGGGCGTGCTGATCGGCAACATGGGCTACAGCGGCGAAGAGGCCGCACAGGCCGTGGCCAACGGCCAGCTCGATGCCGTGGCTTTTGGGGTGCCGTTCCTGGCCAACCCCGATCTGCCTGAGCGCCTGCAGGCCGGCGCGCCGCTGAACAAGGCCAACCCGGCCACCTTCTACACCGAAGGCCCGGCGGGCTACACCGACTACCCGCGCCTGTCCGCCGCACAGGCGGCCTGAAGGCCCCGGTGGGCCCTGCGGCTCAGCGGAATTCGATCAGCAGGGCCTGGCCGGCCTGCAGGAACTGGCCGGCCTTCTTCTCGTCGATGGTCAGGCGGATGAGCTTGTGGCAGCGCTCCAGGGCGGCCTGCAGCTCGGCCGGGCTGTCAGGCGCCGCCTGCAGGCGTTCGATGACCTTGGGCGCATCGGCGCCCAGCAGTTCGCGGCTCAGCGCGATCAGCGCATCGCGCGCCGACAGGCGCGAGGCCGGGTGGCCCGCGGGCGCCACCGACTCCACGAAACCTTCGCTGACCAGCCATTCGATGTGCTCCTGCACCTTGGGCAACTGCGCCGTTCGGCTCAGCAGGCTGGAGAGGCTGATCGAGCCGTCGGCCATGATGAGCAGGGCACGCAGTGTCTGTGGCAGGCCGAAGGAACGGCTGCGGATCTCCTCCACGCCCTTGCTGGTCTTGACCAGGATCAGTGAGGTGTCCATGGCGCGGTGGCTCCTCAGCGTGTCATTTCCTCGATGATGCGGTAGATCAGCCGCACCGTGATCAGCACGTAGACCGCGCCGAAGAAGAAGATCAGCGCCACCATCAGGCTGATGACTTCGGCCGGCAGGCTGGTGAAGAAGGGGGTGACGAAATAACCCAGGGTGAACAGGGTGACCAGCGAGGTCAGGTAACCCCACTGCTTGCCGACCACTCCGCCCGGGATATTGGCGCGCAGGCGATAGACGCTGGCCAGGCAGAACAGCATGACGGCGATGGCGGCAATATTGATCGACAGGATCACGGTGGGGGTCATTCCTGGTTCCTCTTGGGGTTGGTTGATCGCGATCATGATACGGGTGGGGGCATCAATTGGGAACGTTTGAAGACCCATTCCTAGGGTAAATCAGGATGCCCTGGAGGGTAGTTGGCGGGCCGACCGTGTTTGATCTGCGTCAACGGCGCTGCGCAAGGGCCTTGAGATGGGCGGGAGGGGGACCTATATTTTTTGCATGGCCGTCGCCGGTCATGGGGACCGCCGGCCTTCAACCCCAGGAGGATCACATGAACTCTCTCATCTCGCGCGGCAGCCTGTTCGACGACTTCTTCCGCGACGTCGCGCCAGGTTTCTACGTCAAGCCCCTGCACGGCGACCCGCTGCCCAACCCGGGCCAGATCAGGATGGACGTGAAGGAAAACGGCGAGGCCTACACCGTCTCGGCCGAGATCCCCGGCGTGCGCAAGGAGGACATCCACGTGACCATCGAAGGCGGCATGGTCATGGTGCGCGCCGACGTGAAGCAGGAAGACAGCCAGACCCAGGACGACAAGCTGCTGCGCAGCGAGCGCTACTTCGGCTCGGTTTCGCGCGGCATCCAGCTGCCGCAGGATGTGGACCCGGGCCAGGCCAAGGCCAGATACGACAACGGCGTGCTCACGCTCACGCTGCCCAAGAAGCAGGGCAAGGGCGGGCAGAAGCTGCGCATCGAATGAAACAACGGGGGCCGCGGCCCCCGTTGTGTTCCTGGAGCGGCGTGATGCTCAGCGTGCGTTCAACAGCTCGGGCACGTGCAGCAGGATGAACTCGTTGTCATCGTTGCGGCCCAGCTGGCGACCGGAGGAGTAGGGCAGGTTGTTGTCGTTGGCGACGACGATGTGCTCGGCGTCCACCACGTCCACGTCCTCGATGGTCACGAAGGGGAAGGTGAAACGGCCGTTCTCGCCGCCCACCCTGGCCAGGCCTTTCGGGTCCTGGATGTCCATCAGGTCGATGTAGCCGATCTTGCGCATGATACCGTCGGCGTCCACCTCCTTCAGGCTGACCTTGTAGACGCGCTTGAACTTCGCGGGGATGTTCTGGCAGTCCGGGCGGGCCGGGCCGTTGCAGGCCGTGCGTTCCAGGCCCTCGCCGTTGTCGCGCTCGATGATGAGGCCGGTGTCGGCATCGATCATGTTGAAGTCGCCGATGTTGTTGCCCTTGAGCTCCAGCGCGTACTTCCAGGAGCGGCCGGTCCACTCACCCTTGGCCACGTTGAACTCCAGCACGCGCAGGACTTCGCGGCCGTCCTTGTTTTCCCATTGCTTGTCGGCCTCGTTCCACAGCGGGCCTTCGAGCAGGGGGTAGAGGAACTGGCCGTCTTTCGATGCGGCCATGCCTTCATAACCGCGCGAGCGGCGCACCGGGGTGCTGAAAGCGCCGGGCGTGGCGGGCGTGCTCACGCTGAAGTGGTCGGGCGAGCGGGCCAGCTTGCCGTCGACCAGGGTGTCGTACACGGCCAGGACCTGGCCCTGGCGGTCGGTCTTGATCAGGTAGGGGCCGAGCTCGTCGCCGAACCAGACGTGATCGCCGATGAACTGCATGGATTCGATGTCGAAATCGGCGCCGGTCAGGTAGCGCTTGCTCGTGCCCTCGTTGACGATGAGGAAGGGCACCTTCTTCTGCGGGTCGTGCAGGAACACGGTCTGCAGGCGTTTGACGCTGCCGCTCTTCCAGTCGGGTTTGACGTGGTGGAACATCAGCATGGCGTCGGCCGAGTTGGCCTTGCTGCCGAAGCCGTTATCGGTCAGCACCCAGTAGCTGCCGTCTTTCATGGCCTTGATGCCCGAGAAACCCTGCACGGGCTGGCCGGTGAAGGGCAGGCTGATGCCGGTCGGCTTGGGCGCGTCCTTGGCCGAGAGGTAGGAGCTGCCGGCCATCACGCCCAGGCGGTCTTCGCGGCGTCCGTTGGGCGTGGTGTACTTGCCCGAGGTCTGCAGGCTGGCCGGTGCGTCCTTGGGCGCGGCGATGAAGGTAGTTGCCGGCAGGGCCGCGTGACCGGCCAGCGTGACGGGGAAGGCGGACTGGGCCTGGGCGGTCGATGCCACGGCAAGGACCAGGAGTGACAGCAGCAGAGGAGTGCGCATGATGGACTTGGGTTGGTTGAACACGCAAGTCGCATGCTAGGAAGCGCAGATGACAGCGCTGTGAAGGCCCGTGCGGCCTCCGCCCCGGGGCTTACATCATGGCGTAACGTTTCTTGGCCTGCACCGCGTTGGCGATGTAACCACGGGTCTCGTCATAGGGCAGCTTGCTGCGCAGGGCGTTGTAGACCTCGTCGGGGCGCATCGCGTTGACGGCGTCCAGCGCCTCGTCCTGGCGGGCCCGCCCGTTCTTGCCGCTGAACGCCCGGTACACATTGCTGGGCCCGGTGTTGTAGGCGGCGATGGCGCAGTATTCACGCGACACCGGGTCGCGGATCTCGCGCAGCGGGCTATCAAAAAGCAGCACGCCCAGATAGGCCGTGCCGAACTCGATGTTGTTCTCAGGGGTGAACAGGAATTCCTTGGTCGGGATCACGTCCTCGCCACGGGATTTGCGATAGGCTTCGCGCCCGCCGCTGGTGGGCACGAGCTGCATCAGGCCGTAGGCCGGAGCGCTGGACACCGCGTAGGGGTTGAAGGCGCTCTCGATCCGGATGATGGCGTAGATCAGGCTGCGGCTGACCCGGGTCTTGTCCGAGTTCTGGCGCACCAGGCTGGCGTACTGCAGCGCGCGCTTGTCGATGGCGGCGTTGACCATGGTCATCTGCACGTAGAACACGGTCTTCGGCGCGCCGTTCACGTCGATGCTGCGCTGCTGCAGGCGGTTCTCGACCAGGTAGCTCGCGTAACGCTCCACCTCCTCACGGGTCTTGATGACAGTGTTGTTCTGGTCCACCACCAGGTCCTGCAGATAAGGCTGGCCGCTGAGCGTGATCTCCTTGTCCGAGAACAGGTCCACGGCGCCGGGGTCACCCGGCGTGAGCAGGGCCACCACGGTGGCGCGGCGCAGCTTGTCCTTGACCCCTTCCTCATCCAGGTGTTCGATCAGGATGGTGCCGGCGTCATAGTCCACCACGACCCGGTTCTTGTAGTTCTCCGTGTACTTCACGTAGCGCGTGCGGCTGGGCAGCGTGCCTGATTCGCGCTGGCCCCACTTCTCGCCGCTTTCCTTCTGCAGGTTGCCCATGAGCTTGTCGTACTCGTTCTTGATACGGCGCAGGTCGGCCAGCGCAAGCTGGGGGTTGTAGGTGTAGGCGTTGACGCGGCTCTGGGCCATGTTGCGCAGGGCCGCTTCCGGGCTCCTGGCCGTGGCGAGGTTCACCACCTGCTGCGTGCTGCAGGCCGACAGGGTCAGGGCGCCGGCAGCGCCCAGCAGCATGCGTCTGTTCATGTCCATGGTCTGTTCCCTTGAAGGGCCCGGGTGCGGCGGTCCCGGGGCATAGGGCCATGGTAGCGAATTCTGCGGGCCGCGCAGGCTGCCGGTCCACGCGGGTGTGGCGCCGGCAGGTAACAAAAGGAAAAAGGGGGCCGGTCAGAAAACCGGGGCCCCCTGGTTGCCGGACGCGGGCAAGGTTTCAGTCGGCCTCGATCTTCGAGGCTTTCACCACCTGCGCCCAGCGCGCCAGTTCGGCCTGGGTGAACTGGCCCAGTTGCTGCGGGTTCATGTAGTCGGCCTCGGCGCCCAGGTCCAGCGCCTTCTGCCTGAAGGCCGGCGTGGCCATGATCTTCGCGATCTCGGTCGTGAGCTTGTCCACCACGGGCTTGGGCGTCTTGGCGGGTGCGAAGACGGCGAACCAGGAGGTGGCGTCCAGCTTGGGCAGGCCGGCTTCGGCCGTGGTGGGCACCTCAGGCAGGCTGGGCAGGCGCGTCTTGCCGGTCACGGCCAGCGCGCGCAGCTTGCCGCTCTGGATGTGGGGCACGAAGGGCGGGGGGGTGCCGAAGGTCAGGTCCACCTGGCCACCCAGCAGGTCTTGCAGCGCGGGGCCGGTGCCCTTGTAGGGGACGTGGACCATCTGGATGCCAGCCTGCTGCTCCAGCATGGCGCCCGTGACGTGCTGCAGCGAGCCGTTGCCCGAAGAAGCGTAGTTGAGCTTGCCCGGGTTGGCCTTGGCGTAGGCGACCAGCTCGGCCAGTGTCTTCACCGGCAGGCTGGCGCGCACCACCACGACCTGCGGCGCCGACAGCACATTGGCCACGGGCTGGAAGTCGCCGGCATCCCACGGCAGCGGGGTCTTGCTCACCGCGGGTGTGATGACGTGGTAACCCGAGTACTGCATCAGCAGCGTGTGGCCGTCGGCGTCGGCGCGCTTGACGATCATGGCGCCGATGGAGCCGTTGGCGCCACCCTTGTTGTCCACGATCACCGACTGCCCCAGCGCGGTCCCCAGGGGCTGCGCCAGTATGCGGCCGGCAAAGTCCGTGGTGCCGCCGGTGGCGGTGGGGACCACCAGGGTGATCGGGCGGTTCGGGTAGCTGCCCTGGGCCAGGGCGCTGAAGGCCGCGGCAGCGGCCAGGGTGGCGAGCGCGAGGCGCAGGCGGTTACGCGGGTTCATCATCGAAAGTCTCCTGGTGTTGTGGGTTGTCAGGGGGAGGGAACGGTAGCGCGCGCCAGGGCGCGGCTGCGGAGGGTTTCGAAATCGGCCGGCACCGGGTGCAGGTCCAGGCGGCGGCCGGCCTTGGTGATCTGGCTGGGGGTGTCGTGGCCGATCAGGCCCCGCAGGCGGCGCGAGGCGGCGATCAGGCCTTCCAGGTCCACGCCGGTGTCGTAGTCCATGAGCTCCAGCGCATGCACCACTTCCTCGGTGCAGACATTGCCGGTGGCGCCCGGCGCATAGGGGCAGCCGCCGATGCCACCGAGCGAGGCGTCGAAGCGGTCGGCCCCGGCGTCGATGCCGGCCAGCACATTGGCCAGGCCCATGCCGCGCGTGTTGTGAAAGTGCAGGGTGAGTTCGGTGTCCGGCCAGCGCTGGCGCGCCGCCTGCGTGAGCAGCGCGACCTGGCCCGGGTAGGCCATGCCCGTGGTGTCGCACAGCGTGAGGCCGTGCACACCCAGGTCGACGAAGCGCTGGGCCCAGGCCAGTACCGTGGACTCCGACACATCGCCTTCCATCGGGCAACCGAAGGCGCAGGACAGCGAGATGTTCACGGACACCTGCTGCGCCCGCGCCAGCTGGACCACCTGCGCCAGGGCGGCGAAGGACTGCTCGCGTGTCATGCGCAGGTTGGCCAGGTTGTGGGTTTCGCTGGCCGACATCACCAGGTTGAACTCATCGGCGCGCGCCTCGATGGCGCGTTCGGCGCCGCGCAGATTGGGCACCAGCGCGCTGTAGACCACACCAGGGCGGCGCTCGATCTCGCGCAGCACGACCTCGGCGTCGCGCAGCGCGGGGATGGCCGCGGGCGAGGTGAAGGAGGTGACCTCGATCTTGGACAGGCCGGTGGCCGAGAGCGCGTTGACCAGGGCGATCTTGTCTTCGGTGGGCACGAAGGTGCACTCGGCCTGCAGGCCGTCGCGCGTGCCGACTTCCTGCAGGTGGATGCGCCGGCCCTTGCCCTGCCAGACGGAATTCAGAGTGTTCATGCGACGATGCCTTTCTGGCGCAGGGCGCGGATGTTGTCCGGGGACAGGCCCATCTGCTGCAACACGCTGTCGGTGTCGTCGCCCAGGTGGGGCGCACTGCTGCGGACGGTGCCGGGTGTGCCCGAAAGCTTGGGCACGATGCCCGGCACGGCGATGTCGTCGCCGTCGCGCGTGTGCTGCATGAGGATCATGTCGCGCGCGCGGTAGTGCGGGTCTTCATGGATGTCCTTGGCGGTGTAGACGCGGCCGGCCGGCACGCGCGCCGCGCCCAGCGTATCCAGCACCTCGACGATGCTGCGCGTCTGCGTCCAGGCGCCGATGGCCGCGTCGATCTCGGCCACGCGCTTGACGCGCCCCGCGTTGTCGGCCAGGTCCGGGGCCTTGCCCAGGTCGGGGCGTCCGATGCTGTCCATCAGGCGCTTGAAGATGCTGTCGCCGTTGCCGGCCACCAGCACGTAGCCGTCGCGGCAGGGGTAGGCGTTGGAAGGTGCGATGCCTGGCAGCGCGCTGCCTGCGGCTTCGCGCACCGCGCCGAAGGCGCTGTACTCGGGGATCAGGCTTTCCATCACGTTGAAAACGGCTTCGTGCAGGGCCACGTCGATCACCTGGCCGGCGCCGCCGTTGACCTTGCGGTGGTACAGGGCCATGAGCACGCCGATGGTGCCGTGCAGCGCGGCCAGCGTGTCGCCGATGGACACGCCCACACGCACCGGCACGCGGCCCGGCTCGGCGGTGAGGTGGCGCAGGCCGCCCATGGCCTCGCCGATCACGCCGAAGCCCGGCATGTCGCGATAGGGGCCGGTCTGGCCGTAGCCGCTGATGCGCAGCATCACCAGGCCGGGGTTGATCTTCTTCAGGTCGTCCCAGCCCATGCCCCAGCCCTCCAGCGTGCCGGGGCGGAAGTTCTCGATCAGCACGTCGGCCTCGGCGATCAGCTGGCGCGCGAGGTCCTGTCCCTGCGGGTCACGCAGGTCCAGCGCAATGGAGCGCTTGTTGCGCGACTGCACCTGCCACCAGACCGAGGTGCCGCTCTTGATCATGCGCCAGTTGCGCAGCGGGTCGCCCGCGCCCGGGGCTTCGATCTTGATCACATCGGCACCGAACTCGCCCAGGGTCTTGCCTGCAAACGGTCCGGCGATCAGCTGGCCCATCTCGATGACGCGCACGCCCTGCAGGGCGGCCGGCGTGAGTGCGGGTGGGGTGGTGGTCATGGTGTCTCCTTCTCGAACCGAGATGATGGGGAAAGCGGCCCCTAGGGTAAATCAGTCTTTTGCCATGCTGCCATCGCAAACGGAGATGGCAAACCGCCGGGCATGCTCTAATCGGGCCCCATGAAGCTCGACCCGGTCTCCCTGCGCCTGTTCGTCGCCGTGATGGAAGAGGGCACCATCGCCGAGGCCGCCACGCGCGAGCACATCGCCGCCTCGGCCGTGAGCAAGCGCCTGAGCGAGCTGGAGCAGACGCTGCAGACCGAACTTTTCGTGCGCAGCAACAAAGGCACCGAGCCCACCGCCGCGGCCTACGCGCTGCTCAACCTGGCGCGTGGAGTGCTCAACGACCTGGACGGCATCCTGGCCCAGATGAGCGAATACGCCAGCGGCGTGCGCGGCCAGGTACGGGTCTACGCCAACATCTCGGCCATCACGCAGTTCCTGCCGGCCGAGCTCAAGTCCTTCATGGAGCGTTACCCGCAGGTGCAGATCCACCTGCAGGAGCGCATCAGCTCGGTGATCGCCAAGGCGGTGGCCGACAACGCCGCCGACATCGGCATCCTCAACGACGGGAGCTACGGCGAGCGGTTCAGCCTGCTGCCCTACCACGACGACGAGCTGGTGGTGATCGCGCCGGCCGGCCACGCGCTCACGCGGCGCAAGTCGGTGAAGCTGGCGCAGGTGCTGGACCACGACGTGGTAGGGGCCCATCCGGGCAGTGCCATGAACAATCTGCTGACCCAGGCCGCGGCCGGGCTGGGCCGCCCGCTGCGCTTGCGCATCCAGGTCAGCAGCTACGACGCCCTGTGCCTGATGGTGGCCGCGGGGCTGGGCATCGGCGTGATGCCGCGCAAGAGTGCCCAGCTGTTCCTGCCCTCGCTCAAGATCCGCTGCGTGTCGCTGGACGAGCCCTGGGCGGCGCGCAGGCTGGTGCTGTGCGTGCGCGACCTGGCGGCGCTGTCGCCGGCGGCGCGGCTGCTGGTGCAGCACCTGGCCGCGCCAGCAGAAAAGTCCTAAGCCTCCTGGTGCCAGGCCAGGGCGATCTGCAGCACCTGTTGCAGCGCGTCGGGCGCGTCGCAGGCCACCACGCGGCGTTGCGGCATGGAACGCAGCCAGGTGATCTGGCGCTTGGCCAGCTGGCGCGTGGCATAGATGCCGCGCTCGCGCAGTTCGCCCATCGGGAAGACGCCGTCCAGAGCCTCCCAGGCCTGGCGGTAGCCCACGCAGCGCATCGACGGCAGCTCGGGGTGCAGGTCGCCGCGCGCGCGCAGGCGCTGCACCTCGTCCAGCAGCCCACCGGCCAGCATGGCGTCGAAGCGCTGTGCAATGCGTTCGTGCAGCCAGGCGCGATCGGCAGGCTCCAGAGAGATCAGCGTGGTGGCCTGCATGGCGGCCGAGGGCTGGGCGTCGTCCCGGCGCGTGTGGAAGGACGACAGGGGAAGTCCGGAGACGCGGTACACCTCCAGCGCGCGCTGGATGCGCTGTGCGTCGGCCGGGGCCAGGCGCGCAGCGGTCACCGGGTCCACGCGCATCAGCTCGGCGTGCAGCGCGGGCCAGCCCTGTGCTTTCGCTTCGGCCTCGATCTGTGCGCGCACCTGCGCGTCGGCGCGGGGCATGTCGTCGATGCCGTCAAACAGCGCCTTGAAATAGAGCATGGTGCCGCCCACCAGCAGCGGAAACCGGCCGCGTGCGTGGATGGCCTGCAGGAGTCCGGTGGCGTCGTGCACGAACTCGGCCGCGCTGTAGGCCTGCAGCGGGTCGCGGATGTCGATCAGGTGGTGCGGCACCGCGGCCAGTTCGGCGGCGCTGGGCTTGGCCGTGCCGATGTCCATGCCGCGGTAGACCAGGGCCGAATCGACACTGATGATCTCCACCGGCAACTTCGCCGCAATGGCCAGCGCGGCCGCCGTCTTGCCGCTGGCCGTCGGCCCGGCAATCGCGAGAATGGCCCCCACGCTTGCCACTTCGTGTGCTGCGCTGCCCCCCGAGGGGGCCTTCGCGCCTTGGGGCGGCCCGGCGGCGCTCAACGCGGCAGTGGGTTCAGTGTTCGGACTTGCCATGCTTTTGCACCAAGGTCCAGGCCGCCAGGGCGATCATCACGCTCCAGAACCACACGCCGTACATCAGGGGGCGCACCGTGCCGTCCATGGCCGTGCCCAGCCAGTGGCCGACGATGAAGGAGGTCACCGCCATCAGGAAGCCGTTGAGCGCCGAGGCCGCGCCCGCGGCGTAGGGGAAGGGGCCGACGGCGCCGCTCTGGCTGCAGGGCTGGTGCACGCCGTGCGCCAGCATGAAGAGGTAGAAGGGCAGCATGATGGCCCAGCCATTGTGCAGGCCGGCCAGCGCGAAGATGCCCATCAGCGTACCGCCCGCGAGCGTGAAACCCGCCGCCAGCGCCACCGAACGCCGCACACCCAGGCGCGGCAGCAGGCGCCGGCAGGCCAGCGTGCCCAGGATGTAGGTGAGGGACACCGAACTCATGATGAAGCCGTAAGCCGGCCGCGACAGGCCTAGCACGTCGATGAAGACGAAGGACGAAGAGGCCAGCACCGTGAACAGCCCGCCATAGGAGGCGGCCGACAGCGCCGAATAGGCCCAGAAGGTCGGGTGGCGCAGGATGCCGCGCCAGGTCTGCAGCAGCGTGGCCGGCTCCAGGGCCTGCGGGTTCTTCTGCTTCACGGTCTCTTCGAAGCGCCAGGCCACCAGGGCCAGCGTGGCCGCGCCGAACACCGAGAGCGCGAGCAAGGCAATGCGCCAGCCGGCCCAGCCCGAGAGCACGCCGCCCAGCGGCCCGCTGAGGCAGGCGATCACGCCCAGGCCGGTCAGGCCCTTGGACATCATGCGTGCGCCCTCCACGGGCTTGTACAGGTCGCGCACGATGGCGCGCGCGCACATCACGCCTGCGCCCATGGCCACGCCCTGCAGCACGCGCGCCACGATCAGCAGTTCCATGGTGGGTGCCAGCGTGCTGACGACCGAGGCCAGCACATAGGCCCCCAGGCCCCAGAGCAGGATGGGCCGGCGGCCAAAGCGGTCCGACAGCGGGCCCCAGACCAGCTGCGAGATGCCGAAGGCCAGCAGCAGGGCGGTGAGCGTGAGCTGCGCCTGCGGCAGCGTGGCACCGAAGCCCGCGGTCAGCGCGGGCAGGGCGGGCAGGTAGAGATCGGTGGTGATCGGCTGCAGCCCCAGCAGGAGGGACAGAATGAGCACGATCAGGGCGGGGGACATGGCGGGCGCGGGAGTGGCCGCAGGCAGGGCGACAGACATCGGTCTGAGATTAGCAGATCGGGGGGCTCCCACGTTTGGGGGATAGGCAAGGTCAGGTGCGGTGGCTAGGATGTAGCGATGTTCGTCGGTCTCTCACGGCAGCCTTTCTGGCTGGCACCCCATGTCGTCTCCGCATCAGACATCTGACGCCCCACGCAAGGCACGCAGTGTCGTGTTCTTCGTGGCCGTCCTGGTACTCCTGGGGCTGATGGCGGCCCTCTGGCTTTTCCGGGGTTTCCGTCAACCCAGCCATCCGCCCGAAACTTTCGATGCCCGGGTATGGCGGTCGGCCGCGCCGGTGTACGGCGCCTCCAATGATCCTGGCTGCGTTCGAGGCGGCATGGCGCAGGACCTCATCGAGCGCCAGCTGCTGGTAGGCAAATCGCCTGCCCAGGTGCTGGAACTGCTGGGGGACCCGGTGCGTCGCGGCACCGCTGCCTGGGCCTATGAGCTGGGACAGTGTTCGGGTTGGGGCTGGAGTGACAGTGAGCTGCTGCTGGAGTTCGATGCCGGCAGCACCCAGGTGCTGCGCGCCGTTTTCCAGCACCTGGATCCGGACTAGCTGGCGCTGCTCAGCGCAGCCCGAACAGCTCGTTGATCGCCACCCGGTACTGCGACTGCCCCACCGAGTTGGTGTTGTGGTGCGAACCGCCTTCCACCAGCACAAAGGCCTTGCGGCCGGTGGCGGCGTCAAAGAGCTTGCGGCCCAGCTCGGGCGGGATCAGGGTGTCGTTGGCGCCGTGCACCACCAGCAGCGGCGAGCCGATGTCGGGCACGCGCTTCACGGCCTCGAAGCGCTGGGTGATCAGCGGGCCCACGGGCAGCCAGCCCCATTTGAAGCTGCTGACCACATCGGGGATGGAGGTGAAGGTGCCTTCAACCAGGGTGCCCACCTCGTCTTCCACCTGCGCCGCCAGCTCGATGGCAATGGCCCCGCCCAGGGAGTGGCCGAAGATGTAGCGCGGCCGGCCGGGGTACTGCCGGCCCAGCCAGTCCCAGGCGGCGCGTGCGTCCTCGTAGGCCATGGTCTCCGAGGGCAGCTCGGGCGAGCTCTTGCCGAACCCCCGGTAGTCCACCGCCAGCACCGAGAAGCCCAGCTCCTGCATGCGCCGCGCACGGAAGGCCGAGCCCACCACGTTGAAGCGCGCGCCGTGCAGATAGAGCATGACCGGTGCGTCGGGCTTGCGGGCCAGGTCCGGGTGTGCCAGCCACAGGCCGTGCAGTTTCACCGCCTGCCCGGTCTCGCGCGAGGTGAAGGCGACCCACACATCCGTCATGCCCTGGGCCGCCTCGTCGCCGCGCCACCAGCTGCGGTCCGAGGGCTGGAAGATCCAGCCGCGCTGCTTCTCGTCGAGGGTGGCGCAGCCCGTGACCAGGGCAAAGGCGGTGAGCAGGGCCAGGAGCAGGAGGAACCAGCGTTTCATGGGGTCATAGGATGCCTTGCGGACCGGAAAAGTTCATGCCGTCCCGAAATACCCCCAGATGCTGCTTGTGCGGTCTGGCGAGGGTTGCCATAATATTGTTGAAATTTTCAACAAACAGGGGTCGCCATGTCCACCGTCAACTTCAGTGTCCCGGACGACGTCAAGGAGGCATTTAATGCCGCTTTCGATGGGCAGAACAAGAGCGCCATCATCGCGGACCTGATGCGCGAGGCCGTGGAGCGTGCGCAGCGCCGGCAGCGCAGCATGGCCGCCTACAAACGCATTGCCCGCCGCCGCCTGCAGGCGCCCAGCGTCTCGCAGAGCCAGTTGCGGGCCGCACGTGAAGAAGGCCGGCCGTGACCGTGGTTCTCGATGCCAGCGTGGCCCTGAAGTGGTTTCTGGCCGACGCGGCCGGTGAGGATGATGTCGACCTGGCCCTCGGCCTGCTGGGACAGGTGGCCAGCGGGGAAGTAAGGCTGCTGCAGCCGCCGCATTTCGTGGCTGAAGTAGCGGCCGTGCTGGCGCGGCTCAAACCACAGCAGGCGCTGGACGACGTACTGGACCTGCTCGACCTCGAGTTCGAGACGGCCGGCGACCCTGGCATCTACGCCCGCGCGCTGGAATTGGCGATCAGGTATCAGCACCATGTCTTCGATGCCCTGTACCACGCAGTGGCCCTGGAGACACCGGGCGCGGAATTCATCACGGCCGATGGCCGTTATTTCGAGAAAGCCAGGAGCGAGGGGCGCATGCGCCTGCTGGCGACGGTCTGAGCTTCAGCGCCCGCGCAGGAACAGGGCGTCCAGGTCCTTGAGCGTCACCTGCCGCCAGGTCGGGCGGCCGTGGTTGCACTGGTCGGAGCGCTCGGTCTGCTCCATGTCGCGCAGCAGGGCGTTCATCTCTTCCAGTGTGAGTTTGCGGTTGGCACGCACGGCGCCGTGGCAGGCCATGGTGCCCAGCAGCTCGTTGCGGGCGCGCTCAATCACCGTGCTGGCCTCGTGCTGGCCCAGCTCGGCCAGCACGCTGCGCGCCAGCTCCACCGCATCGCCCTGCGCTAGGGTGGACGGCACGGCGCGCACAGCCAGCGTCCTGGGCGAGAAGGAGGTGATCTCCAGGCCCAGGGTCTGCAGCGTGGCGGCGTGCGCCTCGGCCGTGGCCACTTCCTGCGGCGTGGCGGCGAAGGTGGCGGGGATCAGCAGGGGCTGGCTGCTGATGGCCTGCACGTCGAGCTGGTTCTTCAGGCGCTCGTAGACGATGCGCTCGTGGGCGGCGTGCATGTCCACCACCACCAGGCCCTGGGTATTCTCGGCCAGGATGTAGACGCCCTGCAATTGCGCCAGGGCGCGGCCCAGCGGCCAGGTGTTGCCGCTTTCTTCAGCGGGCTGCGGCCGCGGCTCCTCGAGTGCCGCCGAGCCGGGCTCGCGCACCGCCCAGGCCGGCGCCGCGGGTGTTGCCGCGGACGCGGGCTGCCACAGCGCGGCCAGGTCGTGCACCTCATGGCCGCGCGCCGAGGTGTCGCTTGCTCCGAAATTGATAGCGGGCTGGGCCCAGGGCGCCGGCGCGATGGGCCGCGCAATGTCGGCCAGGTGGGCCGGCACAGCCGAACCCCCGTTGACAGCCGCCTGCGCGCGCGGCGCGGCCAGGGCGTTTTCCACGGCGTGGCGCACGGCCTGGTGCACTTCGCGACCGTCGCGGAAGCGCACCTCGATCTTGGTGGGGTGCACGTTGACGTCCACCCGCGCCGGGTCGATCTCCACATAAAGCGCATAGACCGGCTGGCGGTGGCCGTGCAGCACGTCCTCGTAGGCGCTGCGCGCGGCGTGCGTGAGCACCTTGTCGCGCACGTAACGGCCGTTGACGTAGCAGAACTGGTGGTCGGCGCGCGACCGTGCGGCGTCCGGGATGCCGGCGCGGCCCCAGACCCGCACGCCGGGCAGGTTGAGGCTGGTGCCGTAGTCCACCACGACAGATTCGGTGATGAAGTCCTCGCCCAGCACGTCGGCCAGGCGCTGCTTGAGGGCGT
The DNA here is from genome assembly GCF_058807395.1 of Hylemonella sp. GW821-FHT12C09. Classification (NCBI taxonomy): domain Bacteria; kingdom Pseudomonadati; phylum Pseudomonadota; class Betaproteobacteria; order Burkholderiales; family Comamonadaceae; genus Hylemonella; species Hylemonella sp. GW821-FHT12C09. Next base: position 148,834 of record NZ_JBXAQQ010000001.1, on the reverse strand, counting down.
CTTCGCCGCTGCAGACGCGCCACTGCTCCACCAGCTTGCCCTCGTGCCAGATGGCAAAACCCACGTCGGGCCGGGCCAGGGCGTGGCGGCGCACGGATTCGATGCAGTGCGCCAGTTCGGTGGCGTCGGTCTTGAGGAACTTGCGGCGTGCCGGCGTGCTGAAAAACAGCTCCTTCACCTCCACCGTGGTGCCGGCGCTGCGCGCCACGGGGCGGATCTCGCCGGTGCGGCCGTCCAGCAGAAAGGCGCTGGACTGCTCGGCCACGCGCGAGAGAATGGCGCAGTCGGCGATGGAATTGATGGCGGCCAGCGCCTCGCCCCGAAAACCCATGGTGCCCACCGACTCCAGGTCGTGCAGGCTGCCGATCTTGCTGGTGGCGTGGCGTTTCAGGGCGATGGGCAGCTCGTCGCACGGAATGCCGAAACCGTTGTCTTCCACCGCGATCAGGCGCACGCCGCCGGCCAGCAGGCGCACCGTGATCTGGGTGGCGCCCGCGTCCAGCGCGTTGTCCACCAGCTCGCGCACCACCGAGGCCGGGCGCTCCACCACCTCGCCCGCGGCAATCTGGCTGATCAGCTCATCCGGCAGTTCACGGATGGGGCGGCGGGGGGCGGAGGCGAGGGGGGCGTTCACCGGGGCATTTTAGGCTGGGTGGAGTGCCCTGTTGCGGGCAGGAGCTAGCGCTGAGAATTCCTGGGTAGATAGGCTTCAGGCTGAACGGAGTCACACAAAGGCGGGTCGCGAAGGTCCGCAGTGATCGTTACCGGCCCTTCGACGAACGGCGCCTCATACGACCGCTGCGTATCCCAGACCGGGTACTTAACCGGCATCGGCCGCTGTTTGATCGCAAGCGATCCGTCTGACGTGCGATGAGCTGGCAATGCCGGCCATGAACATCAATGATGGAAACGACGGCGTATCTTGCAATGCTTGTTGAATCGACATTTCGGCCTGACCAGATCGTTGGCGATTGTGCATGCCTTACCGAAGATCGTCTGGTTAACCCGTGGCCCCATCCTGCCGTTAAGTGGATGACCGTCAGGCCGCAATCTTTTCCATCGCATCCAGCGGTGCCTGAAGGCGCCTACTGAAAAACATGACTTCTGAGCCCGTGTAGCGACGCTGGGCAGTGTAGTGGAGGCCGTACGCATAGGGTGTGGCGTATGCGTACATCTCTCTGATCTCTTCTGCGTTGTCGTACGACACGATCCACGGTCGCTTGAAACGCTGGCTACCCAGAAGCTTTGCAATCTGCACGTGGTCGTCGTGTTTGTAAAAGTTGCGGTACAGGCCAGCGCCTTTGACGTAGTACGGTGGGTCCAGGTAGATGAGTGACTTGGCTGGTAAAAACTGGTGACAACGCCGAAGTAGCTCATGTGCATCTTCTTCATACACGTGGATGCCCGCGGCGTGCTGGCCAATTCGCTCCAGGCGCGTACAAAGCTCGTCACGCATGAATCGCGCATCGATTTTGTAGCTGCCCGCTTGGGCTTTGCCACCAATAACGCCACCTTTGAGGATGCCTGAGCGGTTGGTCCGGTTCATGAACAGCGTGGCAAAACCGCGATCCAGCTCCGTTCCGGTCTCCTGCCCCAGCATCACCCCACGCCAGTGGTGCCACGCATCCATGGTGATGGGTTCGGTGGCGACCATCGCCACCAATTCGGCTGTTTTCTGCGTGGCGACGCGCCAGAACCCCGCTATGGCGGGGTCAGCATCATTGATGTGAATGTGTCCAACGACGTTATCGATCAGCAGTGACAGGGCAACACCTGCCCCTCCTGCATACGGCTCAAGATAGTGTCCGCCGGCAAGGTCGTTGGTCGTGATTACCTCGGCAATCAACGCGGCAAAGCGAGCTTTGCCGCCGGGGTAACGTAGAGGGGTGTACAGCTTGTTGGAGTACATGGATAGATCGGTAGGCGAATAGCTTACCTCATGCCTTGTTTTTCAGCCGGTCAGCGGTACGGGCAACCGCGGTCTCAAAGGCGACTTCAAATTTGGCCACCTCGGTTTTGTAAACCACAGCCCATTGCCCAATCACGCCCCAATTCTTCAGCTTGGCCCAGTGTTTCTTCCACCAAGCTTTGGTTTTTGTTCGCTCGGTACTGTTGCCATCACCGTCTTGAAAAAAGCTGACGTGGACCTTGTCACTGGTCGGGTTTGGCGTGTTGAGATCCAACAGCGCCTCGCGCAGAGGACCGTCTGGGGTATTGGAAATGTCGCGCAGGAATTGCTTGACGGTATTCTCCAATGACCGTGCAACACCGGTTGTGCCAGGCACGTTTGGCAACTTGACAGTGTTGCCTCTAGCTGCCGCAGCTTGGGGTACGGTGGTGTCGGCGTCCACGACCAAAACCCTGTCCAGGAATAGTGGGTCTTTTTCTGGAAGCTTGACCAGATGAGATCCACCAATGCCCAGCGCAATCAAGTTGATGCGAACGCCATACTTCTTGGACAAGGCGGTTTTCTTCGCTGTTGGGATCAAGCCGGAACAGAACTGCGCGGCCTCGTCGTCCTCGAAGTAAACAGCCAGGGTTGGCTTTACCTTTTTAGTTGGCTTCTTTGCGTCCGACGTCATGGCCATGTCGCTTAGCACGGCCCGAAGTGATTGATCGTCAGCCAGTCTGGGGTACTTGGTGTCAAGCAGGTAGATTACCTTGTCGGGTGCATTGGCGTTCCCGTCGCCGTCTGGGTGAACGGCTTCAATGAGACGAGGCGAGTGCGTGGTGGCAATGATTTGCAGGTCAAGTTGCTTGGCATAAGTTTTCAGTGCCTTGGCGAGCCGTTCAATGGCGTGCGGATGGAAGCCTACATCCATTTCGTCAATGACCAGCAAGCCCCCTGGATACTCTTCGCCCATATCGCGCTTCAACTGGTTGAATGACGCCAGCGCTGTCGCCATGCTGCCCAGGCTATCCTGACCCATGGACACGGCGAGCGCATCATGCTGGGTGTAGCCGGGTTGAGCGGTCTTTTTCTTTGAGCCTTTGATGGTTTGGTGGGTCACGTCCGTGTTCAGTTCGGTGCCATGAATCACTGAACTGACGAAATCCACCATCAGTGCGCTGTCGGCCAGGTGCATGTCCAGCTTGTTGCTGGCGACTTCCTTCTCGTCTGCCTCGCCTGCCGAGGCAAGCCGCCGCATCCCAAGGTATATGGTCGGCAGCGGAATCTTGGCATCCTGTCCAACCGTGTCGTCTTCGGCCTTATCAAGCGTCCGTGGCACAACCCGAGCGCGTTTCCAGACCGAACGGTGGGTCATTGAGCAACGTTTTTTGACCTCAGCGCCATTGACGCAGGCTGTGACAACAGGAGCGGAAGCCAAGTCTTTCTGGGCGTCAGCCACTTCAGCCAACGCCAAGTAAACGATGCGCTCTATGTTTGCATAGAAGGGCTCACCAAAGTAGCTTTTTGGGCTACCACGGCCAGTCATTCCAAAGGTGTTGGCGACCAAGCCCAAGATGGTGGATTTGCCGATACCGTTGTGCCCTGCGATGAGGGTAAGACGGTCGGCGAACTCAATGTTGATGTTGCCCAGCTTGCGAAATGGAGGATTCCCAAACGTCAGCGATTTGACCTGAACTTTGGCTGCCATTGGACCTCCTGAATATTGTTCATCTGCACGGTGATGCGCTCCCAGTGCCGGGACCTATGTGCATCTTATCCAAAGTGCTGCGCCGTCTGCGTTTTGGAGTAGAGAGAGGTCGCTGCAAAGCGTCGCTCGGATAGGGGCGTTCGATTGCGCAATTACTCGACTCGCCGAGGCCGGGCAACACAGCCTTGCATTGCTGTGCCTACTACAGCTGACGTTAGGGCCGTCGACTGTTGCTGGACCCAACGACTGCTTGGTAGTAAGGTAGGGTGAATCCGCCCTTGCGGCAACCACCGGCAGCACCCGCTGCACAGCAGCCGGTCAAGCCCACAGACGTGGGTGCACTGGCTCTAAACCGACACCAGCCCCGCCCTCTGTTCCCGACCTCGTTCAGATATGCCCCAGCGCCCGCAGCACCTTCTCCGGCGTCACCGGCTGTGACCAGACCTCGGCCTTGAGCGGGCGCAGCGCATCGTTGATCGCATTCACCACCGCGCCCGGCGCGCCGGCCGTGCCGGCCTCGCCCGCACCCTTGGCGCCCAGCAGCGAGCTGCGCGTGGGTGTTTCCACGTGCGCGACCACGATGTCGGGCATCTCGCCGGCCATGGGGACCAGGTAGTCGGCCATGCTGCCGTTGGTTATGAGGCCTTCGTCGTCGTACAGGCATTCCTCGAACAGCGCACCGCCGATGCCCTGCACGATGGCGCCGCGGATCTGTTCGTCCACCAGCTTGGGGTTGATGACGCGGCCGCAGTCTTCCACGGCCCAGTGCCTGAGCAGCTTCACAAAGCCGGTCTCGGTGTCCACCTCCACGTAGGAGGCTTGCACGCCATTGGTGAAGATGAAGGGGTAGTCGCGCTGCGCGTAGTGGCGCGTGACCATCAGCTCCGAGGTGAAGCCGGCCGGCAGCGTGTCCGGGCGGTAGTAGGCCACGCGGCCCAGTTCCTTCAAGTCCAGCAGGGTTTCGCCGCTCACGGCATCCTTCACCACGCCTTCGCTGACGGTCATGCCTGTGGCGTCACGTTGCAGGATGGTCTCGGCCACCTTGAGGATGTTGCTGCGCAGGGCCAGGCCGGCCTGCAGCACGGCCTCGCCGCCGATGCCGGCGCCGCGCGAAGCCCAGGTGCCGCCGCCATAGGGCACGGTCTCGGTGTCGCCGGTGACCAGGCGCACCGCGCTCATGGGCACGCCCACGGCGTCGGCCGCGATCTGCGCGTAGATGGCCTCGGTGCCCTGGCCCTGTTCGCCCACGCTCACCATCACGGCCACGCCGCCGGTGGGCTCCAGGCGGATGGTAGCGCCGTCTTGCGAAGAGATGCGCGCGCCGCCCACACCGTAGAAGGCGGCGCTGGGGTTGGTGAGTTCGATCAGGGTGGCAAAGCCGATGCCGCGGTAGATGCCCTTGGCGCGCAGCGCGGCCTGCTCGGCGCGCAGCGCGGGGTAGTCCATCAGCGCTTCGATCTTGCGCAAACACGCTTCATGCGACAGCACTTCGAGTTTGATGCCCGAGGCGCCGGTGGCCGGGTAGGCGTGGTCGGGGATGACGTTGCGCTGGCGGAAGGCCAGCGGGTCCATGCCCAGCTTGGCGGCGGCCAGGTCCACCAGGCCTTCGGTCACGGCGCAGGCAATCGGGTGGCCCACACCGCGGTACTGGCAGGTGGGGGTCTTGTTGAGGAACACCACGCTGAGCTTGGCGCGGTAGGCCTTGTGCTTGTAGGGGCCGCCGGTGAGGTTGACGACCTGGTTGCCCTCGATGCCGCTGGTGCGCGGGAACATGGAAAAGGGGCCGATGCCGGTGACGTCGTCGATCTCGAAGGCCAGGATGTCGCCGGCCTTGTTGGCGGCGATGCGGCCCTTGATGCGGTGCTCCCGTGCATGGATGTCGCTGGTGAAGGACTCCAGCCGGTCGGCCACGAACTTCACCGGCCGCTTGAGCAGGATGGCCACGGCCACGGTGGCGAAGTCGTCCGGGTAGGCGTGCACCTTGATGCCAAACGACCCGCCCACGTCCTTGCAGATCACCCGCACCGCCGATTCGGCCAGGCCGAACTGGCGCGAGTACAGGTCCTGCATCATGTGCGGGGCCTGCTGCGAGTGGTAGACCGTGAGCTGCCCGGCGGCCGGGTTGTAGTCGGCGATCTGGCAGCGCGGCTCCAGGGTGACGCCGGTGTGGCGGCCGAAGTCGAAGGTGGCCTCGGCCACCACGTCGGCCTGGGCAAAGGCCTCGTCCACGCCGCCCGTGTCCAGGCTGCGCGCGAAGCACAGGTTGTCACCGAGTTCGGGGTGAATGATGGGCGTCTCGGGTGCCAGCGCGGTGTTCATGTCCAGTGCGGCGGGCAGGGCTTCCCATTCCACCTGCACGTACTGCAGCGCGTCCTCGGCCTCGGCGCGGGTCTTGGCCACCACGGCCACCACGGGCTCGCCCTGCCAGCAGGCGCGGTCCATGGCCATGGGGTACTGCGGCGCGGACTTGATGCCGGCCAGGTGGGTGAGGGTGGCCACCCAGGGCTTGCAGATGGTCGCCAGGTCCGGGCCATCGTACACGGCCAGCACGCCGGGCATCATGCGCGCGTAGTCGCGCTCGATGCGCAGGATCTTCATGTGCGCCACCGGCGAGCGCCAGAACACCACATGGGCCATGCGCGGCAGTTCCAGGTCGTCGACGTACTGGCCACGGCCTTCGGTCAGGCGTTCGATATTGGGGCGCGGGATGGCCTGGCCGATGTGGCGCGCATCCTTGAGCGGGCCGGTGAGCGGCTCGGCCACCGGGGTGTGCGGTGCTTCGGCGCGGGTTTCGGCGCGCGAGGCCTGCGCGTCTTCCAGCGATTTTTTCAGGGCGCGTGATTCGGGGGCGTTCATGCGGCTCCTCCTTGGGGGCGGGCGGCGCGGCGGGCGGCCAGCACTTCACAGATGGCGTCGACGATGGCCTGGTAGCCGGTGCAGCGGCAGTAGTTGCCGCTCATCCATTCGCGCACGTCCTCGCGGCTGGCGCCGGGCTTGTGCTCCAGCAGTTCACTGGCGGCCATCAGCATGCCCGAGGTGCAGAAACCGCACTGCAGGGCGTTGTGGCGGATGAAGGCCTGCTGCAGGTCGCGGATGCTGCCGCGCTCGCTCAGGCCTTCGATGGTTTCCACGCGCCGGCCGTCGGCCTGCACGGCCAGCACCAGGCAGCCGCGCACCACGGTGTCGTCCAGCCGCACGGTGCAGGCGCCGCACACACCATGCTCGCAGCCCAGGTGCGAGCCCTTGAGGCCCAGGCTGTCGCGCAGGAAATCCACCAGATGGGTGCGCGGCTGCACCGCGTGCTGGCCGCAGTGGCCGTTGACCGTGATGGTGACCGGGCGGGCGCCGGTGTCGAGTTCGTCGGGTGCTTCGTGCATCGTGCTCATGGCATGTCCTCGTCGGCGTTCAGGCCTGCAGCGCGGGCTGCTGTGTCAGGGTGTGCAGGGCGCGCTTGAGCATCACCCCCACCAGATGTTGTTTGGCGGCGGGGCTGTGGGTCAGGTCGCCCTCGATCTGCAGCTCGGCGCGCAGGGTCTGCAGCGCCTGCGCCAGCACGGCCTGGCTGAGTCGCTGGCCTTCGAGCACCTGCTCGGTGGCCTTCGAGCGCTGCGGCATGCTGCCGGTGCCCAGCCAGGCCAGGCGCACCTTGCCGAGCACGCCGTTCTGCAGCTGTGCGCCGGCGGCCAGGCCGACCACGGCGTAGTCGCCATGGCGGCGCGAGAGTTCGTCGAAGACGTAGTGCTGGCCGGGGGCAGCCAGCGGCAGCTCGCAGGCCACGATCATCTCGTTGGGCTGCAGCGTGGTGGTGTACAGGCCGGTGTAGAAATCCTTGGCGGCGATGCGGCGTTCGCCCGCCACGCTGCGCGCGACGACCACGCCGTCGAGTGCCAGCAGGCAGGCCGGCCATTCGGCGGCCGGGTCGCCGTAGGCGATGGAGCCGCAGAAAGTGCCCAGGTTGCGGATGGCGCGGTGCGCGATGTGCGGCGCGGCCAGGGCCAGCAGCGGCGCGTGGCGCGCGACCTCGGCCGAGGCTTCGATCTCGCTGTGCGTGACCATGGCGCCGATGCGCAGCGCGTTGCCGCTGAGCTGCAGGCCGCGCAATTCGGCCACGCCCTGCAGGTCGATCAGCAGGGCGGGTTCGGACAGGCGCATGTTCAGCGTGGCCAGCAGGGTCTGGCCACCGGCCAGCAGGCGGGCTTCGTCGCGGTGGCGGTCCAGCAGGGCCAGCACCTCGGCGAGCTGCCGGGGGCGGGCGTAGGAAAAGGCGGGGGCTTTCATGGGCGGGGTCCTCGCGGCAGATGGGGTGCGTGCGTCTTGCTCAGCGCAGCCAGTGCGCGCCCATCCACACACCCAGGGCGGTGGAGGCCACGCCGGCAGCAAACCAGAGCAGGCGCGGTTTTTCTTTCTCGAACCAGCCCGTGGGTGCGGCAGGCACGACCGCTGCAGCCGGTGTGGCGAGCGCGGGCAGGCCGGCGCCGGGAGCGGGCAGGGCCAGCGGCAGGGCCGGCACGGGGGCGGCGCTGAGCTGGGCCTTGAAGGCTTCGAAGAAACGCTCGGACAGCTGGCGCGCCGAAGCGTCGATCAGGCGCCCGCCGATCTGGCCCAGTTTGCCGGCCACGGAGGCCTGCGCGGTGTAGTCCAGGCGCGTGCCTTCGGCCACGGCGGCCAGCGTGATCACGGAACTGCCCTTGGCGAAACCGGCGCTGCCGCCCGAGCCTTCGAAGTTGAGCGTGTAGCCCTGCAGCGGGCGCACATCGGTGAGGCGCACCTTGCCGATGAAATTGGCGCGTACGGGGCCGAGCTTGAGCTGCACGCGCGCGTGCATCTCCTCGGGCGAGATCTGGCGCACTTCCTCGCAACCGGGGATGCACAGGCGCAGCACCTCGGGGTTGTTCAGGGCCTGCCAGACCTGGTCCGGCGTGGAAGGGATGGTCACGCTGCCTTGTAATTCCATGGGGCTGTCCTGTGTCGTCTGGGTGGCTTGGGGTTTGTCCTGATTCAGGCTTATTGACCAAGCGTTAAATTAACCCGGACTATCAAGCAAGCCCGTGGCCACATCCATCCGTAAAAACCCTGTCAAGCCGGTCGCCGATGCGGCCGCGCCGCGGCGCCGGCTGTCGCCGGCCGAGCGCGAGCGGCTCATCGTGGAAGGGGCGGTGCGTTTCTTCTCCGAGCACGGGCTCGACGGCCAGCTGCGCGACCTGGCGCGCGAACTCGACATCACCCACACCTTGCTCTACCACTACTTCCCTACCAAGCAGGCCCTGATCGAGCGTGTCTACGCCGACCTGTTCGCCGCGCGCTGGGAAAGCGAGTGGGAGGAGCTGCTGGACGACAAGGCACTGGACGTGGAGACCAAGCTCACGCGCTTCTATACCAAGTACGCCAAGCGCATCCTGGAGCGCGACTGGGTGCGTGTGTTCGTCTTCTCGGGCCTGAGCGACCGCTACATCACCGACCGCTATTTCGCCCTGCTGGGTGAGAAGCTGTTCCCGCGCCTGGTGCGCGAGAGCCGGCGCTACCTGGGCCTGCCCAACCGCGCCAAGCCCACCCCGCGCGAGATGGAGCTGCTCATGGGCCTGCACGGCAGCATCTTCTATATGGGCATGCGCCGCTGGGTCTATGGCCTGGAAAAGCCGGGCAGCAAGTCCGATCCGTTTGACGAGGTGTTCGTGCACGACCGCGTGCTGGGCTACCTGCAGACCTTGCCCGAAGTCTTTGGCCAGGGCAGCCAAGCCCGCGCCCGAAGCCGGGCCCCCGTGCTCGCACTGGCCTAGACGCCCCAAGAAGGAGAAACCGAGATGGCACTGGCACTGAATCATTTTTCGATCCGCACCACCGACATGGACGCGACGCGGGTGTTCTACGAGACGGTGCTGGGGCTGACCGTGGGCCCGCGCCCGCCGTTTCCCTTCCCCGGCATCTGGCTCTACAGCGGCGACACCGGCAGCTGGGCCAACGCGATGGTGCACGTGATCGGCATCGACAAGAACGACCCCGAGGGTCTCAAGCGTTACCTGGGCGACCGCGATGTCTCCGCCCTGCACGGCAGCGGGGCGGTGGACCATATTGCGCTGTTTGCCCAGGGCCTGGGGGGCATGCTGGCGCATTTGAAGAAGCTCGGCATCGCGTGCCGCGAGCGTACCGTGCCGCAGATCGGCCTGCACCAGCTCTTCCTGGACGACCCCAGCGGCGTGGTGATCGAGCTCAACTACCCGGCGCAGGAAAAGGCCGAGCTGGACGCCCAGCAGGCGAAGGCTGCTGCCTGATGGCACGCATCCTCGTGGCCGGTGGTTCGCTGGGTGGCCTGCTGACGGCCAACCTGCTGCATCGCGCCGGCCACGACGTGGTCCTGCTGGAGAAGGCGAGCGGTTCGCTCGATGGCCGCGGGGCCGGCATCGTGACGCACCGCCCGCTGGTGACGGCGCTGGCGCGCTGCGGCATCACCTCGGACGCGCCGCTGGGCGTGGCGATCGATCGCCGTGTCATCCTGGACCGCGAGGGCCACACGGCGGACCAGGCCCACATCCCGCAGGTGCTGACCTCCTGGAGCCGCCTGTACGCCATCCTGCTGGCGGTGTTTCCGGCCGAACGCTATGTGCAGGGCGCGGCCGTGAGCCAGGTCCGCCAGAGCGGCGACGGCGTCAGTGTGCAATGCGAGGACGGCCGCCGCTTCGAGGCCGAACTGCTGGTGGCCTCCGACGGCATCCGCTCGGCGGTGCGCAGCGCGCTGGCGCCGGAGGTGAAGATCCAGTACGCCGGCTACGTGGCCTGGCGCGGCGTGTGTGATGAGTCCGTGCTGTCGCGGCGCACGCTGGAGACGGTGTTCGAGACCTTCGGTTTCGGCCTGCCGCCTGACGAGCAGATCATCGGCTACCCGGTGGCCGGTGCCGGCAACTCGGTGGCGCGCGGCCAGCGCCGCTACAACTTTGTCTGGTACCGCCCGGCAGCGGACAACGGCGCGCTCCAGGCCCTGATGACCGACGCCGACGGCCAGCACCACCCGCTGGGCCTGCCGCCGCACAAGGTGGACTGGCGCAACGTGGCCGCCGTGCGGCAGGCAGCGCGCGAGAAGCTGGCGCCGCAATTCGCCGAGATCCTGGAGAAGACGGCGCAGCCCTTCCTGCAGCCGATCTACGACCTGAGCAGCGAGCGCATCGCCTTCGACCGCATCGCGCTCATGGGCGACGCGGCCTTCGTCGCGCGCCCGCACGTGGGCATGGGTGTGACCAAGGCGGCCGAGGACGCCATGGCCATGGCCGACAGCCTTGCCGCGCACGGCGCCACCCCGCAGGCGCTGCAGGCTTTCGAGCAGCTGCGCCGGCCGGCCGGCCAGGCGGCGGTGCAACGCGCCCGGCGGCTGGGTGCCTACATGCAGTCGCACACCCAGCCGGGTGCCACCGCCGATTCGATCGAACGCGACGCGCGCGAGGTGATGATGGAAACCGCCATCGACCTCTCGCCCGTCCCCGCATGACAACGCGAACCTGGTCCGAACCAGGCACCTTGTGACCTTTCACCCACCTGAAAACAACCGGAGACAAAACATGACTGAGAAGCTAGCCCCCAGGAATCCAGGTCGTCGTTCCCTCATCGTCGGAGGCGCAGCTGTCGCCGTGGCTCCGGCCTGGATGGGTGTGGCGCGTGCGCAATCCACGCCGATCAAGATCGGTTTCCCGGTGCCCCTGACCGGTGCCTTCTCTGCCGAGGCCCAGGACCAGGTGCGCGCGGCCGAGATCGCCATCAAGGACTTCAACGACGCCGGCGGCTACAAGGGCCGCAAGGCCGAGCTGCTGGTGCGCGACGACAAGCTCAACCCGGGCGAGGCCGCCACCCGCACGCTGGAGCTGATCGAGAAGGACAAGGTGGACTTCGTGGTGGGTTCGCTGTCGGCGGCCACCCAGCTCTCCATCAACGCGGTCTGCCGTGACCGCAAGGTGCTGTTCAATTCCATCAGCCAGTCCGATGCCATCAACGAGGCCAAGGACTGGAGCCTGTACACCTTCCACGAGGCGCTCAACCCGCACCTCACCGCGGGTGCCGTGGCGCGCTACGCCTTTCCGAAGTTCGGCAAGAAGGTGGTCTACCTGACGGCCGACTACGCCTACGGCCACGAGATGGTGCGCGGCTTCCAGCGCGCCGGGCAGTCCCTGGGCGTGCAGACGCTGGCCGACATCCGCCACCCGATCGGCGCGGCCGACTACTCGGCCTTCCTGCCGCGCATCCAGGCGCTCAAGCCCGACATCCTGGTGCTGTGCAACTTCGGCCGCGACCTGGTGAACTCCGCCAAGCAGGCCACCGACTTCGGCATCAAGGCCAACACCAAGATCATCGCCCCGGTGCTGCTGTACACGGCGCGCCAGGCCGGCGGCCCCGACGCCTTCGAGGGCGTGCTGGGTGGCACCTCCTACTACTGGGGCATGGAAGACAAGATCCCGGCGGCCAAGGCCTTCAACGACAAGTTCCGCAAGGCCAACGGCGGTGCGGTGCCGTCGGACTACGGTGCGCTGGGTTACGCCGGCGTGCGCAGCGTGCTGCAGGCCGTGCTCAACGCCAACTCGACCGAGTCCATGAAGGTCAGCATCGCCCTGCGCCAGCTGCGCTACAACTGGTACAAGGGCGAGCAGTTCTACCGCAAGTGCGACCACCAGTCGGTGCAGTCGGTGGTGATCGTCGAGTCGAAGTCCAGGAACATGAAGGACAAGTACGACGTCTTCAATGTGCTGGCCATCGAGAACGCCGACGAGAAGAACCTGCGCAGCTGCGACGAGCTGGGCCACAAGGTCTCGACCTGATCCACGGCGCTGCGTCTGCGTCCCGCGGTGCCTGTGCGCCGCGGGATTTTTCTGATCCCACCGAAGAATCCGAATGCTTGATATCTCGCCGCAACTGTTTGCCCTGCAGTTGATGACCGGCATCGCGCTGGGCGCCATCTACGCCCTGCTGGCGATCGGCCTGTCGCTGATCTTCGGCATGCTGACCGTGGTGAATTTCGCCCACGGCGCCTTCTTCATGGTGGGCGCCTTCCTCGGCGTCTACTTCCTCGGCATCACCGGCAACTTCTGGTTCAGCCTGCTGCTGGTCCCGCTGGCCACCGGCGCCATCGGCCTGGTGTGCGAGCGCTTCCTGGTGCGCCCGCTCTATGGCCGCGGCATCGATTACCCGCTGCTGCTGACCTTCGGCCTGTCCTACGTGCTGATCGACGTGATGCGCTTCGCCTTCGGCATCGAGGGCCTGCCCAGTTCCACGCCGGCTGCGCTGCGCGGCTCGGTGTCCCTGGGCTTCGGGCATTTCCCGCTCTATCGCCTGTTCCTGATCGGCGCCACGGCGGCCATCGTGCTGGCGCTGTGGCTCTTCATCGAGAAGACCCGCTATGGCCTGATCATCCGCGCCGGCTCGCGCGACCCGGAGATCGTGCGCGTGCTGGGCATCGACATCTCGCGCGTCTGGCTGCTGGTGTTCGGCATCGGCACGGCCATCGCCGGCCTGTCGGGACTGCTGGCGGCGCCCACGCGCGCCGTCAACCCCGAGATGGGCATCCCCATCCTGGCCGAGTCCTTTGTGGTCACGGTGGTGGGCGGCATGGGCTCGCTGCCCGGCGCGGTGGTGGCCGGCCTGCTGGTGGGCATCGTGTTTGCGATGACCTCGCTGGTGGCGCCCGAGTACGCCGAACTTTCCATCTTCGTCCTGATGGCCGTGGTCCTGCTGATCCGGCCGCAGGGCTTTTTCGGCAAGGCCGGACTGATGAGCTGACCGAGCACCATGAACAAGACCCTGATCTCTTTCCTCACGCTGGCGCGGCAGCACCGGGTGGCCTCGGCCCTGCTGTTCCTGCTGGTGTTTCCCTTCCTGATGCCCTATGACGCGCTGTCGGTCAACATCCTGATCTTCGGCCTCTACGCCGTGGGCTTCAACCTGCTGTTCGGCTACACCGGCATGCTGTCCTTCGGCCATGCGGCCTTCCTGGGCGTCGGCTCCTACCTGGCCGGCATCGCGGTGGTGCATGCCGGCTGGCCCTGGTGGGCGGCCATCCTGGCGGGCGTGGCCTCTTCGGCCCTGGTCGGGCTGCTGATCGGCTTCCTGGCCATCCGCACACGCGGCATCTACTTTTCCATGGTCACGCTGGCCCTGGGCCAGATCGTCTACTACGCCTTCTACAAGGCCGACCACTGGACCGGCGGCGAGAACGGCCTGCGCGGCGTCAAGGTGGAGTTCATCGAGCTGCCGGGCCTGTCCATCAACTTCATCGATCCGCTCAACAAGTATTATGTGATCTACGTCTTTGTGGCGCTGGCGCTGTGGTTCCTCTCGCGCGTGCTGAGCTCGCCCTTCGGCGCCGTGATCGAGGCCATCCGCGAGAACGAGAAGCGCGCCGCCGCCTGCGGCTACGACGTGGCGCGCGCCAAGCTGCTGGTCTTTGTGCTGTCGGCCGGCATCTGCGGCCTGGCCGGCACGCTGCGCGCGCTGCACCTGTCCATCGTGCCGATCGACTCGCTGCACTACCTGCAGTCGGGCCAGGCCGTGATGATGTGCCTGCTCGGCGGCATGGGCACCTTCTTCGGTCCCTTCGTCGGTGCGGCGGTCTTCCTCTACCTGGAGGATGTGATCACCAACCTCACGCGCTACTGGATGGGGGTGGTGGGCCTGGTCTTCATGGTCTTCGTGCTGTTCTTCCCCAAGGGCCTGTGGGGCACGCTGCTGCACCAGCTGGAGCGCTGGCAGCGCCGCCAAGGAGGTGCCGCATGAGCAATGTGCCCATCCTGGAAGTGCGCCACGCCTCGCGCTTTTACGGCAAGTTCAAGGCGCTCAGCGATGTGAGCGTGTCCTTCCGCACCGGTGAACTCACGGCCATCATCGGGCCCAACGGCGCGGGGAAAAGCACCTTCTTCAACGTGATCAGCGGCGGCGTGCCGCCCAGCGCAGGGCAGGTGCTGTTCCAGGGGCAGGACATCACGGGCATTGCCCCGCACGAGTTTGCCCGCCTGGGGATTGCCAAGAGCTTCCAGATCACCAACGTCTTCAAGCACCTGAGCGCGCACGAGAACGTGCGGGTGGCGCTGCAGATGCAGACCACGCGCTTCCAGCTGCTGCGCCCGCGCAGCCACTACCGCGAACTGATCGAGCGGGCCGATGCCCTGCTGGCGCGCGTGGGCCTGCAGGCCAGCCGCGACAAGCTCGCCGGCGACCTGGCCCATGGCCAGCAGCGCTCGCTGGAAGTGGCCATGGCCCTGGCCTGCGAGCCCAAGCTGCTGCTGATGGATGAGCCCACCGCCGGCATGTCGCCCGAGGAGACGCTGGTGATGATGGACCTGATCCGCCGGCTGGCGCAGGAACGCACCGTGATCCTGGTGGAGCACAAGATGAAGATGGTGATGGGCCTGTGCAATCGCCTCATCGTGCTGCACCACGGCGAGCTGCTGGTGGACGGCACGCCCGAGGAGATCCGCAACAACGCCGAGGTCAAGCGCGTGTACCTGGGACAAGGTTAAGGAAGATCATGCTGAAAGTGCAACAACTCAACGCCTGGTACGACCACAGCCATGTGATCCAGGGCCTGGATTTCGAGGTGCGACAGGGCGAGATCGTCACGCTCATGGGGCGCAACGGTGCGGGCAAGACCAGCACCCTGCGCACCATCATGGGCCTGGTGGGCAAGTGCCGCGGCCAGGTGGTGTTCGACGGGCAGGAGCTGCTGGGCCAGCCGCCGCACGTGCGCTTCCACCAAGGCCTGGCCTATGTGCCCGAGGAGCGGCGCATCGTGCCGGGCCTGACCGTGCTGGAGAACCTGCAGCTCGGCCTGCTGGCCAGCCCGCGCCGCGGCGAGATGGGCGCCATGATCGACGAGATCGCCGAGACCTTCCCGCGCCTGAAGGAGCGCCTGCATCAGGAGGGCACCTCGCTCTCCGGTGGCGAGCAGCAGATGCTGGCGATCGCCCGCGCCATGATGGCCAGGCCGCGCATGATCCTGCTGGATGAACCGTCCGAGGGCATCATGCCGCTGCTGGTGCACGAGATGTTCCAGCTCTTCGTGCGCATGAAGCAGGCCGGCACCACCATCCTGCTGGTGGAGCAGAACGTGGAGCGCGCGCTGTCCATCTCCGACCGGGCCTACATCCTGGACCAGGGCCGGATCGTGCACCAGGGGGATGCGCAGGCCCTGCTGGAGAACGCCGAGATCCAGGAGCGATATTGCGCGGTGTGAGCGCAGGGTGCGGGCGGGGCAGGGATAATCCCCTCCCATGGAAATCCTCACCTTTCTGATCGACTTCATCCTGCACGTGGACAAGCACCTGGAGGTGTTCGTGCAGAACTACGGTGCCTGGGTCTATGCGCTGCTGTTCCTGATCGTCTTCGTCGAGACCGGCGTGGTCGTCATGCCTTTCCTGCCGGGTGACTCGCTGCTCTTCGTGGTGGGGGCGCTGGCCGGGGCCGGCCTGCTGAGCTTTCCGCTGGCCGTGGCCGTGCTGCTGGCGGCGGCGGTGCTGGGGGACCAGTGCAACTACTCCATCGGGCGCTATTTCGGCCCCAAGGTGTTCCAGTGGGAGGACTCGCGCTTTTTCAACAAGCGCGCCTTCCAGCGCGCGCACGATTTCTACGAGACCTACGGCGGCATCACCATCATCCTGGCGCGCTTCATGCCCTTCCTGCGCACCTTCGTGCCCTTCGTGGGCGGTGTGGCCGAGATGAGCCGCGTGAAGTTCACGCTCTACAACATCGTGGGCGCCGTGATCTGGGTGCTGGGCATCTGCACGGCGGGTTATTTCCTGGGCAGCTTGCCCTGGGTCAAGCAGAACCTGGACAAGATCATCTGGGCCATGATCCTGATTCCCGGCCTGGTCGTGATCTACGGCAGCTGGAAGGCGCATCGGCAGTCGCGCACAGGCTGAGCAGGTGCCCACAGGTGGATGAATGACCAGCTTGCCGGTTGTGGCCGGCTGTGTGCATGATGGAGCCAGGGATGTGTTCCAGCCGGCTGCCACAAGGCCGGCCCACTGTCAGCAGGAAGGTGCAGACATGCCACGCAAGAAAGCCGAAACAGGCAGCCACGAGACGCCCAGCATGAAGGCGGTGCCCGAGGCTGCGGAAGTCCTGGTGGGGCAGGTGCTCAAGCGCCCCGGCGGCTACTACTGGAGCCTGACCGACGGTGGGCGGGAATTCGGCCCTTACGACAGTTTCGATGAAGCCCAGGCCGACATGGAGGCCGCGGCGGACCTGGAAGCCCCCGAGCCCGGCGAGAGCCTGCAGGAGGCCGAAAGCGAACTCGGCATTGCCGACTGGATCGACCCCGAGACCGGCGAACCCGCCGAGGGGCTGTCACCCCCCCATCTCGATAACGATTAATCCCAACGCGCGAACAGCCCCCACGGCGAGTGGGTCAGCGCCACCGAGACCATGAAGCCGTAGCAGGCCAGCGCGCCGATGTAGCACAGCGCCTTGGCTTCCCGCTGCCGCGCGTACTTGAGCGCGAGCATGCCCAGCACGATGTAGAGCGGCAGCACGGCCAGCTTGACCTGCAACCAGGGCGTGACCAGGGGGTTGAGGCGCAGTTCCCATAACAGGCGCAGGGCCGCGGCGAGCAGGCCGGTGTCGATGATGGCGCTGACCCGCCCCAGCACCGGGTGCAGGGGCCAGCGCTGGCGGGCCAGCACGGCGGCGCCGCGCAGCGCGAACAGCGCGCCGCTGGTGAAGGCCAGGCCCATGTGCAGATGGCGCAGGGCGGGGTAGTGGACGATCCAATCCATGCGTGTGACCCGGTCTCAAACGCTGCGGTTGCGCGCCAGCGGCGGGTTCTTGGCGAAATAGCCTTCGATGCCGCGCATCAGCGCCTGGGCCAGCTGCTCCTGGTAGGCCTCGCTGTTGAGCTTGGCTTCCTCTTCCGGGTTGCTGATGAAGGCCGCCTCCACCAGCACGCTGGGGATGTCGGGCGCTTTCAGCACGGCGAACCCGGCCTGCTCCACACGCGGCTTGTGCAGCTTGCCGACCCGGCCGATCTCGCTGAGCAGGGTGCCGCCCAGGCGCAGGCTGTCCTTGATCTGGGCGCTGGTGCTCATGTCCAGCATGGCGCTCTGGACCTGCGCATCCTTGGCCTTGACGTTGATGCCGCCGATCTGGTCGGCCTTGTTTTCCTTGGCCGCCATCCAGCGCGCCGCGCTGCTCGACGCCCCGCCGTGGCTCAGCGCGAACACGCTGGCGCCCTGCGGGCGCGGTGTGTAGAAGGCGTCGGCATGGATGCTCACGAACAGGTCGGCCTGCACCTGGCGCGCCTTCTGCACGCGCACGTGCAGGGGCACGAAGAAGTCGCCGTCGCGCGTGAGGTAGGCGTAGAGGGTGTGGCCGTTGACGCTGCGCGAATTGATGCGGTCGCGCAGCCGGCGCGCCAGGCGCAGCACCACGTCCTTCTCGCGCGTGCCGCGCGGGCCGATGGCGCCCGGGTCTTCGCCGCCGTGGCCGGGGTCCAGCGCGATGATGATGAGCCGGTCGGTCCCGTTGCCGCGCGCCGGCAGCGCAGGCACGGGCGGCTGGCCAGGCGCAGGCGCCTTGTCGGCGTGGCGTGCGATCAGCTCGCCCAGCGGATCGGCGCCGGGGTGGGCGGCCGAGGCCGCCGCGGACGGTGCGGGCGCGCCTTCCTTGAGCTTGAGGCGCTCGGCGATCAGCGCGGCCAGCGGGTCGGGGGGCTGGGTGGGGTAGAGGTCGAACACCAGGCGGTGCTGGTAGGGTTCGATGGGGTGCAGCGTGAAGACCTGGGGTTTGATGGCCTGCTTGAGGTCGATCACCAGACGCACCACGCCCGGCGCGTATTGGCCCACGCGGATGCCGGCGATGTTGGGGTCTTCGGGCAGGACCTTGGCGACCAGCTCGCGCAGCGCGGGGTTGAGCTCGATGCCCTCGATGTCCACGGCCAGGCGCGGCGGCTGGCCGATGAAGGTCTGCTTGGCCTTGAGCGCGGTGTCCGATTCGAGCGTGACGCGCGAGTAGTCCTCGGCCGGCCAGACCCGCACGGCCACGATGGCCGCACCGCTGGCCAGCTGGGCGCGGCCCAGCAGCAGCACCAGCGTGCCGGCCTGGATCAGATCGCGCCGCTTGAATGTGGCCCCCACGCTTGCCACTTTGTGTGCTGCGCTGCCCCCCAGGGGGGCCTTCGCGCCTTGGGACGGCCCTTCGGCACTCATGCGAGCGCCTCCTTCAGACCTTGCAGCAGCGCGGCCCCGGTGGGCGTACGTGCCGTCAGGATGGCCAGGCGTGATTCGTCCGCCTGCACCTGCAGCTCGATGGCGAGGTCCGCCACCGGCAGCAGGCCGACAGCCTTCTCGGGCCATTCGGCCAGTTTGAGACCGGGGCTGGCAAACAGGTCACGAAAGCCTGCGTCTTCCCATTCGCGCGGGTCGCTGAAACGGTAGAAGTCGAAGTGCCAGATGTTGAGCCCGGGCAGCTCATGCGGCTCGACCACGGCATAGGTGGGGCTCTTGATGCGGCCGGCCACGCCCAGGGCCCGCAGCAGGTGGCGCACCAGGGTGGTCTTGCCCGCGCCCAGCTTGCCGTGCAGTTCGACAAAGGCATTGCGCAAGGACGGCTGCGCCGCCAGCACGGCGGCCAGGGCCTGCGTGGCGGATTCGTCAGGCAGGACGCGGGTTTCTACAATGGCTTCGTGACGTTCAGCAGCAGTCAATTCATTTCCCGGATACGGACCTGGGCCCGTGAACTCGGATTTTCCCAAATCGGCGTGAGCGGTGTCGATTTGTCGTCCGCGGAAGAGGGTTTGCGCGACTGGTTGTCGCGTGGTTTCCACGGTGAGATGGCCTATATGGCCGCACACGGTCTCAAACGCGCCCGCCCGGCCGAGCTGGTGCCCGGCACGGTGAGCGTGATCACCGCACGTCTGGACTACCTCAGCGCGAGTATGCCCGAGGGCTGGCAGGCCATCGAGTTCGAGCGCCTGCAGCGCCCCACGGAGGGCATCGTCTCGCTGTACGCCCGCGGCCGCGACTACCACAAGGTCCTGCGTGCGCGCCTGCAGCAGCTGGCCGATCGCATGGCGGCCGAGGCGGGTCCCTTCGGTTACCGCGTCTTCACCGACTCGGCCCCGGTGCTGGAGGCCGAGCTGGCCACACGCAGCGGCCAGGGCTGGCGCGGCAAGCACACCCTGGTGCTGAACCGCGAGGCCGGCTCCATGTTTTTCCTGGGTGAGATCTATGTGGACCTGGACCTGCCGGCCAGTGAACCCGTCAGCAACCATTGCGGCAGCTGCAGCGCCTGCATCGACATCTGCCCCACCCAGGCCATTCTGGGTCCGGGCAAGCTGGACGCGCGGCGTTGCATCTCCTACCTGACGATCGAACACGCGGGGCCCATCCCGCTGGAGCTCCGCCCGCTGATGGGCAACCGCATCTACGGCTGCGACGACTGCCAGCTGATCTGCCCCTGGAACAAGTACGCGCAGCGCAGCCCCTTGCCGGATTTCGCGCATCGCCCCGGCATGAGCGGCGCCGCGTTGCTGGACCTGCTGGCCTGGAGCGAGGCTGAGTTCTTGCAGCGCACCGAGGGCAGCCCAATCCGGCGCATCGGCCACGAGCGCTGGTTGCGCAACATCGTGGTGGCCCTGGGAAATGCCTTGCGCGTGGCGCATGACCCTGCGATAGTCGGGGCACTGCAGGGGCAGCTGGAGCAGGGCAGTGCGCTGGTGCGGGAGCACGCAGCCTGGGCCCTGGCCCGGCAAGCGGACCCACAGGCCCCCGCGTGAAAGACGGAGCCGGAACATGACCATTCAATACACCTACGTCTCGCCCCACTTGCCGGAAAACAAGATGCGCCTGTACCCGACGAAAGTGATCAACATCATCGGCGGGCCGGGCTGCGAAAAGTCGCTGTTCACTGCCGCCATCATCCTGTACCTGCACCTGCATCACAAGTCGGTGGAACTGATACCGGACTACGCCAAATCGCTGGTGTGGCAGAAGGACTACGAGGGCCTGCGCAACCAGTACAGGATCGCGCAGCAGCAGTACCACATGCTGGAGCTGCTCGACGGCCAGGTGCAGTTCCTGGTAGGCGAATGCTCGCTGCCGCAGATCCTCTACTACAACGAGTTCTACCCCGACAACATCTGCGACACGGGCAAGACGCGCAAACAGATCCTGGACTGGTACAAGCAGCACAACAACGTCAACATCTTGGTCGAGCGCGGCGAGCGCAAGTACATCCACACCGGCCGCTTCCAGGACGAGGAGCAGGCCAAGGAAGTCGACCGCGGCATGCGCGCCCTCTTGCGCCGCGAGGGCATCGCCTGCACGGCGCTCAAGCCCGACCTGGAGGCCATCCACGCCTTCATGGCCGAACTGCTCAAGCAGTGCAGGCCCTAGCGCAGCAGACCCAGCGCGAACGACAGGCTGACCACGCCCAGCAGCGTGGACAGCGTAACCAGTCCGGCCACGTAGGCACCGTCGTAGCCCATGCGTGCGGCCAGCACGTAGCAGCTGGACGCCGTGGGCAGGGCCGAGAAGGCCAGCAGGATGGTGGTCTGCACCGGCGTCAGGCCGAAAACCCTGGACAGGCCCAGGGCGATCAGCGGCAGCAGCAGGTGCTTGATGGCCAGCACGGCCACCGCGAGCACCTTGCCCTGGCCCAGGCTGGAAAAGCGCAGGCCGGCGCCAGCCGCCATCAGGCCCAGGGCCAGCGAAGCAGCGCCGATGCGGCTGAGCGTGGGATCGGCCCAGGCCGGGACCCTGAAACCCAGCACGTTGGCGATCAGCCCCGAGACCGTGGCGATGATCAGCGGGTTGCGCAGCAGTTCGCGCCCCACGCTGCGCTGCGCATGGCGGGCCATGGGCCAGACCGCGCCCACATTGAAGAGCGGCACGCAAAAGCCGATCAGCACGGCCAGCAGCAGCAGGCCTTCGGGGCCGGCCAGGCGGTCGGCCAGGGCCAGGCCGATGAAGGAGTTGAAGCGGAAAGCCACCTGGGCGCTGGCCGCATGCAGGCGCGCATCGACATGGCGACCGACGAAGGGCAGGTGGGGCAGGGCGTAGGACAGGGCGATGCCGCTGACGCCCATGGCCAGGCCGGCGCCGATCAGGCTGGAGGCGGCCGATAGGTCCAGCGGGCTCTTCACGATGCTGTGGAACAGCAGCACCGGGAAGAGAAAGTAATAGACCAGGATCTCGACCTGGTCCCAGACCGGCCGGTTCAGCGCGGTGTAGCGGCAGACCAGGTAACCGCACAGGATCAGGGAGAAATCGGGGAAAAGCAGCTGGGCGTAGTTCACATGGCGAGAATACCAGTCCCGATGGCGCCGGCCTGTCAGCCGGATCCACGCCTGCGGCGTTTTCAGGTCATGAACAAGCTGTTTTCTCTTCCCCTGCTGGCCCTGGCCGCCGTCCTGGCCGGTGCCCCTGCCCAGGCGGCCACCCTTGAAGGCCAGCGCTTCGACGACACGGCCCGCCTGGGCAGCCGCGACCTGCAACTCAATGGCCTGGGCGTGCGCGCCATCTACATCTTCAAGGCCTTCGTGGCCGGGCTCTACCTGACCGAGAAGGTCGTGGCTGGTCCCGAGGCGCTGCGCCAGAGCGGCCCCAAGCGCCTGCAACTGCGCATGTTGATGGAGGTCGGCTCCGACCACGTCAAGCAGGCGCTGGTCGACGGCATGCGCAAGAACGTCACGGACGCCGAGTGGGCGGCCATGCAGGAGCGCGTGCAGCGCTTCTCGCGCACGATCGACACCATCGGTGTGGCCCGCGAAGGCGACACCATCACCCTGGACTACCTGCCCGAACAGGGCCTGCTGCTGGCCGTCAACGATGTGCCGCGCGGCACGGCCATCGGCGGCGCCGATTTCTACCAGGCACTGCTGGAGATTTTCGTCGGTCCCGACCCCGTGGATACCCGACTTAAAAACGGCCTGCTGGGGCAATAGAATCGGTCATCCCTCACTGATTCAGGAGTCCTACACCATGCAGCGACGCGCTCTCTTCGCCCTCAGCCTGCTGGCTGCCGCCAGTACCGCCTTTGCCCAGGGTTATCCCACCAAGCCAATCAAGCTGCAGGTGCCCTTTGCGCCCGGCGGCACCACCGACATCATCGCGCGTGTCATCGCCGATCCGCTGGGCAAGGTCCTGGGCCAGCCGGTGGTGGTGGAGAACAAGGCCGGCGGCGGCGGCGTGGTCGGTGCCAACGAGACGGCCAAGGCCGCGCCGGACGGTTACTCGCTGGCCATGGCCACCGTGTCCACCACGGCGGCCAACCCGGCCATCAACTCCAAGATCCCCTACAACGCCCTGACGGACTTCACCGCCATCATCAACATTGCGGCCACGCCCAATGTGATTGCCGTGCACCCGAGCTTCCCGGCCAAGGACCACAAGAGCTTTCTGGCCGAGCTGAAGAAGTCGCCGGGCAAGCACTCCTACGCCACGTCGGGCACGGGCGGCATCGGCCACCTGCAGACCGAGCTCTACAAGAGCCAGACCAACACCTTCATCACGCACATCCCCTACCGGGGTGCGGGCCCGGCCCTGAACGACACGGTGGCCGGCCAGGTGCCGATCATCTTCGACAACCTGCCTTCGGCATTGCCCTTCATCCAGGCCGGCCGCCTCGTGCCCATCGTCGTCGCTGCCCCGCAGCGCCTGGCCGTGCTGCCCAATGTGCCCACCTTCAAGGAAGTGGGGCTGGAGCCGGTGAACCGCATGGCCTATTACGGCATCCTCGGCCCCAAGGGGCTGCCCAAGGAGGTGGTGGACAAGGTCAATGCGGCCGTGCGCCAGGTGCTGCAGGATCCGGCCGTGCGCAAGCGCATCGAGGACACCGGCTCCCTGGTCGTGGGCAACACGCCTGCGCAATTCGCCGAGCAGATGAAGGCCGAATACCTGGTCTACAAGAAGGTGGTCGACACCGCCGGCCTCAAGCTCGATTGAGCCCCTTGTGGCACAGGGCCTGGGAGACGACGCGTCCATCGACGCCTTTGTCGATGCCCTGTGGCTGGAGGAAGGCCTGTCACGCAACACGCTGACGGCCTACCGCCGCGATCTCACGCTCTACGCCCGCTGGCTTGCCGTCCGCGGGCGTACGCTTTTGGAGACCACGGAACACGATATCAACGGGTATTTTTCCGAGCGGCACGCGGCCACGCGGGCCACCACGGCCAACCGCCGCCTGACGGTCTTCAAGCGCTACTTCCGCTGGGCCCTGCGCGAGCGCCGTATCACGACCGACCCGACCCTGCGCCTGCAGGCGGCCAGACAGCCCTTGCGCGTGCCCAAGACCCTGAGCGAAGCCCAGGTGGAGGCCCTGCTGGCCGCGCCCGGCGAGGACACGCCGCTGGCCGTGCGTGACCGCACCATGCTCGAGCTGATGTACGCCAGCGGCCTGCGCGTGAGCGAGCTGGTGGGGCTGAAGACCTACAACGTCAGCCTGTCCGAGCACGTGCTGCGGGTTTTCGGCAAGGGCAACAAGGAGCGCCTGGTGCCTTTCGGCGAGGTGGCTTCGGGCTGGCTGCAGCGTTACCTGCAGGAGGCGCGCCCGGCCCTGCTGGCGCAGAAGCAGACCGACGACCTCTTTGTCACCCTGCGCGGCACACGGGCCGGCGAGGCCATGTCGCGCGTGATGTTCTGGATGATCGTGAAAAAGCATGCGCTGGCCGCCGGCGTCACCGCGCCGCTCTCGCCGCACACCCTGCGCCACGCCTTTGCCACCCATCTGCTCAACCACGGCGCCGACCTGCGCGCCGTGCAGATGCTGCTGGGCCATGCCGACATCTCGACGACCACCATCTACACCCATGTGGCGCGCGAGCGCCTCAAGTCGCTGCATGCACAACATCACCCGCGCGGATAAGATGGGGCGATGATCACCGTCCACCACCTCGAAACCTCGCGCTCGCAGCGCGTCCTCTGGCTGCTGGAAGAGCTGGGCCTGCCCTACGAACTCAAGGTCTACGCGCGCGACCCGCTCACCCGCCTGGCCCCGCCCGAGCTCAAGAAGATCCATCCCCTGGGCAAATCGCCCGTCATCACCGACGGCGAAGAGGTCGTCCCCGAATCCGGCGCCATCATCGAATACCTGGCCGAACGCTACGGCGCCCAGGCCAGCGGTGAACTGGCACAGCTGCTCCCGAAGCCGGGCACGCCCGCGTACCGCCAGTGCCGCTTCTGGATGCACTACGCCGAGGGCTCGCTGATGAACTGGCTGGTGATGAAACTGGTTTTCATGAGCATCCCGCGCCAGCGCATGCCCTTTTTCGTGAAGCCCATCGCGCGCCAGCTCTGCGCCAAGGTCATCGCGCGGTTGATCGAGCCCAATGTCGTGGGAGCGCTGGTTTTCATGGAAGACCATCTTGCCCGCAGCCCCTGGTTTGCCGGCGAGGCGCTGAGCATCGCGGACTTCCAGATGAGCTTCGCCGTCGAGGCCGCGCTCACGCGCGGCACGGACACCACGCCTTATCCGCACGTGTGGGCCTGGCGTGAGCGCATGAACGCGCGCCCGGCCTACCAGCGCGCACTGCAGCGCGGCGGCCCGGTGATCGCGAACTTGTAGGTCCAGGCCTCAGGCCTGGGCGGGGTCGAGGTTCTCAGCCCAGCTCAGGGCCTGCAGATGGGCCCAGTTGACCTGGTGGTTGGAGAGGTGCAACTGTGTGGCGGCGCGGGCAAAGGCGGCCTCGTCAGCCAGTTCGCAGGCCAGGGTCAGCTCCAGGAAGGGCGCGAACATGCCCTTGCGGTACAGCAGCGCGTCGGTCACGTGGGACGAGAGCGAGATCGACTCCAGCGCCTGCGCCATCGGCATGCCCAGCATGGTGTCCAGCAGCGAGAACACGCCGACCACGAAGGCGTCATCGGCCTCTTCGGGTGGCAGCAGCTCGGCGGCCAGCAGTTCCATCAGCCGGCCGCGCACCACCGCCATCTGGCCCACGGCCGGCGCGGTGCCGCCCACGCGCGAGGTGGTCATGAGCAGGGCGGCCCAGCGGAACAGCTTCTGCATGCCCAGGATCATCACCGCGTGGCGGAAAGAGGTGATCTCGCAGCTCAGGCCGAAACCGGCCGAGTTGATGAAACGCAAGAGGTTGAAGGAGAGGGTGGGGTCGCGCTTGAGCAGCGCCTCGATCTCGCCCACCTCGGCCTGGCGGCGCACCAGGTTGATCAGCTGGATGATGTTGGCCTGCGCCGGGCGCAGGGTCTGGCCCTTGACCAGCACCGGCGTCGCAAACCAGTAACCCTGGAAGAGCTTGATGCCGTGCTGGGCCGCAAGTTCGTGCTGCGCGGCGGTCTCCACCTTCTCGGCGATGAGCTTGGCCGTGCTGTGCTTCTGCGCAAACTTCACCAGCGGCTCGATCAGCTCGGACTTGAGCTGCGACATGTCGAGCTTGATGTAGCTGGCCAGCGGCAGCCAGGCGGCATAAGGGCGCGTGAGCATGGTCTGGCTGAAGGCCAGGCGGAAGCCCTTGCGTTTCACCTCCATCAGCATGGGCAGGCGGGCCTCGATCTCGGCCGGGCTGTTCCCTTCCAGCGGCGGGATCTCCAGCACCACACGCTCGGGGTGGATCAACTCCAGGTGCCGACCCGCCAGGCTCTCGTGCGTGCAGTTGATGAACATGGTCTTGCGACCCATGAGGGCCTGGTGCTCGGCATGCGAGAGCACATTGAACAGCAGCTCGGCGTCGCTGGCGGCGGTGTGCGCGTCGGCGCCCAGCGATCGGTCGTAGAGCTCGTAGCCGATGACGTTGCGCGCCTCGTCCAGGATGCCCTGGCGGGCTATGGCGGTCTGGTCGCCGGTGACCGGCTGATCGGGGGCTGCAGTGGGGGTGGACATGGCGGCTCTCGGGATGATCCATGTGATTCTAGGGGGATAATTTCGTCACCATGGAACTGCGTGCACGCTGCCTCGAACTGCTGGCCCTGGCCGACCCTGTGGCCAAGGCGCAGGCGGTCTCGGCCCTGGACCGCAGCGGTACGGTCGACTGCCCCCGGGTGTTTGCCGAGCCGCCCGGTGTACCCGGCCGCAGCGAGCGCCCGCCTTTGTTGCCTCACACCCAGATCAAGCTCGGCTCGCTCGCCACCCCGCGTGGTCATGCGGCCCTGGTGCACAGCATCGTGCACATCGAACGCAACGCCATCGACCTGGCCCTGGACATCTGCTGGCGCTTCGCCGGCCTGCCCGAGGCCTTCTACCGCGACTGGCTGCAGGTGGCCTTTGAAGAGGCCTACCACTTCACTTTATTGCGTGAGCACTTGCTGACGCTGGGCTTCGACTACGGCGACTTCCCGGCCCACGACGGCCTGTGGTCCATGGCCGAGCGTACGCGCGGTGACCTGCTGGCCCGCGTGGCCCTGGTGCCGCGCACGCTGGAAGCTCGCGGCCTCGATGCCTCACCAGCGGTGAAGACCAAACTCGTTTCCATCGGCGATCACCGTGCCGGGGAGATTCTGGACATCATCTTGCGGGATGAGATCGGGCATGTGGCCACCGGCAATCGGTGGTATGCGTGGGCTTGTGCGCAGCGGTCTCTTGATCCGCTTGCGACTTATGCCGAGTTGACGGTGAAGTATCAGGCGCCTAAGCTCAAGAGGCCGTTTAATCTGGATGCTCGTCGCGCTGCTGGCTTTTCGGATGCTGAGTTGTCTGCCTTGCAGGCGGATTGATTCGTCTTTGTTGTGTGTGCCCTCGCAGGCGTGGCAAGCCGGGTCTCGCCCCGGCGGGCGAGTCACCTTTCTTTGCTTCGCCAAAGCAAGGTAACCGAAAGAAAGGCGAGCCGGATTCGTCGACCCTGCGCTGCGCTACGGGCACGCTGCGTTGCTCGGGACCGGCGGGAAGCGCAGAAACTCGCTGCGCTCAAACATCTACGCTTCTTGATCCGCCGCTCCCTGCGCTACTCGCCTCCTCATTACGGCGGGGGAGACCAAACAGCCAACAGCCGAACCGGTACGCGCAAGGCGCGCACTGGTCCGGCTGTAGCGTGACTTGAAGCTTGTTGGCTGAGAGTGACTCTGCGTCTCAGCAGCGCAGAACGTAGTTGACGCTGAGCTAACGCGCTGACTTACCAGAATTTCCACCATTCCTTCGAAGACTTGTGCTTGCTGCCGCCATTGGTTGAAGTTGACAATCGAGCTTCTGCATCTGTTTTATCGTCGATAGAAATCGCAGCATTCTCATTACGCAAGAATCGGCCGAGCCCGTTATCTATTTCTAAATATCGACGAGCATCTTCATAAGTGCTGAAGCTCTCATACTCGTGTATTACGCCGCGATCTTGGTGATATACCGTCCACCAAGATTCCCCTCTTTGTAGAAAGTACACACCATCTTGCGTGCTCGGCGACGTTCTGATCCACCCGTCCTCGCGCAATGGCTTGGTAAGCAGCCAATCCAGATATTCTTTCTGAGTTAAGGTAATCAGTTCCCCAATCCTACTAATATCTCCGCCCAAATAAACGCGAACTATGTCGGGTACCTTGCGTTCTTCTAACAGCTCATATTGTTCTTCACGGGAAAATGGCGGTGTCTTCATCACAGGAATTTTTTAAAGTGATGTGGATCTCGAAGGTGCGAAATGAAATGACAGGGCTCCATTTTGAGCCATTTCCTTTTTGCATCCAAGGGGCTGTTTTATATCAACAGTCAGCTTGTCGGTTTAGTTGGCGACGTAATCAGCAGAGTATGAAAGCGCGCAAGGACGCGCCATAGCGCGTCCTTGTGGTCTTCGGCTGTCGGTGCCCTACGCCGTAATGAGGAGGCGAGTAGCGCAGGGCCGGGCGGATCAAGGGGCGCGCATGTTTGAGCGCAGCGAGTTTGCGCGCACCCCGCTCAGACCGAGCAACGCAGCGTGCCCGTAGCGCAGCGGAGGGTCGACGAATCCGGCTCGCCTTTCTTTCGGTTACCTTGCTTTGGCGAAGCAAAGAAAGGTGACTCGCCCGCCGGGGCGAGACCCGGCAAGGCTACGAACACAAACCCTTTGCCAGCGCGAGAAGGAACCTCTCTTTACAATCCCCCGATCGCCCAAAAACAAAGACGGAACAAGAACATGGCACTCTACGAACTCGACGGCCAATCCCCCAAACTGGGCAAGAACGCCTACGTCGCCGACAGCGCCCAGGTCATCGGCAAGGTGACCCTGGAAGACAACGTCAGCGTCTGGTTCGGTACCGTCATCCGCGGTGACAGCGAACACATCCACATCGGCCGCAACTCCAACATCCAGGACGCCAGCGTGCTGCATGCCGACGAAGGCGTGCCGCTGGTCCTGGGCGAGAACGTGTCGGTGGGCCACCAGGTCATGCTGCACGGCTGCACCGTGGGCGACGGTTCGCTGATCGGCATCGGGGCCGTGGTGCTGAACCACGCGAAGATCGGCAAGAACTGCCTGGTCGGTGCCGGCTCGCTGGTGACCGAGGGCAAGGAGTTTCCCGATGGCTCCATGATCCTGGGCAGCCCGGCCAAGGCCGTCAAGCAGCTTTCTCCCGAGCAGATCGCCGGCCTGCAGCGTATTGCCCAGCACTACGTCGACAACGCCGAGCGCTTCCGCAAGGGCTTGAAGAAAATCGGCTGAGCCTCATCTAGGGCCTGCTCACACTCATTTCTCAAGATGCGTTGCGGATCAAAAAAGTCATGCGGTAGGCGCGTGGACGCTGCCGGAGTCATCTCCGGCAAGTCCGCGCAACACCCCGCATGGCTTTTTTGGCCGCAACCCGTAGGGAACGGGGTTAAAACCGCGCCACTCGTTGTTGCACTCCTAGCCCAGGCGGCCAGCCTGGGCGTCGTCGCGCGCCTAGATTGGCGCGGTTTTCACCACGTTCGCACTTGAGAAATGAGTGTGAACAGGCCCTATACATGTCTGAACTCCACAAATTCCTCTTCGAAGGCCTGCCGGTGCGCGGCATGGTCGTACGCCTGACCGATGCCTGGACCGAGATCCTGAAACGCCGCGCTCAGAGCAGCACCGGAGCCTATGCGCCGCCGGTGCAGGCCCTGCTGGGCGAGATGGTGGCGGCCGGGACGCTGATGCAGTCCAACATCAAATTCGACGGCGCGCTGGTCCTGCAGGTGTTTGGCGACGGGCCGGTCAAGCTGGCCGTGACCGAGGTGCAGTCTGACCTGAGCCTGCGTGCCACGGCCACCGTGCCGGGCCCGGTGCCCGATGACGCCGGTCTGCGCGCCATGCTCAATGTGAATGGCCAGGGCCGCTTCGCAGTCACGCTCGACCCCAAGGACCGCCAGCCCGGCCAGCAGCCCTACCAGGGTGTGGTGCCGCTCTCCGGTTCCGATGGCAAATCCGTCCACAACCTGGCCGAAGCCCTGCAGCTCTACATGCGCCAGAGTGAGCAGCTCGACACGGTGTTGGTGCTGGCCGCCGACGACAAGGTGGCTGCCGGCCTGCTGATCCAGCGCCTGCCCATCGAGGGCATGGGCAACCTGGCCGGCCAGCAGCCGGCCGAGGCCGAACTGTACGAAGCGGAGATGTACGAACACTACAACCGCATCGCGACGCTGGCCTCCAGCCTCAAGCGCGAGGAGCTGCTGACGCTGGACGTGGAGACCATCCTGCGCCGCCTGTTCTGGGAGGAGAAGCTGCAACGTTTCATGCCGCATGCCGGTGAGACGGCGCCGCGATTTGCCTGCACCTGCAGCCGCGAGCGCGTGGGCCGCATGATCCAGGGGCTGGGCGAGGTCGAGGCGCGCGAGATCCTGGCCGAGCGCGGCGTGATCATGGTGGACTGCGAGTTCTGCGGTGCCAACTACCGCTTCGACACCATCGACACCACCCAGCTGTTCACGACGGCGGGCGACCAGCCGCCTTCGAGCGCAGCAATCCAGTAAAGAGACGGAGTTCGCACTCGGGATCGGCGCAGCGCTCGCAGGGGCCGGTCCAGCGCGGGGGAGGGCCATCCTGCGGGTCGATGAGGCGTAGCGCGGCGCGCGCCCGCTGCGCTCCTTCGCCGTACACCACGCCGTAGCCCACGCCGGCATCGGCCAATTGCGCACGCAGCCGGGCATCCGCTTCGTATTGATCGGGCGAGGTCGGTGGCAGGTCCAGGCCCATCAGCAGGACCCGGTCGAAGGCGCCGGGTTGCAGCGATACAGGGGAGGGGGCGTCGCTGACCTGCAACTCAGGCAGGTGCTGGGCCAGGGCCTGGGCCAGGCGGGTTTTGCCGGTCGTGGGCGCACCGACGACGGCAATTTTCATCACGGCCTTATTTGGTGATCTGGACGTAGATCTCGTTGGGCTTGACCATGCCCAGTTCCAGCCGCGCCTTCTCTTCCACCATCTCCAGGCCCTCGCGGAGGTCCTGCACGTCGGCCAACAGCCGGTCGTTGACCAGCTGGGCCTGGGTGTTCTTCTGCTTCTGCGCTTCGAGCTCGCCCGCCATGCGGTTCACATTGGGCACGCTGCCCCGGCCAAACCACAGCTGCGCGTGCAGGACCACGAGCAGGGTGATCAGGATGGCCGGGACGAAGCGTGCGCCCATGCAGCGGATTACCGGAGGTTGTAGAAGGCGCTACGGCCGGGGTAGACGGCGATCTCGCCCAGGTCTTCCTCGATGCGCAGCAACTGGTTGTACTTGGCCATGCGGTCCGAGCGGCTGATCGAGCCGGTCTTGATCTGGCCCGCGTTGGTACCCACCGCGATGTCGGCAATCGTGCTGTCCTCGGTCTCGCCCGAGCGGTGGCTGATGACGGCGGTGTAGCCGGCGCGCTTGGCCATCTCGATGGCGGCGAAGGTCTCGCTCAGGGTACCGATCTGGTTGATCTTGATCAGGATGGAGTTGGCGATGCCCTTGTCGATGCCTTCCTTCAGGATCTTGGTGTTGGTGACGAAGAGGTCGTCGCCGACGATCTGCACCTTCTTGCCCAGGCGATCGGTCAGGATCTTCCAGCCGTCCCAGTCGCCTTCGGCCATGCCGTCCTCGATGCTGATGATGGGGTACTTGTCGCACCAGGTGGACAGCATGTCGGTCCACTCGGTGGCGGACAGCACCAGGCCTTCGCCTTCGAGGTGGTACTTGCCGTCCTTGTAGAACTCGCTGGCGGCGCAGTCCAGGCCCAGGGCGATCTGCTCGCCGGCGGTGTAGCCGGCCTTGTCGATGGCTTCCAGAATCAGCTGGATGGCGGCCTCGTGGCTGGCTACGCTGGGGGCGAAACCGCCCTCGTCACCCACGGAGGTGGGCATGCCCTTGTCGTGCAGGATCTTCTTGAGCGCGTGGAAGACCTCGGCGCCGTAGCGCAGGGCTTCGCGGAAATTGGGGGCGCCCACCGGCAGGATCATGAATTCCTGCAGGTCGAGGTTGTTGTTGGCGTGGGCGCCACCGTTGATGACGTTCATCATGGGCACGGGCATCTGCACAGCGCTCATGCCACCGAAATAGCGGTACAGGGGCAGGCCGGCTTCTTCGGCCGCAGCGCGGGCCACGGCCATGGAGACGGCCAGCATGGCGTTGGCGCCCAGGCGGCTCTTGTTCTCGGTGCCGTCCAGGTCGATCAGGGTCTTGTCCAGGAAAGCCTGCTCGGAGGCATCCAGGCCCAGCACGGCCTCGGAGATCTCGGTATTGATGTGCTCGACGGCTTTCAGCACGCCTTTGCCCAGGTACCGGCTCTTGTCGCCGTCGCGCAGCTCGATGGCTTCGCGCGAGCCGGTGGAAGCGCCCGAGGGCACGGCGGCGCGGCCCATGGTGCCCGACTCCAGCAGGACGTCGCATTCGACGGTGGGGTTGCCTCGGCTGTCCAGGACTTCGCGGCCGACGATATCAACAATAGCGCTCATGCTTACCTTTCGATTTGGATTTCTTGAGAGTGGTGTTCAAACGATGGGGGCGGCCACGCCCTCCACCAGGATCATGTTGAAGAACTGCGTGGCACCGGCGCGCTTGGCTCGGGCCTGGGTGTACATCTCGCCGTCGTAGAAG
The DNA here is from genome assembly GCF_058807395.1 of Hylemonella sp. GW821-FHT12C09. Taxonomy (NCBI): domain Bacteria; kingdom Pseudomonadati; phylum Pseudomonadota; class Betaproteobacteria; order Burkholderiales; family Comamonadaceae; genus Hylemonella; species Hylemonella sp. GW821-FHT12C09. Next base: position 116,355 of record NZ_JBXAQQ010000001.1, on the reverse strand, counting down.
GCCCGGGCCTGCTCGAAGCTCGGAAAACGCAGCATGGCCACGCGGGCCGGCTGCCAGTTGCCTTCCATCACCTCAAAGCGGCCGCCGCGCACCAGGTACTCGCCGCCCGCCGCCTTCACCGCCGCAGGGGCCTCGGCCATGTATTGCTTGTACTGCTCCATGTCGGAGATCTGCATGTCGACGATGATGTAGGCGGGTGTCATGGCGGTCTGGAGCGGGTCAGGTGTTGAAACTGTTTTCGAGGAAAGCGCTGCGCTTGGCCACGTCGTCCAGCGCCACCAGCGTTTCCAGCAGCGCCTTCATGTGCCTGAGCGGCACGGCGTTGGGGCCGTCGGACCAGGCCTGGTCGGGCTTGGGGTGGGTTTCCATGAAGAAGCCCGCGACGCCCACGGCCGCACCGGCACGGGCCAGCACGGGCACCATCTCGCGGGCGCCGCCGCTGGTGGTGCCCTGGCCGCCGGGTTTTTGCACGGAGTGGGTCACGTCGAACACCACGGGTGCGCCGGACTTGCGCATTTCGGCCAGGCTGGTCATGTCGGCCACGAGGTTGTTGTAGCCAAAGCTCACACCGCGCTCGCAGGCCAGAAAGCGATCCGGGTCCAGGCCCGCTTCAACGGCGGCCCCACGGGCCTTGTCGATCACGTTCTTCATGTCCCAGGGCGCGAGAAACTGGCCCTTCTTGATGTTCACCGGCTTGCCCGACCTGGCCACGGCGTGGATGAAGTCGGTCTGACGGCACAGGAAAGCCGGCGTCTGCAGCACGTCGACCACGCTGGCGACCTCGGCCACCTGCGACTCGTCGTGCACGTCGGTGAGGACGGGCAGGCCGGTCTGGCGGCGCACCTCGTCCAGGATCTTCAGGCCAGCCTCCATGCCCACGCCGCGCTTGGTTGTGCCCGAAGAACGGTTGGCCTTGTCGAACGAACCCTTGTAGATCAGGGGGATGCCCAGGGACGTGCAGGCTTCCTTGAGCTGGCCGGCCACGTCGACGGACATCTGCAGTCCTTCGATGGAGCAGGTGCCGGCGATCAGGAAAAAGCGCTGGTCGAGGCCGACGTCGAAGCCGCAGAGTTTCATGGTCTTTGCTCCGGCCTCAGGCCACGACCTTCAGGTTCTTCTTGCCGGCACCCTGGTGCTCCAGCGCCGCCTTGACGAAGGCGTTGAACAGGGGGTGGCCGTCCCAGGGGGTGGACTTGAACTCGGGGTGGAACTGCACGCCGACGAACCAGGGGTGGACGGCCTGCGGCAGCTCGACGATTTCGGTGAGCTGCTCGCGCTGTGTCAGGGCCGAGATCACCAGGCCGGACTTGCGCAGGGTGTCCAGGTAGTTGACGTTGGCCTCGTAACGGTGGCGATGCCGCTCGGTGACCACGTCACCATAGATCTTGTTGGCCAGCGTGCCCTTGGCGACGTCGGAGCTTTGCGCGCCCAGGCGCATGGTGCCGCCCAGGTCGGAGTTGGCGTCGCGGGTCTTGATGCTGCCGTCGGCGTCCTTCCACTCGGTGATCAGCGCGATCACGGGGTGCTGGCAGTGCGGCTCGAACTCGGTGCTGTTGGCGTCCTTGAGGCCGGCCACGTGGCGCGCGAACTCGATGGTGGCGACCTGCATGCCCAGGCAGATGCCCAGGTAGGGCACTTTCTGCTCGCGGGCGTAACGGGCGGTGCTGATCTTGCCCTCGATGCCGCGCTTGCCGAAACCGCCAGGCACCAGGATGGCGTCGTACTTGGCCAGGCGCTGGAGGGTCTCGTCGGTGATGGTTTCCGAATCGACGTGCTCGATCTTCACGCGCACGTGGTTTTTCATGCCGGCGTGGCGCAGGGCCTCGTTGACGGACTTGTAGCTGTCCGACAGCTCCACGTACTTGCCGACCATGGCAATGGTGACCTCACCCTGCGGATGCTCGGTCTCGTAGACCAGCGAATCCCAGCGCTTGAGGTTGGCCGGCGGGGTGTTCAGGCGCAGCTTGTCGCAGATCAGGCCGTCCAGGCCCTGCTCGTGCAGCACGCGTGGCACCTTGTAGATGGTGTCCACGTCGGGCATGGAGATCACGCCCCACTCCGGCACGTTGGTGAACAGCGAGATCTTGTCGCGCTCGTCGTCGGGAATCGGGCGGTCGGCGCGGCACAGCAGCGCGTCGGGCTGGATACCGATTTCGCGCAGCTTCTGCACGGTGTGCTGGGTGGGCTTGGTCTTGAGCTCGCCGGCAGCGGCGATCCAGGGCACATAGGTCAGGTGCACGAAGGCCGCATTGTTGGGCCCCAGGCGCAGGCTGAGCTGACGCACGGCTTCGAGGAAAGGCAGGGACTCGATGTCGCCCACGGTGCCGCCGATTTCGACGATGGCCACGTCCACCGCTTCGGGCGTGTCGTAACCGGCGCCGCGCTTGATGTATTCCTGGATTTCGTTGGTGACGTGCGGGATGACCTGCACGGTCTTGCCCAGGTAGTCGCCGCGGCGCTCTTTCTCGAGCACGCTCTTGTAGATCTGGCCGGTGGTGAAGTTGTTGGTCTTCTTCATGCGCGTTTCGACGAAACGCTCATAGTGGCCCAGGTCCAGGTCGGTCTCCGCGCCGTCATCGGTCACGAACACCTCGCCGTGCTGGAAGGGCGACATCGTTCCCGGATCGACGTTCAGATAGGGATCGAGCTTGATGAGGGTGACTTTGAGGCCCCGCGATTCCAGGATCGCGGCCAAGGACGCTGAGGCGATTCCCTTGCCCAGGGAGGACACCACACCGCCGGTGACGAAGACGAATTTGGTCATGTCAGGTTCGGACGCGGGTCCGAGGAGGTGGTAAAGCGAGATTATAGGCGTCGGGGCGTGACAGCCCTGCCACGGGACGGAAACTTCCTGCCAAACTGTTACATTGCGGGCCATGAACGACTTGGCTGGAAAACACATCGTCCTGGGCTTGACCGGTGGCATCGCCTGCTACAAGGCGGCCGAACTCTGCCGCGCCCTGGTCAAGGAGGGGGCCACGGTGCAGGTGGTGATGACCGAGGCCGCCGGCCAGTTCATCACGCCGGTGACGATGCAGGCCCTGTCGAACCGGCCGGTCTACCACTCGCAGTGGGACCCGCGCGAGGCCAACAACATGGCGCACATCAACCTCAGCCGCGAGGCCGACGCCATCCTGATCGCGCCGGCCAGTGCCGATTTCATGGCCAAGCTGCTGCACGGGCGCGCCGACGACCTGCTCAGCCTGATGTGCCTGGCGCGTCCGATCGACCAGGTGCCGCTGCTGATTGCTCCCGCCATGAACCGCGAGATGTGGGCCAACCCGGCCACGCAGCGCAATGTGGCCCAGCTGCAGGCGGACGGCGCCCATGTGTTCGCGGTGGGCAGCGGTGACCAGGCCTGCGGCGAGACGGGCGACGGCCGCATGCTGGAGCCGCAGGAACTGCTGGAGGAGGTGATCACCTTCTTCGCGCGCAAGAGTCTGCGCGGCCAGCGTGTGCTGGTGACCGCCGGCCCGACCTACGAGGCCATCGACCCGGTGCGTGGCATCACCAACCGCTCCAGCGGCAAGATGGGTTTTGCCATCGCACGTGCGGCGCATGAAGCCGGTGCCGAGGTGGTCTTGGTCGCCGGCCTCGTGCACCTGTCCACGCCGCGCGGCGTGCGCCGTATCGACGTGCGCTCGGCGCAGGACATGCAGCAGGCGGTGGACGTCGAAGTAAGGAATGCTACTGTTTTTGTAGCTACAGCCGCTGTGGCTGACTGGCGCCCGACGAATGCTGCCGACCAGAAGATCAAGAAGGACGGTTCCGGCCAGCCGCCGGCGCTGTCATTCGTAGAGAACCCCGACATCCTGGCCGGCGTGGCGCAGGGCCCGCGTGCAAGAAGCGGTGCGCTGTATTGCGTCGGCTTTGCGGCCGAGAGCCACGACCTGCTGGCCAACGCCCAGGCCAAGCTTGCGCGCAAGGGCGTGCCCCTGCTGGTGGGCAATATCGGCCCGGCCACCTTCGGCCAGGACGACAACGCCCTGCTGCTGGTCGATGCCCAGGGCGCCACCGAGCTGCCGCGCGCCGACAAGCTGGTGTTGGCACGCCAGTTGGTGGCCGAGATCGCCCGTAGGCTGAAACACTGAATTTCCGAAACCCCGAAGATGAACATCGACGTCAAGATTCTCGATCCGCGCATGGCGGATCAGCTCCCCGCCTATGCAACCCCCGGCAGCGCCGGCCTGGACCTGCGCGCCTGCCTGCTGGAGCCCCTGACCTTGCTGCCCAATGCCTGGCAGCTGATCCCCACGGGCATCGCCATCCACCTGGCCGATCCGGGCTACGCCGCGCTGATCCTGCCGCGCTCAGGCCTGGGCCACAAACACGGCATCGTGCTGGGCAATCTGGTGGGCCTGATCGACAGCGACTACCAGGGCCAGCTCATGGTCAGTGCCTGGAACCGCAGCCCCACGGCCTTCACCATCGAGCCCATGGAGCGCGTTGCTCAACTGGTGGTGGTGCCCGTGGTGCAGGCACAGTTCAATGTGGTGAGCGAGTTCGCCGCCGCGACTGAGCGCGGTGCCGGGGGTTACGGCTCTACCGGAAAAGCTTGAGTGGCGTGACCCCAGGCGGGGAACCCCGCGGAACCGGCTTCGCCGGGCCGCTGGGGTTGCCCCCTTGAGGGGGGAGACGGCTACACGAAGTGAGCCGTAACAGGGGTGCTTACTGGACTCGGAAGAAGCCGGTACCGGCCGAGCCGCGGCCGATTTCCTCTTCGGTCGCTTCGCGCACGCCTTCGACCTTGAGCGTCAGGCGCAGGGCGATGCCGGCCAGCGGGTGGTTGCCGTCCAGCACCACATGTTCGGGGTAGATCTCGGTGACCGTGTAGAGCACGTCCTTGGGGGCTTCCGGGTTGCAGCCAGCCGGCAAGGCCGAGCCTTCGATCGTCATGCCCTCTTCGAGTTCAGCCGGAAACAGGGCGCGCGGCTCCAGGAAAACCAGGTCTTCCTTGTAATCGCCGAAGGCCTCCTCGGGTTCCAGTTGCAGGGCCACGGTGGCGCCCATACGGTGGCCTTGCAGGGCATCTTCGATTTTCTTGAACAGGTCCTGCCCGCCGATCAGGAACTCCACCGGCTCATCGAGCACGTCGAGTTCTTCATTCAAGGTGTCCTTGAGCGTCCAGGTCAGGGCGACCACGCATTGCTGATTGATGTCCATAGGGCAGAATTGTCGCAGTTAAACAGGAACACTGAAATCGTCATGGATGTCAAAAAGCCGCTGCCCCTGCTGGGTGGCCTGAGTCCGGAAGCCTTCATGAAGCGCTACTGGCACAAGAAGCCGCTGTTGGTGCGCCAGGCCATACCCGGCTTTGCGCCGCTGCTGGCGCGCGGCGAGCTGTTCGAGCTGGCCGGGCGCGAGGAGGTGGAGTCGCGCCTGGTCGCGCTGGAGCGCCGCCGCGGCAAGGAACACTGGACCTTGCAGCGCGGGCCGTTTGCGCGCCGCGCGCTGCCGGCGCTGAAGACGCCGGAATGGACCCTGCTGGTGCAGGGCGTGGACCTGCATAACGATGCCATCCACGACCTGATGAACCGCTTCCGTTTCATTCCCGACGCCCGGCTGGACGATCTGATGATCAGCTACGCCAGCGACGGCGGCGGCGTGGGCCCGCATTTCGACAACTACGACGTCTTCCTGCTGCAGGCCCACGGCCGGCGCCGCTGGCGCATCGGTCGCCAGCATGATCTGAGCCTCAAGCCCAACATGCCGGTCAAGATCCTGGCGAATTTCGAGCCCGAGCAGGAGTTCGTGCTGGAGCCGGGTGACATGCTGTACCTGCCGCCGCACTATGCGCACGATGGGGTCGCCGTGGGGGGGGACTGCATGACCTATTCCATCGGCTTTCGCTCGCCCAAGGCGGGTGAGCTGGCGCAGGAACTGCTGCAGCGCCTGGCCGAGGATGCGGCCGAGGTCGTGGGAGACGATTTCTATCGCGATCCGGGGCAGGCTGCCGTGGCTACGCCGGCAGCCTTGCCGGCCGAAATCGGGCGGTTCGCCCGCCGGGCCCTGCAGCAGGCGCTCAAGGACCCGCTGGCCTTGATGCGTGCCCTGGGCGAGACCTTGAGCGAGCCCAAGGCACATGTCTGGTTCGAGGCCGGCGCCACGCCCGGTGGGCGCTGGGGCGTGACCCTGGACCGGCGCACGCGCATGCTTTACGACGAGCAGCATGTGTTCATCAATGGCGAGAGCTACCGCGCTGCCGGTCGCGATGCCTTGCTGATGCGCCGGCTGGCCGACCAGCGTTGCCTGAGCGCAGCCGAAGTGGCGCGTGCCAGCAAGGCGGCGCGCGAACTGTTGCAGGCTTGGTGCGAGGATGGCTGGGCCCATGCCTGCTGAGGAGAATCTTCCCCATCCGCTGCCACAGGGACGGCTGCAGGGGCGCAGTGTTTTTGTGCAGGCAGTGCGCGATGCGCTGAAGGCGGCCGCGCACGAGGGTTGGAACGAGTTGATCCTGTGCGACGCCAATTACGCGGACTGGCCGCTGGGCGAGCGCGCCGTGGTCGAGTCGCTGCAGGCCTGGTCACGCGGCGGGCGCAGGCTGCACATGCTGGCCATCGACTACTCGGGTGTGACGCGCCAGCATGCGCGTTTCGTGAAATGGCGCCAGACCTGGGACCACATCATCGAGTGTCGTGTCTGCCGCAGCCGTGATGCCCTGGCTTTTCCGAGCGCCTTGTGGACCCCAGCCTGGGTGATGCAGCGCATCGACCCCGAGCGTGACGTGCTGGTGTGTGACAGCGCGGCGTCCAGGCGTGTGGAGTTGCGGCAGGTGCTGGATGAATGGCGGCGTGACAGCGCGCCGGGTTTCCCGGCCTCGGTGCTGGGGCTCTAGGCTTCTAAGGTACTTCCTAGGGCACCCCTTAAGGGTAAGCCCTGTTTTTTTCGCAATATGGCATGAAATCCGCCATATAATTTTCCGCTAAGCAAGCTTTGTGTAAGCAGGCCTGCTTGGTCAGTGCGGCAAACCGTGCTGGCAATTTCCGGAAATTGTCATCAACTTTTAACTAGATAACTCAACATGAACAAGACCCTCGTTCTGGCCGCCGTGATCGCCGCCGCTGCCCTGGCCGCTTGTGGCAAGAAGGAAGAAGCTGCTGCTCCCGCTGCTGCTGCTCCCGCTCCCGCCGCTGCTCCCGCTCCGGCTGCCGACGCTTCGGCGCCCGCTGCTGCTCCGGCCGCCGCTCCCGCTGCTGCCGAGCCGGCCAAGAAGTAATTCTTGTCCCGCCAGTAAAAAAGCCACCTCGCGGTGGCTTTTTTTACGCCCGTACACGGCGCAAGGCCGTGCCAGGCTCTCAGCGCAGATCGTCGGTGATGACCTGCAGGATGCGCTGGGCGTTGTCCGACATTTCGGGCGCGCCCTCGGCATTGAGCACGGACACGGTACTGCTGTCGCCTTGTCCGCGCACCGTGATGCGGTATTTCTGCGGGGTCTTGTCCTTGGGCGTGCCGCTGAACATGCGCGTGAAGAAGCCGGGTTCTTCCTCGCCCGGTTTCCTGGGTTCGACGTAGCGCACGAAATAGATACCCTGGCTGCGGTCGCGGTCCTCGACGGTGAAACCGGTGCGGTCCAGCGTCAGGCCGACACGGCGCCAGGCGCGGTCAAAACCTTCGCTGACCAGCACGACGGGCTGACCGTCGCGTGTGTCCAGACGAGATGTACGGCGAGGCGCCAGGGCAGCCTGCTGGTCGGCTTGCTGGCTGGGCGCCCCGAGCTTGATCATCAGGCGGCGCAGCATCTCCACTTCCATCTCGGGGTCGGTGGCGCGTGGCTGCCAGGCGAGTTTTTCCTTGCTGGCATCGGTATAGACCTCTTCCAGGCCGCGCTGACTGATGAAGATATCGGTGCCACCCGCGGCATTGCGTTCCAGGCGGGTACGGTACTTGTCCAGCATGTTGGTGGAGAACATGGCGCCGATGATCTTGCCCAGCGTGCGGCGCATGAAGTCCTGCGGCAGCTTGGCGCGGTTCTCGGCCCAGTCGGTTTCCATGATGCCCAGCTGGGCCTGTTCTGTGATCAGCGTCAGGCCGGCCTCCTGCCAGAACTCCTTGACCAGGGGCCAGAGCTTCTCGGCGGGCTGGTCGACCACCAGCCAGCGCTGCCCACCGACGCCATCGATGCGCATGCCAGGGTAGGCCGCCACCGCGATCGCATTGGCGGCGACGCCCTGTGCGGCGCTCGTGGCGTTCTGGTAGCCGGTGGCGCTGACCGTGCTGCCCGGCGTGCTGTAACGGGTGTCACGCGGCAGCTGTGTCAGGTCGGGCGGGATCGACAGCGAGGGCGCCTTGGTGGCGGCCTTGTAGTCGACCTTGTCACCGTCCAGTGTGGAGCAGGCGACCAGCGCCAGCGGCAGGCCCAGCAGGGCCAGTTTCAATACAAGCTTCACCGGCGATTTCCTTGGGGGAGAGTTGGTTCAGATCAGGCCGGTCGCGCGCAGCGCCGCTTCGACCACGGGCTGGTTGGCTGCCGTCAGCGGCGTCATGGGCAGGCGCAGCGTGCCGCCGCAACGGCCCATGCGCTGCAGGGCCCACTTGACCGGGATGGGGTTGGGTTCGACGAAGAGCTGCTTGTGCAGCGGCATCAGCTTGAACTGGATATCCATGGCGCGCTTCACGTCGCCGGCCATGGCCGCCACGCACAGTTCATGCATCTGGCGCGGGGCTACGTTGGCCGTCACGCTGATGTTGCCCTGGCCGCCGCACAGCATCAGGGCCACGGCGGTCGGGTCATCACCCGAGTAGATGGCGAAGCCCTTGGGGACCTCACGGATCAGCCATTGGGCGCGTTCGATGTTGCCGGTGGCTTCCTTGATGCCGACGATGCCCGGCACCTGGGCCAGGCGCAGCACGGTGTCGTGCGCCATATCGGCCACGGTGCGGCCGGGCACGTTGTACAGCACCATGGGCAGGTCGCCGACGGATTCGGCAATGGCCTTGAAGTGCAGGTACTGGCCTTCCTGCGTGGGCTTGTTGTAGTAGGGCACGACCTGCAGCTGGCAGTCGGCACCGACCTTCTTGGCGAACTTCGCCAGTTCGATGGCCTCGGCCGTGGAGTTGGCACCGCAGCCGGCCATGATGGGGACCTTGCCCTTGGCCTGTTCGACCGAGACGCGGATGATCTCGCAGTGCTCGTCGACGTTGACGGTGGGCGATTCCCCGGTGGTGCCAACCACGCCGATGCAGTCGGTGCCTTCGGCGACGTGCCAGTCGATCAGTTTGCGCAGTGTGGGGTAGTCGACGCTACCGTCCTCGTGCAGGGGGGTGACGAGGGCAACGATGCTGCCGGTGATCTGGCGATGGGAGGAGGTCATGTCCGCAGAGAGTTAAGTTCAGGCCAAAGAGGCATTCTACCGAGGGTGGGCTTCGGCCCCGCAGGGCAGGGCCTCAGAGTGGATAACGCGCCGGCGCGCTGGCCGTGGACAGGCCTGTTTCGCGCACGGCTGCGATGCGCTGCACATAACGTTGGGGCGCGGTCAGGTAGCCGTCTTCATAGGCCACGATGCGCAAGGTGCGGCAGATCTCCAGCAGTTCGCCGGGGCGCAGCAGGAAGTCCGGGCGCGAGGGCTTGCCGACGGTTTCATTGCCCGCGGTGAAGGTTTCGTAAATCAGGACCCCACCCGGCGCCAGGCTTTGCAGCAGCACTGGAAATAGCGCACGCCAGAGGTAGTTGGTGACCACGACGGCGTCGAAGGCCTGAGGCTGTCCGTCCCGCAGCAGGGGCCAGGGTCCGTTCTCGATATCGGCCTGCAACATGGTGCCCAGGGGCGCCACGGCGGCGATCGCCTCAGGCGAGCGGTCCACACCGGTCACAGGGTGGCCGTGCTGGGCGAACCAGCGCAGATGACGGCCATGGCCGCAGGCCACGTCCAGTACGGTGCCGCCGGGGCGGACCAGATACGACCAGCGCTGGACCCAGGCCGAAGGCGCCTCCGTGCCGTGCACGGGAGGGAGACTCATCGCGGCTTGACCTCGTCCTTGAGCGCGGCCAGGGCCATGCGCTCCACCAGGCCGGGGGCCAGCAGCTTGAGGTAACGCCCCAGCTTGCCCTTGGTGCTCATCACGACTTCGCGTTGGCGGCGGTTCATGCCATCGAGGATGAGGCGGGCGCAGATCTCCACCGGCATGGCGTCGTCTTCCTTCAGGCCGCTGGAGCCGGCGGCCACACCGGCCGCGTTGAGCCCGCGGTAGCGGATCTGCGTGGCCACCACGCCAGGATAGGCCGTGGTGACGCTGACGCCAGCGGGCTTGAGTTCGGCGCGCAGCGCCTCAAAGAAGCCCGTCATGGCGAACTTGCTGGCACTGTAGGCCGTGCGTCCTGGCACGCCCACCAGGCCGGCCAGGGAAGAGACGGCTACGACCTGGCCGCGGCTGGCCTTGAGGTGGGGCAAGGCGGCGTGTGTGCACCAGACGCTGCCCCAGAGGTTCACGCGCATCAGGTCCTCGTACCAGCCCAGGTCTTCGGGTTGAACCTGCTCGAACAGGGCCTGGGCCGAGACGCCGGCGTTGTTGACGAGGGCATCGAGCCAGCCGAATCGCTCTACGCTGCGCTCGATCAGGGCGCGGCACTGGGCGGGATCGGTCACATCGGTGGGCACGACCAGCACCTCGCTGCCATGGCCGCGGCATGCGCTGGCCACTTCCTCGAGCTGGGCTTCCTTGCGGGCGGCCAGGGCCAGGCCGGCACCGGCGCCATGGCGTTGCGCCAGCTGGCGCGCCAGTTCGGCGCCGATGCCGTCGGAGGCACCGGTGATGATGAATGTCTTCATGGTCTCGGGCTTCATGGGCCGAGTTTGCCACGTGCCGCCCCCGGTCGGGGGGCGGGATAGTCCCGATCAGAAACAGGACCAGAGCTGGTCGGCCAGGGTCAGCAGGAACTCGGGTCGGGTGTAAAGCGCGAACACGGCCAGCAGCAGGACCAGGGCCACGCTCCAGACCAGCAGCTGACGCGGGAGCTTCTTCATGCCGCCTGCGGTGAGCGCCGGATCGCGGCTTCGCGCACCGGCAGGTTGACCAGGGCCGCGGCCACGCCCAGGCCGATGGCGATGTACCAGACGATGTCGTAGCTGCCCGTCTTGTCGTAGAGGTAACCGCCCAGCCAGACGCCCATGAAGGAGCCGACCTGGTGGCTGAAGAAGACGAAGCCGCCGAGCATGGAGAGGTGGGCCACGCCGAAGATCTGCGCCACGATGGCGTTGGTCGGTGGCACCGTGGACAGCCACAGCACACCCATGACGGCCGAGAAGACGTAGACGCTCATGGGGGTGAGCGGCACCAGCAGGAAGACCGTGATGGCGATCGAGCGGGCGAAGTAGATGAAGGCCAGGATGTTCTTCTTGGCCAGGCGCTGGCCCAGGGTGCCGGCGATGTAGGTGCCAAAGACATTGAACAGGCCGATCAGCGCCAGCGAGTAACTGGCCACCTGGGGTGAGAGTCCGTGGTCCTTGAGGTAGCTGGGCATGTGCACGCCGATGAAGACCACCTGGAAGCCACAGACGAAATAACCGGCCATCAGCAGCTGGAAGCTCGGGTAGGCGAAGGCTTCGCGCAGGGCCTGCAGGATGGATTGCTCGCGCTTCGGGGCCGTGCCGGCGGCAAAGCTCGGCTCATGCAGGCCCCAGGCCAGCGGGATGATGAGCAGGGCCGCCATGCCCAGCGCCATCAGCGCCTGTTGCCAGCCCAGGCTGCTGATGAGGAAGCCTTCGACCGGCACCATGAGGAACTGGCCGAAGGAGCCGGCCGCGGCGGCCACGCCCATGGCCCAGGAGCGTTTGTCGAGGCTCACGTTGCGGCCGATGACGCCGTAGATCACGGCGTAGGTGGTGCCGGCCTGGGCGATGCCGATCAGCACGCCGCAGCTCAAGGCGAACAGCAGGGGGGTAGGCGCGTTGGCCATGCCGATCAGGCCCAGCGCATAGAGGATGGCGCCGGCGATGATGACCTTGAAGGCGCCGAACTTGTCGGCCAGCATGCCGGCGAAGATGCCGGCCAGGCCCCAGGTGAGGTTCTGGATGGCCATGGCCAGCGCGAAGGTTTCGCGCGTCCAGCCCTGGGTCTGGGTGATGGGCTGCAGCCAGAGGCCGAAGCCGTGGCGTATGCCCATGGAGAGGGTGACGATGGCGGCGCCGCAGATCAGCACCTGGGCCATGGAGAGAGTCTTGTTGCTATGTGTGCTCATCGTTGAAATGTAGCGAATTCGGCCCTTGCCTGCCGGGAGGGCTCAAGTTGTAACTGTATGTTTATCCAGTGAACGCCGTGACTGGGTCTACAATTCCGCGCCATGGCTGTCAAACCCACCCCCGAATACTCCGAAGGCTCCATCCGCGTCCTCAAGGGACTGGAGCCGGTCAAGCAGCGTCCCGGCATGTACACCCGGACGGACAACCCGCTGCACATCATCCAGGAAGTGCTGGACAACGCGGCCGACGAGGCCCTGGCCGGCCATGGCAAGAAGATGGCCGTGACCCTGCATGCCGATGGCTCGGTCAGCGTCGAGGACGACGGGCGCGGCATCCCCTTCGGCCTGCACCCCGAGGAAAAGGCCCCGGTGATCGAGCTGGTCTACACGCGACTGCACGCCGGCGGCAAGTTCGACAAGGGGCAGGGCGGGGCCTACAGCTTCTCGGGCGGCCTGCATGGTGTGGGCGTGTCCGTCACCAATGCCCTGTCCAAGCGTCTGCAGGTCAGCACCTACCGCGAGGGCAAGGTGGCGACGCTGGCTTTCTCGGGCGGCGACGTGGTGGAAAAGCTCAGCACCCGGGCCCAGGCGGCAGGCGACCGCAAGCAAGGCACGACGGTACGCGCCTGGCCCGATGCCAAGTACTTCGAATCCGCCGCCCTGCCCATGGGTGAACTCACGCACCTGCTGCGCAGCAAGGCCGTGCTCATGCCCGGCGTGACGGTGACCCTGACGGTCGAGAAGACCAAGGAGACCCAGACCTGGCTCTACAAGGGTGGCCTGCGCGACTACCTGATGCAGTCGCTGAGTGCCGATCCGGTGATCCCGATGTTCGAGGGCGAAGGGTATGCCGAGAACAACGACAGCTTCGCCGAAGGCGAGGGCGCGGCCTGGGCCGTGGCCTTTACCGAAGACGGCGCGCCGGTGCGCGAGAGCTACGTCAACCTGATTCCCACCAGCGCCGGTGGCACGCACGACAGCGGCCTGCGTGACGGCCTCTTCACCGCCGTCAAGAGCTTCATCGAACTGCACAGCCTGCTGCCCAAGGGTGTCAAGCTCTTGCCGGAAGACGTGTTCGCCCGCGCCAGTTATGTGCTGAGCGCCAAGGTGCTGGACCCGCAGTTCCAGGGCCAGATCAAGGAGCGCCTCAATTCGCGCGATGCCGTGCGCCTGGTCTCCAGCTTCGTGCGCCCGACGCTCGAACTCTGGCTCAACCAGCATGTCGAGTACGGCAAGAAGCTGGCCGAACTCGCCATCAAGGCCGCGCAGACGCGCCAGCGCGCGGGCCAGAAGGTCGAGAAACGCAAGGGCTCGGGCGTGGCTGTGCTGCCGGGCAAGCTGACCGACTGCGAAAGCCGCGACCTGAACCACAACGAACTCTTCCTGGTCGAGGGCGACTCGGCCGGCGGCAGCGCCAAGATGGGCCGCGACAAGGAAAGCCAGGCCATCCTGCCCCTGCGCGGCAAGGTGCTCAACACCTGGGAGGTCGAGCGCGACCGCCTGTTCGCCAACACCGAAATCCACGACATCTCGGTCGCCATCGGGGTTGACCCGCACGGGCCTGACGACACGCCGGATCTGAGCGGCCTGCGTTATGGCAAGGTCTGCATCCTGAGTGATGCCGATGTGGACGGCTCGCACATCCAGGTGCTGCTGCTCACGCTGTTCTTCCGCCACTTCCCCAAGCTCATCGACTCCGGCAATGTCTACGTGGCGCGCCCGCCGCTGTTCCGCGTGGATGTGCCGGCGCGCGGCAAGAAGGCGGCGAGCAAGGCCTATGCCCTGGACGAGGGCGAGCTCACCGCGATCCTGGACAAGTGCGCCAAGGAGGGCGTGGCCAAGGAGCGTTGCCAGATCAGCCGCTTCAAGGGCCTGGGTGAAATGAACGCCGAGCAGCTCTGGGAGACCACGCTGAATCCCGACACGCGTCGCCTGTTGCAGGTGCGCCTGGGCACTTTCGACAATGCGCAGACCGAGACCGAGATCACCAAGCTCATGGGCAAGGGCGAGGCTGCGGCCCGGCGTGAGCTCATGGAACTGCACGGCGATTCGGTGGAGGTGGACATCTGATGTCTTCTCCGGCATACCGTCCCCTCGTTGCGCTCCTGGGGCTGCTGGTGCTGCTGTGGCAGTCGGCCGCCTGGGCCGACGTCTGGGCCTATGTCGACGACAAGGGTGTGCCGCACTTCGCAGCCGAGCAGCTGGACGAGCGCTACGCGCTCTATTTCACGGACCAGGCGCCCGCGGACGCCACCCGTGCCGGTGCCGTGCCCATGGCCCCCACGCGCCTGCATGCCTTCTTCGAGATCTCGCCGGACTACAAGGCAGTGCGCCACCTGCTGCGCGAGGCGGCACGCGAGCACGACATCGACTACGCGCTGCTGCAGGCCCTGATCGCCACCGAATCCGGCTTCGACGCGGCGGCCGTCTCGCCCAAGGGGGCGGTCGGCCTTATGCAGGTCATGCCGGCCACAGCGCGCGGCTACGGCTTGGAGGACCAGCGGCGCCGGCCGGTGGCGCGCCAGCTGGCCGATGCGCGCATCAACATCCAGGTGGGCAGCCAGCACCTGCGCCGCCTGCTGAAAAAATTCCCGGATCGAGTCGATCTGGCGCTGGCGGCGTACAACGCCGGCCTGAAGACCGTGCGCCGTGCCGGCAACCAGGTGCCGCCCTATCCCGAGACACAGAACTACGTGCGCACCGTGCTGGCGCTGTATGCCGTGCTCAAGCCGGCGGCCGACAAGACCTTGCCCCGACCCTACCCGCAGCGTGAACGTGACGAGTTTGCCCGCCTGGACGACGTGGCTGAACCCGGTGCTGCCCTGAAACGCGACAAGAGTTACTGAAGAAACCGATGGATCAACCTACCCTCGATTTAGCGGCCGATCCGGCCGGCGACGACGCCCTGACCCTGGCCCACTACGCACAGCGCGCCTACCTCGAATACGCGCTCAGCGTGGTCAAGGGCCGGGCCCTGCCCGATGTCTGTGACGGCCAGAAGCCGGTGCAGCGCCGCATCATGTACTCGATGTCGCGCATGGGCCTGGGTTACAGCGGTCCCAACAGCAACACGGCGGCCAAGCCGGTCAAGAGCGCACGCGTGGTCGGCGACGTGCTGGGCCGTTTCCACCCGCACGGCGATCAGGCGGCCTACGATGCGCTGGTGCGCATGGCGCAGGACTTCGCGCAGCGTTACCCCTTGATCGACGGCCAAGGCAACTTCGGCAGCCGCGACGGTGACGGCGCCGCGGCCATGCGTTACACCGAAGCGCGGCTGGCCAAGATCAGCACCTTGCTGCTCGACGAGATCGACGAAGGCACGGTGGACTTCCAGCCCAATTACGACGGCTCCACCGAGGAGCCGAAGCAGTTGCCGGCGCGCCTGCCCTTCACCCTGCTCAATGGCGCCAGCGGCATCGCCGTGGGCCTGGCCACCGAGATCCCCAGCCACAACCTGGGCGAGGTCGCCGCGGCCTGCGTGGCCCTGATCAAGAACCCGAAGCTGGCCGATGGTGAACTGCTCGACTTGCTGCCGGGCCCCGACTATCCCGGTGGCGGCCAGATCATCAGCCCGGCGACCGACATTGCCGAGGCCTACCGCACCGGTCGCGGTTCGCTCAAGGTGCGTGCGCGCTGGAAGATCGAGGAACTCGCGCGCGGCCAGTGGCAGCTGGTGGTGACCGAACTGCCGCCGGGCGTGAGCACGCAGAAGGTGCTCGAAGAGATCGAGGAGCTGACCAACCCCAAGGTCAAGGCCGGCAAAAAGGCGCTGACGCCCGAGCAGAACCTGCTCAAGGCCACCGTGCTGGCGGTGCTCGACGTGGTGCGCGACGAGTCCAGCAAGGACGCGCCGGTGCGCCTGGTCTGCGAGCCCAAGACCAGCCGCATCGAGCAGCAGGAACTGATCACGACCCTGCTGGCGCACACCAGCCTGGAGACCTCGGCACCGATCAACATGACCCTGGTGGGGCTGGACGGCCGGCCCACGCAGAAGACGCTGCGCCAGATGCTGGAGGAGTGGATTGCCTTCCGCCAGACCACCATCGAGCGGCGTTCGCAGCATCGCCTGGACAAGGTGCTGGCGCGCATCCACATCCTCGAAGGCCGGCAGCTGGTGCTGCTCAAGATCGACGAGGTCATCGCCCTCATCCGCAACTCGGACGAACCCAAGCCGGCCTTGATCGCGCGCTTCCGCCTGTCCGAGCGCCAGGCCGAGGACATCCTCGAAATCCGCCTGCGCCAGCTGGCCCGGCTCGAAGCCATCAAGATCGAGCAGGAACTGAAAGAACTGCGCGAAGAGCAGAAGAAACTCGAAGACATCCTGGGCAGTCCGGCAGCGTTGCGCCGCCTCATGGTCAAGGAGATCGAGGCCGACGCCAAGGTCTTCGGCGATGCACGCCGCACCCTGATCCAGGCCGAGAAGAAGGCCGTGGCCGAGGTGAAAGTGGTGGACGAACCGGTGACCGTGATCGTCTCGCAGAAAGGCTGGGTGCGCGCGCGCCAGGGCCACGGCCATGATGCGGCAAGTTTCGCCTTCAAGGCCGGTGATGGCCTGTACAGCACCTTCGAATGCCGCACCGTGGACACGCTGCTGGCTTTCGGCAACAAGGGTCGGGTCTACTCTGTGCCGGTGGCCAGCCTGCCCGGCGCGCGGGGCGACGGTCAGCCGGTGACCACCCTGGTCGAACTCGAAGCCGGGACCCAGCTGGTGCACTACTTTGCGGGCGCACCGGCGGCCTGGCTCCTGCTGTCCACCTCCTCGGCTTACGGTTTCCTGGCCACGGTGGAGAACATGAGTTCGCGCCAGAAGGGCGGCAAGTCCTTCATCAACTGCGGCGAGGACGACACCGTGTGCCGGCCTTCGCCGGCCAACGTGCCGCCGCAGCCACCGGCCACGCACGTGATCTGTGCCTCGAGCGGCGGGCGTATCCTGACGTTCGAGATCAGCGAACTCAAGCCCATGCCCAATGGCGGGCGCGGCCTGATGCTGATCGACCTGGAGCCCAAGGACACCCTGGCCGGTGCCGCGGCCTACACGCGCAGCGTGAAGATCGAGGGGCTTGGCCGTGGTGGGAAGGAACGCGACGAGACGCTGGAAATCCGCAGTCTCAACAACGCGCGTGCCGCACGTGGCCGCAAGGGCAAGGCGGCCGACCTGGGCTTCAAGCCGACCTCGGTGGTCCGCGTCGAGTAAGTCGCCAGCCATCGGGCAAAATCAGACCCGATGCATACCGACGTACTGATTGCTGGCGGCGGCATAGGCGGCCTGGCCGCCGGGCTGGCCTGCTCAAAGGCCGGCTGCCATGTCCGCCTCTATGAACGCGCCGAAACCTTTGGCGAGGTGGGGGCGGGCATCCAGATGGGGCCCAACGTCGTGCGCGTGCTGCAGGGCTGGGAGCTGGACAAGTCGCTTCGGCAGGTGGCGGCTTTCCCCGACCGGCTGCAGGTGCGGCACGCCCTCAGCGGGTCTGAGCTGGGCGTCTTGCGCCTGGGGCAGACCACGGTGCAGCGTTACGGCGCGCCCTATGCCACCATCCATCGCGCCGATCTGCAGCAGTTGTTGCTGAATGCCTTGCAGCAGCGCGACGCCGTCTGGTTGCACACCGGCAAGACCGTGAGCCGTTATGTGGAGACCAACGGCGCGGTCGGCCTGAGCCTGGATGACGGCTTGGACGTCGAAGGCGATGCCCTGATCGCGGCTGACGGCCTGTGGAGCCGGGTACGCGAACAACTCCTGAACGACGGTCCCCCGCGCGTGGCCGGGCACCTGGCCTATCGTGCCATGCTGCCGCAGGCCAGCCTGCCGGCAGCACAGCGCAGCCAGCAGGTGACCGCCTGGCTGGGGCCGCGTCTGCACGTGGTGCAGTACCCCGTGCGCGGCGGCGAGTGGCTCAACGTCGTGGCCATCGTGCACGGGCATGTGCAGGGTGGGCTGGAGGATTGGGACCATGGGGCCAATGCGGCCGACCTGCAGGCCGCGCTGGGACGCACCTGCCCCGCCTTGCGCGACCTGATCGCGGCCGTGCCGGACTGGCGCCTCTGGGTGCTGTGCGACCGTCCGCCCCTGAGCGCAGCCGACCAGATGGCGCGCGGCCATGTGGCGCTGCTGGGGGATGCCGCACACCCCATGCGTCCTTATCTTGCCCAGGGCGCCGGTATGGCCATCGAGGACGCGGCCGAACTGGCGCGCCAGGTGGCGCTGGTGGATGGCGTGCTGGACGTGCCCACGCTCTTGCAGCGTTATGCGCTCAACCGCTGGCAGCGGTGTGCGCGGGTGCAGGCCCGCTCCATCCGCAATGGCGAGATCTTCCATATGGAGGGGCCCATGGCCTGGGCGCGCGATGCGTCGCTGCGCCTGCTGGGCGAACGCCTGCTGGATCAGCCCTGGCTTTACCGGTTGCACTGAAACCAGGAAGCTGAGCGAAAGGCCTATCATCG
This sequence comes from Hylemonella sp. GW821-FHT12C09, assembly GCF_058807395.1. Taxonomy (NCBI): domain Bacteria; kingdom Pseudomonadati; phylum Pseudomonadota; class Betaproteobacteria; order Burkholderiales; family Comamonadaceae; genus Hylemonella; species Hylemonella sp. GW821-FHT12C09. Next base: position 97,742 of record NZ_JBXAQQ010000001.1, on the reverse strand, counting down.
CCAGTCAGGCCGATTCATCTTGCCCATCATTGCGGTCGTGCCGGCAGAGGAAAGCGTATGGCGTATATCGGACCTTTCGATCATGTATAGAAGAAAACTGGTTCTGGCATTTTTCTCGCTGTCCGGTCTGATGGTGGTTCAGGCGGCACTGGCGTACTGGATTGTTCGACAAGTCCAATACCACGAGTTTCGCAGCCATATCGCGCATGACATGCTCACGCGCTACACCAATATTTCAGCGGACAAACAGCGACTCAAAGTCTGGTATGCGCAATTGCTGCTGACGGGACAGGCTCCGGAGGGGACACGTGACGCTCTTCTGATCAATATCGACCAGAATATCGATACCCTGCGCCAGCTCGCCGGGGTGCAGGCCGAATTGGGTCGGGATCCTGCTAGGGTCCAGGCGAACAGTCTGCTCAATCTTGAAACCCTGGCTATTCTGGAGACGAACTTCTCCAACTTCAGTGAGCGGGTCAAGCGCACGAACGAAGAGGGTGCCATCGAAGACAAGAAGCTGATCTGGAACGAGGTGCTGCGGATGTTCGACATGGCGAACCGCCATGACGTGCGCATACTCCTGACCCAGGCGATCGAGCAGCAGACCCTGATCAACCGCGAGGCCGACGAAGATGCACAAGCCGTAATCCTCAGCAGCAACCGGATGATCGCCGGCATGATCGTACTGACCTGCCTGGTGGCGGTTTTCATGGTGTGGTATTTCACACGCAGGCTGAAGCAGCCGCTGGATGATCTCTTGCTGAGTACGCAACAAATGCAGAGCGGACATTTTGATCTTGAACAGCCGGTGGTTGTCCCCCAGCGCCGGCAGGACGAATTCGGCCAGCTCGCCAGAAGTTTCAATGCCATGGCGCTGGAGATCCACACCACGCGATTGCGTGACAAGGCTAAGCATGAAATGCTGGAAGCCGCTGTTCAGGAGCGTACCGCCCAGCTCTCGCGTGCCAATGCCGATCTGGTTCATGAAGACGCGCGCAAACGCCAGCTGTTTGCGGATCTGAGCCATGAACTGCGTACGCCGGCCGCCGCCATTCTGGGCGAGGCCGAGATCGCGCTGCGCGGCGATGACAAGGCGTCAAGTGACTATCGCCTGGCGCTGAACAACATCGCCAGCACCACACGGCAGCTCTCGCAAAGGATCAGCGAACTGCTCCTGCTCGCGCGTGAACAATCCCTGACTACTGGAATCCGGCTGGTTCGGGAGCCCTTGTTGCCGATTCTGGAGGAGGCCGTATCTCAAGCCCGCTCCATTGCCGAGGGGAGTGGGGTCATCGTCGCTGCGGTAGAGGCTCCTGCAGGGGACCTGGCGCAGGAGGTGAAGACGGACGCGCCCAAGCTGCTGCAGATCCTTATGGTGATCTACGATAACGCTGTGCGCTACAACGCCGAAAGCGGTGTCGTGCGAACTGCGTTTTGCGTCTCCAAGTCAGGAGTAGACATCATCATCTCCGATACCGGCATTGGTTTGCAGGATAGCGAAAAGGCTGAGATATTCAAACGCGAATTCAGGGGGACCCAGGCTCGGCGCATGCGCGCGGATGGCGCGGGTCTGGGGCTCGCTATTGCCAAGACCTTGGCCGACGCGCTGGGTGTGAGCATCCATCTTGAAAATCAGGTCGGTGGCGGATGCCGAGCCGCCGTGCGCCTGCCCCTGTGAGGCCCTATGCACATTCTGGCGATTGAAGACGACCGCCGCGTAGCGGATTTCCTGTCCCGGGGCCTGCGCGCCGAGGGCCATACCGTGCAGATGGCGAGCAATGGTATCGACGGCCTGGCGCTGGCTCGGCAGGGTGAGTACGCCGTGATTCTGCTCGACATCATGCTACCGGGGATGAACGGGATAGAGTTGTGCCAGACCCTGCGCAACGAGGGTCGGAGAGTCCCGATCCTGATGCTCACGGCCATGAGCACCGTAGAAGACCGGGTGCTCGGCTTGCGCTGCGGCGCCGACGACTACCTAGGCAAGCCCTTCGCGTTTGAAGAGTTGCTGGCCCGCATCGATGCCCTGCGCCGCCGGAGCAGTACCCGCAGCGGTGATGAGCAGATGCTTACTGTGGCCGACTTAGTGTTCGATCGGGAAAAAATGCTTGTCAGTCGCGCCGGTGTGACCATCAGTCTGACGGCCAAGGAAATGGCCTTGCTCGAATTATTGATGCGTTACCCTGGTCGTCTTTACGGGCGCGAACGTATCCTGGCCAACGTGTGGGGCGTGCACGAGGACCCTCTGACCAATGTGGTCGACGTGTATGTTCGTCGCTTGCGGGCTAAGCTGGATGAAGGTGGCGCCGTGCCGTTGATCAAGACGGTGCGCGGTCTTGGCTACAAGATCGAAGCCTGAGTGTCACGCCGCACCAGAAATGTGAGCGTACCGCCTCGTTCATCAGATGTTAATGTTCCATTAATCAAGGAGTCATCATGATTTTGCTCGGATGCCCTCTAATAGCTGCAGTGGAATGAGGTGCGGGGGCGCACCGAGTCCTCTTTGTTCCCCAATGTTGTTTATTGAGAGGTTTCCCGTGCTGTCAAGACGAAAAGCGATGATTTCCCTCGGCGCGCTGTCCGGTGCCGCCCTGGCCTCCACGGCCCAGGCCAAGGAAGTATGCGAGGTGTATACCCCGGCCACGCAGGCAGCGATGACGCCAGATATGGTGCTCAATGAGCTCAAGCAGGGAAATGAGCGTTTTGTCAGCGGACGTCTGCTCAAGTGCGACTTGATGAAACAGGTCCGGGAAACCGCCGAGCAGCAATCGCCCATAGCGACTGTCGTGGGTTGCATCGATAGTCGTGTTCCGCCCGAACTCGTGTTCGATCAGGATCTGGGTGACATTTTCTCTGCACGCATTGCCGGCAACTTTGTCAATACCGACATCATCGGCAGCCTGGAATTCACGACCAAGCTAGCTGGCGCCAAGCTGATCGTCGTGCTCGGCCACAGCAATTGCGGCGCCGTCAAGGGCGCAGTTGACGACGCCAAGATGGGCAATCTGACTGCGACGCTGGCCAATATCCGCCCGGCGCTTGCCAAGCTCAACTACACCGGCGTCCCGAGTTCCAAGAACAAGGAACTGGTTCAACGCGTGGCCGACCAGAACGCCAAGGATGCCGCCAGGATGATCATGGACCGCAGCGAGGTGATCGCCAACCTGGTGAAAGAAGGTAAGGTCAAAATTGTTGCCGCCATGCACGACCTTTCGACAGGGAAGGTCAGTTGGTTCGGATGATAGCGCGCTCGCACTAGCCTTTCTGTTCATCTGGCGTTCATTTCTGGTTCATCGATGCCTCATCCGAGGACTTGTCATCTCACATCAAATCTGGTCTGCGTCTTTCGCGGGACTGGCGCCAGGACCGATGCATTGACGGCGCTGTCAGCCCGTCAAGCGACCGGTGCCGATGACGCCTGGCCAGGAAGCGAGGTTGGATGGCTGATTCCGCTGCTGATCGTTTAAGTTCCGCATCGAGGATGACCGAGGCGCTCAAACCATGAAACCATTCCAGCGGAAGCAGAGTTTCTGCATGTACGTCATCAGCAGGGTCGTGTCATCATGTGCGGGACCCAGGTGCATGGCATCCAGCCTCGGGAGTCCCACGCAAACTGGTCTTCTGCTGTGCATGATCGCGCTCGCCGTCTTGCATGGCCCGAGTGCGATGGCCCAGGGCGTTCCGCGCACCCAGCCGCTCAAGCCCGGGGTTGCGGTGAAGGCGGGAGAACAGGCGGCAGCCCTGCGTCGCCTTGACCTGGCAGACGACATACAGGAGCAGACGCAGCGTGCGTTCAAGTTCTATCTGCAAATCTTCCTGGATGTCGAGGCCACAAAGTCCCGTGCACGCAAAGGTGAAGCCATCTCGCTCGTGTCGTCCAATCTGGACACGTTGCGCAAGGAACGTCTCTCGGCGCCACAGAATGCCCTGCTGTCGGAGATCGACACCATCTGGTCCTTGATGCTGCGCAAGCTCAGTGCAGATCCCGAGAAGGAGGCGCTGGCCCAGCTCATAGCGCTGAACGACAAGTTGCTGGATGGCTGTGAAAAGCTGGCGGCTTCGCTTTCGAAGGATAGCGTCGGTGGCGATCTGGTTCACCTGATCGGGCACCAGGAAATGCTGATCCAGCTTATCGCGCGCAATTACTTCCTCTACCACGCGGGTTACAAGACGCCGGAAGTCAAGGCCTCCCTCCAGAGCCTGCTGGATCGTTTCACCTCGGTTGTAGAACAACTGACCGAGTTCGGGGCCAGCACACCCCAGTTCAAAAAAAATATTGAACTGGCTACTGTGCAGCTGATGTTCCTGCGGAACAAGATTCGGTCCATAGACCAGGAGGGCAAGGCGGACTGGGTCAGCATGTCGAAGTTGAGCGATCGCCTGCGAGAGGTGCTGCACGAGCTGCGTCTGTGGGCCGAAAAGCAGGCAACTGTGCAGTAGGGATTCGGCTCGCTAGGATCGACGCGACTGACGGCCACGATCCTCCGCTTTGACGCCGTCTGGCGGCCTGACTAGATTTTGCATTTGCTCTCGCTATCCCGGCTTTCTGGGGCGATCAGCGGCGGCAGGCCCACCTTGGCGCGGGCCCGGTGACAGCCCTCGCTGCCTTCCTCGAATTCGCGGCAGGGCGAGGGGCGCCACTCGTAGATGCCGCAGGCCACCTTCTCGCCGAGCTTGCCCGTCAGCGCAGCGCAGCGCGGTGGCCAATGGTCGGTGCCGCGCATGCGTGCGGTGTTGCCGTTGACTTCGACGGTCAGGCCTGTGGGCACATGACCGCCGTTCTCATCGAGTTCGTAGCTGGAGAAATCGACACGGCACCAGGAACAGCAGGCGCCGCAACTGGTGCAGGCAGACATCAGAGCCGGCCCAGCAAAAGATATTCCATCAAGGCCTTCTGCACGTGCAGCCGGTTCTCGGCCTCGTCCCAGACCACCGACTGCGGCCCATCGATGACCTCGGCCTCGACTTCCTCGCCGCGGTGCGCGGGCAGGCAGTGCATGAAAAGCGCATCGGATTTGGCGGCACGCATCATGTCGGCATCGACGCACCAGTCGGCGAAAGCCTTCTTTCGGGCCTCGTTCTCGGCCTCGTAGCCCATGCTGGTCCAGACGTCGGTGGTCACCAGATCGGCTCCCGCGCTGGCCTGCATGGGGTCCTTGAAGACCTTGTAGCAGGAGCTCTTCACGCCGGCCACGGCCGGGTCGATTTCGTAGCCGCTGGGGGTGCTCACGTGCACGGTAAAGCCCAGCAGTTCGGCCGCCTGCAGCCAGGTGTTGGCCATGTTGTTGCCGTCACCGACCCAGGCCACGGTCTTGCCCTGGATCGAGCCGCGGTGCTCGATGTAGGTGAAGATGTCGGCCAGGATCTGGCAGGGGTGGTATTCGTTGGTCAGGCCGTTGATGACCGGCACGCGAGAGTACTCGGCGAAACGCGCGATCTTGTCCTGCCCGAAGGTGCGGATCATCACCAGGTCGACCATGCGGCTGATCACGCGCGCGCTGTCCTCGATGGGCTCGGCGCGACCCAGCTGGCTGTCGCCCGTGGTCAGGTGCACCACGCTGCCGCCGAGCTGGTACATGCCGGCCTCGAAGCTCACGCGCGTGCGCGTGGAGGCCTTCTCGAAGATCATGGCCAGGGTTCGGTCGGTGAGCGGTTGATGCTTCTCGTAGGCCTTGAACTTCTTCTTGATCAGCGCGGCGCGCCCGAAGAGGTAGGCGTATTCCTCGCGGCTCAGGTCGGTGAACTGCAGGTAATGCTTGAGTTTCGTCGCTGTCATCGCGCGGTCCTCAGGCTTCGGCCAGGAAAGATTTCACCAGGGGCACCAGCAGGCTCACCACTTCGTCGGCCTCGGCCGTCGTCATGATGAGCGCAGGCACCAGGCGGATCACGCTGTCGGCCGTCACGCTGATCAGCAGGCCGGCGTCGGCCGCGCGGGTGAGCAGCACACCGCAAGGCTTGGCCAGTTCCACGCCGATCATCAGGCCCTGGCCGCGGATGTCCTTGACGCCGGGCAGCTTGCCCAGTTCACGCTCCAGCGCGGCCTTGAGGTGGGTGCCGACCTTGGCCGCGTTCTCCAGCAGGCGGTCCTCTTCCATGATGCGGATGGTCTCGATGCCGGCGCGCATGGCCAGCGGGTTGCCGCCGAAGGTGGTGCCATGGTTGCCGGGCTGGAAGATGTTGGCGGCCTTGGGGCCGGCCACCACCGCGCCGATGGGTACGCCCGAGCCCAGGCCTTTGGCCAGCGGCATGACGTCGGGTTGGATGCCGGCCCATTGGTGGGCGAACCATTTGCCGGTGCGACCCATGCCGCACTGCACTTCATCGATCATGAGCAGCCAGTCGTTCTGATCACATAGCTTGCGCACCTGCTGCAGGTATTCCGCGCGCATGGCATGGATGCCGCCTTCGCCCTGGATGGTCTCGAAGAACACGGCCACCACATTGGGGTTGCCGGCCGTGGCCTTCTTGAGCGCCTCGATGTCGTTGAGGGGCACGCGGATGAAGCCTTCCACCAGCGGGCCGAAGCCCTTTTGCACCTTCTCGTTGCCGGTGGCGCTCAGCGTGGCGATGGAGCGGCCGTGAAAGGCCTTTTCGTAGACCACGATCTGGGGTTTGTCGATGCCCTTGTCATGGCCGAACTTGCGTGCCAGTTTCAGGGCGGCTTCGTTCGCTTCCAGCCCCGTCGAGCAGAAGAACACATTGCTCATGCCCGAGAGTTCGACCAGCTTCGTGGCGAGCTGCTCCTGGCCGGTCACGTGGTAGTAGTTCGAGGTGTGGATGAGCTTGGTCAGCTGGTCCTGCAGGGCCGGCACCAGGCGGGGGTGGTTGTGGCCCAGGGTGTTGACGGCGATGCCCGCCAGCGCGTCCAGGTATTCCTTGCCGTTGATGTCCCAGACGCGGCAGCCCTGGCCGTGCGACAGCGCGATCGGCACGCGGCCGTAGGTGTTCATCACGTGGGGAGACGCGGCTTCGACGGGTTTGGCGGCGGGGGCGTTCATGGCTACACACTCCGGAGAGATCACAAAACAAGGCGGCCCAACGCAGGTTGGGCCGTTGAGACATGATTTTAGGGCCTGTTCCAGGACTTTTTGCAAGTGTGTCCCGGCGGTTCGGCGCAGACGACCGCTGCCTTGCGGGCGGGGATGGATCAAGTCTTATATAAGATAAAATACTGGCAACCCACCCGCTGCCGGACCAGCCGCTGTACCCAGCCCGCGCCCGGCGCCCGAGTCCCAACCCATGGTCTCCAACGCCGCCAAGGAAGTCTTCATTCTCGGTCTCACCCGGACCGGCAAGGCTTTTCGTCCCAGTGACTGGGCCGAGCGCTTGGCCGGCGTGATGAGCCCCTTCCGCCCGGGCGGCCCGCAGCCTGGCAGTCACCTGCGTTATTCCCCCTGGTGCATCCCCAGCTCGCTCGACGGCGTCAAGTGCGTCATCGTGAACCGCGAGCTGCGCGATGCCGAGCCCATGGCCTGGGACTTCTGCATCAATTTCGCACGCGACAACAACCTGCAGGTGCGCGAAACCGACGGGCAAGGCCGGCCTATCGTCTGAACCATTCCTTGCGCCCACAAAAAAGCCGCTCAAAGAGCGGCTTTTTTGCTTTGCTGACAGCGCACCCGTTACAAACGGCAGACCCTTTTCAGGATCCGTGCGATTTGCCTGAGATTCAGGCGGCGGCCAGGGCCTTGACCTTGGTCGACAGGCGGCTCTTGTCGCGAGCAGCCTTGTTCTTGTGGAAGATGCCCTTGTCGGCCACGGTGTCCACCACGGCCTGCATCTTGCCAAACAGCTCGGTGGCTTTGGCTTTGTCGCCAGCGAGAACGGCTTTTTCAACGTTCTTCACGGCGGTGCGGTATTTGGAGCGCAGGGACGTGTTGGCTGCATTCAGCTTGACGTCCTGACGTGCGCGTTTGCGGCCCGACGCCAGGCGCGGGTTCTTTTTCTTGGGCTTTCCAGATGCCATATCAATAGTTCCTTGTGTCTGTGGATGATGTCAGCAAAGCCGGCTATTGTAGCAGTTTGTGGCGGGTAATGTAAGTGAGCGCTCAGGGGACGGGGAGCCCGGCTACACTCGCTCTCAATGAGCCTCTTCAAAGCCGCCTCGACGGTCTCCTTGCTGACCCTGGCCTCGCGGATCACGGGCTTGGCGCGTGAGCTGCTGATTGCCACCACGTTTGGCGCCAGCGCCCTGACCGACGCCTTCAACGTCGCCTTCCGCATCCCCAATCTGTTCCGGCGCCTGTTTGCGGAGGGGGCGTTCAGCCAGGCCTTCGTACCGGTGCTGGCCACGGTCAAGGAACAAGAGGGCGAGCAGGCCACGCGCCAGCTGGTCGACCGCGTGGCCACGGTGCTGGCCTGGGTGTTGCTGGGTGTGAGCGTGCTGGGGGTGCTGGCCTCGCCGTTGCTGGTCTGGCTGATGGCCGCGGGCTTGCGCAAGGTGGAGGCGGGCAACGCCTTTGACGCGGCCGTCGTCATGACGCGCTGGATGTTCCCCTACATCGCCTGCATGTCGCTGGTGGCGCTGGGCGCCGGCGTGCTCAATACCTGGAAGCGCTTTGCCGTGCCGGCGGCCACCCCGGTGCTGCTCAACGTGGCCATGATCCTGGCCGCCTGGCTGGGGGCGCCCTGGTTCCAGACGCTGGGCATCGAGCCCATCTACGCGCTGGCGGCCGGCGTTCTGGCGGGCGGGCTGCTGCAACTGGGCGCGCAACTGCTGGCCTTGCGGCGCATCGGTCTGTTTCCCTCCATCGGCCTGAGCCCCTCGGCGCTGCGTGCCGCCTGGGCCGACGAGGGAACACAACGCGTGCTCAAACTCATGGCGCCGGCCCTGTTGGGCGTGAGCGTGGCCCAGGTCTCGCTGCTGATCAACACGCAGATCGCCTCGCATCTGGCGCCGGGCAGCGTGAGCTGGCTCAGCTACGCCGACCGCCTGATGGAATTCCCGGTGGCCCTGCTGGGCGTGGCCCTGGGGGTGGTGCTGATGCCGCAGCTGGCGGCGGCCAAGGCCGCCGACGACGCGGCGCGTTATTCGGCCATGCTGGACTGGGGCCTGCGTTTGGTCGTGCTGCTGGCCGTGCCCTGCGCCGTGGCCTTGTTGACCTTTTCGACCCCTCTGGTGTCGGTGCTTTACCACTACGGGGCCTTCAGCGCACGTGATGTGCAGATGACTTCCCTGGCCCTGATGGGCTGGGGCGTGGGCCTGCTGGGGGTGGTGGCGATCAAGGTGCTGGCCCCGGGTTACTACGCCAGCCAGGACATCCGCACGCCGGTGCGCATCGCCATCGTGGTGCTGGTCTTCACGCAACTGCTCAACATTGTTCTGGTGCCGCTGCTGCAGCATGCGGCACTGGCCTTGTCGATCGGCATCGGCGCCATGGTCAATGCCGCCTGGCTGCTGGTCGGCCTGCTGCGCCGCGGCAGTTACAAGCCCTTGCCGGGCTGGGGCGTGTTCGCGCTGCAGGTGCTGGCCGCCTCGGCGCTGCTGACGGTGTTCCTGATGTGGGCCGCCAGTGCCTTCGACTGGACACGCCTGCAGGCCCAGGCGGGCTGGCGCATCGTTCTGCTGGCGTCGCTGGTGCTCGGCGCCGCTGCCATCTACCTGGGGGCCGTCTGGGCCGCGGGCCTGCGCTTCCGGCAATTTCTAAAGCGTTAGGGGCCTGGGCCGCCATGAATCTGTCCTTCAAGCTGCCCACGCCGCTGGACTACTTCGGGACCCTGGTCCAGAGCGACGCGCAATTCCATCTGCTCGAAGTTGCCGTGAGCCTGGGACAGGACGACTACCCGCAGCTGGACGTGCAGCAGGTGCTGGCCGAGGTGGATGCCCTGCTGGCACGCCTGCACCGGCGCCTGCCTGCCGACGCGCCCGCCATGCACCGGCTGCGGCTGCTCAACCATTTCTTCTTCCACGATCTGCATTTCGGCGGCAACCTCAACCACTATGACGACCCGGATAACAGCTACCTGCACCGTGTGTTGGAGCGCCGGCGCGGCATCCCGGTTTCGCTGGCCGTGCTGTGGCTGGAGCTGGCGCAAGGCCTGGGCCTGCCGGCGCGAGGGGTGGGTTTCCCCGGGCACTTCCTGGTCAAGGTCAACCTGCCGCATGCCCAGGTGGTGATCGATCCTTTCAGTGGCCAGTCCCTGAGTCGCGAGGAATTGCAGGCGCGCCTGGAGGCCTGGCGCGGCAGCCACGGCCGGCCCGCTGCCTCCGATCTGCCGCTGGGCCACTACCTGCAGGCCATGCCAGCGCGCGAGATCGTTGCGCGCATGCTGCGCAACCTCAAGGAAATCCATCGCATGCAGCAGGACTGGGTGCGACTGGTGGCGGTGGAGGACCGGCTGCTGGTGCTGCTGCCACAGGCCTGGGAGGAATACCGCGACCGCGGCCTGGCGCGGGTCGAACTGGGGCAGCTGGAGCCGGCGCTACGAGATCTGGAGATCTACCTGGGGCAGGCCGGGGAGGGTGACGACGCGGTCGCCATCACGCTGCGCGTGGCCGAACTGCGCCGCGCGCTTGACTGAAGCCGTCAGGGCTTCAGCACTTCACCAGTTTCAGGAAGGATGGGATGGGGGGCGCTTCTTGCGCCTGGGCCGTCTCGACCGCGCGCATGGGCGCAGGTGTGGTGCGAAGCGGGGCGTTGCCGGCCACCCGGTCCAGCACGCGCGTGTTGTTCAGGCGCGTGACGGCCGGTTGCGGCCGTGAGGCCAGCATGCGCGGCACAGGCGCAGGCGTTTCGCGTGCTTGCGGGCCTGGGGTGGGGCGGGTGGCGGGTGCCGTGATCGGGTCGGTGGAGACGGCGGGGCTGGCCGGTGCGGCGTTGTGCGCCGCCAGCAACCGACTGGGCAGGGCCGCAGGCGCGATAGGCGGGCGGGCGGGCAAGGGGGAAGGCGCGGCCGCGTGCGTCTGGGCCGGGCGGCCGGAGGCCGCCGCCGGTGCTGTGGCCAGCTGGGGTTCGAGCCAGCCCAGGATGGGTTCCCACTGGCGCAGGTCCGTGGTGACACGATCGGGCGACAGGTCGAACAGGGTCATGCCGCGCTCCAGGCACTGCACATAGGCCTGGCTTTCACGCAGCACGCCGAGAAAGGGCATGCCCAGGCCGGTGGCCCAGTCCTTGAGGACCTGGGGGGTGCGGGTGCGGGTGTCGATGCGCATGCCGATGCAGGCGACCTTGCAACGGCCGGTGGCCACGCGCGGCAGGGCCATGAGTTCGGCGTGGCAGTCGGCGGCCGATTCACGGTCGAAGGCCGAGCCGCATACGGGCATGAGGATGATGTCGGCGAACATGACCATGCGCGCCAGGTCGAAGCCGTGCAGGCCTCCCGGCGTATCCAGCACCACGTGGGTGATGCCGGTCGGCACGCGCAGGATGTTCTGGTCTACGGTCCAGGGCGCGATGGCGGGCAGGGCTTCGCTGCGCTTGCGCAGCCAGGAGCGGGTCGATTGCTGCCGGTCCACATCGCCGAGCATGACCGCGCTGCCCTGATGGGCACACCAAGCCGCGAGGTGGGCTGCGAGCGTGCTCTTGCCGCTTCCCCCCTTGCGATTGACCACAGCGATCACAGGCATGAATGCTCCTGGCGGTGAACCAAAAACTGCAGTGTGACCTGAAATAATCTGAAAGTCCAGTGTCAGCGGGTGTGGGCAGCTAGGGATTTTGTAGCGAAAAGCAACACTCGGCCGGATGAACCCGGTGCTCAGGCCGTGCGGTCCGGTGGCGGGGCAGGCCGCCGCAGCGCCAGCAGCACGAGCGCGGCGACGCAAAACGCGGCTCCGGCGGCAAAGGCGCTGGGCGCCCCCCACTGGTCCCACAGCAGCCCGGCCAGGGCGCTGGCCAGCAGCATGGACAGGCCGCTGACCAGGTTGAACATGCCGAAGGCCGTGCCGCGCAGATCCGCGGGGGCGGTGTCGGCCACCATGGTGGCCAGCAGGCCCTGGGTCATGGCCATGTGCAGGCCCCAGAGCACGACGCCGCCCCAGACAAACAGACCGTGGTCACTCCAGGCCAGCAGCCCGTCGGCGCCGATCAGCAGCACCAGGCCCCAGACCAGCAGCTTGCGGTGGTCGACCCGGTCGGCCAGCTTGCCCAGGGGGTAGGCCCCCAGGGCATAGATCAGGTTCATGACGATCAGCACCAGCGGTACCCAGGCCAGAGGCAGGCCACCCTGCTGCGCGCGCAGCACCAGGAAGGCTTCGGAAAAGCGCGCCAGCGTGAAGACCGCACCGATGCCTACCACCCACCAGTAGGCCGGTGTCAGCCGGCGCAGGTTTTCGCGCCGGATCGGGTTGGTGCGGGCGGTGCCGGCCGGGCGTTCGGGCTCCTGCACGCCGAACACGAGCAAGGCGACGCAGAGGAAGGCCGGGATCACGGCGACCCAGAACACGGCGTGGAAGTCATTGGCCCAGAGCAGCATCAGGCCCACGGCCAGCAGCGGGCCGAGGAAGGCGCCCACGGTGTCAAGTGACTGGCGCAGGCCGAAGGCGGCGCCGCGCAGCGCGGGCGGCGCGATGTCGGCCACCAGCGCATCGCGCGGGGCGCCGCGGATGCCTTTGCCAACCCGGTCCAGCAGCCGGGCGGCGATCACGGGCTCCATCGTGGTGGCCAGGGCGAACAGGGGTTTGCTCAGGGCCCCCAGGCTGTAGCCCAGCACGGCCAGCGGCTTGCGCCGGCCCCACCAGTCGCTGAGCGCCCCCGAGAAGACCTTGACGATCAGGGCCGTGGCCTCGGCGGCGCCTTCGAGCAGGCCGACCACCAGCATGCTGGCGCCCAGGCCGGTGACCAGGAAAACGGGGAGCAGGCTGTGGATCAGCTCGGACGAGATGTCCATCAGCAGGCTGACGAAGCCCAGCGCCCAGATGCTGGCGGGCATGCGCGGGGGCTGGTTATTTTCAGGCATGCGGGCCTGGCCAGCCAGGATCAGGCAACGACCACCGGTGCGCCCTGGCCGCGCGCGGCGATGACGCCGATCTCGTGGACCTGTTCACCCAGGCCGCGCAGGGTCTGGGCGGTGGCGGCAGCGCTGGCTGCGTCGACCACCACCACCATGCCGATGCCGTTGTTGAAGGTGCGGTTCATCTCGAAATCGTCGATGCCCGCGGTCTTCTGCAGCCAGGCGAAGAGTTCGGTCTGCGGCCAACTGCCCTTCTTCAGGTGGGCGGCCGTGCCCTCGGGCAGCACGCGCGGGATGTTCTCCAGCAGGCCGCCGCCGGTGATGTGGGCCAGTGCCTTGATCGGGTGCTGCGCCAGCGCGGCCAGCACGTTCTTCACGTACAGGCGGGTCGGCTCCATGACGGCCTGCCTGAAGGGTTTGCCGTCCAGCGTGGCCGGGGTGGTGGCGCCGACGCGCTCGAGGCACTTGCGCACCAGCGAGAAGCCGTTGGAGTGCACGCCGCTGGAGGCCAGGCCCAGGACCACGTCGCCGGGCTTGACGCTCTGGCCGGTCAGGATCTTGGATTTTTCGACGGCGCCGACGCAAAAGCCCGCCAGGTCGTACTCCCCGTCCGGGTACATGCCGGGCATTTCAGCCGTCTCGCCGCCGATCAGGGCGCAGCCCGAGAGTTCGCAGCCCTTGGCGATGCCGCCCACTACGGCCGCGGCCGTGTCCACGTGCAGCTTGCCGCAGGCGAAGTAGTCCAGGAAGAACAGGGGTTCGGCGCCCTGCACCAGCACGTCGTTCACGCTCATGGCCACCAGGTCGATGCCCACGGTGTCGTGCATATTCCATTCGAAAGCCAGCTTGAGCTTGGTGCCTACGCCGTCGGTGCCGGAGACCAGCACCGGTTCCTTGTAGCGCTTGGGCACCTCGAACAGTGCGCCGAAGCCGCCGATGCCGGCCAGCACGCCCTCGCGCATGGTCTTCTTGGCCAGGGGTTTGATGCGCTCGACCAGCGCGTCACCGGCATCGATGTCGACGCCAGCGTCTTTGTAGCTGAGGGGAGAAGTGGAGGGATGGGTCATGCTGGGGGCTCTGGTAGGGCGGGTCGGCGGGCGGCTGTGTTTTTAGTCCGGGCGCCAGCAGGCAAGCCCGATAGAATTCAGCCCTAGATTCTAAGGGTTCACCCCCCGTCTGCCTCCATGCAATTGACGCCCACCCAAAAACGCACCCTGACCTGGTGCCTGATCGCCGCCCTGGTGACGCTGGCCCTGTGGTTGCTGGCGCCGGTGTTGACACCCTTCGTCGTGGCGGCCGTGCTGGCCTATGTGCTGACGCCGGTGGTGGACAGGCTGGACCACCTGGGACGGGGTCGGATGCCGCGTGTGCTGGCGGTCCTGGTCGTGGAAACCCTGTTCATCCTGATCCTGGTGTCCATCGTGCTGCTGGTCGTTCCGATCTTCGCCAAGGAGCTGCCCCTGCTGCGCGAGCAACTGCCCCTGCTGGCCGACCGGGTCAACAGCGTGCTGAGTCCCTGGCTGGCCCAGTTCGGCATCAAGGTGTCGCTGGACGGCAAAAGCATCCACGCCTTTGTCGTCAAGTACCTCAATGCCAATGTCGAAGATACGGTCGGCTCGGTCATGGCCTCGCTCAAACTGGGGGGCAGCGTGGCGCTGGCGATCATCGGCAATGTCGTGCTGATTCCCGTGGCCCTGTTCCTGTTGCTCAACGACTGGGAGCAATTCGTGGCGCGCGCGGTCACGCTGGTGCCGCCACGGATGCGCACCGCCTATGACAACTTCATGACGGAAGCCGACGAAGTGCTCGGCCAGTACCTGCGTGGCCAGTTGCTGGTGATGGCGGCGCTGACGGTCTATTTCAGCGGGGCGCTGGCCCTCTTCGGCTTTGACCTGGCCGTGCCGCTGGGGGTGTTCACCGGCCTCGCCTTTTTCATCCCCTACCTGGGTTTCGGCCTCGGGCTGATCCTGGCCTTGCTGGCCGGCATGCTGCAGTTCGGCGGTCTGTATGGCGTGCTGGTGGTGGCGGGGGTGTATGGCGTCGGGCAGCTGGTCGAGAGTTTCTACCTCACGCCGCGGCTGGTGGGCCAGCGCATCGGCCTGCATCCGCTGGCCGTGATTTTTGCCTTGATGGCCTTTGGGCAGGTCTTCGGTTTCCTGGGCCTGCTGATCGCCTTGCCGGCCAGTGCCGTGCTGCTGGTGGCCATCCGCCGCGTGCGGGCCGGCTACCTGGCCAGCAAGCTGTACCTGGGCTGACGATGGCAGCCCCGGCATGAAGCAGATCGCGCTGGACATCGGGCTGGGCAGCGGCCCGACCCTGGCCAATTTCATGGCAGGCCCCAACGAAGCCGTGTTGCGCCATCTCAAGCTGTGGGTGGGGGACGGCTCCAGCGCGGCGATGCGCTCGCCGGTGCCGACCTATCTCTGGGGCGCCTCGGGCAGCGGCAAGACCCACCTGCTCAAGGCCGTGCGCGAGGCCTTGCGCGAGCAGGGGGCCACGGTGGGCTGGCTCGACGCCTCGGTGGCCGAGCCGCCGCCCTTCGACGAAGGCTGGGCTGCCGTGCTGCTGGACGACGTACAGCTCTACACCGCGGTGCAGCAGCAC
Organism: Hylemonella sp. GW821-FHT12C09; assembly: GCF_058807395.1. Lineage (NCBI taxonomy): Bacteria > Pseudomonadati > Pseudomonadota > Betaproteobacteria > Burkholderiales > Comamonadaceae > Hylemonella > Hylemonella sp. GW821-FHT12C09. The sequence continues at coordinate 82,250 of NZ_JBXAQQ010000001.1, read as the reverse complement.
GCGGCTTTCAACTGGTTCGTGCACGCGCAGACCGGCCACCAGTGGGTGCTGGCCGCCGGGGCGACGCCGCCGGCCGATCTCAAGCTGCGCGAGGACCTGCGCACCCGCCTGGGCTGGGGCCATGTCTACGCCCTGCAGGTGCTCAGCGAGGCCGAGCGCCGTGCCGTGCTGCGCCAGGCGGCCGACGCACGTGGCATCTTCCTGGGCGACGAGATCATGGACTTCATGCTCACGCGCTTCAGCCGCGATCTGGGCAGCCTGATGCAGTTGCTCGACCACCTGGACGGTTATGCCTTGCAGACCCAGCGCGCCATCACGATCCCGCTGATCAAGGCGATGCTTCAAGAGATATGACCCACAAGACCAAGCTGGCCCTGTTCGACCTGGACCACACCCTGCTGCCGATCGACTCCGACTACGCCTGGGGCACCTTCACCACCACCATCGGCTGGACCGACGCGGTCGAGTTTGCGCGGCGCAACGACGAGTTCTACGCCCACTACCAGGCTGGCACGCTCGATGTGCACGACTATGTGCGCTTTGCCACCGAGGCCGCCCGTCTCAAGGGCCCCGAGGTGGCGCTGGCGGCGCGCGAGCGTTTCATGCGCGAGGTCATTGCGCCGGCCATGCGCCCACAGGCGCTGGAACTGGTGCGCCGGCACAAAGACGCAGGTCACGACGTGCTGATCATCACCGCGACCAACGAGTTCGTCACACGCCCGATCGCCGACGCCTTCGGTGTGGCGCAACTGATCGCCGTCGAGCTCGAGCGCGACGCCAGTGGCTGGATCACCGGTGAGATCCGCGGCACGCCCTCTTTCCGCGAAGGCAAGGTCCGGCGTTTTGGCGAGTGGCTGGCTGCACGCGGGCTGCATCGCCATGAAACCGAGGTCACTTTCTACTCGGATTCGATCAACGACCTGCCACTGATGGACAATGTGGACCATCCGGTGGCCACCAACCCCGACGACCGCCTGCGCGCCCTGGCTCTGGAGCGCGGCTGGCGGGTACTGGAACTCTTTACGCAATGATCAAGAAAATCATCAACAAGCTGCTGGGCAAGTCGAGCGCTGCCCAGCCCGCCTTCGGCAAACGCCAGGAAATCGGCGCCGCCGAACATGGCATCGATCCGGCCCTGGTCGACAAGCGTGCGCTGGACGTGGTGCACACCCTTCAGGATGCCGGCTTCGAGGCCTACATCGTGGGTGGCGCCGTGCGCGACCTGCTGGTCGGCCTGCGGCCCAAGGACTTCGACGTCGCAACCGATGCGACCCCCGAGCAGGTCAAGGGCCTGTTTCGCCGTGCCTTCATCATCGGGCGACGCTTTCGCATCGTGCACGTGGTCTACGGCCGCGGGCGTGAACACGAGGTGATCGAGGTTTCCACCTTCCGCGCCTACATGGACAACGCCGCCGCCGAGCAGGTGGCCGGCAACGAGCGCACCAGCAAGAGCGAACTGGCCGGCATGAAACACGCGGTGGACTCGACGGGGCGCGTGCTGCGCGACAACGTCTGGGGCCCGCAGGATGAGGACGCTACGCGCCGCGACTTCACCATCAACGCCATGTACTACGACCCGGAAACACAGGTCGTGGTCGACTACCACGGCGGCCTCAAGGATGCGAAGAAGCGTGTGCTGCGCATGATCGGCGACCCGGTGGCGCGCTACCGCGAGGACCCGGTGCGCATCATCCGCGCCGTGCGTTTCGCCGCCAAGCTCAGCCCCCTGGGCTTCAAGCTGGAGGCCAAGACGGCCAAGCCGCTGACCCAGTCCAAGGCCCTGCTGGCCGACGTGCCGCAGAGCCGCCTGTTCGACGAGATGCTCAAGCTGCTGCAGACCGGCCATGCCCTGGCCACGGTGGAGCAGCTGAAGATCCTGGGCCTGTCGCGCGGCATCTACCCGCTGCTGGACCTGGTGGTCGAGCGGGCCGCCGAACCCTTTGTGAAGGCCGCCCTGGAAGACACCGACCGCCGCGTGGGAGAGGGCAAGCCGGTGGCGCCCAGTTTCCTGCTGGCCTGCGTGCTGTGGTCCGACGTGCGTGAAGGCTGGGCCGAGCGCATCAGGCAGCGCCAGCACTCGCACCCGGCGTTGCAGGACGCCATCGACGACGTCTTCAACGCCCGCATTGGCGACGTCTCGGGCCGTGGCAAGCTCGCCGCGGACATGCGCGAGATCTGGATGATGCAGCCGCGCTTCGACAAGCGTGTGGGTAGCGCGGCCTATGGCCTGGTCGAGCAGCCGCGTTTCCGTGCCGGCTTCGACTTCATGCGCCTGCGCGCCGACGTTGGCGAGATCGATGTGGTGCTGGCCGACTGGTGGCAGGAGTTCAGTACCGGCGACGACAACCTGCGCCAGGACCTGATCGACCAGGTGCGCGAGGAACAGACGCGTCAGCGCACACACACGCCGCGTCAGCCGGCGGCACGCACGGCCAGCGCTGCACGCCAGCCCGACGCGCCGCGCGCCGCCGAGGCCGAGACGTCTGCTGAGGATGGCGCTGCGCCCAAGAAGCGTCGCCGGCGGCGTCGTTCCGGCGCGAAAAAATCCGGTGACGGCGCGCCGGACGCCGGGGCGTGAACACGGCTCCCGGTACTGCGGTGACGGCCTATGTCGCACTGGGTGCCAATCTGGGGGATGCTCCGGCCGCCTTGCGCCAGGCGCTGAACGACCTGGGAGCCTTGCCGCATACGCGGCTGGTGCGCGCCTCGTCCTTGTATCGCAGCGCGCCGGTTGATTCCTCGGGGCCGGACTACGTCAATGCCGTGGCCGAGTTGTCCACGGCTCTGGGACCTTACGACTTGCTGGCCGGGCTGCAAGGCCTGGAGCAGGCCGCCGGCCGCGAGCGTCCCTGGCACAACGCCCCGCGCACGCTGGACCTGGACATCCTGCTTTATGGTGAGTTGCGACAGGATGATCCGGTGCTGACCGTACCGCATCCGCGCATGATGGAGCGTGCTTTTGTGCTTCTGCCCCTGGCAGAAATCGCTCCGGGCCTCGTCAGTGCGGCGCAATTGCTCAGGGTCGAACAGCAGGTGATTTCGCGCCTGGCCGACCAGTGAAGCGGCGAGGTCGCCGCACTAGAATGGGGCGATCATTCATCAGGATGGAGCGATGAACTTCAGAAGCATGCACGTGGCGACCAAGCTCTGGCTGGCGGTCGCCGTCATCATCATTTCCCTCACCGTCTTGATCGCCTTTGCCGCTGCACGCTCGGCCCGCCTGCAGGCGGAGAGCGAAAGTACCCTGCGTGCGCTCAATAGCCGGGTCAATCTGGCCAGCAGCTGGGCGGGCCTGACCGAGGCCAATGCGGCGCGCACGGTGGCCATGATCCTGACCTTTGATCCCGGCGTCGAAAGCCGCATGGGCGATGACATCAAGGCCACCACGGCGCGCATTTCCAAGGTGCAGCAATCCATCGAGGCCATGGCGCTGAGCGCCGAGGAAAAGGCGCAGATGGGCAAGATTGCGGACCGTCGCAAGTCCATGATCGACGTGCGCAACCAGGCCCAGAAAGCCAAGGCGGCAGGCGACAGCGAGGGCGCCCAGAAGATCGTGAACGAACAGTACACGGCGGCCGTCAACGCCTACGTGGCCACGCTGCAGGAACTGGTGGCGCTGGAAGAGCGCGCCGAAAAGAGCTACACGGAAGAGGTCGCCCAGGCCCGTAGCCTCACCCTCAAGATCGCTGGCGCCGCCGTCGCCGTCATCCTGGCGGCCATCCTGGCCGGGGCGATGGTGCTGATCCGCTCCATCCGCGAGCCCCTGCGCGAGGCCAACGAACTGGCCTCGCGGATCGCCCAGGGCGACCTGAGCGCGCGCATCGACACTTCGCGCGGTGACGAATTCGGCGACCTCATGAAATCGCTGGCACGCATGAACGAGTCGCTGGCGCAGATGGTGCGGCAGGTGCGCCAGAGCACCGACAGCATCGCCACCGCCAGTGCCGAGATCGCCACCGGCAACCACGACCTGTCGGTGCGTACCGAGCAGACGTCCAGCAACCTGCAGTCCACGGCTTCGGCCATGGAAGAGCTGACCAGCACGGTCTCCCACAGTGCCGACAATGCGCGTCAGGCCTCGCAGCTGGCCTCCAGTGCCTCCACCGTGGCGCAAAAAGGCGGGACCGTGGTGCAGGAAGTGGTCGCCACCATGGGCGAGATCAACGCCAGCAGCAAGAAGATTTCCGACATCATCGGCGTGATCGACGGGATTGCCTTCCAGACCAACATCCTGGCGCTCAACGCTGCGGTGGAAGCCGCGCGGGCCGGCGAACAGGGCCGCGGTTTTGCCGTGGTGGCCGGCGAGGTGCGCTCACTGGCTGGACGCAGCGCCGAAGCGGCCAAGGAGATCAAGACCTTGATCAACACCTCGGTGCAGAAGGTGGACTCGGGTGCCCGGCTGGTCGGCCAGGCCGGCGACACCATGAACGAGATCGTGCAGTCGGTGCGCCGTGTGGCCGATGTGATCAGCGAGATCACCGCCGCCGCCGGCGAGCAGAGCACCGGCATCGCCCAGGTCAACACTTCGATTGCCAACCTGGACCAGATGACCCAGCAGAACGCCGCCCTGGTGGAGCAGAGCGCCGCCGCCGCGCAAAGCCTGCGCGAACAAGCCGACCAGCTGGCCCAGGCCGTGGCGGTCTTCAAGCTGGCGGGTGCTCAGACGGCTATCGCGACGGCGCAGCGCGCTGTGCCCGACAGCCACCCGAAGCCGCAAGCCCTGGCCCGTTCCGCGCCCGGTGCAGCCAAGCCGACAGCGGCCAGAGTGCCCGCTCTGACGGCCGCCAGGCCGGCAGCTTCAGCCACCCCGGCCAAGGCGGGCAGCGACGAGGACTGGGAAACCTTCTGACGGCCGCCGTTCTGTGCATGCCTCAGGGGCCTGCGCTGCAGGCCCCTGGCGTTTTCACTCGACCTCGGCGATCAGTTCGATCTCCACACAGGCGCCCAGCGGAATCTGCGCCACGCCAAAGGCGCTGCGTGCGTGTGCGCCCTTGTCGCCGAAGACCTGGCCCAGCAGCTCGCTGGCGCCATTGGTAACCAGGTGCTGCTCGGTGTAGTCCGGCGTGGAGTTGACCAGGGACATGAGCTTGACGATGCGCTTGACGCGGTTGAGGTCGCCGACGGCGGCCTGCAGCGTGCCCATGAGGTCAATGGCCACGGCGCGCGCGGCGGCCTTGCCTTCCTCGGTGCTCATGGTCTTGCCGAACTGGCCGACCCAGGGCTTGCCCTCCTTCTTGGCGATATGGCCGCTCAGGAAGACCAGCTTGCCGGTCTGCACATAGGGAACATAGGCGGCGGCCGGCGTGGCCACCGGGGGCAGCGTGATGCCGAGCTGCTTGAGTTGGTCGTTGATGCTCATGGGGACTCCAGGGGGATGAAAGCAAAGCGCGTCATTGTCGGTTATTGTTGCTGCCGGGTCTGCCCTCCCACATGAATTGCACGCATGACGAACCCGTTTGCCAACCTCCCGCGCGACAGCCGCGACACCCTGTTCCTGCTGGCCGTGATCGCCTGGGTCCTGTTGCCGCATGCCGGTCACCTGCCCTGGTGGTGCAGTGCCATGGCTGCGGGCATGCTGCTCTGGCGTGGCTGGCTGGCCTTCACGCTGCGTCCGCTGCCAGGCCGCTGGTGGCTGCTGGCGGCCCTGGTGCTGACGGTGGGCGCGACCTGGGTCACCCACCGCACGCTGCTGGGGCGCGACGCCGGCGTGACGCTGATCGTGGTGCTGCTGGCCCTCAAGACCCTGGAGCTGCGCGCGCGGCGCGACGCCTTCGTGGTCTTTTTCCTCGGCTTCTTCACGATGCTGACGAATTTCTTCTACTCGCAGTCCCTGCCCACGGCCGCCGCCATGCTGCTCGGGCTGATGGGCCTGCTGACCGCGCTGGTCAACAGCCACATGCCGGCGGGCCGGCCGTCGCTGTGGCAGTCGGCAAGCATGGCCACACGCATGACCTTGCTGGGCGCTCCGATCATGGTGCTGCTGTTCCTGCTGTTTCCCCGCCTGTCCCCGCTGTGGGGTACGCCGGGTGACGCCCTGAGCGGACGCAGCGGCCTGTCGCAGCGCATGCAGGTGGGCAACATTGCCAGTCTGGCGCTGGACGACAGCGTGGCCCTGCGCCTGCGCTTCGAGGACGGCACCCCGCAGCCGCTGCAGGGCACGCTGTATTTCCGCGGACCGGTGCTGTCCACCTTCGATGGGCGCGAATGGCTGCCCCTGCAGGCCACTTTCCCGCTGTCCATGCAGCCCCGTGCCGATCTGCAGGTGAACGGGGCACCGCTGCGCTACGAGGTCACGCTGGAGCCGCACAACCGTCCCTGGCTGCTCACGCTGGAGGCGACCGCCGTTGCGCCCGAGCTGCCGGGTGATCTGGTGGCGCGCATGAGCGAGGACTTGCAGTGGCGCGCCAGCGGGCCCGTCAACGACCTGCTGCGCTACCGGGCGCAGAGCCATACCGACTTCCGCCACGGCCCGCAGCGCATGCTGGCCAGCCTGCAGGACTACACCTCCTTGCCGCGCGGTTTCAATCCGCGCACCCTGCAGTGGGCGATGGAGCTCAGCCGTGAAACCGGCAACGATCCGGTGGCGCTGATCAACCGGGTCCTGAACCATCTGCGCACGGGAGGCTACACCTACACGCTGGAGCCCGGCGAATACGGCCAGCACACCGCCGACGAGTTCTGGTTCGACCGGAAACTGGGTTTCTGCGAGCACCTGGCCTCGGCCTTTGTCGTGGTGATGCGCGCGGCCGGCATCCCGGCGCGCATCGTCACCGGCTACCAGGGTGGCCAGCGCAACACGGTCGACAACTTCTGGGTGGTACGCCAGAGCGACGCCCACGCCTGGACCGAAGTCTGGCTCGCCGGCCAGGGCTGGCTGCGGGTGGACCCGACCGCGGCGGTCTTGCCCGGGCGCATCGGTTCCTTGCAGCGCCTGGTGGCGCCACGCGGGGCCGTCGCCACGGCCATGGGCAACGTCATCAGCCCGACCTTCGTACAGAATGTGCGGGCCGTGTGGGAGGCCGTCAACAATGCCTGGAACCAGCGGGTGCTGAACTACACGCAGAGCCGCCAGCTCAACCTGCTGCGCGCGCTGGGTTTCGAGACGCCGAGCTGGGAAGACCTGGGCCTGTTGCTGCTGGGCGCCCTGGTCACGGCCAGCCTGGGCGGTGCGCTGTGGACGCGCTGGGAGCGCCGGCGCCAGGACCCCTGGCTGCGTCTGCTCGAGCGTGTGCGCAGCCGCTTGCAGCGCGAGGGCCAGCCCCTGGGTGCGGCGGTGACACCACGCGAGATGGCTGCGCGGCTGGCGCAAATGCATGATCCCAAGGACAATCGGGTGCAGGCCATCCAGGCCTGGCTGCAACGCTACGAACAGCTGCGTTATGCGCCGCGCCGCGGACGCGGCAGCAGCAGCGACCTGGCGGCCCTGCGACGCGAACTGAAAGAACTGAGCTGGCCCACGTGAGCAAACGACAACCGACCTTCCTGCTGCTGACGGCCTTGCTGTTTCTGCTGTCCTGCCTGCTGCCGACGCAGGCCGCCACAGCCAAGAAACCCCGTCTCAAGCGCGTGCAGGACACGGTCCTTACCCTGATCGAAGGCAGCGGCCCGCCTTATGCCGGCCGTCCGGAGGCCATGGCGCTGGCCGACGAGATCGCCGAGCGCCATGGCCTGGACCGCAAGTGGGTGCGCCGCACCCTGGGCAAGGCCCGCCAGGTGCCCCAGGTGGTCAAGCTCGTGGTCCCGCCACCGGTGACAACGCCACGCAACTGGCAGCAGTACCGCAGCCGCTTCCTGGAGACGGAGCGCGTCCAGGCGGGCGTGGCCTTCTGGCAGGCCAACCGTGAACTGCTGGAGCGTGCCAGCAGCACCTACGGTGTGCCCGCCGAGATCATCATCGGCATCATCGGCGTGGAGACCTACTACGGCCGCCATATGGGCCGCTATCGCGTGCTGGACGCCCTGGCCACACTGGCTTTCGACTTCCCGCAGGAGCATCCCCGTGCGGCGCAGCGCACGGCCTTCTTTCGTGCCGAGCTTGGCGAGTTCTTGAAGCTGCGCCAGCAGGCCGGCGCCGACCCCTTCAAGGCGCGCGGAAGTTATGCGGGCGCCATGGGCATTCCGCAGTTCATGCCGTCCAGCTGGGCACGCCACGCCGTGGACTTCGACGGCGATGGCCGTGTGGACCTGGTCGACAGCACGGCCGATGCCATCGGTTCGGTCGCCAGCTATTTCAAGGCGCATCACTGGCGGCCCGGCATGCCCACCCACTATCCGGTGGAGTTCGACTACGAGCGCCTGGACATGCCGACCCTGCTGGCACCCGACATCAAGCCGACCTTCCCGGTAGAACAGTTCACGGCCAATGGCATCCTGCTGGGCGCTGCCGGCCGCGGGCATGCCGGCCCCCTGGCCCTGGTGGAACTGCAGAATGGCGACTATTCACCCAGCTACGTGGCCGGCACGGACAACTTCTACGTCGTCACCCGCTACAACTGGAGCAGTTATTACGCGCTGGCCGTGATCGAACTCGGGCAGGCGGTGGCGGCAGCGTTGCCGGCCCAGGACCTTCAGGCCAGCACCACGCCTTCGAACACCGGGTGCAGGGTATCGACCCAGAGGTCCACTTCGGACGCGCCGATCTGCAGATAGTTCAGGCAGGCCGGACCAAAGCGTTCCCATTCGGTCTGCGTCTGCACCCCTTCGTAATCGGCCACCAGGTGCTCGGCCACGGCGGTCAGCGCCACCAGGTTGCGTACCCCGGCCGGGATCGAACTGACGCGCAGCACGGTGAAGTCATGGTGCAGGCGGATGGCAAAGGCGATCACCGGCGGCAGAAACCAGGTGCGTGACACGATGGCGCCGACCACCGCGTGGTCGGTCCGGTGCACGGCGTTCTCGGTTTCAGTGAAGCTGCGGTCCTGCCGGGCCATGGCCTCGGCCAGCGTGCCGGCATAGCCGCGCACGCCCTGCAGCATGATGGGAATGCCCACGTGCATGAAAAGGCCGCAGGTCTGTGCCACCTCGGCATCCACGCCATAGAGCTGGCGGGCGATATAGGCCATGGCCAGCGAGCGCCGCGTCGAGGTCTCCCAGAAGTGTTCCACCAGCGGCGAATTGATACGGATCGCGCTGCGCGCCAGGAAGCCGGTCAGGATGGCCGCGGCCTGGCCCATGCCCAGCATGGTCACGGCTTCGGCCACGGTGCTGGCGGGGCGTGCGCGGGAATACAGCGGGCTGTTGGCTACGCGCATCAGTGCTGCGGCCATGGCCACGTCGCTGCCGGCAATGCGCGTGATCTCGGCCGGATCAGGGTCGCTCTGGCGCATCTCCAGCTGCAGGGCCGTGAGCAGTTCGGGACAGGGCGGGATGACGATGTCGCGCACCGGCCCTTCCGATCTGGCCTGATCGAGTTCCCTGTCGATGTCTGTCACTTGCATGCCCATGGCCTGGCTCCTGTCGGGGCCATTATCCGCACAAAACACCTGCCGGCCTTGTCCTGCCGCAAGTCCCGGCTCCTTCTAGGGCGTCGCCACGTGGCGGTGCTGCCAATAGCGTGCCTGCACCTGGCGCTCGCAGCGCGTCTGCCGGGGCTGGGCCGACTGCCAGCTGGCCGCACCGCAGTGGGCCGAGGTGAGCACCTGCACGTTGCGTTCCTCATAGCGCTTCAGTACCTCCGGTGCAGGATGGCCGAAACGGTTGCGGTAACCTGCCTGCACCAGGGCGGTGTGCGGCGCCACGGCGTCCAGGAAAGCGGCCGTGCTGGAGGTCTTGCTGCCGTGATGCGGCACCAGCAGCCAGTCGGCGCGCAAGGCCGCGTTCTCAAGCACCAGCCGGGCCTCCTGGGCCTTCTCGATATCGCCAGCCAGCAGCGCCGTCTGCGCGCCATTGCTGATGCGCAGCACACAGGACAGGGCATTGCTGCGGCGTGCCTTGCCGTAGTCTTCGGCCGACGGGTGCAGCAGCTCGAAGTGCACGCCATCCCAGTCCCAGGCCTGGCCGGCCATGCAGCGGCTGCTGCGACGCAGGGCCAGCAGCTCGTGGGCGTCTTCCAGGGAGCTGAGCAGTTCGGCGTCCGGCTGTGTCGCCAGCACGGCCGCAGCGCCGCCGGTGTGGTCGCTGTCGCGGTGGCTCAGCACCAGGCGGTCCAGCCGCACATCCAGGGCCCGCAACAACGGCACCAGCACACGCTGGCCGGCGTCGCTCTCGTTGGCATGGCGCGGTCCGGCGTCGTAGAGCAGGGCGTGCGTGGCGGTGCGCACCAGCACGGCATTGCCCTGGCCGATATCCGCTGCCAGCAGTTCGAACTGGCCTGGTACGGGGCGAATCGGCTGCCACAGCAGTACGGGCAGCAGCAGCGGCAGGCCGGCCAGACGCATGGCCCAGGGCAGACGCAGCACCAGCAGCAGACCGCCCAGCACACCGGCGATACCGGCCCAGAGCGGTGCCTGTGCCACCGAGAGCGTGGCCAGGGGCCAGGCGGCCATGAAGTGCAGCACGGCGGCCAGCCACTGCACGGTCTGCGCGGCAAGGTCCCACAGTGGAGACCAGAGCATGCCCAGCAGCGCCAGCGGCGTCACCACCAGCGTGACCCAGGGGATGGCCGCCAGGTTGGCCAGCAGACCGACCAGAGAGACCTGGCCGAACAGCAGCAAGGTCAGCGGTGCCAGGGCCAGCGTGATCAGCCACTGCTCGTGCAGCAAGCCCGCAACCTTCTGTTTCCAGGTTTGCGGTGTCTCCTGCGGCTGGCCCGCACCGGCGAACAGAACGCCCACCGCCACAAAGCTGAGCCAGAAGCCCGCCTGCAGCAGCGCCCAGGGATCGGCCAGCAGCACCACGGCCGCGGTCAGCAGCCAGAGCGGCGGCCAGGGCCAGCGCCGTGCCGACAGGCGCAGCAGGGTCACCGTGGCCAGCATGAGCACCGTGCGTTGTGCCGGTACGCCCCAGCCGCTGAACAGGGCGTAGCTGGCTGCCAGCAGCAGACCGCCTATCAGGCCCGCATGCTGGGCCGGATACGCCAGGCACAGGCGCGGCGAGCTGCGCCAGAGCGCGCGCAGCAGCAGCGCGGCCAGCCAGGCGAAGAGCGTGATGTGCAGGCCGGAGATGCTCATGAGATGGGCCACGCCGGTGGCGCGGAAGATATCCCAGTCACTGCGGGTGATGGCCTGCTGGTCGCCCGTCACCAGCGCGGCCACGATGCCCATGGCCCTGGCCTGTGCCTCCTCGCCCGGGGTCCCGGTGACAACGGGTACACGTTGCTGGATGGTGTCGCGGACCTGCTGGCGCGCCCATTCCACCGGGTGCTGCCAGCTCTGTCCCAGCGGCTGCGGCTGCGGGTCGCGCCTGCCGGTGCGCACATACCCCGTGGCCTGCAGGTCCCGCTCCCAGAGCCAGAGCTCGAAGTCGAAACCGTGCGGGTTGCGTGTCCCATGCGGTGCGCGCAGCCGCACGGTGAACAACCAGCGCTCTCCTGCCTGCAAGGGAGGTGCCACTTGCAGGGGTTCCAGCAGCGCGCCATCTTCATTGCGGATGCCGCCGTACCAGCTCAGGTAGAGCTGCGGTGGCACCCGCACGGCCTGCCCGTTCCGCGTTGCGCTTTCCACCGTGAAACGAAAGCGTGTGCTGTTCTCGCCGAACTGCGGCATGGCGTTGATGCGGCCGGTGATGCTGATGTCTTTGCCCTCCAGCGCCGGGTCCAGGGCCTGCTGCTGGAAGAGCGTGGCACGCAGGCCGGTGCTGGCATGGGCCAGCAGGGCTGCCGCGATGAAGCTGCCGAGCAGCTTGACCACCATGTGATGCCATCTGCCGATGGCGAGCACCAGTGCAAGCGCGGCGGCACACAGCAGGCCATAGTGGGCGGCGGGCCAGAGATCGCCTTGCTGCAATTGCAGGGCCAGGCCGGTGATCCAGCCGAGGAGGGCGGGCGTCAGGAGTCTGGCTTGGCTCTGGGTAGGGCTTTGCGGCATGGCTCCATGTTAATGGGCAGCCTTGCTGCTTTTGACGCTGCGTCGCAGCGTGCGTGTCTTGTCGGGCGCATATCCCGACAAGACACGCAAACCAAACAAGACCGGTAAAAGAAAGTCAGTACAAAGCCAACGCTTCCAGACACCGCCGCTGGTGCATCTCCCCCTGCTCCGGCGGCAACTCCAGCCCGGGCAGACGCAAGCCGTAATCCAGCTCCTGCGCCTGCGCCGACAAGACCCAGGCGCACAACCTTGACAGGCGTTGCTCCAGCGAGGCGCCATGGGTTTCGGCCAGGTCCAGCCAGAGCTGGAAGTGCTGGGCCTGCAGGCTGTCGCGGCTGACCAGTTCATCGGTCTTGGCGGCTTTTTTCCAGACGACGCTCTTGAGCGGGTCACCGCGGCGGTAGGGGCGCACGCCGTCGAACTCGCTGCTGGCCACGTGGCGTGCGGCGCTGCCGCCTTGGCTGTGGGCCTGGCCCTCAGGCAGTGCGGGGGGCGAGGCTTCGGCCTGGGGATAGATCAGCACGCTGGCGGCCGGACGCCAGAGGGTCCAGACACGGAAGATGCCCAGGGGGAAACGGGTTTCGGCCGTGAGCATGGGGACTTCGTGCCGGCCGCGCGACAGGCCGGGCCATACCAGTTCGGTGTCGGTGCTGCCCCCTCCCGGTACGTCGCACCAGACCCAGGGAGCCTGCGCATCCTCGCCGTAGACGCGCAGGCCGATGCCGTAGCGCGGTGCGCTGCGAGCGTTGTGCAGGCTGATGCGCAGTTTGCTGGGCGTGTCGGCGTGGTGGGCGTCGACCGGATGCAGCACCAGGGTGAGGCCGCGCAGCGTGCCATGCGAGATGTAGGTACTGACGACGGCGCTGCCGCCCAGCAGAAAGGTCAGCAGGTAACCCAGGTTGAGCTGGTAGTTGATGGACGCCACCAGCAACACCAGCAGGGTGCCGGCCAGCATGAAACCGGCGCGCGTGGGCAAGATGTAGACGTTGTGCTGCGTCAGCGTGAGCGTATCGCTGCGCGGCAGACGCGCCTGCCACCAGCGACGAAATCTTGCACGCACCATGGTCGCCGGGTTCCATGCGCGGGCCACCGTGGAACCGGCTTCGCCGGGCCACTGGTGGCGCCCCCTCGAGGGGGAGGCGCCGGAGGCGCTTCGGGGGGGAGTCATAAGTTCAGGGCAGGGGCACGGCTTCCAGCATCGCGCGTACCTGCTCCAGCGGGCCGCGGCCGGCGCTGGCCACGGGCACCAGGCGGTGGGCCGTGGTCTGCGGCAGGATGGCCTGCAGGTCGTCCGGGGCCACGTAGTCGCGCCCGTTCAGCAAGGCCTGGGCCTTGGCGGCGCGCAGCACGGCCAGGCCGGCGCGCGGCGAGAGACCCTGCACGAACCAGCGGCCATTGCGGGTGGCGGCGATCAGGTCCTGCAGGTAGTCCAGCAGGGGTGGGGCAGCATGCACGGCCTGCACCTGCTGCTGCAGGGCCTTGAGCTCTTCAGAACTCAGCAGGCCGGGCAGGCGGTCCACCATCTCGCGCCGGTCGCTGCCGGCCAGCAAGGCACGCTCAGAAGCGCGGTCCGGGTAACCCAGCGAGATGCGCATGAGGAAGCGGTCCAGTTGCGACTCGGGCAGGGGGTGCGTGCCCAGCTGTTCCTGCGGGTTCTGCGTGGCGATGACAAAAAATGGCACGGGCAGGGGGCGGGTCTCGCCCTCGATGCTGACCTGCTTTTCCTCCATGGCTTCGAGCAGGGCACTCTGCGCCTTGGGGCTGGCGCGGTTGATCTCGTCGGCCAGCAGCACCTGCGCGAAGATGGGGCCGGGGTGGAAGACGAAGGCGCTCTGGTTGCGGTCGTAGACCGAGACGCCCGAGAGGTCGCTGGGCATCAGGTCGGCGGTGAACTGCACGCGCGAGAACTGCAGCCCGAAGCTGCGCGCCAGCGCATGGGCCAGCGTGGTCTTGCCCACGCCGGGGGCATCCTCGATCAGCAGGTGGCCGCCGGCCAGCAGGCAGGCCACGCCGTCCTGTACCTGGGCTGATTTCCCCACGATCACCGTGTTAAGCTGATCGAGCAATATTTTGAGCTTGGGTTGTGCATCCATGGCTCGACATTAACCCAATCCAGGTGAGACATGAGCAAGACGGGTTACTTCACCCACCGTGATTGCCGCAAGCATGAGATGGGGCCGGGGCACCCCGAATGCCCCGAGCGGCTCGACGCCATCGAGGACCGCCTGCTGATTTCGGGCCTGGACCTGGCGTTGACGCGCCAGGAGGCGCCGCTGGCTTCGGTCGAGGAGATGGAGCTGGCCCACGGTCGCATGCACCTCGCTGCGCTGCGCGGCCTCAGCGCTTCCCTGCAGGAGGAGGTGGAGGCGGGGGGGCCGAGTTACGCCCACGTCGATCCGGACACCGCCATGAACGTGCATTCGTGGAATGCCATCCTGCGCGGCGCCGGGGCCGCGATGGCGGCGACCGATGCGGTGATGGCTGGCGAGCTGGAGAACGCCTTCTGCGCCATCCGTCCGCCCGGTCATCACGCCTGCCGCGACAAGGCCATGGGCTTCTGCTTTGTCAACAACGTGGCGCTGGCGGCCAAGTACGCGGTGGAACGCCATGGTCTCAAGCGCGTGGCCATTGCCGACTTCGATGTGCACCACGGCAACGGCACCGAGGACATCGTGGCCGATGACAAGCGCATCCTGATGGTGAGCATCTACCAGCATCCTTTTTACCCGCACGGCGGCGCACGGCCGGACACCGACACGATGGTCAATGTGCCGGTGCCGGCCTACACCAAGGGCATGGAGGTGCGCGAACTGATCGAGATGCTGTGGATCCCGCGCCTCGAAGCCTTCAAGCCCGAGATGATCTTCATCAGCGCCGGCTTCGACGCGCACCGCGAGGACGAGCTGGGCCAGCTGGGGCTGGTGGAGGCGGATTACGCCTGGATCACGGAACGTCTCAAGGGAGTGGCCCGCCGTTTCAGCAAGGGGCGCATCGTTTCCTGCCTGGAAGGTGGCTACAACCTGAGCGCGCTGGGGCGCAGTGTAGAAGCGCATCTGCGGGCGCTGGCGGACGTATAGAGTTCCCCCAGGCTCCTGCACGCCGTTGCCGGCCACCCGCTTACCAAGCTATGTAGGCGTAGCCCTTTTCCTGCAGCTCCATGATGGCCGCGGCGCCGACTTCCTCGACCTTGGCGAAATCGAGCATGTCGGCCTGCTCCCAGCCCAGGGTGTGCATGGTGTTGCCGCAGGCGATGAACTCGATGCCGTAGGATTCGCTCATGCCGCGCACGCGCTGCTGCAGGGTCCTGGGCACCGGACGCTTGGGTTTTTTCGCCAGCAGGTGGATGCCCGGACCCCAGGCCACCACGACGATGCTGACATCGTCCACGTATTTCTTGAGCATGGCGCCGATCGAGTTGAGGATGGCTTCCTGGTACTCGGGCTCGTGACGGTTGATCTGGTAGACGACCTTGTGTGGCGGCCCATCGGCCGCAGTCGGGGCCTTGGGATTGGCGGCACGGGCCGGCAGCGCGGCACCGGCCGTGGCCGCCGCGGCGACGGCGCCGAGCAGCTGGCGGCGGGCGAGAGGGGTAGGGTTCGACATGATCCAGTGTTTTCCGTGGGGTTCCCCGTAGATTAGCCCATGCCGTGCCGAGTTCCCGGCGCAATTCGGTGAAAATCACTCTCCATGACCGAACTCCAAAATCTCCTGCACGATCTGGGCGGCGCGCGTGTCTGGGTCGAGGTGCTGGTGTTGCTGGCCTGTCTGGCCCTGGCCTATGGCGTGGCACGTTACGCACGACGCGGGCACGGGTCTGACTCCGTCTGGTTCGGTCGCCATGTCTTCGACGGCCTGCTGTTTCCCGTGCTGGCCCTGGTGCTGATCTATGCCGCGCGTCATGGCGTGGCCCAGGTCCAGCCGGTGGCCGTGCTCAAGGTGGCCCTGCCCATCTTCACCTCGCTGGCCGCCATCCGGCTTTTCGTGCGTGTGCTGGGCGCTTCTTTCCCGAAGTCGTCGGCGGTCAAGCTGATCGAAAACCTGGTGTCCTGGCTGGCCTGGGGCGCGGCCGTGCTCTGGATCACGGGCCTGTTGCCGGCCGTGCTGGACGAACTCGATGCCATCCATTTCGCCTTCGGCAAGTCGCGCATCAGTGTGCGCACCCTGCTCGATGGCGTCCTCTCCTCGGGCGTGATGCTCGTGGTGGTGCTGTGGATCTCGGCCACCATCGAAAGGCGCATCCTGCGCGAGAACGTGGGTGACCTGTCCATGCGCAAGGTGGCGGCGAACGCCATCCGCGCTGCCCTGCTGCTGCTGGGGCTGTTGTTCGTGCTCTCGGCCGTGGGGGTGGACCTGACCGCCCTCTCTGTGCTGGGCGGAGCGCTCGGTGTGGGGCTGGGTTTCGGCTTGCAGAAGCTGGCGGCCAACTACGTCAGCGGCTTTGTCATCCTGCTGGAGCGTTCGCTGCGCATCGGCGACGTGGTGCGCGTGGACAACTTCGAAGGCGTGGTCACCGACATCAAGACGCGTTACACCCTGATCCGCGCGCTCAATGGCCGCGAGTCGGTGGTGCCCAATGAGCTGATCATCACCCAGCGCGTCGAAAACCTGTCCACCGCCGACCCCAAGGTGCAGCTGTCGATCAATGTGGCGGTGGGCTACGACAGCGATGTCGAGCGCGTGCGCCAGATCCTGTGTGCGGCGGGCGCTGCCAGTGCGCGTGTCCTGAAGGACCCGGCGCCGGCCGCCTACCTGGCGAACTTCGGTCCCGACGGGCTGGAGTTCGCCCTGTCGGTCTGGATCACCGATCCCGAGAACGGGCAGCTGGCCCTGCGCTCGGAGATCAACCTGGCGATCCTGCAGGGCCTGCGCGAGGCCGGCATCGAGATTCCGTATCCCCAGCGTGTCGTTCACATGAAAGCCTGAAGGGCGCGTCATTTCTCGGCGTATAATAAAAAAGCACGACCGTTCGTTTTTGTGTCGCGCAGGTGCCGGCTCCCCGTAGCCGGTGCGCCTAGAATCCTCTGATTGACGTACACGTCAATCACAACAACCGAATTTGCAACTAGCAGGAGTGCCTCCCATGAAAGTCCTGGTACCCGTCAAGCGCGTGGTGGACTACAACGTCAAAGTCCGCGTCAAGTCGGACAACACCGGTGTGGATATTGCCAACGTCAAGATGAGCATGAACCCCTTCGACGAGATCGCCGTCGAAGAGGCCGTGCGCCTGAAGGAGAAGGGTGTCGTGACCGAGGTCATCGCCGTCTCCTGCGGCGTGGCCCAGTGCCAGGAAACCCTGCGCACCGCCATGGCCATCGGCGCCGACCGCGCCATCCTGGTCGAGACCGCTGAGGAACTGCAGCCGCTGGCCGTGGCCAAGCTGCTCAAGGCCCTGGTCGACAAGGAGCAACCCGGCCTGATCATCCTGGGCAAGCAGGCCATCGACGACGATTGCAACCAGACCGGCCAGATGCTGGCCGCGCTGGCCGACCTGCCGCAAGCCACCTTCGCGTCGAAGGTCGAGGTTGCGGATGGCAAAGCCAAGGTCACGCGCGAGGTGGATGGCGGCCTGGAGACGCTCTCCATCAGCCTGCCGGCCGTCGTCACGACCGACCTGCGCCTGAACGAGCCGCGTTACGTGACGCTGCCCAACATCATGAAGGCCAAGAAAAAGCAGCTCGACACCTTCAAGCCGGAAGACCTGGGCGTGAACGTCGCGCCGCGCATCAAGACCCTCAAGGTCTCGGAGCCCCCGAAGCGCAGCGCCGGTATCAAGGTGCCCGACGTCGCCACGCTGGTGAGCAAGCTGAAAAACGAAGCCAAAGTGATCTGAGGACCTGAAATGACTGCACTCGTTATTGCCGAACACGACAACGCGTCCATCAAGGGCGCTACCCTCAACACTGTCACTGCGGCCAAGGCCTGCGGTGGCGACGTCCACGTGCTGGTGGCTGGTCACAACGCTGCGGCTGCGGCTGCTGCCGCCGCCCAGATTGCCGGCGTGAGCAAGGTGATCCATGCCGACGGTGCCCAGCTGGCGCACGGCCTGGCCGAGAACGTGGCCGCCCAGGTGCTGGCCATCGCCGGCAACTACAGCCACATCCTGTTCCCGGCCACGGCCGCGGGCAAGAACGTGGCCCCGCGTGTGGCCGCCAGGCTGGATGTGGGCCAGATCTCCGACATCACCAAGGTGGACAGCCCTGACACCTTCGAGCGCCCGATCTATGCTGGCAACGCCATCGCCACCGTGCAGAGCATGGACGCCAAGAAGGTCATCACCGTGCGTACCACCGGTTTTGACCCCGCAGCCGCCACCGGTGGCAGTGCTGCGGTGGAAACCGCCGCCGCAGCCGCCGACAGCGGCAAGAGCAGCTTTGTCGGTTCCGAGATCGCCAAGAACGACCGCCCCGAACTGACCGCCGCCAAGATCATCGTCTCCGGCGGACGCGCCCTGGGTTCGAGCGAGAAGTTCAACGAGGTCATGACCCCGCTGGCCGACAAGCTGGGTGCCGCCATCGGTGCCAGCCGCGCCGCGGTGGACGCGGGTTACGCGCCCAACGACCTGCAGGTCGGCCAGACCGGCAAGATCGTGGCGCCCCAGCTCTACATCGCCTGCGGCATCAGCGGCGCCATCCAGCACCTGGCCGGCATGAAGGACAGCAAGGTGATCGTGGCCATCAACAAGGACCCCGAGGCGCCGATCTTCAGCGTGGCCGACTACGGCCTGGAGGCCGACCTGTTCACGGCCGTGCCCGAGCTGGTCAAGGCCCTTTGATCCGCTGAACCAAGGGCGTCACATGGTGACGCCCTTTTTTTTGTACCTGATTCGTCCCCGGAGTCTTCCATGAGCTACACCGCCCCCCTCAAGGACATGCTGTTCAACATCAAGCACCTGGCGCAGATCGACGTGATCGCGCGCCTGCCCGGTTTTGAGGATGCCGGCTACGACACGGCCCAGGCCGTGCTGGAGGAGGCGGCCAAATTCAACGAGCAGGTGGTCGCGCCGCTGAACTGGGATGGCGACAAGAACCCCTCGAGCTGGAAAGACGGCGTGGTCACCACCACCCCGGGTTTCAAGGACGCCTTCCGCCAGTTCGGTGAAGGCGGCTGGCAGGGCCTGCAGCATCCGGCGGACTTCGGCGGCCAGGGCCTGCCCAAGACCATCGGCGCGGCCTGCATCGAGATGGTCAACAGTGCCAACCTGAGCTTCGCCCTGTGCCCGCTGCTGACCGACGGCGCCATCGAGGCCCTGCTGACCGCGGGCAGCGATGAACTCAAGGCCACCTACCTGGAGAAGCTGGTCAGCGGCGAGTGGACCGGTACCATGAACCTGACCGAGCCGCAGGCCGGCTCCGACCTGGCCCTGGTGCGCAGCCGCGCCGAGCCGCAGCCCGACGGCAGCTACAAGGTCTTCGGCACCAAGATCTTCATCACCTACGGCGAGCACGACATGGTGGAGAACATCGTGCACCTGGTGCTGGCGCGCGTGACCGGTGCGCCTGAAGGCATCAAGGGTATCAGCCTGTTTGTCGTGCCCAAGTTCCTCGTGAACAAGGACGGCTCGCTGGGCGCGCGCAACGATGTGCATTGCGTGAGCATCGAGCACAAGCTGGGCATCAAGGCCAGCCCGACGGCGGTTCTGCAATACGGCGACCACGGTGGCGCTGTTGCTTATCTGGTCGGCCAGGAGAACCGCGGCCTTGAGTACATGTTCATCATGATGAACGCGGCACGCTACGCCGTGGGCATGCAAGGCATTGCCGTGGCCGAGCGCGCCTACCAGCAGGCCGTGGCCTACGCACGCGACCGTGTGCAGAGCCGCCCGGTCGACGGTTCGCTCAAGACCAGCGCGCCCATCATCCACCACCCGGACGTGCGCCGCATGCTCATGACCATGCGCGCCTACATCGAGGGTTGCCGTTCGATGGCTTCCGTGGCGGCGGCGGCCTATGATGCCGCGCACCATCATCCGGATGCCGAGGTGCGCAAGCAGAACCAGGCCTTCTACGAATTCATGGTGCCCCTGGTCAAGGGCTACAGCACCGAGATGAGCCTGGAGGTCACCAGCCTGGGCGTGCAGGTGCACGGCGGCATGGGTTTCATCGAGGAAACCGGCGCGGCCCAGCACTACCGCGACGCCAAGATCCTGACCATCTACGAAGGCACCACGGCCATCCAGGCCAACGACCTCGTGGGCCGCAAGACTCTGCGTGACGGCGGCCAGACCGCCAAGGCGATTGCGAAACAGATCGAAAGCACCGAGGCCGAACTCAGGAAGAATGGCAGCGCCGACGCGCTGGCCGTGGCCAAGCGCCTGGGCGCAGCCCGACTCGCCTTCGTCGACGTGGTCGACTTCATGGCCAGCCAGCAGGACCCCAACGCCGTGTACGCCGGCAGCGTGCCCTACCTGATGCTGGCGGGCAACCTGATGGCGGGCTGGCAATTGGCGCGCGCCTTGCTGGTGGCGCAGGCTGAACTGGCCCGCGGCGAAGATGTGGCCTTCATGCAGTCCAAGATCACGGTGGCGCGCTTTTATGCCGAGCACATCCTGAGCAAGGTCCCGGGCGTACGCGACGGCATCGTGGAAGGTGCCGGCAGCGTGACAGCGCTGGCGCTCGAAGCCTTCTGATATCTGCTATTGAATTGATAGCTCTTCGGCTGTCGCGCGATGGACATCGACGGCAGCCGTTTTTCTTGAGAATGTCAGCATTCCCCTGGAGACACGATGTCCAAGCTTCCCGCGACCCTGCAGAACCTGCCCCTGCCCATCATCGGTTCGCCGCTGTTCATCATCAGCAATCCCAAGCTGGTGATCGCCCAGTGCATCGCGGGCGTGGTCGGCTCCATGCCGGCGCTCAACGCACGCCCTGCGGCCCAGCTCGATGAATGGCTGGCCGAGATCACCGAGGCGCTGGCCGCACACAACCGGGCACATCCAGAGCGCCCCGCCGCGCCCTTCGCCATCAACCAGATCGTGCACAAGTCCAATGACCGGCTCGAGCACGACATGGCGCTGTGCGTGAAGTACAAAGTGCCGGTCATCATCACCTCCCTGGGCGCGCGCGAGGAGATCAACCAGGCCGCCCACAGCTATGGCGGCGTCGTGCTGCACGAC
This sequence comes from Hylemonella sp. GW821-FHT12C09, assembly GCF_058807395.1. NCBI lineage: Bacteria > Pseudomonadati > Pseudomonadota > Betaproteobacteria > Burkholderiales > Comamonadaceae > Hylemonella > Hylemonella sp. GW821-FHT12C09. Next base: position 61,175 of record NZ_JBXAQQ010000001.1, on the reverse strand, counting down.
ATCATCAACAACAAGTTCGCGCACAAGGCCATCGAGAAGGGTGCCGACGGCCTGATCGCCGTGGCCGCCGGTGCTGGCGGCCACGCGGGCGTGAAGAGTCCCTTTGCCCTGGTGCAGGAGATCCGCCAGTGGTTCGACGGCCCCTTGGCTCTCAGCGGTTCGATTGCCAATGGTGCGTCCGTGCTGGCGGCGCAGGCCATGGGCGCAGATTTCGCCTACATGGGGACGGCCTTCATCGCCACGCACGAGGCCCGCGCGGTCGATGCCTACAAGCAGGCCATCGTCGAAGGCAGCTCGGACGACATCGTCTACAGCAATCTCTTCACCGGTGTGCACGGCAACTACCTGGCGCCCAGCATCCGCGCCGCGGGCCTGGATCCGGAGAACCTGCCCGAGAGCGACCCGAGCAAGATGAACTTCGGTGGGGACGCCAAGAAGGCGTGGAAGGACATCTGGGGCTCGGGCCAGGGCATCGGCGCCATCACCCAGGTGCAGGGCGCCGGTGAGTTCATCGAGCAGCTGCGTCGCGAATACCGCGCTGCGCGGGAACGCCTGCTGGCGGTTTCGGCCGGGGTCTGAGTCGGGCAGCGACGTTCAGGCGCAGGCCTCGACGCGGTCGCGCCCGGCCTGCTTGGCCTTGTACATGGCCTCGTCGGCGCGGCGCAGGCAGTCCTCGATGGACTGGTCCTGGGCCTTGAGCTGGGTGACACCGGCGCTGAAGCGCAGGTGCAGCATCTGCCCGGCCACGGCGCTGGCCTCCTCGGCAATGGCCAGGCGCAGGCGTTCCGCCATCAGCGCCGCACCGGCCAGGCCGGTGCTGGGCATGAGGATGGCGAATTCCTCACCGCCGATGCGTGCCAGCAGGTCGTTTTCACGCAGCAAGGCGCCGATCTTCTGGTTCAGCAGTTTCAGCACTTCGTCCCCGGTGGCATGACCGTACTGGTCGTTGATGTGCTTGAAATGGTCGACGTCGATCAGCGTGATGGACAGCGGGGTCTGATAACGGCGGCTGCGCATGAATTCCTGTTCGGCGCGCTCGAAGAAATAGCGCAGGTTGGCCGTGCCGGTCAGCGGGTCGTGCCGGGCCAATTGGATCAGTGCGGCTTCGTGGTTTTTCTGGATCGTGATGTCGCGGAAGAACCAGACGCGTCCGAGGTACTCGTCATGCTCGCCGCGCAGGTACGGCGCGCGGACCATCATAGCGAACGCCCGAAAGCTGGCAAGGGTAGCGACCGCGGGCGACCGCTGACTTCAGTGGCGCAGGCTCAGCAGCGTGTTGAACGGGCTGAGCAGTTCGAGCCAGCGCGGCTGGTCCTGCAGCAAGGGCAGCAGCGCCGTTTTGCCCAGAAACCAGACCAATCCCAGCAGGCAGACGAAGATCAGCAACAGCAGCATGTTCTGCGGCAAACGGCTGGCCAGGGCGACGCGGCGCAGGCTGAGCTGCCACATCCACACCGAGGGCACGAGCGCCAGCAGGCCAAAGGCCAGCAGGGGCTGCCACAGGGGCAGGGCACGCAACTGGGCCCAGACGGCCTGTGCCTTGCCGGGCGGCAGGTGGGTGCTCAGGTAGCCGTGACCGGCCCACAGCAGGAGCGAGTTGAGGGCGACCAGCCACAGCAGCAGGGTGATGACGGCTTTCAACAGCCAGGGCCAGTTCAACAGGCTGAGCAGGGCACCGAGTGCGGCGGTCGTCAGCAGACCGAAGCACAGGCCGATCCACAGCAGCGAACCGCCGTCCATGGGCAGGCGGATGAGCTCACGCCAGAAGGGAAGATTGCCAGTGAGGGCCAGCCAGAGGCTGGCCCAGAGCAGGAGCTGCGCCGGATGCCGCGCTTCGCGCTGGTCGGCGGGCGACAGCATCGATTGTGCGAATTCGGTGACGTGGAACAGTCTCAGGCTCATGGCGGGCCATTCTGACCGATTGGCGCCGGGTCGCGTAACAGGGGGTAACCCTGCGTGCTGATCTCAAACCGGCCAGGTGGCGCCATGCTCAGGTACCAGGGCACGCCAGCCCAGACCGTGCTCGATGCGCTGGCGCAGGGTATCGGCGGCGTTGATCTCGCCGTGGACCACGTAGACCTGGCCTGGCGGGGTGGGCAGGGTGCGCAGCCATTCCATGAGCTGGGGGGCGTCGGCATGCGCCGAGGCCGATTGCAACTGCACGACTTCGGCGCCCACGCTGACATCCTTGCCGTGGATGCGTACCGAGGGCGCAGCGCTGGCCAGTGTGGCACCGCGCGTGCCGGGCGACTGGAAGCCGGTCAGCACGATCATGTTGCGGTGGTCCCCGGCGTAGAGGGACAGATGGTGCAGCACACGTCCGCCGGTGGCCATGCCGCTGGCGGCCAGGATGACCATGGGGCCGTGCCGGCGCGCCAGGGCCTTGGATTCGTCGGGGGTGTTGACCATGGTGGCGCAGTGCGTCATGGCCTTGACCGCCCTGGCGTCGAGCCGATGTTCATCGGGGAAGTGCTCGAACAGATGGGTGGTGTGGATGGCCATGGGGCTGTCCAGGAAGACCGGCAGCCTGGACGGGATCTCGCCGCGCGCCTTGAGCACGGTGATGGCGTGCAGGATTTCCTGTGCGCGCCCGACGGCGAAGACCGGGATCACCGCCACCCCGCCGCGCCCGGCCAGCCGGTGCAGGGCCGGGCCGAGTTCGGCCAGCACGTCCTCTTTCGGGTGGGTGCGGTCGCCGTAGGTCGATTCGATCACCACCGTGTCGGCCGCCGGCGCGCGGTCGGGCGGGTTCATGAGGAAGTCGTCGGTGCGCCCCAGGTCGCCCGAGAACAGGATGCGCCGCCCTGCCACTTCCAGCAGCAGGCTGGCTGCGCCCAGGATGTGGCCGGCGCGAAAGAAGGTGGCGCGCCAGCCCTTGATGGGATCGAAACTGTGGCTGAAGTCATGCGGCTTGATCAGCTTGAGGCAGGCCAGCGCGTCCTTGCGTGTGTACAGCGGCAGGGCCGGCGCATGCTTGGAAAAACCGTGGCGGTTGGCGAAGGCAGCGTCTTCTTCCTGGATATGGCCGCTGTCGGGCAACAGCACCGCGCACAGCTCGCGTGTGCCGCGGGTGGCGTGTACATGGCCGCCGTAGCCCTCGCGTGCCAGCAGCGGCAGGTAGCCGCTGTGGTCCAGATGCGCATGCGTGAGGATGACGGCATGGATCTGGCTGGGGGCGACGGGCAACGGGTTCCAGTTGCGCAGGCGCAGCTGCTTGTAGCCCTGGAACAGGCCGCAGTCCACCAGCAGCGTTTCGGCGCCGTGGCGCACCAGGTATTTGGAGCCGGTGACCGTGCTGGCACCGCCAAGGAAGGTGATGGAGACGCTCATGGCCGCATGTTAGTCCCGTGCTGCCCGGCCTTGCGCGATCCAGATCAAAAAAGCCGCGCGAGGACAACCCTTGCGCGGCTTCTGACGGTACAGCCTACGGTCAGCTGAAGAAGCTCTTGAGCCGGTCGGCCCAGCTGCCTTCGCCCGGCGAGTGCTTGGCGCCGCCCTTCTGCAGGGACTGGCCCAGCTCGCGCAGCAGCTTGCGCTGATGCTCGGTGAGCTTGACGGGTGTCTCCACCGTGATGTGGCAATACAGGTCCCCGGGGTAGCTGGCGCGCACGCCCTTGATGCCCTTGCCGCGCAGGCGGAACTGCTTGCCGGTCTGCGTGCCTTCGGGGATGTCGATGGCAGCCTTGCCCTGCAAGGTGGGCACATCGATCTCGCCGCCCAGCGCCGCCGTGACGAAGCTGATGGGCACGGCGCAATGCAGGTCGTCGCCGTCACGCTCGAAGATATCGTGCTTGCGCAGGCGGATCTCGATGTAGAGGTCACCCGGCGGTCCGCCGTTCATGCCCGGCTCACCGTTGCCGGTGCTGCGGATACGCATGCCGTCGTCGATGCCGGCGGGGATCTTCACCTCCAGCGTCTTCTGGCGCTTGATACGGCCCTGGCCCTGGCAGCTGGTGCAGGGTTCGGGGATGATCTTGCCCGTGCCGTGGCAATGCGGGCAGGTCTGCTGCACGCTGAAGAAACCCTGGCGCATCTGCACCGAACCCGAGCCGTGGCAGGTGCTGCAGGGCTTGACCTGGGTGCCGGGTTTGGCGCCCGTGCCGCGGCAGGTGTCGCAGTTGTCCCAGCTGGGGATGCGGATCTGCGCGTCCTTGCCGCGGGCCGCTTCCTCCAGTGTGATTTCCATGGCGTAGCTCAGATCGCTGCCACGGTAGACCTGGCGGCCGCCGGCCCCGCGCCCGCGCTGCTGGCCGAACATGTCGCCAAAGATATCGCCGAAGGCTTCGGCAAAGCCGCCGCCAAAACCTTCGCCGGCACCGCCACGCATATTGGGGTCGACGCCAGCGTGGCCGTACTGGTCGTAGGCCGCGCGCTTCTGCGCATCCGACAGCATCTCGTAGGCCTCCTTGGCCTCCTTGAATTTTTCCTCGGCCGCCTTGGCGCTGTCACCCTGGTTGCGGTCAGGGTGGTGCTTCATCGCGAGCTTGCGATACGCCTTCTTGATCTCCTCCTCGGAGGCGTTCTTGGGCACGCCGAGGATTTCGTAAAAGTCTCTTTTGGTCGCCATAGTCGTTGAGTTCCAGAGCAGTAACGCCGCGTTGACCTTACCGCAGGGTAAGCGTCGAACGCGGCGAGTTGAGGCGGCGCAAGGCGTCCGGCGTTAACCCTTCTTGACTTCCTTGACTTCGGCGTCCACCACATTGTCGTCGGCCGGACGGCTGGCCTGCGGCTGCTCGGCGCCCGGGGCGGCACCGCCACCGGCGGCGCCTGCTGCGGCCTGCTGCTCGGCGTAGAGCTTCTCGCCCAGCTTCTGGCTGGCCAGCATCAGCGCTTCGGTCTTGGCCTCGATGGCGGCCTTGTCCTCGCCTTTGATGGCTTCTTCCAGGTCCTTGGCGGCGGCTTCGATCTTTTCCTTCTCGCCAGCATCGAGCTTGTCGCCATGCTCGGTCATGCTCTTGCGCACGCCATGCACCGTGGCGTCGGCCTGGTTGCGGGCCTGCACCAGCTCAAGGCGCTTCTTGTCGTCGGCGGCGTTGAGTTCGGCGTCCTTCACCATCTGCTGGATTTCCTCCTCGGACAGACCCGAGTTGGCCTTGATGGTGATCTTGTTTTCCTTGCCGGTGGCCTTGTCCTTGGCGCCCACGTGCAGGATGCCGTTGGCGTCGATGTCGAAGGTCACCTCGATCTGCGGCAGGCCGCGCGGGGCCGGCGCAATGCCTTCGAGGTTGAACTCGCCCAGCGACTTGTTGCCGCTGGCCATCTCGCGCTCGCCCTGGTAGACCTTGATGGTCACGGCCGGCTGGTTGTCGTCGGCCGTGGAGAAGGTCTGTGCGAACTTGGTCGGGATGGTCGTGTTCTTGGCGATCATCTTGGTCATCACGCCGCCCAGGGTCTCGATGCCCAGGGACAGGGGGGTGACGTCCAGCAGCAGCACGTCCTTGCGGTCACCGCTGAGCACCTGGCCCTGGATGGCGGCGCCCACGGCGACGGCCTCGTCGGGGTTGACGTCCTTGCGCGGCTCCTTGCCGAAGAACTCCTTGACCTTGTCCTGCACCTTGGGCATGCGGGTCATGCCGCCGACCAGGATCACATCATGGATGTCGCCCACGCTCACGCCGGCATCCTTGATGGCGGTACGGCAGGGAGCGATGGTGCGCTCGATCAGTTCCTCCACCAGGCTTTCCAGCTTGGCGCGGGTCAGCTTGACGCTCAGGTGCTTGGGGCCCGAGGCGTCAGCGGTGATGTAGGGCAGGTTGATGTCGGTCGAGGTCGAGCTGGAGAGTTCGATCTTGGCCTTCTCGGCAGCTTCCTTGAGGCGCTGCAGGGCGAGCACGTCCTTGGTCAGGTCCACGCCCTGGTCCTTCTTGAACTCGCCAATGATGTAGTCGATGATGCGCTGGTCGAAGTCTTCGCCGCCCAGGAAGGTGTCGCCGTTGGTGGACAGCACTTCGAATTGCATCTCGCCGTCGACGTCGGCGATCTCGATGATGGAGACGTCGAAGGTGCCGCCGCCCAGGTCATACACGGCGATCTTGCGGTCGCCCTTGCCGCCCTTGTCCAGGCCGAAGGCCAGGGCTGCAGCGGTGGGCTCGTTGATGATGCGCTTGACGTCCAGGCCGGCAATGCGGCCGGCGTCCTTGGTGGCCTGGCGCTGGGCGTCGTTGAAATAGGCCGGCACGGTGATGACGGCTTCGGTCACGGGCTCGCCCAGGTAGTCCTCGGCGGTCTTTTTCATCTTGCGCAGGATGTCGGCGCTGACCTGCTGGGCCGAAATCTGCTTGCCGCGCACTTCCACCCAGGCGTCGCCGTTATCGGCGGCCACAATGCTGTAGGGCATCAGATCGATGTCCTTCTGCACTTCCTTCTCGGTGAACTTGCGGCCGATCAGGCGCTTGATGGCGTACAGCGTGTTCTTGGGGTTGGTGACCGCCTGGCGCTTGGCCGAGGCGCCGACCAGCACTTCACCGTCTTCCTGGTAGGCGACGATGGAGGGGGTGGTGCGCGCACCTTCCGCGTTCTCGATCACCTTGGTGGTGTTGCCCTCCATGATGGAAACGCAGCTGTTGGTGGTACCGAGGTCGATGCCGATGATTTTGCCCATGTCTTACTCCTGAGATTCCTGGAAATTCTGATGCGCTGTACTTGTGGATAACTGGCCCGGTTTCAAGGGCTTTTTATTTGGGGGCCGCCACGGTCACCAGGGCGGGGCGCAGTACGCGCTCGGCAATGGTGTAGCCCTTTTGCAGCACGCTGACCACGGTGTTGGCGTCCTGTTCGGCCGGCACCACGCTGATGGCCTGGTGCTGATGCGGATCAAACTTGCTGCCCGCGGCCGGGTTGATGACGATGACCTTGTTGCGCTCCAGCGCGGCACTGAGCTGGCGCAGGGTGGCTTCGGCACCTTCGCGGATCTGCTCGGGCGTGGCGTCCTTGATGTTCAGGCCGGCTTCCAGGCTGTCGGTCACCGGCAGCAGGCTTTCGGCGAAGCTTTCCACGGCGAACTTGCGGGCCTTGGTGATCTCGTCCTCGGCGCGGCGGCGGGCGTTTTCGGCCTCGGCCTTGGCGCGCAGGAACTGGTCGGCCAGTTCAGCGCTTTTCGCCTTGAGTTCGGCCAGCTCGGCCTGGACCTGTGCCAGTGCCTCGGCATCGGTGCTCGCGGGGGCATGCCCCGGTTCTTGATCGGGGGTGGGGGTGGCTTGCGTGTCAGACATGCTTGGAAGGTTGGAAGGAAGGTCAGCCGCGGACATGGGGGCGTCGCCGACCATTTCAAGAGCGCTCCGACAGGAACCGGCCGCCGGGTGGCGGCCGGCAGGGGGGTCAGGCCAGGGCCAGCAGTTCGACTTCGAACTTCAGGGTGGCGTTGGGCGGAATCACGCCGCCGGCGCCGCGGGCACCGTAGCCCAGGGCTGCGGGGATGATCAGCACGCGGGTGCCGCCGATCTTCATGCCGGCCACGCCCTCGTCCCAGCCGCGGATCACCATGCCGCCGCCCAGGGAGAATTCGAAGGGGTCGTTGCGGTCCTTGCTGGAATCGAACTTGGCACCTTGGGTGCCGTTGTTGTAGAGCCAGCCGGTGTAGTGAACAGTCACCGTCTGGCCGCGGGTCGCCTCGGCACCCGTGCCGGGGATGGTGTCTTCGTACTGGAGTCCGGAGGGGGTGGTGGTGATGGCCATGGCGCGGTCCTTCTCGCTATTTATTTGATAGCTGACGGTGCCGGTCTGAAGCCCGCACGCCAGCTGGCGAAGGGCGAATTATGCCAGTTGGGCGCGATCCGGCGGCGCGGTTGCCGGCGCTTGGGGCTCAGCGCGCCTTGCGCGCCTGGCTGGCCAGCCATTTGCTGGCAAAGGCGGGCAACTCGCCCATGCGACGGGTCAGTTCGGTGCCGCTGGTGGTGAGCAGGTAGCCGTCGCTGCCGTGGTTGAGCAGGCCGGCCTCGCGCAGTTCCTTGATGCGGGTGTTCAGGGTGTTGGGGGTGATGCCGCCGACGCTGTCCTGCAGCAGGCGGAAGGTCTGGGCATGGCCGTCACGCAGGGCCCACAGCACACGCATGGCGTAGCGCGACTCCAGCAGAGCCAGCAGCTGACCAATGGCGGCGTTTTCCTTGTAGCTCATTCCACAGCACTCCTTGAAACGCCATGCCTGAGGCCTGGCGCACCCTCCCTGTGCCTGCTTGCCGCCGCTATACAGCAGACAGACGAGGCGAAGGCGGACTATAGCGCAGATTCCGGACTGCTACAAGATTAATAGCTAATGGGTTTTCTCGAAGCACGGAGGCGGCCGGTCGGAGGGCCGGGCGGCGTGAAAAATTGCATCAAATGTAGATTTTTTTCAACAGCTGCATGAGCATTTTCCGTTCGGCGACGGTCAGCCGGGCAGTGGTGGCTTCCTCCAGTTCGGACGCCGTCACCTCGGCCTGCTTCACCATCTTCTTGCCCGTGGCCGTCAGGTGCAGGCCCATGGCGCGGCCGTCGTGCGGGTGGGGCCGGCGCGTGATGAGCTCGCGTCTTTGCAGCTGGTTGATCATGCCCACCAGGTTGGGGGGCTGGATGTTGAGCGTGGTGCAGAGCTGGCGCGAGGTGATGCCCGGGTTGTGCGCGATCAGCGACAGCACGGAGAAGTCGACCGGGCGCAGGCCATAGACCGCCATATTGCGCAGGAAGGCATCGACGATGACCAGGGTGGCGCGGCGGGCGTTGTAGCCGACCAGGCTTTCCAGGTAGCTGGTATCGACCTGTTCGATGGCGGTGTCGGGGCTGAGTTTGCGAGTGGCCATGGTGGGGTGTTGGTTCAGGCGGCCGCCGGTGCCGGGGCGGCGGTTTCGGTGTCGGCCAGCTGCTGTTCGATGATCTGCAGATGCATGGCGAACGCGGGCAGCACCCAGGTCTGCAGGGCGTGCGCCGGGGCCAACCAGTGCGCCTGTTTGCTGGTGATGCGCGCACCGGCCCAGCCCAGCAAGGCCAGGGCCAGGGCCTGCAGGAAGTCGTCGGCGACCCAGTAGGCCAGGTCGGCGCGGTAGGTCGCGGCCTGGGCCAGGCGCACGGCCAGCTGGCGCAAGGCGTCGAAGCGCTGTTGCACTTCCAGGGGCAAGGGGTCCTCGGTCGCCAATTGATCGAACAGCGCGCCCAGCGCGTCGCCGCCGTCGGGCAGCACCTTGCGCAGCAGCAGGTCGATGGCCTGGATCTCGTTGGTGCCCTCGTAGATCATGGTCACGCGCGCATCGCGCACGATCTGCTCGATGCCCCATTCGCGCACATAACCGTGGCCGCCGAAGACCTGCAGGCAGGCGCTGGCGCCATGGAATCCCTGGTTCGTCCAGGCGGCCTTGAGCACGGGCGTGACCAGGCTGCACCAGCGCTGCGCGGCGTCGCGCCGGCCTGGATCGGCGTGGTGCCTGGCCGCATCCAGTTCGATGGCCGTACGGTAGGCCAGCAGGCGGCCGCCGTCGATCCAGGCGCGCTGGGTCGTGAGAATGCGCTGGATTGCGGGGTGGTCCTCGATCAGGCTGGTCTGCGTGGCACCGGGCGCGCGCATCTGGCGCCGCTCCTGCGCGTAGGCGCTGGCTTTTTGCCAGGCGGCTTCCAGCAGGCCGATGCCCTGCAGGCCCACGTGCAGACGCGCCGCGTTCATCATGACGAACATGGCGTTCAGGCCGCGGTGCGGTTCGCCCACGAGCCAGCCCGTCGCGTCCTCGAAACGCATCACGCAGGTCGGGCTGCCGTGCAGGCCCATCTTTTCCTCGATGCGCTCGCAGAACACGCCGTTGCGTGCGCCAGCGGGCAGCACCTTGGGCACGAGGAAGAGCGAGAGTCCCTTGGGGCCGGGCGCCGCATCGGGCAGGCGCGCCAGCACCAGGTGCACGATGTTGTCGCTGAGGTCATGCTCGCCGCCGGAGATGAAGATCTTGCTGCCGGAAACCAGGTAGCTGCCATCGGTCTGCGGCAAGGCTTTCGTGCGCACCAGGCCCAGGTCGCTGCCGGCCTGCGGCTCGGTCAGACACATGGTGGCCAGCCACTCCCCGGTGGCGATCTTTTCCAGGTAACGCGCCTTGAGTTCATCGCTGCCGTGGTGCTTGAGGCATTCATAGGCGCCATGCAGCAGGCCCGGCGCCATGGTCCAGCCATGGTTGGCCGCGCTCAGCATCTCGTAGAGCACGGCCTCCAGCACGGCGGGCAGTCCCTGGCCACCATCCTCAGGGGCACAGGCCAGCGCGGGCCAGCCGCCCTGCCAGAAGGCCTGGTACGCGGCACGAAAGCCCGGCGGCATGGTGACGCGACCGGCCTCGAACTGCGCACCGGTTTCGTCCCCCACGCGTTGCAGCGGCGCGATCTCGCTGGTGACGAACTTGCCGGCCTCTTCCAGCACCTGGCGCATCAGTGCATCGTCGACTTCGGCATACGGTGGCAGCGCCTGCAGCTGTGAGGGGGCATCGAGCACACTCATCAGCAGCTGCTGGATGTCATCGAGTCGGGGCTGGTAATCCATGGGCTGAACTTATTGGCAAATGAAGCTGCTCGCGTCTTCCAGCGAACCCTGGCCCTTGTAGCGCGCCACGGCCGGGTAGGCGCACAGGGGGCGGCTGCGCGTGGCAGACCAGTCTGCGGGCAGTTCGGTATTCACGCCGCCCGCATTGCCCGCGCCGCGCGCCGTGGCCGGCACGGCTTGAGGTGGAACACCCTGTTCCACCCACAGCACCAGCGGACCGAGCAGGTCGAACTGGTCGGTGGCCGGGCCGCCGCTGCAGTGGTTCATGCCGGGCACGGGGAAGTAGCGGGCGAAGTCGTCGACCGGGCCGCTCAGGGCCTTGCCCAGCCTCTCGATCCATTGCCGGGTGTCCTCGGCCGAGAACACCGCGTCACTCACGCCGTGGTAGAGCAAGATCTTGGCGCCGCGCGCGCGCAGCGGGGCCAGGTTGCCGGGCTGTTCATGGCCCGGGGGTGTCATGAGGGACAGGCCCGATTCCTTGTAGGTGGTGTCGGTGGCGTTGAGCAGCGCCAGGCGCGCGCCCAGGTCTTCCTTGAGCGCATCGACCCGGCCCGGTGGCACGCTGAACACGGTGCCCACCGACAGCGGGTCCAGCGCCAGCGAGTTCACGAACTTCCAGGTGCCCCAGTTGGCGCCGACCAAGCCATTGTCGTAGGGGAAGGGCGCATACAAGGGCTGGCCGCTGTTGCTGCGCGCACCGCTGAAGAGGGCGCCGATGATCTGCTTCTGTGCCGTGCTCAGGCACTGGCCATGGCGTTCGCCGCTGCAGCTGGGTACATCGGTCTGCAGATGGAAGCGGGCCTGGCAGGCCTGCACGTCCTGCACCAGACCGTCACGCGCGCCGTCCAGGGCGTCGCATTGGGCCAGGATGGCCTGGGCCACGGTCTGGCGCTCCTGCGGCGTGAAGGCACTGCTCAGGTCGGGGATGCGCCCCTGTGGCGCGAGGGGGTGGGGCGCGGTAGCACCCGGTGTGGCCAGGGTGCTGAACTGCTGGGCGCCCCAGAGCTGGGCCAGTGCGGCATGGGGCAGGCGGTAGCCCGGTGCGCCAATGAGGTAACCGTCGTACTGTTCGCCCACGCGCGCAGCCGTCACCATGGCGTGGCGCCCGCCGTTGGAACAGCCCCCGATGTAGGAACGGTCTGGTCCCTTGCCGTAGGCCGTGCGGATCAGCGCCTTGGCCATGGGCGTGAGCTTGGCCACGGCCTGGTAGCCGTAGTCCAGCCGCGCCTGTGGTTCCAGGCCGAAGACCGTGGTCTGCGCGCCGGTGTGACCAGCATCGGAGCTGATGACGGCAAAACCCTGAAACAGCGCGCCCGTCAGCGGCCCGCCGCCCAGCGCACCGAGCGCGGGCTGCACATTGCCATCCAGCCCGCCGTTGCCCTGGTAGTAGAAGCGGCCGTTCCAGGCCTGGGGCAGGCGCATCTCGAAGCCGATGGCGTAGTCGCGCCCGTCGCTGCCCTTGCGTTTGTGCATGCTGCCCTTGACCAGGCAGTGGGCCGGCATGGCTTGCGCGCCCAGCTTGAGCGCACCCTCGGCCACGGCTGTCACCGCATCGATCTGCGTCTGCTCATGACGGAAGCCGGCCAGCAGTCCTTCGCAGTTCTGCAGCGTGGCAGCGCGGCTGGCGCCCAGCACCGGCGGCGTGGCGGGCGGGCTCGTACTGCAGGAGGCCAGCAGCAGGGCGGCCGGCACGAGCAGCAGGAGGGGGCGGGGACGATGCTTCATGGGACAACTCCAGAAGTTCAGGGTTCAAGGCACAGGCAGCCGGTCCCGCCGGTAGGCGGGAGTAGCTTGTTGACGCGGACGCCGTAGCGGGAAACCGGGCCACGCGTGCAGCCCGGTCTTCATCAGGACTCGGACGTGAAGCCGATCTGCTTGACCAAGGGTCCCCAGCGCTCGTACTCGGCCTTCTGGTCCGCGGCCATCGCCTGCGGCGTGCTGGGGAAGGCGACGAGACCGACGAGCGCCAGTGCATCGACCACTGATTTGTCCTTCAGCGCCTGTGTGATGGCGGCATTGGCCGCGGCGATGGTGGCCGCCGGCGTCTTGGCGGGCGCGTAGAAGCCGAACCACTCTTCCGAGGTGATATCGGGGTAGCCGAGTTCGGTGAAGGTCGGGACGTCCGGCAGGTAAGGCGAGCGCTTGCGGCCCGAGGTGGCCAGCACGCGTACGCGGCCGGTCTTCATGTGCTGCAGGTAGTCGCCGCTCGGGTTCATCGCCGCGGCGATCTGGCCGCCGACCAGGTCGGTGATGCTGGGCACTGTGCCGCGGTAGGGGACGTGCTTGAGTTCCACGCCGGCGCGCATGCCCAGCAGTGCGCCCAGCAGGTGGGGCATGGAGCCGGCGCCCGGTGAGCCGTAGTTGGCTTGCGTGGGATTGGCCTTGGCCCAGGCGAGGAAGTCCTTCAGCGTCTTGACTTCCGCCGGCACGGCCGGCCCGACGGCCAGGCCGTGGAACATGATGGCGCCGATCGACACCGGTGTCACGTCCTCCGGCTTGTAGGCCAGCTTGGGATAGATGTAGGGATAGACGGACAGGGCCGACACCGGCGCCAGGGCCAGTACCGAGCCGTCGGCCGGCGAGTTCTTCAGGGTCTCGACCGCGATGCGTCCACCGGCGCCCGGCTTGTTTTCAACGAAGCCGGCGATCTTGCTGTACGGCGTGCCTCCGATCTTTTCGGCGACGCGACGTGCGACGCTGTCACCCGCGCTGCCGGCGGGGAAGCCGTAGAAGATCTTGACCTGGTCCAGCGCCTGCGCGAGGGCGGCGAAGGGCGTGAGGGCGCTGAGCGCTGTGGCGCCAGCGGCGGCCTGGATGAGTTGTCGACGTTGCATCATGGTTTGTCTCCTGTGCAGTGGTTGGTGATGGGAACGGGAACAGAAACTGTTTTCAGCGCGGCGCCATGCGCAGCGCGCCATCGAGGCGGATCACCTCGCCGTTGAGGTGGCCGTTGGTCACGATGTGGCAGGCCAGCTGGGCGAATTCCTCAGGGTGGCCCAGGCGCTTGGGGAAGGGGATGGAGGCGGCCAGGGTGGCCTGGACTTCCTCGGGCAGTTCCTTCATGAGCGGCGTGGCGAAGAGGCCGGGTGCGACGGTGCAGACGCGGATGCCGTGCTGGGCCAGGTCGCGTGCCATGGGCAGGGTCATGCCGACCAGGCCGCCCTTGGAGGCGCTGTAGGCCTGCTGGCCGACCTGGCCGTCGAAGGCTGCCACGGAAGCGGTGAACATCATCACACCGCGTTCGCCATCGTCCAGCGGCGCCAGCTTGACGCAGGCCGCCGCAAACAGACGGCTGATGTTGTAGCTGCCGACCAGGTTGACGTTGATCACGCGTGTGAAGTCCTCCAGCGGCGCGGGCGAACCGTCCTTGGCGACGATGCGCTTGGCGCTGCCGATGCCGGCGATGTTCATCAGGATGCGCGCCGGCCCGTGGGCCGCGGCGGCCTTGGCCAGCGCGGCGGTGACGCTGTCGGTGTTGGTGATGTCGCAGGGGCAGGCGACGCCGCCGATTTCGGCGGCGACCTTTTCGGCCAGCGCCGCATTGACGTCGAGCACGGCGACCTTGGCGCCCAGGCGCGCCAGTTCACGCGCCGTGGCTTCGCCCAGGCCGGAGGCGCCGCCGGTGACGAGTGCTGCTTGTCCTTGGATGTTCATTTCAGTGACTCAGATGAATGAGGGGATGTCAACCCAGAGCACCCGCAGAACCGGCTTTGCCGGGCTGCTGGGTGCGCCCCCTTTGAGGGGGAGGCGCCGAAGGCGCTTCGGGGGTGTTTCATGGTTGAGGTTTGAGAATGCCGGCGGCCGTGTCGTCGTGCAGGGCCTGCACGAGCGCATCGCGGTGCTTGAGCACGGCGCGCTGGTTGATGGAGCCCTTGTCGGTGACCTCGCCCTTGTCGATGGAGGGCGGCTCGACCAGCAGCAGGGCACGTGCGATGCGGTTGGCGCTGCCGGTGGCTTCCCGCGCCAGCTGGTTGATCACGGCCTGCAGGCGCTGGCGCACCGGTTCGCTGGCCAGCACGGCTTCCCACGGCGCATCGGCACCCAGGCCGCTGACGCTGCGGCAGGCAGGCGAGGGGAAGATCAGCGCGCCGACTTCCTTCATGTTCAGACCGGTGAGCACCACGTCCTGCACATAGGGCGCACCGGTTACGATGACCTTGGCGCGCATCGGCCCCACGCTCACGAAGGTGCCGGTGGAGAGCTTGAAGTCCTCGGCGATGCGGCCGTCGAACTTCAGGCCGCGGTGCACATCCTGGGGGTCGATCCACTGCACGGCGTCACCGGTGCACAGATACCCTTCCTCGTCGAACGCGTCGCGCGTGGCCTGCTCCGAACGCCAGTAGCCGGGCGTCACGTTGGGGCCGCGGTAGCGCACCTCGGTCTTGCCGTCCACGTCGATCAGCTTGAGCGTCATGCCAGGTACGGGGGTGCCGATGTCGCCGGCCTTCACGTTGGGACTGTTGGTGAACATGGCCGAAGGTGCGGACTCGGTCATGCCCAGGCCGGTGGCCATGACGATGCGCTCTCCCACCTCGGCCTCCGCCGTCTGGTGCAGGCTGTCCCAGACCGGCTGGGCCAGGCCGGCGCCGGAGTAGAAGAACATGCGCACGCGCGAGAGCAGCTTCTTGCGCAGTGCCTCGTCGGTCTTCATGGCCTGGGCGATCATTTCGAAGCCCGTGGGCACGTTGAAGTACAGCGTGGGCGCGATCTCGCGCAGATTGCGCAGGGTCTCGCCGATCAGCGCGGCGGTGGGCTTGCCGTCGTCGATGTAGAGCGTGCCGCCGTGTTTCAGTGTCAGGCCCACGTTGTGGTTGCCGCCGAAGGTGTGGTTCCAGGGCAGCCAGTCCACGAAGACCGGCGGCGCTTCGGCGATGACCGGCATGGACAGGGTGATCTGCTGCAGGTTGGCGCACCACATGCGATGGGTGTTGATCACCGGCTTGGGCATCTTGGTCGAGCCCGAGGTAAACAGGAACTTGGCGATGGTGTCCGGGCGCACGGCATGCATGGCGTCGTCCACGGCTGCCGTGGGTGCGGTGTTACGCAGCGTCTCGAAGGAAGAGGTCGCACGACCTTCGATGGTGCCCTGGGCCAGCACCACTTCGACATCGGTGCCCACGGTGGCGGCAATGGCGCGGCCATAACGCGCTCCGTCGGCGGCGAACACCAGGCCCGGGGTCAGCGTGGTGAGCACATGCCTGAGCTTGTCGTAATCCTGGCTGATCGTGGCATACGCGGGCGAGACCGGGCAGTAAGGCACGCCGGCGTAGAGGCAGCCCAGCGACATCAGCGCATGCTCCAGCGTGTTCTCGCTCAGGATCACCACGGGGCGCTCGGCACTGAGCTTGCGGTCCAGCAGGGCCTGGCCGATGCGGCGTGCGCCGTCCAGGGCCTGGGCATAGCTGATGCGCTGCCAGTCGCCGGTGCGGCCCTCGCCCAGCTGGGCCCGGCGGGCCATGAAGGTGCGCTCGGGCTCGGCCTCGGCCCAGTGCACCAGGAAGTCGCTCAGGCGGCGGGCGTAGGCGCCCAGCGGCAGCTCGGCTTGCACATAACGCGTGCCGGGCGCGCCTTCGCGCACCTGGACACGGGTCACGCCAAAAGGCACGGGGCGGTAGCGCGGGGTGGTCTTGGTCGTCTCGCTCATGGGTCGTTTCGTGTCGGGGGAGATGTCAGCCCTTGCTGACCTTGGCGGCCTTGCCGTCGAGAAAGGCGCGCACGCGTTGTTTGGCTTCGGGGGCGCTCTGGGCGATGGCAGCCATCATGGCCTCGGTCAGGAAACCCTGGTCGGCCGGCTGCTCGGCAATGCGTGGCAGGGCGTGGATGAGCGCGTAGTTGGTCAGCGGGGCGTTCTGCGCTACGCGCACGGCCAGTTCAAAGGCCTTGTCGAAGGCGCTGCCCTGCGGTACCAGGTACTGCGCCATGCCGATCTTTTCGCCGTCCTGCGCGTTGTAGACGCGGCCGGTCAACATCATGTCGGCCATGCGCGAGGCGCCGATCAGGCGCGGGATGCGCACCGCACCGCCGCCGCCCACGAAGATGCCGCGCGAGCCTTCGGGCAGGGCGTAGAAGGTGGATTCGTCAGCCACGCGGATGTGGCAGGCGCTGGCCAGCTCCAGGCCGCCGCCGACCACGGCGCCGTGCAGCGCGGCGATCACGGGCACCGGGCCGTATTGCACGCGCTCCAGCGCGGCATGCCACATGCGGGAGTGGTGCAGGCCCTGGCCGGCGTCGCGTTCTTTCAGTTCGCTCAAGTCCAGGCCGGCGCAGAAGTGCTCACCCTCGCCGTCGATGACGGCGGCGCGCACGCCTTCGGGCAGGTTTTCGAACAGGTCACGGATGGCCAAGATCAGCGCGTCGTTGAGCGCATTGCGCTTGGCGGGTCGCGTCAGGCGGATGACAGCAACTTCCTGCTGCTCGCCGCGGCGCTCGAAATGGAGGTCGGGGTTCTTCATATTGCGTTTCTTTCTGGAATCGATTATGGTTATGAAATATAACCAATTCAAGCGAGCGACACTCGCTTTTCATCAGTGTTTACCCTAGGATGTTGAGCTCGACATCCCCCGCCAGGAGACGGTCATGGACCACAAGAACCTCATCGCCATCGATGTCCACACGCATGCTGAAGTCAGCTGCTGGAACCCTTTCGACAACTACGGCGAGGAGTACGACCGCGCGGCGGACAAGTACTTCCGTTCCAACCGCCGCCCGACCATCGCCGAGACCATCGCCTACTACCGCGAACGCAAGATCGGCCTGGTGATGTTCACGGTGGACAGCGAGTCCCAGCTGGGCCGCCGCCGTATCCCGAACGAGGAGATCGCCGAGGCTGCCAAGGCCAACAGCGACATGATGATGGCCTTCGCCAGCATCGACCCGCACAAGGGCAAGATGGGCGCGCGCGAGGCGCGCCGCCTGATCGAGGAGCACGGCATCAAGGGCTTCAAGTTCCACCCCACGGTGCAGGGCTACCACCCCTACGACAAGATGGCCTGGCCCATCTATGAAGTGATCGCCGAGCACAAGATGCCGGCCATCTTCCACACCGGCCACAGCGGCATCGGCAGCGGCATGCGCTGCGGTGGCGGCCTGCGCCTGGAGTACAGCAACCCCATGCACCTGGACGACGTGGCGATCGCCTTCCCCGACATGCAGATCGTCATGGCCCACCCCAGCTTCCCCTGGCAGGATGAGGCGCTCTCCGTGGCCACGCACAAGCCCAACGTCTGGATCGACCTGTCGGGCTGGAGCCCCAAGTATTTTCCGAAGCAGCTGGTGCAGTACGCCAACACCCTGCTCAAGGACCGCATCCTCTTCGGTTCGGACTATCCGCTGATCACGCCCGAGCGCTGGATGAAGGATTTCGAGGAAGCGGGCTTCAAGCCGGAGGTGATGCCCGGCATCCTCAAGGGCAATGCGGTGCGCCTGCTGGGCCTCGCTTGAAGGTGCGTCAGGCGCGTGGCCTTGTCAGGCCGCGCCCGACCTGCTAAGGTCACCGGCAGTTCCCTGGAGACTTTCATGATCAGCAATTTCGAGCAGGTCCATAACTACTACGAGCGCCTGGTGTTCGAGGAAGTCCTGCGCCGTTCGGCCCGCTGGCCGGAGATGACCCCCGACATGCTGGCCGACGTGGCCTGCGTGGCCCTGAACCGATTGCCTGCGCGTTATGTGCGCCACGACGTGGACCTGATGTTCTACCTGACCGAACACGAGCGCCACGCCATCGAGCTCTCGCTCGAAGCCGCCCTCGACTTCGGCTACAACTTCGTCAAGGATCGCTCGGCCAAGGCCGTCGCATAAAAAAGGCGGCCCGCAGGCCGCCCGTGTTCTGGTACCGGCCTGGTGTCAGGCCTTGCCCCAGACTTCCTGGGCCGTTTCCACCACCAGGCGCAACTTGGCGCGCTGGTCTTCCACGGCAATGTCGTTGCCATGCACCGTGCTGGAGAAGCCGCACTGCGGCGACAGGCAGAGCTGGTCCATGGCGACGTATTTGGCGGCCTCGTCGATGCGGCGCTTGAGTTCGTCCTTGGTCTCAAGCTTGCCGAACTTGGTGGTCACCAGGCCCAGCACCACGATCTTGCCCGGGGCCAGGAAACGCAGCGGGCGGAAGTCGCCGCTGCGGTCGTCGTCGTACTCCAGGAAGTAGGCGTCGAGGTTCATCTCCTTGAGCAGGGCTTCTGCGACGGGCTCGTAGTTGCCCGAAGCCGCGTGCGTGCTCTTGAAGTTGCCGCGGCACAGGTGCATGGCCAGCGTCATGCCGGCCGGCTTCTGTGCCACCACCTTGTTGATGAACATGGCATAACGATGCGGCAGCTCGTTGGGGTCGTCACCGCGCTGGCGAGCCGCCTCGCGCATCTTGTCATCGCACAGATAGGCCAGGTTGGTGTCGTCCATCTGCACATAGGTGCAGCCCGCTGCTGCGAGTGAGCGCAGTTCGTCGCCATAGGCCTTGGCCACATCGTCATAGAAGGCCGGGTCCAGCTCGGGGTAGTGCTCCTTGCTGATGCCGGCGCGGCCGCCACGGAAGTGCAGCATGGTGGGCGAGGGGATGGTCACCTTGGCCACGGCGCCGCGGCCCGGGGCGATCTGGCTCTTGAGGTACTGGAAGTCGGCGAGCTGGATGTCCTTGACGTGGCGCACCTTGTCGATCACGCGCATCACGGGCGGGGCCAGCTCCTTGGTGCCGTCGGGCTTGACGATGGTCACGGGCACGTCGGTGCGCACGCCGCCGATCTGTTCCAGGAAATCGATGTGGAAATAGGTGCGGCGGAACTCACCGTCGGTGATGCTCTGCAGGCCCACGTCTTCCTGGAACTTCACGATCTCGGTGATGGCCTTGTCTTCCACCTTGCGCAATTGCTCGGCGGTGATCTCACCCTTGGCTTTCTGCTCGCGCGCTTCCAGCAGGTACTTGGGGCGCAGGAAACTGCCGACGTGGTCGGCGCGAAAGGGTGGTGTGGCACGCAGTGTCATGGTTTTCTCCTCTGTAGGGCGCACATTGAAGAGGGTGGGGGATATGCCCGGCTCATTCAGTATACGTACTATTGATCGGTTATAACCCCTGGGGTTTCAAGGCATCAGATATTTCACATTGTTATCGGACAGGCGCAGGCACGAGATATGCGTCTGACGTATCTTGAAGTCCGTCAAAGCTATCGAAGGAACGCAAATATGCGAGGCATGTCAACGATCACCAAACGAGCTGCCATCGTCCTCCTGGGGATGGCAGGCTGGCTCGCGGTATCGCAGGGCGCCCAGGCGCAGGACATCGTCATCGGCCAGATCGGGCCTTTCTCGGGCCTGCCGGCGCCCGATGCACCCC
Source organism: Hylemonella sp. GW821-FHT12C09 (assembly GCF_058807395.1). NCBI lineage: Bacteria > Pseudomonadati > Pseudomonadota > Betaproteobacteria > Burkholderiales > Comamonadaceae > Hylemonella > Hylemonella sp. GW821-FHT12C09. Next base: position 41,373 of record NZ_JBXAQQ010000001.1, on the reverse strand, counting down.
AGCTCAGCCAGGGGGCCAAGGCCTACTTTGCCCAGCTCAACAAGGCCGGCGGCATCAACGGGCGCAAGGTGGCCTTCTTCGAACTGGATGACACCTACAAGCCGGACGGTTTCGTCGCCGCGTTCGAGCAGGCCATGCAGCGCAGGCCAGTGGCGCTGATCTCGCCGGTCGGCTCGGCCTCGCTGCAGCGCATGTTTGCTGACAAGCTGCTCGACAAGCACGATGTTGTCATCATGAATGCCGTGCCGGGCGCGGAGCCCTTCCGCAACCCCGGTCATCCGCGCCTGTTTCATGTGCGGGCTGGCGACAAGCAGCAGATCGAGAAGATCGTGAACCACGCCCGTACCCTGGGCATACTCAAGCTGGCGGTCATGCACCAGGACATTCCGATGGGAACGGGGGGCGTCAAGGTGGTGGCTGACGAGGCGGCTCGCCTCACGGGCATGGACGTCAAGGGTTACCAGTCGGTCTTCAAGCCCGAAGAGCAGGCCAAGGCGGCCGAAGAGGTCTTCAAGTCCAACCCCCAGGGCGTCATCGTGATCGGGGCGCCGCCCTTCACGGCCGGCAGCGTGGCCGCCTTGCGCAAGGCCGGGGTGACGCAATCCATCTTCATCCTGGGCGATACGGCCCCCGGCATGCTGGCCAAGGTGGCGGGCGCCGAGCTGGCGCGCGGCGTCGGCATTGCCCAGATCTACCCGAACCCCAATGGCAGGACCAGGACCCTGGTGCGCGAGTTCCAGGCGGCCATGCAGGCGGCCCACCCCGACATCAAAAGCTACGCCGCTTTCCACATGGAGGGGTATCTCTCGGCGCGCATCCTGGGCGAAGGCATGCGGCGTATCCGGGGCGAAATCACCCCCACGGCCCTGGCCAAGAGCCTGCAGGCCATGGGCGAAATCGATTTCGACGGCTACCGCATTGATTTTTCCAAGGGCAATGCGGGCAGCCGCTTTGTCGACATCGCCGTGATGGACCAGGAGGGGCGGCTGCGTTACTGAGGTGCCGTGCACCGGTTCAATTGTCAACCCAGCCCGACGCCGGTCGGGCTGAGTTTTGTTTTTTCCGTGAATGTGAGCGGTTAAGATATTTCAAACTGCTATATCTATCAGTCTGAAATTTGACTTGCGCATGATCTGGTTTGAGGCGAAAGTAATGAACCTTCGCGATACTGGTTTCTTCTGCGTGCCAGCGGATCGGGTGCGTGAAGTCATAAAACCTATTTAGGAGCCTTACATGAAAAAGCGTGAGTTTCTGAGCGCATCCATCCTGGCGTTGGCGGCGGTTTCCTCCCCGGCCGTGCTGGCCCAGGACAACACCTTCAAGATCGGCCTGATCCTGCCCATGACCGGTCAGCAGGCTTCCACCGGCCGCCAGATCGAGGCGGCTGCCAAGCTCTACATGGCCCAGCATGGCGACACGGTCGCCGGCAAGAAGATCCAGCTGATCGTCAAGGACGACACCAGCGTGCCCGACGTCACCAAGCGCCTGGCCCAGGAGCTGGTGGTGAACGACAAGGTCAACGTGCTGGCCGGCTTTGGCATCACGCCCTCGGCCTTTGCCACCGCGCCGATCGCCACCCAGTCCAAGACCCCGATGGTGGTGATGGCTGCCGGTACGTCCAGCATCACCCAGTCCTCGCCCTACATCGTGCGCACCAGCTTCACGCTGGCGCAGTCCTCGGTCGCCATGGCCGACTGGGCGGTCGCCAAGGGCGGCATCAAGAAGGTCGTGACCCTGGTCAGCGACTACGGCCCCGGCCACGATGCCGAGAAGTACTTCAAGGACCGCTACCTCTTCAACGGCGGTACCGTGGTCGACACCCTGCGCGTGCCCATGCGCAACCCCGACTTCGCCCCCTTCCTGCAGAAGGTGCGTGACGCCAAGCCCGATGGCCTGTTCGTCTTCGTGCCCTCGGGCGCCGGCGCGGCCGTCATGAAGCAGTTTCTGGAGCGCGGCATGGACAAGGCCGGCATCAAGCTGATCGGCCCGGGCGACATCACTGACGACGACCAGCTCAACGACATGGGCGATGGCGCCCTGGGGGTGGTCACGGCGCACCTCTATTCGGCCCACCATCCCTCGGCCACGAACAAGAAGTTCGTCGAAGCCTTCAAGAAGGCCAACAAGGGCATGCGCCCGAACTTCATGGCCGTCGGCGGTTATGACGGCATGCACCTGATCTACACGGCGCTGAAGAACAGCAAGGGCCAGGGCGGTGGCGACGGCCTGCTGGCCGCCATGAAGGGCCAGGTCTGGGAAAGCCCGCGCGGCCCCATGTTCATCGATGCACAGACCCGTGACGTCGTGCAGAACATCTACCTGCGCAAGGTGGAGAAGGTGGGCGGCGAACTGCACAACGTGGAATTTGACGTGATCAAGGACGTCAAGGACCCGGGCAAGACGAAGTGATGCCCGACCCGTGGATGCCTCCGGTCAGGGGGTGTCCATGGGTTTTTTTTTGCCCTGACCGGACCTGACCCGAGCCATTCATGCTGACGATTCTGTTTGACGGCATTGCCTACGGCATGCTGCTGTTTATCCTGGCGGTCGGCCTGTCCGTGACCATGGGTTTGATGAACTTCATCAACCTGGCCCACGGCGCCTTCGCCATGGTGGGAGGCTACGCCACCGTGCTGCTGATGCAGCGTTATGACGTGCCTTTCCTCGTGTGCCTGCCGGTGGCCTTCGTGGGCGTGGCCCTGCTGGGTGCCGTGCTGGAGCGCACGCTCTACCGTCCGATGTACAGCAGGCCGCACCTGGACCAGGTGCTGTTCTCCATCGGCCTGACCTTCATGGCCGTGGCCGCCATGGACTACTTCATGACCTCCAGCCAGCAGATCATCCATCTGCCCGAGTGGCTCAAGGGGCGCACCGAGATCGGCGACGGCCCCTGGATGCTGGGCATGGGGCATTACCGGCTCTTCATCATCGCCATCTGCGCGGCACTCACCATCGGCCTGCAGTACATCCTGGCGAAAACCCGTTTCGGCAGCCGCCTGCGCGCATCGGTGGACGACCAGCGCGTGGCCGCCGGCCTGGGCATCAACGTCAACGTCGTGTTCCTGCTGACCTTCGCGGTCGGCTCCGGCCTGGCCGGCCTGGGCGGTGCGCTGGGCGCCGAGGTGCTGGGCATGGACCCGAGCTTTCCGCTCAAGAACATGATCTATTTCCTGATCGTCGTGGCCGTCGGTGGCACCTCGTCCATCACCGGGCCCCTGCTGGCCGCGCTGCTGCTGGGCATTGCCGACGTGGCCGGCAAGTACTACATCCCGCGCTTCGGCGCCTTCATCGTCTATTTCCTGATGATCGTGATCCTGATCTGGCGCCCGCAGGGCCTCTTTGTGCGCAAGGGGGGCAAGGCATGAAAAACGCAATGCAATCCCTTCATGACCTGCAGCGCTGGAAGCTCTGGGAGCCTGCCTTGTGGCTGCTGGCCCTGGCCTCTCCCTGGCTCCTGTCCAGCCACGCGCTCATCATCAACGAGATCGCCATCGTCGCGCTGTTCGCCGCGTCGCTGGACCTGATCCTGGGTTACGCGGGCATCGTGTCGCTCGGTCATGCGGCCTTCTTCGGCATGGGCGCGTATGCGGCGGCCCTGTTCGCCAAGCTGGTCATGCCCGACCCGCTGGTGGGCCTGGCCTTTGCCATTGCCGTGTCCACCCTGCTGGGCGCGGTCTGCTCGCTGACCATCATGCGTGGCACCGATCTCACCCGGCTCATGGTGACCATGGGCGTGGCCATGATCCTGATGGAGCTGGCCAACAAGCTGGACATCACCGGCGGGGCCGACGGCCTGCAGGGCGTCATCATGGGCCCGCTGCTCGGCCGTTTCGAATTCGACCTGCAGGGCCAGACGGCGGCCTGGTATTCCATCGGGGTGCTGCTGGTGCTGTTCGTGCTGGCGCGCCGGCTGGTGCACTCGCCGCTGGGCGGCACGCTCAAGGCCCTGCGCGACAACCGCTTGCGCGCCATGGCCATCGGCATTCCGGTGACCTCGCGCCTGGCCGTGATCTACACCATCGCCGCCGGCGTGGCCGGCGCAGCCGGTGGCCTGATGGCGCAGACCACGAGCTTTGCCTCGGTGGACCTGTTCGCCTTCGACCGCTCGGCCGACCTCATGCTGCTGGTGGTCATCGGCGGCACCGGCTGGCTCTATGGCGGCGTGGCCGGTGCCATCGTCTTCAAGGTCATGCAGGACTGGATTTCCTCCATCACCCCGCAGTACTGGACCTTCTGGATCGGCCTCTTCCTGGTGGTGCTGATGCTGGTCGGTCGGGACCGCCTGATCCGTCCCCACACCTGGTTCGGGGGCAAGAAATCATGAGTTCTCCTGAAATCGTTCTCTCCGCGCAGAACCTGGTCAAGCGCTTCGGCGGCATCACCGCCACCGGCAACGTCAGCCTGGACCTGCACAAGGGCGCGCGCCATGCGCTGATCGGCCCCAATGGCGCCGGCAAGACCACGCTGATCAACCTGCTGACCGGCGTGCTGGAGCCCACCGAAGGCCGCATCCTGCTCGAAGGGCAGGACATCACCGATCTGGCGCCGCACCAGCGCGTGCGTCGCGGCATGGTGCGTACCTTCCAGATCAACCAGCTCTTCGACACGCTCACGCCGCTGGAGACGCTGGCACTGACCGTCTCGCAGCACCGCGGCCTGGGCACGCGCTGGTGGCAGCCCCTGGGCAAGCGCCCGCAGGTGGTGGAGCGTTGCGAGCAGCTGCTCGAACAGTTCCACCTGACCGAGGTGATGAACCAGAAGACCAATGTGCTGGCCTACGGCAAGCGCCGCCTGCTGGAAATCGCCATCGCCCTGGCCTGCGAGCCGCGCGTGCTGCTGCTCGACGAGCCGGTGGCCGGTGTACCCGCGGGCGAGCGCGAGGAACTGCTGCAGACCGTGGCAGCCCTGCCGGCCGATGTGTCGGTGCTCCTGATCGAACATGATATGGATCTCGTCTTCAGTTTTGCCAAGCGCATGACCGTGCTGGTCAATGGCACCGTGCTCACCGAGGGCGACCCCGAGACCATCGCCAACGACCCGCAGGTCAAGGCGGTGTACCTGGGGCACGGCGAGGAGATGGCCCATGGCTGAGCTCCTCAAGGTCGAGAACTTAAGTGCCGGCTACGGCGAGGCCGTGGTGCTGAACAACGTGTCGGTGAGCCTGGACCCCGGCCAGACCCTGGCGCTGCTCGGTCGCAACGGCACCGGCAAGACCACCTTCATGAACACCCTGGCCGGCGCCACCCGCCAGCACGGCGGCAGCATCACCTTCGACGGTGTGGCCCTGCACAAGGTGCCGCTGCACCTGCGGGCCAAGGCCGGCATCGGCTGGGTGCCGCAGGAACGCAATATCTTCAAGTCGCTCACGGTGGACGAGAACCTCACCGCCGTGGCCCGCCCGGGCCCCTGGACGCCGGCGCGCGCCTACGAGATGTTCCCGCGCCTGGCCGAACGCAAGACCAACCTGGGCACCCAGCTCTCGGGCGGCGAGCAGCAGATGCTGGCCGTGGCCCGCGCGCTGGTGCTCAACCCCAAGCTGCTGCTGCTGGACGAGCCGCTCGAAGGCCTGGCGCCCATCATCGTGCAGGAACTGCTGCGCGCCATCCGCCGGATCACGCGCGAAGAAGGCCTCTCGGCCATCATCGTCGAGCAGCATCCGCAGGCCATTCTGGCCATCTCGGATGTGGCCGCGGTGCTGGACCGTGGCACCGTGGTGCATTCGGGCACGGCACAGTCGCTGCTGGACCAGCCCGAACTGCTGGACCGTCTGCTGGGCGTGGCGCGCTGATCGCCGCCGTTCTTTTTTCTACACAAGGAGATCACCCATGAACCTGCTGAATCGCCGTGCCCTCTTGGCTGTGCTGGCTGCAACCCTGACCTCCACCGGCTGGGCCCAAGCCTTCCCGAGCAAGCCCCTGCGCATCATCGTCCCCTTCGGCGCCGGTGGCGTGGCCGACCTGACGGCCCGCACCGTGGGCCAGAAGCTGAGCCAGACCCTGGGCCAGCCGGTGGTGATCGAGAACAAGCCCGGCGCCGGTGGCGTGGGCGCTTCCGACACCGTGGCCAAGTCGGCACCGGACGGCCATACCCTCCTGCTGATGTCCAACGCCAGCGCGGTCACCGCCACGCTGTTCAACAAGCTGCCCTATGACACGGTCAAGGACTTCACGCCCGTCAGCACCCTGGGCTTCTTCGACATCGCGGTGGTGACCGCGACCGAATCGAAGTTCAAGACCCTGGGGGAAGTGCTGGCCTATGCCAAGGCCAATCCCGGCAAGCTCAATGTCGGCAGCATCAATATCGGCAGCACCCAGAACCTGGCGGCCGAGCTGTTCAAGTCCAATGCGGGCGTGGATATGCAGATCGTGCCTTTCAACGGCACGCCGGCCGTTGTCAATGCGCTGCGCGGCGGCCAGATCGACGTGGCCGTCGAGATCGTCTCGCCCATCATGGGGCAGATCAAGGGCGGGGCCCTGCGTGCCCTGGCCATCACTGACACGGAGCGTTCGGCCCTGCTGCCGGATGTGCCAACCACCAAGGAAGCGGGCCTGCCCAACTACCAGGCCTCGTCCTGGAATGCGCTGGCCGTGCCCGCTGGAACACCCAAGGACGTGGTGGCCCGCCTGCACCGTGAGATTGCCGCGGCGGTCAAGGACCCCGAGGTCAGCAAGAGGCTGCGCGATCTGAACATCGAACCCCGCTCCAGCACGCCGGAGCAGACCCAGGCCTTCCTGCAGAGCGAAATCAAGCGCTGGGGTGATGTGATCGTCAAGGCCAACATCCCCCGCCAGTAAGACAGCCGGGCCCACCCGCGCAGGCCGTCGCCGAGTTGATCGGCGACGGCCTTTTTGCATCCGGCCTCACGTGCCGGTCTGCTGATTTGCTGTGGGTCAGCGATTGCCATGGGATTGATAGTCGTGATCTATTAACCCTAAAGCGCGATTAATTGATGCGTGGGATACTTCGCCCCGGTCAGATTCAGGGCGCCGTGCTTCCTGGTCAATACCTAGGAGAAACCACTTGAACACCACCCACACCACGCTGACTGTTCAGCAACGCCTGGCCGCTGGTTTCGGCCTCATCCTGTTGATCCTGGTCACGCTCAGCGTGATCGGCCTGGTCGAGGTGCGGCAGATCCGCGCCGCTCTGGAGGAAAACGCCAGCAAGAACTCGGTGATCCAGCGCTACGCGATCAACTTCCGCGGCAGTGCGCACGACCGGGCCATCGCCATCCGTGACGTCGCGGCTTCCACCTCGGACGAGGAGCTGCGCCGCGAGGTGGCCGAGATCGAACGCCTGAGCGCCTTCTACGCCGCTTCCGCGCGCCCGCTGGACCAGATGCTGGCGCAGGACAAGAGCCTGCCGCCGGAAGTTGGCCGCCTCTACGCTGGTATCCAGGGCGTCGAAGCCCGTGTGCTGCCGTTGATCGCCAAGGCCATCGAACTGCGCCGGGCCGGGCAGCGCGAGGAGGCTCAGCAGATTGTCTGGCGTGACGCCAAGCCCCTGTTCGTGCAGTGGCTGGCCAGCATCAACGCCCTGATCGACTTCGAGGAAAAGATCATCCAGGAACAACTGGCCCTGGCCCAGCGCGTGGCCGGCAGCTTCACCACCGTCATGCTGAGCCTGACGGCCATCGCCGTGCTGGTTGGCGCGCTGGCGGCCTTCCTGCTCTCACGCTCGATCCGCCGCGCGCTCGGTGCGGAACCCTGGGAGGTCAAGGCCGTGGCCGATGCCGTGCGCGCAGGCGATCTGGCCTCGCCCATCCGCGTGAACGGTGCGGCGGAGGGCAGCGTGATCGTGGCCATGCAGGCCATGCGCGACAGCCTGGTCAGCGTGGTCGGTGGGGTGCGCACCTCTTCGCAGCGCGTGGCCACGTCCGCGGCCGAGATCGATCGCGGCAACCGTGACCTGTCCAGCCGGACCGAAAGCCAGGCCAGTTCGCTGGAGCAGACCGCCGCCTCCATGGAGGAACTGGGCTCCACCGTGAAGCAGAACGCAGACAACGCCCGCCAGGCCAACCAGCTGGCCCAGACTGCCAGCACGGTGGCCATGCAGGGCGGTGAAGTGGTGGCCCAGGTGGTGGACACCATGAAGGGCATCAATGATTCGAGCAAGAAGATCGCCGACATCATCAGCGTGATCGACGGCATCGCCTTCCAGACCAACATCCTGGCGCTGAACGCGGCGGTGGAAGCCGCACGGGCCGGCGAACAGGGCCGTGGTTTTGCCGTGGTGGCGTCCGAGGTGCGCTCACTCGCCGGGCGCAGCGCCGAGGCGGCGCGCGAGATCAAGTCGCTCATCTCGGCCAGTGTCGACCGCGTGGAACAGGGCAGCGCCCTGGTGGACCGCGCCGGTGCGACCATGAACGAAGTGGTGGGCGCCATCCGCCGCGTCACCGACATCATGGGCGAGATCAGCACGGCCAGCGTCGAGCAGAGCCAGGGCGTAAGCCAGGTGGGTGAGGCCGTCACCTTGATGGACCAGGCCACCCAGCAGAACGCCGCCCTGGTCGAGCAGATGGCTGCTGCCGCCGCCGGCCTGAAGGATCAGGCCCAGGACCTGGTGCAGGCCGTTGCGGTGTTCAAGCTTGCCGACGACCGCTCGGGCATGCTGCAGCTGGGCATGGGCTGATCCGAGGGTTTTCCGGCGCCGCCGGTCCGGGCTCGCGGCCCGGAGCGGTGCCCTTGACGCTTACCAGCTGAACTTCTCGCCAGGCTCCAGGGGGATCACCTTGGTGGAGGTCTGGCCCAGGGCCTCCATGTACTGTTGCGGCGTGCCGCGGTTCAACGGGTTGGTGCCGTAGTGCATGGGGATGGCAAAGCGCGGCTTGATGAACTCCCGCGTGGCGTAGGCGGCATCCACTGGCGCGGTGGTGAAGTTGCCGCCAATGGGGATCAACAGCACGTCGGGCTTGTAGTACTCGCCGATGAACTTCATGTCGCCGAACAGGCCCGTATCGCCCATGTGGTAGATCTTCTGGCCGTTCTCCAGCTCGATGATGAAACCCACCGGCTCACCGCCGTAGTGCGACTCGATCTTGCCGGTCTGGGGGTTTTTCCAGGCAAAGAGCGAGGAGTGTTCGGCCTTGACCATGGTGATCTTCAGGCCCGGCACCTCTGGGAAGGGCACGATCGTGCCGCTCTTGTTCATGCGCGGCGTCAGCTCGGGCGGCAGCACGCCCAGGGTGTTGAGCACCATGTTCAGATCGCCCGGGGCGATGACCCGCGCCTTGTTCATCAGGGCCAGGTCCGGGGCGTCGGCGATGTGGTCGCCGTGGGCATGGGTGACGAGGATCAGGTCCACCTTGCCCAGTTTGCTCAGGTCCTTGTACTCGGCCGGCGTCTTGGGGTTGGGGCGCAGCCAGGGGTCGGTCACGATGACCTTGCCGCTGGGCGTGGTCAGGCGGAAGGCGGACTGGCCCAGCCAGAGCAGTTCAGCCTTGGCCTGGGTCGCCCCCGGTGCTGCCGGCTGCGGCGTGATGGCACAGGCGGCCAGCAGTGTGCTTGCGAGTACGGTAAACAGACGGAGCAGGGGCGTGCGCATGACTTGCCTTTCAGGTCGTTGGAGTCGTCGCGGCCGAGGTTAGGCGCGTCGGCCGGGCGGGGCAAGTAGGGCTAACGCTGGGCTGGGCTGCCACGTCACGATAGGCCCATCACAAATTGTGATGGGATCATGGGCTCAGAGCGTGGCTTCGATCAAGCGCCGCAACTCCGGCGTCACCTCGGGGGTCACGCCGAACCAGCGCGCAAAGGCCGGGCGCGCCTGGTTCAGCAGCATGCCCAGGCCGTTGACGGTGGGGTTGCCGCGTCGTCGTGCGGCGGCCAGCAGCGGTGTTTCCAGTGGCACATAGATGACGTCGCAGACCAGGGCGTGCTGGGGCAGCCGGTCGAGCGACAGGGGCAGCGGGTCCTGCCCCTTCATGCCCAGGCTGGTGCTGTTGACCAGCAGGGCTGCGCCGTCCAGTGCCTCTTCGCGCTGCTCCCAGGGGTAGGCGTGGATCGGCCCGCCGAATTCGGCGGCCAGGGCCTGGGCCTTGTCCAGGCCGCGGTTGCACAGTCGGATCTCCTTGGCCCCGCGTTCGGCCAGCGCGACCAGGATGGCGCGTGCTGCGCCGCCCGCGCCCAGCACGGTGACGGGGCCGGCGTCGGCGCGCCAGTCCGGCTGCGCATCGAGCAGGCTCTGGATGAACCCATAGGCGTCGTTGTTGTAACCGCTCAGCGTGCCATCGGGCTCGACGACGATGGTGTTGATGGCGCCGATGCGCGTGGCGAGCGGGTCGATGCGGTCCATCAGCGGCATGGCCGCCACCTTGTGCGGGATGGTGAGGTTGCAGCCGGCAAAGCCCAGGGCGCGCAGTCCGCGCACGGCGTCGGCCAGACGGTCGGGCATCACGGGCAGCAGCACGTAGTCGCCCTTGAGTTGGTGGTGCTGGATCCAGTGCTTGTGGATGGCGGGCGAGCGCGAATGCGCCACCGGCCAGCCCATCACGCCGGCGAGGGTGTAGTGCTTGTCAGTTGCCATGGTGTGGTTGGATTTCATGCGGGTGTGGGGGCTGCACCAAAGACTTCGCTGGCCACCTGCTGTATCAATTCCAGCATGGCCTGCTGCGTCATGGTCGTGGTGCGGCCTGCTGCCGTGGCCAGTGCCAGGCGGCTGGCCAGGCGGGGTTTATCGATGGGCCGCGCCTGGTAGGCCTCGGGCCGCTGCGTGGTGGCCAGCGCGTACTTGGGCAGCACGGCATAACCGGCGCCATCGGCCACCAGGTCCAGGATGGCGGCCACGCCGTCGATCTCCAGGCTGATGTCGGGCTTGCAGCCGATGCCGGCCATCTCGGTCTCCACCACCATGCGGATGGCGTTGGGCCGGCTCGGGATGACCAGGGGCAGGGCGCTCACTTCCTTGAGGCTGACGGGGTGCGTCGTGGCCTTGCCGCGGGGCGGGCGCAGGCCGATCAGGAACAGCTCTTCGTCCATCAGCGGCAGGGTGTTGAGTTCAGGGCTGGCCGGGGGGTTGTAGAGCAGGGCGATGTCCAGGCGCCCGGTCAGCAGGCCTTCCTGCATGGAAATCGTCAGGCCCTCGCTGATGGACAGCGCGGCACTGGGCAGACGCTTGCGGAAGGCGCGCGTGAGCGGCACCGTCAGCATGCGGGCGATGCTGGGCGGCAGGCCCAGGGCCACGCGCCCGGCCAGGGCGCCGCGCACACGGCCCAGGTCTTCGCGCGCGCGCTCCACCTGGTGCAGGATGCCGCGGCCGTGCTCCAGCAGCAGCTTGCCGGCGTCGGTGGTGGTGACACCGCGGCCGTTGCGCAGCAGCAGGTTCTGCCGCAGTTCCACCTCCAGCAGGCGCACCTGGCGGCTCAGCGCCGGCTGGGCGATGTTGAGCACCCCCGCGGCGCGCGTGAAACTGCCCAGCTCGGCGACGCGCACGAAATACTCGAGTTGTTTCAGGTCCATGGTTTGCGGGATAGCTTGCCATGGATTATGCCGAAATGCGATACCTGCTAGAAACCGCCCCGCCTTGGCACAGCGGGGCAGGGTGGCCACAATCGCTGTCTGTTCTTATCAATTCCCGGTCCCTCTTCCATGAGCGTTCCTATCCTGGGCATTTCCTCCATGGCGACCCGCCAGGTGCTGGCCGAACTGGTCGACGCCTACCAGCAGCACTCGGGTCAACGCGTGACCATCGAGTCGGTTGGGGGCGTGGATGCGGCCAGGCGCGTGGCGGCTGGCGAGGCCTTCGACGTCGTGATCCTGGCATCCGACGCGATCGACAAGCTCGTCGCCTCCGGCCATGTGCTGGCCGGCAGCAAGGTGGACCTGGTGCATTCGGGCGTGGCCGTCGCGGTGCGCAAGGGTGCCCCCCAACCCGACATCTCCAGCGAAGACGCGGTACGCCAGGCCATCCTGGCGGCGCGCAATATCAGCTACTCCACCGGCCCCAGCGGCGTGGCCCTGGCCAAGCTCTTTGAGCGCTGGGGCATCGCCGAGCAGATCAAGGACCGCATCGTGACCCCTCCGCCGGGCATCCCGGTAGGCAGTCTGGTGGCCAAGGGCGAGGTGGCCCTGGGGTTCCAGCAGCTCAGCGAGATGTTGAACCTCGAAGGTCTTCGTGTGCTGGGCCCGCTGCCGCCGGCCATCCAGATCACCACTACCTTTGCGGCCGGTGTCTGCGCCAGCAGCCAGCAGGCCGAAGCCGTGCGCGCCATGCTGGCCTATATGGCGTCGCCCGCTGCGGCCGTGGCCAAACGCCGCCAGGGCATGGACCCCGCCTGAACCGAATCTGAATCCCAGGAGACCGTTATGAAAAAACCCATGATCATCGACATCCACGGCCACTACACCACGGCCCCCAAGGCGCTGGAGAACTGGCGCAACCAGCAGATCGCCGGCATCAAGGACCCGGCGTCCATGCCCAAAGTGGCCGACCTCAAGATCAGCGACGACGAGCTGCGCGAGTCCATCGAGACCAACCAGCTCAGGCTGATGAAAGAGCGCGGCTCCGACCTCACCATCTTCAGCCCGCGCGCCAGCTTCATGGCCCACCACATCGGCGACTTCAATGTTTCAAGCACCTGGGCCGCCATCTGCAACGAACTCTGCTACCGCGTCAGCCAGCTGTTCCCGGACGCCTTCGTGCCCGCCGCCATGCTGCCGCAGTCGCCCGGTGTCGACCCCAGGACCTGCATCCCCGAGCTGGAGAAGTGCGTCCAGCAATACGGCAACGTCGGCATCAACCTGAACCCGGACCCGAGCGGCGGCCACTGGACCAGCCCGCCCCTGACCGACAAGCAGTGGTACCCCATCTACGAAAAGATGGTCGAGTACGACATTCCGGCCATGATCCACGTCTCCACCAGCTGCAACGCCTGCTTCCACACCACGGGCGCGCACTACCTGAACGCCGACACCACGGCTGTCATGCAACTGATCCAGGGTGACCTGTTCAAGGACTTCCCCACGCTGAAATTCATCATCCCCCACGGCGGCGGCGCTGCGCCCTACCACTGGGGCCGTTTCCGCGGCCTGGCGCAGGAGATGAAGAAGCCCCTGCTCAGCGAGCACCTGCTCAAGAACATCTATTTCGACACCTGCGTCTACCACCAGCCCGGCATCGACCTGCTGACCAAGGTGATCCCGGTGGACAACATCCTGTTCGCCTCCGAGATGATCGGCGCCGTGCGCGGCATCGACCCCGAGACCGGCGCCTACTACGACGACACCAAACGCTACGTGCAGGCCACACCGCACCTCAATGACGAGCAGCGTTTCAAGGTCTACGAGGGCAACGCACGCCGTGTGTTCTCGCGCCTGGACGCCCAGCTGAAGGCCAAGGGCCGCTGATTCACGAACCACACCACCGATACCGAGGAAACACCATGAGCGTCAACGCACCCCTGGGCATCGTCAAGCGCAACATCGTGCGCGCCGACGCCGCCGCTGTCGAGAAAATGGGCCAGTACGGCGTGGCCACCGTGCACGAGGCCCAGGGCCGCATCGGCCTGATGCAGACCTATATGCGTCCCATCTATTCCGGCGCCAGGATTGCCGGCCCCGCCGTGACCGTGCTGCTGCACCCGGGCGACAACTGGATGCTGCACGTGGTGGCCGAGCAGATCAAACCCGGCGACATCGTCGTCGCGGCCCTGTCCTCGCCCAACACCGACGGCTTCTTCGGCGACCTGCTGGCGACGTCCTTCAAGGCCCGCGGCGCACGCGGCCTGATCATCGACGGCGGTTGCCGCGACATCGCCGAGCTCAAGTCCATGGACTTCCCGGTCTGGAGCCGCGCCATCAGCGCCAAGGGCACCATCAAGGCCACGCTGGGTTCCGTCAACATCCCCGTGGTCTGCGCGGGCATGATCGTCAACCCCGGTGACGCGATCGTGGCCGACGACGACGGCGTGGTCGTCGTCAACGCCGCTGACGCGCAGAAGGTGGCCGACGCCGCCGCGGCCCGCGAATCCTTCGAGGGCGAGAAGCGCGCCAAGCTGGCTTCGGGCGTGCTGGGCCTGGACATGTACAAGTTCCGCGAGCCACTGGAAAAGCTAGGCCTGAAGTACATCGACTAAGTTCTCCGTCTGCACACCACAAGAGGGGACACGTATGAACATGCTGCGCAGAAGCTGCTTCCTGGGCCTGCTGGCCGCGCTCACGCTGCTGGCCGGCTGTGCCGTCACGCCGCCCCCGGCGCCCACGCCCCAGGCGCGCGCCGCGCTGGCACCCGACGGCAAGCTGCGCGTCGGTGTCTACTCGGGCAGCCCGACCTCGATGGTGACGGACAAGAACGGCAAACTCACGGGCGTGGCCTACGAACTGGGGCGCGAACTCGCGCGCTGGCTGAACGTGCCGCTGGAACTGGTGGAGTACAAACGTATCGCCGAAGTGCTCGAAGCCATGAAAAACGGCGAGGTGGACTTCACATTCACCAACGCCACCGAGGCGCGCGCCCGTGACATGAACTTCACCCTGCCCCTGGTCAGCCTGGAGCTGGGCTACCTGGTGCCGGCCGGCAGCCCGCTGCAAAGCGCCAGCGAGATCGATCGCGCAGGCATCCAGGTCGGTGTCAGCCAGGGCAGTACGTCCCAGGGTGTGCTCACGCGCACCTACAAGCAGGCCCGGGTAGTGCCGCAGCCCACCCTCAAGGCCGCCGCCGAGCAGCTGGCCGCGCGCAAGATCGATGCCTTCGCCACCAACAAGGGCATCCTTTACGAAATGGCCGACGGCCTGCCCGGCGCGCGCGTGCTGGACGGCCGCTGGGGCCTGGAGAACCTGGCCATTGCCACCCCCAAGGGGCGCGAGGCCGGCCTGTCCTACCTGAGCAGCTTCGCCTTGACCGTGCGCCGTGACGGCACCCTCCAATCGGCGATCGACCGCGCCGGCCTGCGCGGCACGGCCGAACCGGCCATGCGCTGAAAAGACCCAACATCATCCGAGAGAACCATGAGCAAACCCACCACAGGCCCCTTCGAAAAAACCAACGGCTGGATGGACTGGTACACCGGCCCCAGCAAACCGCGTTTCACGCTGCCCGCGGGCGCGGTGGACGCGCACTGCCACGTCTTCGGCCCCGGCGCCGAGTTCCCCTACGCGCCCGAGCGCAAGTACACGCCCTGCGACGCCAGCAAGGCGCAGCTCTTCGCCCTGCGCGACCACCTGGGTTTTGCGCGCAACGTCATCGTGCAGGCCACCTGCCACGGCGCCGACAACCGCGCCCTGGTCGACGCCTGCTTGTCATCCAATGGCAAGGCGCGTGGTGTGGCGACGGTCCGCCGCAGCGTGACGGACGAGGAACTGCAGCAGCTGCACGCCGCCGGTGTGCGCGGCGTGCGTTTCAACTTCGTCAAGCGCCTGGTGGACTTCACGCCCAAGGACGAGCTGCTGGAGATCGCCGGCCGCATCAACAAGCTGGGCTGGCACGTGGTGATCTACTTCGAGGCCGTGGACCTGCCCGAGCTGTGGGACTTCTTCACCGCGCTGCCCACCACCGTGGTGGTGGACCATATGGGCCGCCCCGACGTGAGCAAACCCGTGGACGGCCCTGAGTTCGCGCTTTTCCTGAAGTTCATGCGCGAGCACAAGAACGTGTGGAGCAAGGTCAGCTGCCCCGAGCGTCTCTCGGTGGCCGGCCCCAAGGCCCTGAACGGCGAGCAGGCGGCCTACCGCGACGTGGTGCCCTTTGCACGCAAGATCGTGCAGGAGTTCTCCGACCGCGTGCTCTGGGGCACCGACTGGCCGCACCCCAACCTGAAGGACCACATGCCCGACGACGGCCTGCTGGTGGATTTCATCCCCCACATCGCGCCCACGCCCGAGCTGCAGAAGAAACTGCTGGTGGATAACCCCATGCGCCTTTACTGGCCGGAGGAAGCCAAATGATTTTGCGGGACAGACCAGGATTTGCGCCGCAAATCTGCTCTGTCCTCAACTGATTGGAGGAATCTATGTCACTCGAAAAACCCTATCTGGACGTGCCTGGCACGACCATCTTCGACGCCGAACAGTCGCGCAAGGGCTACTGGCTCAACCAGTTCTGTATGAGCCTGATGAAAGCCGAGAACCGCGAACGCTTCAAGGGCGACCAGCGCAAATACCTGGACGAATGGCCGATGACGGAAGAGCAGAAGCAGGCCGTGCTGGCTGCCGACCTCAACAAGGCCATCTCCCTGGGCGGCAACATCTACTTCCTGGCCAAGCTGGGCGCCACGCATGGCAAGAGCTTCCAGCAGATGGCGGGCTCCATGACCGGCATGACCGAGGAAGAGTACCGCGACATGATGATCAAGGGCGGCCGCTCCGCCGAAGGCAACCGCGTCGTCGGCGAGAACGGTACCGCCCAGGCCAAGAACCAGCCGCAAGGCCATGGCACCGGCAAGCTCCTCTGAAAGAAAAGACATGGCCAAGATCACCGCATCCGTCTACACCTCGCATGTGCCCGCCATCGGCGCGGCCATCGACTTGGGCAAGACCTCCGAACCCTACTGGCAGCCCCTGTTCAAGGGCTACGAGCCCACCAAGCAGTGGTTCAAGGACCACAAGCCCGACGTCATCTTCCTGGTCTACAACGACCACGCCACGGCCTTCAGCCTGGAGATGATCCCCACCTTTGCCATCGGCACCGCCGCCGAGTTCCAGCCGGCTGACGAGGGCTGGGGCCCGCGCCCCGTGCCCACCGTCAAGGGCCATCCGGACCTGGCCGCGCACATCGCGCAGTCCGTCATCCAGCAGGACTTCGACCTCACCATCGTCAACAAGATGGACGTGGACCACGGCCTTACCGTACCCCTGTCCCTGGTCTGCGGCACGCCCGACAAGGCCAAATTCGAATGGCCCTGCCCGGTGATCCCCTTCGCTGTCAACGTGGTGCAGTACCCCGTGCCCAGCGGCCGCCGTTGCTTCGAGCTGGGCAAGGCCATCCGCAAGGCCATCGAGTCCTATGACGAACCGCTCAATGTGCAGATCTGGGGCACGGGCGGCATGAGCCACCAGCTGCAGGGCCCGCGCGCCGGCCTGATCAACAAGACCTGGGACAACGCCTTCCTCGACCGCATGATCGCCGACCCCGACGACCTGGCCGGCATGCCGCACATCGACTACGTGCGCGAAGCCGGCAGCGAAGGCATCGAACTCGTCATGTGGCTCATCGCCCGCGGCGCCATGGCCGACGTGGCTGGCAAGGGCAAGGCCCCCAAGGTCGCGCACCGCTTCTACCACGTGCCCGCGTCCAACACGGCCGTCGGCAACCTGATTCTGGAAAACCAATAAGAGGACTTTCGTCATGACCATCAAAGTCGCACTCGCCGGCGCCGGCGCCTTCGGCATCAAGCACCTGGACGGCATCAGGAACATCAAGGACGTGGAAGTCGTCTCCCTGATCAGCCGAGATCTTGAGAAAACCAGGGAAGTGGCCGACAGGTACGGCATCAAGCACGTCACCACCGATCTGGCCGACAGCCTGAAGATCAAGGAAGTGGACGCCGTCATCCTGTGCACGCCCACGCAGATGCACGCCGCGCAGACCAAGGCCTGCCTGGAGGCAGGCAAGCACGTGCAGGTGGAGATTCCCCTGTGCGACGTGCTCAAGGAGGGCGAAGAAGTCCTGGCCCTGCAGAAGAAGGCGGGCAAGGTCGCCATGGTCGGCCACACGCGCCGCTTCAACCCCAGCCACCAGTACGTGCACAAAAAGATCAAGGCCGGCGAGTTCAACATCCAGCAGATGGACGTGCAGACCTATTTCTTCCGTCGCACCAACATGAACGCCCTGGGCCAGCCGCGCAGCTGGACCGACCACCTGCTGTGGCACCACGCCGCCCACACCGTCGACCTGTTTGCCTACCAGTGCGGCAGCCCCATCGTGAAGGCCAATGCTGTCCAGGGGCCGATCCACCCGACCCTGGGCATCGCCATGGACATGAGCATCCAGCTCAAGGCTGCCAACGGTGCCATCTGCACGCTGAGCCTGTCTTTCAACAACGACGGTCCGCTGGGCACCTTCTTCCGCTACATCGGCGACACGGCCACCTACCTGGCCCGCTACGACGACCTGTTCAATGGCAAGGAAGAGAAGATCGACGTGAGCAAGGTCGACGTCTCCATGAACGGCATCGAGCTGCAGGACCGCGAGTTCTTCGCCGCCATCCGCGAAGGCCGTGAACCCAACAGCAGCCTGGCCCAGGTGCTGCCCTGTTACCAGGTGCTGCATCAGCTGGAGCAGCAGCTGAACGCAGGCTGATCCGGTACCATCGTTGCCATACCCGAGGGGTTGGATCGCTCGCCTGCGGCGACGTGGTCTGACCCCTTTGCACTTTCTTCGAGGAAAAGAACATGCAACAACGCAAACTCGGCCCCTTCCAGGTGTCGGCCCTGGCCCTGGGCTGCATGAGCCTGAGCCATGCCTACGGCCAGCCGCCGTCGCCCGAGCACAGCGAGCGTCTGCTGCTCAGTGCGCTGGACGCCGGTGTCACGCTGTTCGATACCGCCGCGCTTTACGGTTTTGGCGCCAACGAAACCCTGGTGGGCCGGGTGCTCAAGGCCCATCGCAGCAAGATCACGCTGGCCAGCAAGGGCGGTATGGCCGGTGTGGACGTGGCCGGTGACGGCAGGCTCGTGCGCGTGATCGATGGCCGGCCCGAGGCCATCCGCCGCAACTGCGAAGACAGCCTGCGCCGCCTGGGCACCGACGTGATCGACCTCTATTACCTGCACCGCTGGGACAAGAAAGTGCCCGTGGAAGACAGCGTGGGCGAACTCTCGCGCCTGGTCGAGCGTGGCCATTTGCGCGCCATCGGCCTGAGCGAAGTGTCGGCGACCACCGTGCGCAAGGCCCATGCTGTGCACCCCATCGCCGCCGTGCAGACCGAGTACTCGCTCTGGACGCGCAACCCCGAGATCGCCGTGCTGCAGACCTGCCGCGAGATCGGGGCCGCCTTCGTGGCTTTCAGCCCCGTGGCGCGCGGTTTTCTCACGGGCAGACTGCGTGATGTGAAGGCCCTCGACGCCAAGGACATCCGCCACGGCATGCCGCGTTTCGAGCCCGCCCACTACGCGGGCAACCTCAAGCTGCTGCCGGCTTACGAGGCCGTGGCGCGTGAAGCGGGTTGCACCCCCGCCCAGCTGGCCCTGGCCTGGCTGCTGCACAAGGCACCGCACATCATTCCGCTCTTCGGCACCACCAACTTCGACCATCTGGCCGAGAACCTGGGCGCCGCCAACGTGAAGCTCACGCCGGCCCTGATGGCCCAGGTGGAAGCCGTGGTCAACCAGCAGACCGTGGTGGGCAACCGTTACAGCGAGCAGAGCAATCGCGAAGTCGATACGGAAGTGTTCTGACCATGCAAGCCACCCTGATGCTTTTGCCTGGCCTCAACTGCGATGCCGCGGTCTGGGCGCCGCAGGTCGCCGCTCTCCAGGGGCTGGCCGATTGCCGCATCCCCGCCTGGGGCCTGCGCGACACACTGACCGCCATGGCCGAGCAGGTGCTGGACGAAGCCCCGACCGAACGCTTCAGCCTGGCCGGCCACTCCATGGGTGGCCGTGTGGCGCTGGAAGTCATGCGCTTGGCCCCGCAGCGCGTGGAGCGCCTGGCTCTGCTGGACACGGGCACACATCCGCTGGCGGCCGGCGAGGCGGGCGAGAAGGAAAAGGTGGGGCGCATGGCCCTGTTGAAGATCGCGCAGGAGCAGGGCATGCGTGTCATGGCCCAGGAGTGGGCCAAGGGCATGGTGCACCCGGACCGCATCGGCGGCCCCATCTTCGAAGAAGTGCTGGCCATGTTCGATCGTGGCAGCGCCGCGCAATACGCCGCGCAGATCAACGCGCTGCTGACCCGCTTCGACGCGGCCCCGCTGCTGCCGGGCATCACCTGCCCCACGCTGGTCCTGACGGGCCGCCAGGACGCCTGGGCCAGCCCGGCCCAGCACGAAACCATGGCCGCGGCCATTCCTGGCGCGCAGCTGGTCATCGTGGAGGACAGTGGTCACATGAGCACCATGGAGCAGCCGCAGGCGGTGAGTGCGGCGCTGGCGGACTGGTTGCGGCGCTGATCTGCACGTCGGCATGGCCGGCGCTTGCCACGCACGCGGTACGCCATCAGAATGGCGCGATGTTTGCACCCATCCCCTTGGCCTTGGGCGTGGCTCTGGCGCTGGTCCTCATGGCCTGGCGCACGGGTGAGCGGCGCTGGCGGGTACTGGCTGGGGCCTGGGCGCTGTACGCGGCTTATGAGGCCTTGATGTATGCGCGCGTGCTCTGCTCGGGGGAATGCAATATCCGGGTCGATCTCTTGCTGATCTATCCCGCGCTGGTGCTCAGCACGGTCTGGCTGGCCCTGGCAGCGGCCCAGCGAGCCCTCGGGCGCCGGCGCGATGCGCAGCCCCCCGATTGATCGCGCGCACCGGGCGCGCCTTATTTCGGCACCAGCGCGTTCAGATCAAATCCCGCATCCCCTGCCTGCGCTGGTGTCGGCGAGATGCCCAGGTCCATGAGCTTGCGCACCAGCAGATGCTCCTTGGGGCTGTTGACGTTGTCGATGGCGATCAGCTTGCCGCCTTTGTAGTGGAAGAGGGCAAAGGCGCCGCTGGCCATGTCACCACGCAGCACCTGCTGGTCCGCGCCAGCGGACAGGCCCGCCATCTGCAGTTTCTTGTCGTACTGATCGCTCCAGAACCAGGGCGTGGCGGTGAAGGGGCGTTCCTGGCCCAGCAGGGCGGCAGCGGCGCTTTTGCCCAGCTCGGTGGCGTTCTGCACGGACTCCAGGCGGATGAGGCTGCCGTCGGGCAGGCGGCGTGCGGTGCAGTCGCCGGCGGCCACGATGCTGGGGTCGCTGGTGCGGCCGCAGGCGTCGACCACGATGCCGCGCTCGCACTCCAGCCCGGCGGCACGGGCCAGTTCTTCATTGGGGTTCACGCCGATGCCCACCAGCACCAGGCCGGCGGGGTGCACGGTGCCGTCATTCAGTCGCACACCGGTCACGTAGTTGTCGGCGTCGTGTTCGATGGCTGCGATCTGCGCGCCCAGCAGCAGTTGCACGCCGTGGCTGCGGTGCAGTTCGGCGTACCAGTCCGAGAGCTGGGGCAGCAGCATGCGGGCCAGCAGGCGCGGCGCGGCTTCCAGCACGGTGACGGCCAGGCCCTTCTTGCGTGCGGTGGCGGCCACTTCGAGGCCGATGACACCACCGCCGATGACGACCAGGGGCAGGTTCTTCTCAAGGCACAGGGCCATGCGTTGGGCGATGGCGTCGGCATCATCACGTGTGCGCAGGGCCAGCACGCCCTGCGCATTGGCGCCCGGCAGCGGCAGCGTGCGCGGTGTGGCGCCGGTGGCCAGCAGCAGGCCGCCATAGGGCAGGGTGCTGCCGTCGGCCAGCGTCACGGTTTTCGCGGGGCGGTTGATGGCGGTGGCTTTGGTGCCGGTGCGCAGCTCGATGTTTTTGCCCGCCAGCATCTCGGGTGTGCGCATGGGCAGGCGTGCGGCGTCCATCTCGCCGGCCAGGTAGGCCTTGGAGAGCGGGGGACGGTGGTAGGGGGCGTGGGGCTCGTCGCCGAGGAGGGTGAGGGGGCCGGTGTAGCCGCCGCTGCGCAGGGCTTCGGCGGCCATGATGGCGGCCTGGCCGGCGCCGATGATGAGGATGGGTGCGTTCATGCCCGCCATCTTAGGGCCTGCTCGTGCAGTCCCTAGTGGGCCAGGGCCGGTGCCACCACGGCGTCCAGCTGCGCGCGCAGCCAGCGGTGTGCGGCGTCCTGCTGGTAGCGTGCGTGCCAGATCGCGTACATGGGGTTGCTGGGGCAGCTCACGGGCGGCGTGCAGCTGGCCAGGCCGGTGAAGGTCTGGCGCGCCAGCAGGCCGGGCACGGTGGCCAGCAGCGGCGTGCCGCGCAGGAAAGGGGGCAGGGCGCTGAAGGAGGGCGCCATGACCGTGAAACGACGGTGCAAACCCTTGGCCGCCAGGAGCTGGTCCAGGTCCAGGCTGCGGCGGGGTTCGTAGACCACGGTGGCGTGGTCGGCGGCCAGGTATTCCGCTTCGTCGCGCGGGGCGGCGCGCACGGCGGGGTCGTAGAAGACGCGGTACTGGTCTTCGAACAGGCGCTTCTGCACGATGTCGCTGCCCTCGGGCGGGCGCGGGCTGATGACGAGCTGGCATTCATCGTTGCGCAGCATGTCCAGGCGTGGGATGGCCGAGGGGATGATGCGCAGCGCCACACCGGGCGCGCTGAGCCTCAGGCGCGCGGCCAGGGCGGGCAACAGCAAGTCACGCTGGAAGTCGTTGGCGGCGATGGTGTAGGTGGCTTGCCAGCGGGCGGGGTCGAAGTCTTCGCTGTGGGCGAAGTGCTGCAACTGGCGCAGCAGGGCGCGGGCTTCGGCCGCCAGTTCCTCGGCCCGGGCCGTGGCCACGATGCCGCGCCCGCTTTTGACGAAGAGCGGGTCACCCGTGATGGCGCGCAGCTTGTCCAGCAGGTGGCTGACGGCGGACTGGGTCACCCCCAGGCGCTGGGCGGCCCCGGTGACCGAGCCGGCCTCCACCACGGCCAGCAGAAGCTGCAGCAAATGGCCATCCAGGTCCAAATGATCGAATTTGCTCATGAGTCATATCTTGATTCATGTATTTATTTTGGTCAATGCCTTAGGAATACTCGCTTTCACACCCCTTTTGACCCCAGTCAACCACGGAGACCGAAATGAGCACCTGCAGCGCCGAAAAGCCGATTCCCGGCACCACCCTGTTTGACGCGAATCAAGCCCGCAAGGGCTACGCGCTCAACAAGATGTGCTTTTCCTTCAACTCGGAAGAGAACCGCAAGGCCTTTGTGGCCGATGAAGAGGGCTATATGCGCAAGTACGGGCTGAACGAGCAGCAGGCCGCCGCCATCCGCGCGCGCAACGTGCTGCAGCTGATCGCGGCCGGCGGCAACGCCTACTACCTGGCCAAGTTCGCCGGGATCTTCAAGCTGGATATGCAGGACATCGGCGCGCAGCAGACCGGGATGACCAAAGAAGCCTTCCGGGCCAAGCTGGTCGCGGCCGGCCAATAAACACCTCAGGAGAAACAGACATGGCAAAACTCATCGGCGGCCTCGGTACCTCGCACATTCCCGCCATCGGCGGCGCGATCCACAAGGGCCTGCAGCAAGAGCCCTACTGGAAGCCTTTCTTCGACGGCTTCCCGCCCATTCGCGAGTGGCTGGCAAAGAACAAGCCCGACGTGGTGGTGATGTTCTACAACGACCACGGCCTGAACTTCTTCCTCGACAAGATGCCGACCTTCGCCGTGGGCGCCGCCCCCGAGTACAACAATGCCGACGAAGGCTGGGGCATCCCCACCCTGCCGCCCTTCAAGGGCGAGCTGGACCTGTCCTGGCACCTCATCAACACCCTGGTCGAGAAGGAGTTCGACGTGGTGACCTGCCAGGAGATGCTGGTGGACCACGCCTGCACCCTGCCGCTCAAGCTGTTCTGGCCCGAGGGCGATTGCCCGGTGACGGTGGTGCCGGTCTGCATCAACACCGTGCAGTTTCCCCTGCCGAGCGCGAAGCGGACCTATGCCCTGGGCAAGGCCGTGGGCGAAGCCATCAAGTCCTGGGACAGCAGCAAGAAGGTGGCGGTGATCGCCTCCGGCGGCCTGAGCCACCAGCTCGACGGCGAGCGTGCCGGTTTCATCAACAAGGCCTTCGACCTGCAGTTCCTGGACAGCCTGGTCTCCAACCCCGAGTGGGCCACGCAATTCACCATACACGAACTGGTGGAGAAGACCGGGACCCAGGGGGTGGAGCTGCTGATGTGGCTGGCCATGCGCGGGGCCCTGGCCGCTGCGGGCGGCTCCAGCGTGCGTCGCGTGACGGGCAACTACCACATCCCGATTTCCAACACCGCCACGGCAGCGCTGGCGCTGGAGACCGTGGATTGAACAGGACCGATTGAGTGTCACTCGTGCCGTCTTCAATCGACGGCTAGGGCGCCCCGGCAGACTGCGGGGCGTTTTTTTATGACGTTCAGTCCTTGGGACGGAACACGATGGTCATGGGTGAGGGCACCACGCCCTCTTCGTTGCGCGGCAGCGTGTCGGTCTTGTCGATGGCCTTGAGCACGGCCTCGTCCCAGCCGGGCACCCCGCTGCTCTTGAGCAGCTTGCGCCCGACGATGGTGCCGTCGGGCGAGGTGCGCACCTCCACCTCGGCGCTCGGATTGGTGGCCAGTTCATCAGGGAAGACGATGTTGGGCTTGATGCGTGCACGGATGCGGCCGGCGTAGCTGGACGAGATGCCGCCGGCGGATTTCTGGGCGTTGCCCGTGGCGGTGGGCGAACCCGTTGCGCCAGCCAGGCCGGCCATGCGCTTGAGGTTCTCCTGGCGATCTTTTTCGCGCTGCTTGGCTTCCGCCTCTTCCTTGCGTTTGGCTTCGAGTTCCTTCTTTTTCTTTTCCTCGGCCAGCTTCTTCTCGCGCTCCTGTCGCTCGCGTTCCTTTTCGCGCGCGAGCTTCTCTTTCTCCAGCCGCGCCTGCTCCAGTTTCTCCCTGGCCTGGCGCTCCTTCTCGCGCGCCAGGGCGATGTCGGCTTCGCTCTGGCGGGGTTCCTCGACCTTGGGTGGCGGCGGGGGCGCGGGTTCAGGGGCCGGTTCGGGCTCGGGTTCGACCAGGGGCGGGGCTGCCTGCTGTGGGACCGCCGACCAGAGTTCGGCCTCGACCGCAAGGCTGGTGTCGCTGCGGCGCCAGTTCACGCCCCAGGTCAGCGCGGCCAGCAGCAGGCCGTGGATGAGGAGGGCCAGGCCGTAGGCCCGCAACAGGCCCTGGCGGGGCTGGAGGCTGTCGTATTCAAAACGGCTGGCAGCGTGCATGGCCTGGAAATCAATTCACCATCTGAACCGACAGGCCCACGCGTTGCACACCGGCGCGTTGCAGCGTGTCCATGACCCGGACCACGGTCTCGTACTTGACGCTCTTGTCGGCACTGATGACCACGGCGCTGCTGGCGTCCTTGCCGGCAGCGGATTGGAGGCGCTTGACGTTGACGGCGAGCTCGCCCAGTTTGATGCGCGAACTGCTGTCCTGCGCCCTGAGCGTGAGGCCTTCGTCCTTGCCGACGACGATCTCGATCACCTGGTCGGGCTTGCGCGCAGCCTTGCCCACGCTGGGCAGGTCCACCACGCTGGGGGTGATGAGCGGGGCCGTGACCATGAAGATGATGAGCAGCACCAACATCACGTCGATGAAGGGCACCATGTTGATCTCGTTGATGGTGCGCCGTCCGCGCCCGCGACTGACCAGGGTGGGCATGGTGCGGTCCTTAGTAAGTCGAAGCCTGTGCGGCCGCGGGCTGGGCACCGACGTTGCGTTGCAGGATGTTGGAGAACTCCTCGATGAAGGTCTCCAGCATGATGGCCACGCGGTCGATCTCGCGCGCGAATCGGTTGTAGGCCACCACGGCAGGAATGGCCGCGAACAGGCCGATGGCCGTGGCCACCAGGGCCTCGGCGATGCCGGGCGCCACGGTGGCCAGGGTCACCTGCTGCAGCGAAGCCAGGCCCGTGAAGGCGTGCATGATGCCCCAGACGGTGCCGAACAGGCCCACATAGGGGGAGACCGAGCCGACCGAGGCCAGGAAGGAGAGATTGGTCTCCACCACGTCCATCTCGCGCTGGAAGTTGGCCCGCATCGCGCGGCGCGCACCATCCAGCAGGGTGCCGGCGTCGGTGATGCGGCGCTCGCGCAGCTTCTGGTATTCGCGCAGGCCGCTCACGAAGATGCGTTCCATGGGGCCGCTGGCGTGGCCCTTCTGGGCTGCCGTGGCGTACAAGGTGTTGAGATTGGCGCCGGACCAGAAGTCGCGTTCGAATTTCTCGTTGAGTTCGCGCACACGCCGCAGCGAGAAGAGCTTGCTGAAGATGGCGGCCCAGCTGGTGATGGATACCAGCACCAGCAGCAACATCACGGCCTGCACGACCCAGCTCGCGTGCAGGACCAGCTGGATGATGGAAAGATCTTGGCTCATTGGAGGGTTTCCATTACGTTGATTGGAATTCTTTCAGGTTTCATGGTCACCGCGCTGACCCATCCGATGCGGATGATGCCCTCGCACAACAGTTCTGGGGCGCCTGCTGCCTTGCGCCACGCCTGCTGCGCGATTGTGAGGGAAGCACGACCGCTCTCCTGGAGGCGAGCTGTAACCAATAGTTCATCGTCCAGGCGGGCCGGGCGATGGTATTTGATGGCCGTTTCGCTGACCACGAACATGCCGCCCGTGGACTCGCGCAGGGCCTGCTGGCCGATGCCCAGGGAGCGCAGCCATTCGGTGCGGGCCCGCTCGAAGAATTTCAGGTAATTCGCGTAGAAGACGATGCCGCCGGCACCTCCTTACCTGCGTGTTTGTAAGCTGTGGACAATTAGAAAGATGTTTAAAAACAAATAGTTAGGAAGGTGCCGTAATGTCCATGGGGCTATCAATTTTCTGCGGATTTATGGCGGTCAATGTCCATGCCAATGGGTAGTCAAACCAACCTTTAAGGTCGCGAAGTGGAGCCGGGATTGCTTGATTTTGCAGCAGAGCTCAACAAGTTGACGCGGGAGAGAATCATTAATGCTTGACGTCAACCTCTTCAACCGACTGTTTACGGTGGTGACAGCAACAACGCCACGTCAACCTTTAATGCATTGGCGATCTTTTCGATGTTGTCGATGGAGACGTTGCGTTCCGACCTCTCAATCCCACCTATGTAAGTTCTGTCGAGGCCGGCAAGGTGGGCCAAGGCTTCTTGCGAAAGACCAGCACTCAGCCGAACGACACGCATCTGCATAGCGAGTCGCCCACGCGCAGAGATGTGAATCTTCGTACTACTAGACATGTGTCCGGTAGCATCTCTGCATTGACGACTTTGAGTCTACGGACTATAAGTATCATTTTTCATATTATGGGGTTCGGATGCTGCAGACATTGAGACCAAAATCAACAACCGAGCTGGCGTCGCTTAGTAGATTTGCTGAGAGCAGGCCCTTAGAAGAGCTTCTTCCTTCAAAGTTAAGCGAGTCGATCTTGCTGTCCCTTGCGTTGGATCTTCGTCGTGTCGAATTGATGGTGAAACAGGACGCCGAAGCCTCGAGCAGCCTGAGCGTAGCGGTGTATCTCATTCTGAAGTACCTCATGCTTCTTACATCTCCGAAAGGAGATCGCGAGATATCGATTCCAGAGGAGTCACTCTTTCAGGCTGTACAGATCCTTTCTATTACCGTGGAACGCGAGATCGTGACGCGAATCATCGGGGTAAGTGACCAGAATGGGGACGAGTACCTTTTAAGCGCGTTGAAAACAATTAGGGTTTAGTCTCTCTGCGGCCGAAGATTCTCTGAAGAAAAGCCATGGCTGACGTTCCAGTCGACTTTCCTCGTGGGTGTACCGCGCCAAAGGTTCCTGGAGCTCAAATCAAATTCATGGCTCGAAAGATTGATGGCCGATATCTGGTGGGACTACTCCATCCTGAGGCCAAGATCGAGCTTTCCACTAACTGGGTACAGACCTACCAAACCAGCGAAACTGCCCGCAAGCTTGGCCCGTCTCTTCGACCATGGATGATCGGAGCGGCGTATCACACCGGCATTGCTCGAGAAGGACTCAGAGATATGCCACGAGGTCTGCAGGAGATGGGAGATGTTGCACTGCGCCAGCCGGCCTCCTGGTCGGCCCTGGATGACGATCCCACGGGCTGGCCATCCGATGCACGGAGCAAACTGGTTCTAACCCATGGACTTCATGGCCTTGGAGAGGAGCGAGCACAGCTGGAGTTGAAGGCCAAGCTGAGGGCGCTGGCTTCAAACTAGACCACCTGAACCCGCTTTACATGACGAATCGTGTCCACAAATTGTTGAAACAGGACATGGACGAACTTCGTATCACCGAATTCGACCGAGATCGGGCCGACGCATTACGTCGGATATGGTTCGTGGGGGATGTGCACGGGGAATTCAAATACCTAGCCCAGACCTTGTTGCAAGCCCAAGTGCGCCCACGCTGGATCGTGTTTGTCGGGGACATCGACATCTTCCACAAGCCCTTCCGGGAGATCCTGGAACCACTACGCCGGTTTGATCCGCATCTGGGCATCGCCTTCATTCACGGAAATCACGACGCGGATACTCACCAGCATTGGGAGATGCTTCACGACGCCGGCGATGCGATCGTGTTTCATGGCCTCGTCGCGAACCTCTCCGGCATTTGGGTGGCGGGTCTGGGAGGTTACTTTCTCCGGCCTATCTGGATGCCCCCGGCAAGACCGGCCTTCGCCACCCAGCAGGCCGCCATGAGCGCCGATGTGTTCCGGTTTCGAGGAGGTCAGCGCCCATCGCCGGAATATCTCGCTGCCATCTACCCGGACGATCTGGACCGCCTGGCGGCTGAACGTGCAGACATCCTGGTAACCCATGAGGCGCCCAGCTGCCATCCGCGTGGATTTGAGGTTCTGGATGATCTCGCACGACGATTGGGCGTGATCAGGAGCTTTCACGGCCACCACCATGATGACCTGACTGCTGATTACGCCCGACACCGCAGCCGGCTTGGATTTGATGCTATCGGTCTGCGCTATTGCCAGATCAAGAACGGGCTAGGGGAAGAGATCTTCGAAGGAGTGCCCGGCTGGTGATGCCTTGACCATGCCTCCTGGGTGAGCTGCCCTCCTCCCATTTTGACGTAGCTGGATAGTCCTGTGGGCGCATGCACGCCTAGGTAGTCAACTAGACGACGTTCTGTAAGATTGCCAGAAAACCAACCGCTGGGATCTACATGGCAAACATCGCAAGCTTCCTGAAATCTGAAATTTCTCGTCTGGCCCGCAAAGAGATCCGCGCCGAAACGGAGAGCCTGAAGAAGGCATCAGCCCAGTACCGCAGCGATATTGCAGCTCTCAAGCGGCGCCTGGCCGAGCAGGACCGCCTGATCGCCCATTTGCGTAAAGGCAAGCCCGCCAACGATGCCAAGGGTGCGGAAGACAGTCCATCCTTGCGCTTTCGTGCCGATGGATTCGCGAGCATGCGCAAGAAGCTCGATCTGTCGGCCGCTGAAATGGGCAAGCTACTGGGCGTGTCGCTGCAAACGGTCTATCACTGGGAAAAGGGTCAATCCAAGCCTCGCTCTAGTCAGCTGAAGGCGATTGCTGAAGTTCGGAAGCTTGGGAAGCGCGGAGTGGCAGCTCGACTGAATGGGGCGACCTGAGCTTCATGACGCCCGACCAGGCCAAGGTTCTGACAGTTGCGGCATTGCGAGCCGGCGCTGCTCTGCAACTAAGCGATGATGAACTGGCTCAGGTAATTGGCGTCGAAAAGCACGCGATTGAGCATCTCAAGATCGGGCAAGAAATGATTCCGGTGAATTCGGGCGCCGGCCTACGATGCCAGATGCTGATACGGATGTTCCGCGCGCTTGAACATCTGGTCGGTGGAGATCAGGAAATGTGCAGGCAATGGCTCCGAGGCCGCAGTGAAGCTGTTGGCGGAAATCCCGCAGCGGTCATAGTCAATCCAGACGGACTACGAGAGGTTGTGGAGTACTTGGAGGCCATCGTCGAGAGATAGTTGGACACCTTCCTGTACTGTCAGCAGGCCAACATACTTAGATGCTGCTATGCAGCGGTTGCTGCCGTTCGTGGTCCCGCCGTCACGGCACGGTTTCGGCCTCACAACAGTCATTCGGATGTACTCGCCTTTGCCGATCAGACGGTCCGTTTCTGGTGAATCAGCCGTCGGTTCCGCCACCATAGAGGTCTAGTCCTAACCGGGAGAGCCAGTTTTCCACCGCGCACACGTAGCTGCCGTTCAGTTCGAAAGCCAACCTGCTCCATAGCCACCTTCAGGCACTGCGTCCCAACAACAAAGATTCGAGGGGCAAAAAGGGATCGCAGGATCGGGATTCCGCCTTGCGATAGCGGAAGCCCAACAACAGGCCGGTTTGGAATATGTCAAATGCGTGCCAAGTTGGTGTAATTTGGCGCCCTGTTTTGAACCATTTTTGTGCGCTTGGTTATGCAGATTTCCCAGCATAATCAATATGTTATCCGTCATTAACATAGGGCGAAAAATGGAAGCAAGCAATGCGGAGGCAATGCCCGATCCGAAAGCAAGCCGCACCTGGCGACTTGTTGCAGCGTTGGACCAAATGCGCGATGCATTCACGCAAGCTGGCCTGCTGTTGCGCGATATTCAATTCGAGCAGGTCTCTGAGCTTCGTGCCTCGGCAGAAGCTGAATCCCAAGCCCTTTGTCAAAAATTCAACCTGAACTAAAGCGGAGCATCAACATGAACTTCATCAAGAACCTCAAAATCGGTGCCCGCCTTGGTCTGGGGTTTGGCTTCGTTCTCTTGCTGTTGGCCATCGTGGCCGGATTGGGTGTGACCCGCATGGCAGCCATCAACGGCGCGCTGGAGGAGATCACCCAGGTCAACAACCCTGAAACCCGGCTGGCCGTCACCATGCGCATTCAGCTCAATCGCGTGGGTTCGGCGGTGCGTGATCTGGTGCTTCTGACCGATGAAGCCGAAATGGCCAAAGTGAAAACGTCCCTGGACGCCGCGCGTGCCGCCTACGATGCCGCCGAGGAAAAACTGGGCAAAATGTTCGACACCTTGTCCGGAACCACGCCCAAGGAAAAAGAACTGTTCGCCAAGATCAAGGAACTGAAAGCCAAAGGCAATCCGC
Organism: Hylemonella sp. GW821-FHT12C09; assembly: GCF_058807395.1. NCBI lineage: Bacteria > Pseudomonadati > Pseudomonadota > Betaproteobacteria > Burkholderiales > Comamonadaceae > Hylemonella > Hylemonella sp. GW821-FHT12C09. Next base: position 10,711 of record NZ_JBXAQQ010000001.1, on the reverse strand, counting down.
CGTTGGTCAAGGTGGCCGAGTTGGGCTTGGCCAACAAGTCGGAAGAAGCTACCAATGTCTTCATGAAAGAGGCATACCCGGCGCAGGCCGTATGGTTGAACGCATTGGGTGAACTGGCCGACTTCGAGGACAAGCTCAATGAGGAAGCAGCCGAGGCAGCATCGCAAGCGTACAAAACTGCGCGTGCTATGGTTATTAGCTTGAGTCTGGTAGCCATCGTTCTGGGCGTTTTGGCGGCGATCCTGATTACCCGCTCCATCGTTGCGCCCATCGGACAGGCGGTCAAGGTGGCCGAGACGGTGGCGCAAGGAGATCTCACCTCTCGCATTCAAGCCGACAGTCGTGACGAAACCGGCCAGTTGCTGCGCGCCATGAAAACCATGCAAGACAGCTTGATTCAGGTTGTCTCTCGCGTGCGCCAAGGCTCCGAATCAGTCTCCACCGCCAGCGCCGAGATTGCCTCGGGCAACACCGATCTATCGGCGCGCACCGAGTCCCAAGCCAGCGCACTGGAAGAAACCGCTGCCTCGATGGAAGAGCTTAACTCGACAGTCAAGCAAAACGCCGACAATGCCAAGCAGGCCAATCAACTGGCGCAAAGCGCTTCCGGTGTGGCTGTGAAAGGCGGTGAAGTTGTGGCCCAAGTGGTTGGCACCATGAGAGAAATCAACGACAGCAGCAAAAAGATTGCCGACATCATTAGCGTGATCGATGGCATTGCCTTCCAGACCAACATCTTGGCCTTGAACGCGGCGGTGGAAGCTGCCCGGGCCGGCGAGCAGGGCCGTGGCTTTGCAGTGGTGGCTGGCGAAGTGCGCTCACTTGCTGGGCGTAGTGCCGAAGCAGCCAAGGAAATTAAGGGGCTGATTGAAGCGAGCGTGCAGCGCGTTGAGCAGGGTACGGTTCTCGTGGATCAAGCCGGCCAAACGATGCAGGAGGTCGTTGGTTCAATTCGTCGCGTAACCGACATCATGGGCGAGATCAGCGCGGCTAGCGCCGAGCAGAGCGCAGGGGTGGCCCAGGTAGGCGAAGCGGTAAGCAACATGGACCAAGCAACGCAGCAGAATGCCGCACTGGTGGAGGAGATGGCCGCAGCTGCTTCTAGCCTGAAGGGGCAGGCGCAGGATCTGGTGCAGACCGTGGCGGTGTTCAAGCTCAGCCAAGGGTCGATCAGCGCGTCAATGCACAAGGCAGCTTCCTCGCGCGGAGCTGGTCAGGGTTCGCCCCATTCCCCTTCGGCGATTGCGCCGCCCTGGGTCTATAGATCGAAAAACTACGCACGGGGCGTCGAACGCGACATGGCAGGAATCGGCCGCGAATCGAACGCTGAGGCGGTGCGGTGATGGCGACGCTATTGCCGCGTACATGAAAGAAGACTCGTTGACCGATCTCGAAGTCTTGAATCCGGACCGGCCACACAACCCTACCGTCAGAGAGGTCGATTCAGTTGAGGCAGGTCAAGGATCCGATGTTTCCTCTCCCTAGAATCGGACCAGGCGATGTTTCCTGAAGGGCATTGCCGAGTCTACAGTCTGCATCCATGACAGCCACCGAACTTTTCGCCTTGATTTCTACCGCGCTGCTTCTGCAGCTGGCGGCGGGAATCGGTTGGACGGTCTGGCGGCAGCGTGCTACCGATGCCAGCGCTAAGCCGGCGACACCGACCATGGCTCCCCACAAGTCCGAGGCGGCGTGGGCGGGTTGGCGAGATTTCCGGGCCGCGCAGCGTGTGTTCGAGGATGAGGCGCAGTCACAGTGTTCGTTCTATCTGCAGCCTATGGACGGCCGGCCGCTGCCTCCTTTCAAACCAGGCCAGTTCCTCACTTTCGCAATCGACGTAGCATCTCGTCCCTTGGATGGGGTGGCCGCCTTGCAGCCGATCACGCGTTGCTACTCACTGTCGGATCGACCCGATCCTGCGTACTACCGGGTGACGATAAAGCGAGTGCCTGCATCCGCCCCCGAGTTCCCGCCCGGCCTGTCATCCAACTACTTCCACGATCACATTCAGGTAGGCGATGTCCTGCGCGTCAAGGCCCCGGCCGGGCACTTCTTCATCGACCCTGATCCGAACGTGCCAGCAGTGCTCGTCGGCGGCGGCATCGGCATCACACCTATGATGAGCATGCTACGCTGGTGCATAGCCCAGCAGCCGCAACGGCTGGTGCACCTCTACTATGGGCTGCGCAACAGCCGAGAGCATGCCTTCAAGCGGTTGATCGAGGAGATGGCTGCGGCGCACCCGGCACTGAAACTGAACGTTGTCTACAGCCGTCCCTGCGATTCCGACCTGCAAGGGCGCGACTATCAGCACCAAGGGCATGTGGACTTAGATCTGCTGCGCCGCACATTGCCGCATGGACGCCACCAGTTCTATGTCTGCGGTCCACCCGCCTTGATGCAAACCCTGGTGCCAGCGCTGGCTGAGTGGGGTGTACCTGTCAGTGACGTCCACTACGAGGCCTTCGGTCCTGCGTCCGTTAAGCTGCCTGGCGCAGCCGGATCTGGTGAACCCGTTGCCATGGACATCGAGGTGAAGTTCCACCGTTCCGGGCGCACGCTGACTTGGGACGGACGGGATGCTTCGCTGCTTGACTTCGCGGAACGGCACGGTATCACTGTCGAGTCCGGGTGCCGCTCAGGCAGTTGTGGCAGTTGCGAGACTCGGATGCTGGAAGGCACCGTGCAGTACGAACACGCTCCTGACCACGATTTTCCGTCGGGCCATTGCCTGCTGTGCGTTGGCCGGCCCTCGTCAACACTGGTGTTGGAGGCCTGATGCCAGTGCCTGCCCGCCTCCTCAGCCGCGAGGTTCTTCCCTTCCTGGGAAGTTTTACGGCGCTGACACTCTTGGCGTTGTCCATCGACGGCCTGCTGCACCTTTTTGATCTGCTGTGGGTCGGCCGCTGGCTCGGAATTCCCGGTACGCTGCTGATCATCGGTTCCACGGTCTATTCGCTGCGCAAGCGCAAAGTCATCCACCGTGGACACCCGGCCAAACTGCTGCGCTGGCACGAGTTGCTGGCATGGTTCGGATCGCTACTGGTCCTTGTGCACGCAGGCGTCCATTTCAACGCCATCCTCGGATGGCTCGCCGTTTGGGCGATGTTGATCAATGTTGGTAGCGGTCTGACGGGTAAATTCCTGCTGGATCGCTCACGCCGGCGTATGGAGGAAGCCCGGCGACGTATGCGCGAGCGCGGTCTCGGCGAGGAGGAACTTGAAGACCGCCTGTACTGGGACAGCCTGACCTTTGACGTGGTCAAGCAATGGCGCTTGGTGCACTTCCCCATCACACTCGCCTTTTCAGTTCTTGCCACGGCGCATATCGTCGCCATCTTTCTGTTCTGGGGCTGGAAGTGAAAAGGCGCCCAGTTCTTTTCATCGTCATCACGCTCAACCTGCTCGTGTTGGTGGCGCTGGCCTTCGTCTATCCCCACCTCATGGTGAGCCCCGGGCCACTTGTCAAGGGGCACGAGAAACTCGCGTCCGATTGCTTCGCCTGCCATGCCGCCTGGCGCGGTCCTTCATCGGGGCAATGCATCGAGTGCCACGCCATCGCGGACGTCGGACTGAAAACCACAAAGGGTGTGCCGATTACCAAGGGAACCATTAAGGGGTCGTTCCACCAGGAACTGGTCGAGCAGAACTGCATAGCCTGTCACAGCGACCACCAGGGACCGAAACTCACCAAGCGAAGCCGCAAACCGTTTTCACATGGCCTGCTAAAGGTGGCGGTGCGGGATGCGTGCTCTTCGTGTCACGCGTCACCGAAGGACAAGGTGCATCGCGGGTTGAAGGTGGAATGTTCGAGATGTCACGCGAGAAAGGCCTGGACGCCGGCGCACTTCGACCACGCTCTGCTGGTCAAGGCTGAGCTGGACCGATGCGATAGCTGCCACAACGCGCCGACCGACCGGTTGCATCGACAGATTAAGGGCAGCTGCAAGTCCTGCCACAATTCCGAGGCCTGGAAACCGGCGACGTTCGACCACAACAGGTACTTCGTGCTAGATCGCGATCATGCAACCAGTTGCGATACCTGCCACAAGAACAACGACTATAACCAGTACACCTGTTACGGCTGCCATGAGCATTCGCAGGCAAATATTCGAGCCGAGCATGTCGAGGAAGGTATACAGAACTTCGAGAACTGCGTGGAATGTCATCGCGATCCGCGCGTAGAGCCCGACAAGCGAGCAGGGCGAATTGGGCGAGGTGTCGGTCGAGAAGAGCGGGACTAAAGTGAACGGATGCCTACCGACAATGGCTTAAATGAGGTGGTTTGCAGTCGCTGGTTTATTGGATTTCAACGACAGCTCCCAGCCTGAAGCAGGTACTCGTCCGCCGACGGCTGGTCTGCAGCGGTTGCTGCCGTCGGTGACCGCGTCGTTGCCCAACGGTTTTAGACCAAGAGCAGTCATCTCGCAACAAGCGGAATCGCCAACGCAACGACCGGTTTCCGCGGTCCAGCCGACATTGGGGGCCTACCGCGGCAAGAAGAATTATTGATAGCTGCTGACCTTGCTGCAAGAAAATTCCCTCCCCCTGTAATGACGCGTGAGGAGGTAGGTCCGCAAGCTGGGGGGCACGTCGGCCACTACTCGGTTGTACTCGCGCTCCAGAATGCTTGGCGTATGCCTGGTAAGGTGGCAAGGCGGTCTACGAGTGCATCCAGCTCTTCTCCATTTACGGACGTAGCCGCAAGAGTCGCCTCGATTTCGACTTCGTTCTGGCCGAAACTATGCAGATCAAGGTCTCTAACCGGGTGATTGCTAAGCTCCAACTCTCCCTCAAGCTGCGACATCACAATCTTCTGATGGCTGCGCTCCGCGATCACGTAGACCGTATTCGTGACCTCCACGGACGCGTCATCGAGCGGCTTGCGATTAATTGCATTAACGATAGGGCGCAGCAGGGTGTTTGCCGCTAACACGAACAAAGTCGCCACCACGGCCTCTGGAATCAGATCAGCTCCCGCCGCCCCACCGACCGCAGCTGAGGCCCAAAGCGTTGCTGCGGTGTTCAGGCCACGCACATTGCCTTCTTCGCGCATGATCACTCCGGCTCCCAGGAAGCCGATCCCGGAAACCACATACGCCAGCACGTGAACCCCACCGGCGTGGCCATCTAGCCGATTGGCAAGATCTACAAAGACCGCAGAGCCCACCGCGACCAGCACATTGGTTCTTAAACCAGCCGTACGCTGGCGGTATTGACGCTCCAGACCGATTAATCCGCCCAAGAAGAACGCAGTAGTCAAGCTAACCAGCGTGTCAAGCAGTGAACTCAGGTTGATGTTGTGAATTGCTTCCATTTCGATCTCCTTATTGCCACCCGTAGCGGCGGGCGTACATCCCTTTCATGGCTTGCGTCAAGCCCATATAGGCCAGCAAGATCAGGGGCAACAGCGCAAAGTACAGCGGCGGCAGCGCCTGCAGTTTGAAATAGTTTGCAAATGGCCCCATGGGCAAGAAGATCCCTACGGCAATGATGATGCCCGTCGTCAGCAAAAGCGGCGTGGCGGCCCGACTTTGAATGAACGGCAATTTGGGTGTACGGATCATGTGCACGATCAGCGTCTGAGTCAGCAAACCCACTACAAACCAGCCCGACTGAAACAGGGTCTGGCTTCCGGGACTATTCGCGCCAAATACAAACCACATCATGGCGTAGGTCGTGATGTCGAAGATCGAGCTGATAGGGCCAAAGAACACCATGAAGCGCCCAATGTCGTCGGGCTGCCAACGCTGCGGCTTTTGCACCAGCTCTTCGTCTACGTGGTCAAACGGGATGGCAATTTGGGAGATGTCATAGAGCAGGTTCTGCACCAGCAGATGCATGGGAAGCATGGGAAGGAATGGAATGAATGCGCTGGCTACCAAGACGGAGAAGACATTCCCGAAGTTTGAGCTGGCTGTCATCTTGATGTACTTCAACATATTGGCGAAGGTTCGGCGCCCCTCGACCACCCCTTCTTCCAGAACCATCAGGCTCTTCTCCAGCAGGATGATGTCCGCAGCCTCTTTGGCGATATCGACGGCGGTGTCGACTGAAATTCCAATATCAGCCGTTCGCAAGGCAGGGGCGTCGTTAATTCCATCCCCCATAAAGCCGACGACATGGCCGTTGGTCTTCAGCATGCGAACAATGCGCTCCTTCTGCGAAGGCGTCAGCTTTGCAAAGACATTATTCTTCTCGACAGCGACGGCCAGTTCCTGGTCGCTCATGCGCTCGACATCACTGCCACGCAATACCCCATGCTGCTGCAAACCGACTTCGCGGCAGATCTTCGCTGTCACCAGTTCGTTGTCACCCGTCAGAATCTTGACAGCGACACCATGCTCTTCCAGCGCCTTGATCGCGGGCGCGGTGGATTCCTTGGGTGGATCAAGGAAGGCAACGTAGCCGACCAACGTCAAGTCGCGCTCATCAGCAACACCGTAGACCTCTTGCGTTGGCGGAATTTCTTTGGTGGCAACCGCCACCACCCGTAGCCCTTCTTCGTTGAGGTCCTCCGTGACGGCCCGGATCTTGCGCAACAGCTGCTCGCTGAGCGGCTCCAGGACTTCGCCATGCCGGACTCGGCTACAGACCGCCAGGATCTCTTCCACGGCTCCCTTACAAATCAACTCGTGGTGATCCTCGCGTTCGCTCACAACCACCGACATGCGCCGGCGTGTAAAGTCAAAAGGAATCTCGTCTACCTTGCGGTAGTTACTGGCTGGATTGAGCTCCTGGTGCACTTCCACATGCTCCAGGACCGCAACGTCCAGGAGATTTTTCAATCCAGTCTGGTAGTAGCTGTTCAGATACGCCATCTCCAACACTTCGTCGGATTCCTCACCCCAGACGTCGACATGCCTGGTCAGGAAGATCTTGTCCTGCGTCAGCGTCCCTGTTTTGTCGGTGCACAGGACATCCATGGCTCCAAAGTTCTGGATGGCGTCCAGGCGCTTGACTATGACTTTTCGGCGCGACATCAGTACCGCCCCTTTTGCCAACGTCGACGTGACAATCATCGGCAGCATTTCCGGAGTGAGGCCAACGGCTATCGAAAGCGCAAACAGCAACGCCTCCATCCAGTCATGCTTGGTGACGCCATTGATCAGCAGAACCAGCGGCGCCATGACGAACATAAACCGAATCAGAAGCCAGCTAACCTTGTTGACACCGGCCTGAAAGGACGTTGGCGCACGATCTGTGGTGGTCAAACGACCCGCTAGCGCACCGAAATACGTGCTCCCGCCCGTACTCAGCACAATCGCGGTGGCAGAGCCGGAAACGACGTTAGTCCCCATAAACAGGATGTTGTCCAGCTCAAGGACGCCGATGTCGTTTCCATCGCTCAAGTGACCGAACTTCTCAACCGGCATAGACTCACCCGTCATGGCCGCCTGGGAAACAAAGAGGTCTTTCGCCGACAGGACACGGCAGTCGGCAGGAATCATGTCACCGGCCGATAGAACGATGATGTCGCCCGGCACCAGCAGCTTGATCGGTAGCTCGGCCCGGTGCGCCGGTTTGACGTGGAGCTGGACACCAAAATATCTCCCCGCATCAGACGCGGCATCGGCAGAGATGTCCCGTCGAATCACGGTCGCCGTTGTGCTGACCATGGCCTTCAAGGCGTCCGCAGCCTTGTTCGATTTCGCCTCCTGCCAAAAGCGCAGCAGGGTGGACAGGACCACCATTGCGCTGATCACCACCGTCGCTTTCAGATCCTCCGTAACGTAGGACACCCCGGCCAGCAGGGTCAGAAGGAGATTGAAGGGGTTCTTGTAGCAATGCCAAAAGTGCACCCACCAGGGCAGCGGCTTCTCATGGTCTACCTCGTTGAAGCCGACTTCTTCTCGAATGACATCGGCTTGCGCATCTGTCAACCCTTCCGGGTTACTTGAGAACTTTCTGTAGAGGGCGCTGGAGTCGGCAAGAGACGAGTCAATCAGTAGCCTGGTGACCGCGGGCGGAACATCTCGACTGATTTCTGTCTGCGTAAGCCCTTCGAACAAGGCGAGCCTGCGGAAGTGCCTGCCCATATGCCTGGCCCGAACAAAGCCGGCGAAAAATTCTTTCAAGAAACTGAAGTTCATTCTTTTGCCCTCACGTATGGGGTGATTCGCCATTTCAGCGAGTCAATTCAACCATTCAAGATCCAGTCGCAAAGCGAGTATGCCTAGCGAATTTGACGAAATCGCAGTCTGTCGGCGGCTTCCTTAAAATTCCATGTGCAGGCGCAGTCCCCAGACATCCACCGGACCTCGGTCCGGGTTGTAGGCCGGGTTGGTGATACGCTGCCAATCCAGCGTCAGGTGGGTCTGCTGGCTCAGACCAATCAGGTAATACGCCTCGATGATCTGCTCATTACCGTAGCGAACTGGTCCGTAGGGATTGGGGCCATCGCCAATAAACAAGGCATACAGACCCCGCCCCAGATACGCTTGCCGGTCCGCGCTCGCATACTGATTGGAAAACCCCAGTCCAGCCGCATCGAACGGGCGCCCCCAAACCTGCCCCTGGGCCACGACGCCAGCGCTTAGACTCGAATCCGCTTCTGTGAAGGCCATGGTCTCGCCGTCGCTGTGCGTCGTCATGCCACGCGCGAAGATGCTTAGCGCAGGTGCCAAGACCTGCTCGATGTTGAAACCCACTCCGGTTTTCGTGCGGTCGATCCGGGGATTGGCGCCGTTCTCATCAAAGCCACTGTCGATGCTGGCGATATTGGCCGTGCTGGCATAGGTGCTCAGGCGCATGCGGTTGGAGAACCAGACCAGTCGGACGGCGCCAGTCGCCCAGCGCTTTTCCAATTCCAGGTTGTAGCCCACACGGTTCTTCCACCAGCCCTCGAAATCCAGATCCAGTTGATTGGGCAAGACGGGCATGAGGTAGCGGCCGAATCGAATGCTGTAGTCGTCCCATGCCAGTTCGCCCGTGATACCGAAGGTGTAGCCCCGGGCATCGGCCGCGAAGTCAAACGCGCTGCTGGTCATCAGGGACCAGTTCAGGAAACCGTTGGGTCCCTTATGGGCGTAGCTGTTGTAGTCATAGATGCCCAGCAGGTCTTGTTTGCCGACCGTCAAGGTAAAGCGCCGGGACTTCGCTGCCTGGGCAAAGTGCATGTTGTCCTCCTCCAGGTCGGCAGAGCTACCGCCCAGGTCGAACCGGTGCCGCACGTATGCCAAGGCCGTGTAGTACATGAAATCAGGCTGGATCACACGCTGCAGGTCGCTGTTGGTCAGGCCAGCCAAGCCTCCTGCATCGCTCAGCGCTACGCCGCGAATCGCCTCGGCCCGGTACCAGAACTCGGTATTGCTGGAGTTGCGATAGCCAATGTTCAGCCCCAGCATGGTGGTCTGCGAACGCTCGGGCGCCGATTGCAAGCTGTTGCCGCCCTGGTCGGGCGTGCTTTCGTACAGACTGGGAAAGCTATCGTGAAACTGACCGATCAGGTTTACGTCGCCATGAAGGCGCCACGGCGAATCGCCCCCAGGCAGGCGCAGCCAGTTATCGGGCCCGGCATCAGCCGCCCATGCGTAGGGCAGGCAAGCCCAGAGCAGTACGAATTTGCAGACGAACCGCATGTTCCTTCTCCTGTGGTGAACAGGGAGAGACCGCGGGGATGTGATTCATCCAGGCGAAGGCCAAGCCACCCAGCAGCTTGGCAATGCTTAGAAGAACAGCTTGGAAGAGAGAAATCCCGACGACTCGGGATCAGGAGCAAGCGGCCTGAAAGGCCACTGCGCAGAAGATTTCTGTGCGGGGTCCGATCAGGCAGCCGAGCGCAAACTCAACCGACTACTGTCACTGGAACCATTACCCACAAGAAACCCCGAAAGTTGATGACGGCGGGATTGTAATTGTGCGACGCAGCACGGTCAACCAGGCAAGTTCTTATGACCGACAAAGCGCGAACGGGCGACGGCTACCTGGCTAAATTGGGCTGGCTTCGGGACTTATTCCTTGGAGATTTCAGGGACTCTGGCTACCATAGGAAATGTAAAGATATGTATACCAACGTCTCCGCCACCGCTAGGCCCAAGGCTGGGCGCCTGCTCAAATGGTTTCCTGTACTCGTTGTCGGGGGAGCAGGCGTGTTGGGCGTCATCGGCCTGCTTTGGCTCTGGCGGGGCAAGCCGCCATCGATGGCGGCCGCGTACTGGAGTCTGATCAGTTTCGCCGCCATGGTGCTCTATCTCGTTGCGGAGTCTTTCCGCCCCAGCAATCCATGGTTCGCCGCCTGGCTGAAGCTGCCGCTGCTCGTCAGAGCCGCGCTGCCAATCGGCGTCGGCGCCGTGACGCTGTACTTCGGCCTTCAGACCTGCGCGAAGCAATAAGCCGAATCAAACCGCTTCCTATTTTGGGGGCGTCGTCCGGCGCTGCCTTTGGATCCCACTTCGCGCAATTGGCTGCGCTTGGGCAATTGGCCGCGCACCAATCACTGAGGCTTGGCACAGAGACCAGCATCCGGCCGTCACGGCAGACGACGGGCTAGGGGTAATTGCCGAGCCGGCCGGCTCTTTCCCGGCATAGGCATGGTCGCCTCGAATCGTCGCGCCCGCGAGCGGCAACCGCGCCAAGGCCAAGCTCAGCAAAACTACAAAAAGAACTGTCCGTTTCTTCATGGTCATCCTCCATGGGCTTCCCCCGATTCCCCGGACGGTTTGCTTAGCCCTTTAAGCCTTCTTCAAACTGGACCGGGCTGAGGAAGTCT